>NZ_JBQFVE010000001.1:0-945608 GCF_056539605.1 Ruegeria sp. BA2 | reverse complement strand
ACTCGATCTCATCGCGTTGACGACCCAATTCGGACGTGATCGAGCCGAACAGCTCAGGGTCACGATCAGCAAGCGATTGGGTGAAGAAACCGGTATCACGAAGGTTGGCGTTCATAGTGGCTCCACAGGGCTGGGGTTTATCTGGCGGATTTCCTATCGGAAACGATGAATGTCAGAAAGGCTGTAAAGCGACGAAATGGCCTGCTATGGCGTCAACTCTGGCCTAATGTGGAAAGGTATGTTTGTTTCGGAACCAAATGTGCAGCACTGGAAACCACAAAACATGACCAAGAGAATCGCCTTTCTGGCTAGCGATGCCAAAGTGGCGCAAACTGCCCGCGATACGCTTACTGAGCGCTACGGCAATGTGGCACCGCGAGATGCGGATGTGGTGGTGGCGCTGGGCGGGGATGGCTTCATGCTGCATACTCTGCAGGGCATCCAACATCTGGACACGCCGGTTTATGGAATGAATCGCGGCACCATCGGCTTTTTGATGAACGAATATGCCGAAACCGATCTGATGGCCCGGCTTGCGGAAGCCGAGGAAGAGGTGATCAACCCACTAGCGATGACTGCGATGGATCAATCTGGCCAAACGCAGGAAGCACTGGCGATCAATGAGGTCTCCCTGCTCCGCGCGGGGCCTCAGGCCGCGCGGCTACGGATCAGTGTGGATGGGCGCGTTCGGATGGCCGAGCTGGTGTGCGATGGCGCGCTTCTGGCCACGCCAGCGGGCTCAACCGCCTACAATTACTCGGCACACGGTCCCATCGTTCCTATTGGCGCAGACGTTTTGGCCTTGACCCCGATCGCAGCATTTCGTCCACGACGCTGGCGCGGGGCGTTGTTGCCGAAGGTGGCGAAGGTCAGGTTCGATGTGATCGAGGCCGACAAGCGTCCAGTTATCGTTGCTGCCGATTCGATATCGTTCCCGGATATCGACTGGGTTGAGATCAGATCAGAAGCTTCAATCCAACATCGCATCTTGTTTGACCCCGGGCATGGGTTGGAAGAGCGCTTGATCTCAGAACAATTTACATAAATATCAGCACGTTGATGATTTTTCTGTCTCTTGTGTGAACCAGTTCACATGCAGTTCGATAAGTGTTTGTTAACTTCGACCTACCCGGAGAACACGCCAAGGTGGAAGTGAGTGGCCATCAGACGGTGTTTTCTAATAATTGCGCAGTTTACGCGCTGGCGAGGGTGGGTGGTGCTACGCTCGTCATCTTAATCCGGGCTTATTTTATTATGCGGACCCCGGGTACAAAATCCCGGGGTCGATTTCTTTTTAGGCGCTAATGGCCTGGCGGGCGCCAATTCAGATGTCCATTCGTTCCCATAGAATCGAAGCCAACGAACCTATGCGTTCTTCAATTGCCGCTGCGGCATCGACGGCCATGTCTTCGCGCCAACGCCTGGCGGCGATCTGGACATTGATAGGTTGTGGCCCACTCGACAATTCGGCGAGTCGCGCAGGAACGCTTGCAGCGGGTAGCCCGAGAAAATTCATGGCATAAGAATACACGGCGCAGCCCAGAACCTCATGCACACCATCGGCACCTTCGGTATCACGATCAGGCTTGAAGAAGGGTTGCGGCAGGAAGGGGGACAGAACCAAAGGATAATCCTGCATGAACAGAGACCATTCGCGAGCATAGTGGCTGCGCTTGGCCAGCGCTTGTATCAAGTCTTCGCCAATGATTGGTGGGAATTCCTGAAAATAGACGTCGAAGATATCACGAATGGTTTGCGAACCGGCCGCCTCGATATCAGTTTTCATTAAGGTCAGCACTTCACCCATCAGCGCGCGGTACCCGACGCGGCCGCATTCGAAGACATCCGGCGGATCGATTTCCTCAACCAAGTACCCGGCATCGACCAATGCGTCCCGCGCGGTATCGAGCGCTTTGTCTACGTCTGGATGCAAAGCATAACCAAAGGTGTTTTTCGTAAAGGCGACTTTGATTGGCCGATCCAATTCCTCACCGCGCCAAGGCATTGGAACATGGAAAGGGTCGCGCGCGTCTGCGGCGATCAGGCTCGGCATCGACAGATGCAAATCCTTGGCGGTGCGCGTAATCAGGCCCTGCACCGACATCGATTGTGCGAGCATCCCACGCTCGACCTTTTGGCTGGGGTTCCATGCAGGAACACGACCGAGCCCCGGTTTCACGGTAGTCGCGCCGTTGGCTGCTGCCGGAAAACGCAGGCTGCCGCCGATATCGTTGCCATGACTCAGCGCGCCGATTCCAGCCATCACAGCAGCCCCCGCGCCACCCGACGACCCGCCGGGTGAGATATGACGACCCCAGGGATTATGCGTACGCCCATAGAGCGGATTGTCAGTATCCGCGCGGAATGAGAATTCTGGCGTATTCGTGCGCCCGATGACGATGGCTCCCGCCTCCTGCAGATTGGACACAACCGGAGCGTCGTCCGGCGCAATTGTATCCTTCAGGGCGACCACGCCGTTTGTCGTGGCGTGGCCCTTTTGATCGACATTGATTTTGATCGTGACGGGAACACCGTGCAATGGCCCCGCTGGTGTGCCCTTTGCTCGAGCGGTGTCCAGTGACTTTGCGCGTACTAGCGCCTCCGAGCTCAGATCCTCGACCACCGCGTTCAGAGCAGGGTTGGTGTTGTGCATACGATCCAGCGCGCTTTTCACCGCTTCTTCAGCGCTGATCTCACCCGAGCGGGTCAGTTCGGTCAGTTCAGTGGCGCTCAGCCGCCAGATGTCGCTTTGTGTCATGGGCCCTCGCAGTCTCAGGCCGACATTAGGCGGCTTGAGACGGGTTGCAAGGGGAACAGCAGAGTTGGATGGATGGACTCCGCCCTTCAAGCGCTATTGCGCATAACCAATGCTGCGCAGAGCTGTTGTTATTTCATCCAGAATGGCCGGGTCATCAATCGTCGCTGGCATCTTATATTCCTTGCCGTCAGCGATCGACACCATCGTCCCGCGCAAGATTTTGCCGGACCGCGTCTTTGGCAGACGATCTACGACAACCGCCGTCTTGAACGCGGCAACCGGCCCGATTTTGTCACGCACCATTTTGACGACATCCGTCACGACGTCATCGTGACTGCGATCCGAACCTGCATTGAGGCACAGGAAACCAACGGGCATTTGCCCCTTGAGTTGGTCTGATACCCCGATCACAGCGCATTCTGCGACATCAGGGTGTGCGGCTAAAACCTCTTCCATTCCACCGGTCGACAGGCGGTGGCCTGCAACGTTGATCACGTCATCTGTGCGGGCCATGATGTAAAGATACCCATCGTCGTCGATCATGCCTGCATCGCCGGTTTCGTAGTATCCCGGAAAATGCTCGAGATAAGACTTCTTGAACCGCTCTTCCGCGTTCCAGAGTGTCGGTAATGTGCCCGGTGGCAATGGGAGCTTAACGGCGATGGCCCCTAGCTCACCGGGTTTCATTGGATGGCCACCTTCATCCAATATCTGAACGTCATAGCCCGGCATGGGTTTGGCAGGTGAACCCAGCTTGATCGGCAGTTCCTCGATCCCAAGTGGATTCCCTGCGATGGTCCAGCCGGTTTCGGTTTGCCACCAGTGGTCAATGACAGGAACGTTCAATGCATCCTGCGCCCAGATGATTGTGTCGGGATCAGCCCGCTCGCCGGCAAGATACAAAGCCTTCAGGCAGGACAGATCATATTTCGACATCAATTCCGCCCCCGGGTCTTCGCGTTTGACGGCGCGAATGGCGGTCGGAGCGGTAAAGAAGCTTTTCACCTTATGCTCAGAGATCACGCGCCAGAAGGTTCCCGCGTCAGGCGTTCCAACGGGCTTGCCTTCGAACACGATCGTCGTGTTTCCGTGGATCAGCGGAGCGTAGCAGATATAAGAGTGGCCCACGACCCAACCTACATCCGAGGCCGCCCAAAACACGTCGCCCGGATCAACATTGTAGATGTTCTTCATCGTCCAGTTCAGCGCGACCAGATGGCCCGCTGTCGGGCGCACAACACCTTTGGGTGCACCGGTGGTGCCAGAGGTATAGAGGATATAGGCCGGATCGTCGCCGCTGACCGGTACACATTCTGCGGGCTCGGTTCCGTACTGAAAACCATGCCAGTTGACATCGCGACCCTCGATCAACTGTGCAACTTCTTGTTCGCGCTGAAAAATCACGCAAAATTCGGGTTTGTGACTGGCCAGGTCGATGGCGCCGTCAAGCAAGGGTTTATAGTGAACAACACGCCCCGGCTCGATCCCGCATGAGGCGGCGATGATCGCCTTGGGTTTCGCGTCGTCGATCCGAACTGCCAATTCATTGCTGGCAAAACCTCCAAACACGACCGAATGCACGGCGCCAAGGCGGGCGCAGGCCAGCATCGCCTCAAGCGCTTCGGGAATCATCGGCATGTAGATGATGACACGATCCCCTTTCTCGACGCCTTTTGCACGCAACGCGCCTGCCAGATTGGCGACGCGGTTGCGCAGCTCAACATATGATATTTCGCGTTTGGTGTGGGCGATTGGGCTGTCATAGATGATTGCGGTCTGCTCACCTCGACCGTTTTCAACATGGCGATCTAACGCGTTCCAGCAGGTATTCACCTTGGCATCGCTGAACCATTCGTAAAGAGGGGCATTATCGTCAAACAGAGCCTTGCTGGGGGCCTGAACCCAATCGATCCCTTTCGCGGCCTCCATCCAAAACGCTTCGGGGTCGTTCTTCCAGCTCGCGTAGACGTCTTGATATGCCATTATGGCCTCCTCCCAAAATCCCTCAGCATCGTGTTATGCATCGTGGTTGCGTCGGGCAAGCAATGCGGATTGCAGCGCGTCAGTTTATCGCAAAATCTTTGCAGAACCTTTCAGAATTGCCTGCAAATTTTTGCAAACCCTATGGCGCTGTGGTTAGTTTAAGCAGCGAAAGTGAGAATTTGCAAATCTGCAAACCTGATGGTGCAAAAGTGGCAACGCTAACAGAATCAAAACGGGCACCTGATCCGGCACCCGCTTTTCGATATCGATCTGCTTCACCCGCAACTATCCATAGTGAGCAACCGGCGTCCCAGCGATTGCTGCCATGTTCAAGAGACCTCTGGCGGTAATCGACGGCGTCACAATATGGGCCTTATTTCCCATCCCCATCAGGATTGGACCAACTTCGAGCCCATCGGCCTTCATCTTCAGAATATTGCGCACCCCGCTTGCGGCATCGGCATGGGCAAAAATCAGGACATTCGCAGCGCCCTTCATCCGAGAGTTTGGAAAGATGCGTTCGCGCAAATCTGGATCCAGAGCCAAGTCCAGATTCATCTCACCTTCATACGTGAAATCACGCGGTTCAGAATCGAGAATTTCAAGCGCTGCCCTCAGACGTTTGCCCGATCCTTCGGCCTGGTTGCCAAACTGAGATTGCGAACAGAATGCGATTTTGGGTTCCAGACCAAACCTGCGCACGTGACGGGCCGCGCCGATGGTTGTTTCGGCCAATTCTTCCGGCGATGGCAACTGTCTGACATGCGTATCCGCAATGAACAGGGGGCCATCTTCCAAAATCATCAACGACAGCGCGCCATGCGGGCGCAGATCGCCATCGTCCAGCACCTGTTCGACATAGTTGAGATGCCAGCGATATTCACCGAACGTCCCGCAGATCATACTATCGGCTTCTCCGCGATGTACCATGATCGCAGCAATGGCGGTGTTGTTGGTGCGCATGATGGCCTTGGCCAGATCGGGGGTGACGCCCCTGCGTTGCATGATCTGGTGGTACGAGTTCCAATAATCGTAGTAACGCGGATCGTTCTCGGGGTTTACGATCTGAAAATCTTGTCCCGGCCGAACCGTCAGCCCCAGTCGTTCACAGCGTGCGTCGATAACATCGGGTCGCCCAATCAGGATCGGTGTTTCAGTCGTTTCTTCAAGGATTGCCTGTGCTGCGCGCAACACACGCTCATCCTCGCCTTCGGCATAAACGATCCTTCGCGAGGCCGCGGCGGCAGCTTCAAACACGGGCCGCATCAGAAGAGCGGATTTGAACACGGTCTGGTTCAGCCGCTCTTTATAGGCTTCCAAATCGTCTATCGGCCGTTTCGCAACACCGCTTTTCATAGCGGCCTGCGCAACCGATGAAGAAACCACCCCTACAAGGCGCGGGTCAAAGGGCTTGGGGATTAGATAATCAGGACCAAACGTCAGCTGCTCGCCTTTATAGGCGGCAGCAGCCTCGGCGCTGGTCGTCGCACGCGCCATGTCTGCGATACCGTCGACGCAGGCAATCTGCATCTCATCATTGATCTCGGTCGCGCCAACATCCAACGCCCCCCGGAAGATAAACGGAAAGCACAGAACGTTGTTCACCTGGTTCGGAAAATCGCTGCGGCCTGTTGCGATGATCGCATCAGGGGCAACCTCGCGCGCGGCTTGAGGCAGGATTTCCGGGGTAGGGTTGGCCAAAGCAAATATGATCGGGGCCTTGGCCATCTTCTCGACCATCTCGGGTTTCAGAACGTTCGGCCCGCTGAGACCTAGAAACAGGTCGGCATCTCCGATCACATCATCCAACGTGCGCAGATCCGTTTTCTGCGCAAACTGGTCCTTGTGCGGATTCATGTCTTCGGCGCGACCTTCATAGACCAGCCCGTGTATGTCACACAGCCAGATGTTTTCACGTTTGACGCCAAGCTTCACCAGCATGCTGAGGCAGGCAATCCCGGCAGCGCCCCCGCCGGTGGATACAACTTTGATATCCTCGAATTTCTTGCCCGCTACATGCAGGGCATTCTTTGCTGCGGCGCCAACGACAATGGCGGTGCCGTGCTGGTCATCGTGAAAAACGGGAATGTTCATCCGTTCCCGGCACAGCTTTTCGACGATAAAACAATCCGGTGCCTTAATGTCTTCAAGGTTGATCGCACCAAATGTCGGCTCAAGCGCGCAGACGATATCGGCCAGCTTTTCGGGATCGGGTTGGTCGACTTCGATATCGAAACAGTCGATACCTGCGAATTTCTTGAACAGGACGGCCTTACCTTCCATCACAGGTTTCGACGCCAAAGCTCCGATATTGCCCAGCCCCAAAACCGCTGTACCGTTTGAGACAACAGCGACAAGGTTCCCGCGGGCAGTGTATTTCTCGGCATTCGCCGCATCGCATTTGATTTCAAGGCTGGCCTCGGCGACACCCGGGGAATAGGCCCGCGCAAGATCACGACCGTTTGCCATCGGTTTGGTGGCCTTGATTTCAAGCTTTCCGGGTTTTGGATGAGCGTGATAATCAAGTGCAGCCTGTCGCAGGTTCGGTGTGTCAGACATTGGCAATTCAACTCCCTTCGAGAACTTGTTCAATGGTTAAGCCATTTCGCAAGGCTTGGCTACGCCAGGTCAGAAGGGTATTTGCCGGTATCTCACGAAATCGTTGGTTGTAACGTGTCATAAGATTTTTACATGCGCTAAAGCCGAATTTTCAGCCAAAGCATACAAGCGGTAATCATCACCATGGCCTACAAAAATGAAAGCCGAACACGGGCGGTTCGCTTAGGCTCCTCAACGCCATTTTGCATCAACAGCTTCTTGTTTCGTGCAACTATGGTTCTGATGATCTCGCTGTTATGCGCAATTGCCATCTGGCCCCTCCAGTTCTCTGCGTTCAACCACGAAGGTGGTTTGATCGAAACGATCTCGGCTGGGGCGTTGCTCTCGGCGGGTTTGACAGCACTGGTCCGGTTTCCGGGAATAACGCGGCTTTATATAGGCCTCGTCTGTCTGTTGCTGGCGGAGCGAGAGCTTGAGGCAGAAGTGTTCTCACCAGACAGCGTTGCGTATATGATCCTCAATGGGCTGGACATGCTTCTCGATACGACGATGGTGCGCGTGGCCTTGGTTGCAATTGTTGCCGGTGGTGTCATTTGGCACGGAATTCCCAGCGCATGGCGCGCATTCAGAGTCCGCGCGCCATTTCTACTGATATTTGTCATGGCTGGATTTGCCGCTGTTGTCGCGCAACTGCTTGAGGAAATCAGTGGGTTCTTTGGGGCAAGCCTTTCACACCTGATGATTGCGCGGTTGTTTGTATTGGAAGAAACGCTCGAGATGTACTTTTCGATTGGCATTTTGGCCGCCGTTCTGATCGGATGGCCAAAACCCCGTTCCGAAGAGACACAGAATGAACAGCAATCCCAGCCAGACCCAGACGCGCGCTGAAATCCGACTTCCGACGCAAGAGCTGCGCAACGATATTCCATTTTATACCAAGGTTCTGGGCATGCGGATGGACATGATCTATCCAGCAGATGATCCCCGCACTGCAGTGTTTTCAGGTCATGGTCTGCGAGTGCGGATCGAGAAAGACGCGCCCGAGGCAGCGGGCACTTTGTGCATTCTAACCTCGAACCCAGACGAGTTCGCAGATGGACAGCGCAGTCTGGTAGCCCCAAACGGTACCCGGATCGAGATTGACGAATTGGACCCACCGTTGGTCATGCCTGACACGGTGCATTCTTACGTGGTGCGCAGGCTCAAGGATCAAGCGCCGTGGATCATTGGGCGGGCGGGCATGCATTATCGAGACCTTGTGCCGGATCGGTTGGGCGGGTCGATCATCGCCAGCCATATCCGTATCCCTGACGGCGGTCCGGTACCGGATATGGTGCATTTTCACAAAGTGGGGTTTCAGCTCATCTTTTGCATCCATGGCTGGGTCGATGTGGTTTACGAGGATCAGGGCGACAAGATGCGCCTGACGGCAGGCGATTGCTTTATCCAGCCACCCGAAATACGCCACCGCGTTCTGGAAGCCTCGGATAATGTGCAGGTGATCGAAATTGGCGTACCAGCCGAGCATGTCACCGAGATTGATCATGAGATGGAATTGCCAACGCCTCATTACCGTCCGGATCGGGAATGGGACGGGCAGCGGTTCGTTTACAACCAGGCGAAAGTTGCCGACTGGGTGCCATTCCGTTTGCCTGGTTACATCTGCCGCGACACGACGATTGCCGAGAATACCAAAGGTGTGGCGGGCGTTCAGGTCGTGCGCCGAGGCGAGGGGAGCCCGCAATGGGCCAGCCATGACACTGACATACACTTTACCTTTGTGATGAATGGTGAGGTAACGCTTGAAGGTGAAGGGCGCGAGCCCTATCGGCTGGAGCAGGGGGATGCTTTCGTTATCCCGCCGGGGATGCGAACCCGGCTGTCGGATCCCTCAGCGGACATTGAGCTGCTTGAGGTGACTTTGCCTGGGACCTTCAACACAACGCTGGGTTAGGGCAAAGAAGACGCTGATAAAGGCGCTGGGGGGCTTCAAATCCTCCGACGCTTTCCATTAGGGTATGATATTCTGACCAGATGATCAAAAATTGGGATTCGCCATGTATTTGAAAGATGCAGCTTTGGCCGTTCGGGAAAACGCCCACGCGCCGTATTCAAATTTCAAGGTTGGGGCGGCGATCCAGTCTGGTTCGGGCGTGGTCTATCGCGGCTGCAACGTTGAGAACGTGGCCTACCCCGAGGGCACCTGTGCCGAAGCTGGCGCGATTGCAGCAATGGTTGCTGCCGGTGAAACGGAACTGACCGAGGTTTACGTGGTTGCCAGCAGCCCGCAACCGGTACCGCCATGTGGCGGGTGCCGACAAAAACTGGCCGAGTTCGGCAAGGGCGATGTGGTCGTCACCATGGCGACGGTTGATGGAGTTGAAACCAAGACCACAATCGCCGATCTGTTGCCCGGCGCATTCGACGCTTCGCATATGGAGGATGTCTAACCGCATGGATGCGCGCTCGATCATCGCCAAGCTTCGCCGCCAAGAGGTGCCGACTGGTGTCGAACTGCACTGGTTTGCTCAGGGCCTCGCCGACGGCGGCGTTAGTGACGCACAGGCCGGTGCCTTTGCAATGGCTGTCTGCATGGTTGGACTGGGTGCCCAGGGGCGGGCAGATCTGACCGTTGCCATGCGCGACAGCGGCGAGGTGCTGACTTGGGATCTGGACGGGCCTGTGGTCGACAAACACTCGACCGGCGGCGTGGGCGATTGCGTCAGCCTGTTGCTGGCACCTGCATTGGCCGAGTGCGGCGCTTACGTGCCGATGATCTCGGGGCGCGGCCTTGGTCATACCGGCGGCACGCTGGACAAGCTGGAGGCTATACCGGGTGTTGCCACTCAGATCGGGCAGGCGCGGCTGACGCAAGTGCTGAAAGAAACGGGGGCGGCCATTGTGGGTGCAACCGGTCAGATCGCACCAGCGGACAAGCGTCTGTATGCAGTGCGCGATGTGACGGCGACGGTGGAAAGCCTCGATCTGATTACGGCATCGATCCTGTCCAAGAAGCTGGCGGCCAGTCCGGATGCGCTGGTGCTGGACGTCAAGGTGGGCAGCGGGGCGTTCATGAAAACGCTCGAGGACGCGCGCAAGTTAGCCCAAGCCTTGACCGAGACAGCAAATGCCGCTGGCTGCAGGACATCCGCTGTGATCACCGATATGAGCCAGCCCCTTGCGTCGGCGCTGGGCAATGCGCTGGAAGTGGCCGAGGTGATGAAGGCACTGACCAGCGGGCAGGGGTCACCGCTGGCAGAGATTTCTGCCGAGTTGGGTGGTGTTCTGATGGCGGATGCTGGAATGTGTGCAACCGCAGATGAGGGGCAAGCCAAGATCGCCGAGGTGATCCGCGATGGCCGCGCCGCCGAACGGTTCGGTCGCATGATGGCCGCTGTCGGTGGCCCGGTCCATTTCGTTGACACTTGGGCGCGCTTTTTGCCCGAGGCCAATGTCATTCAAGAGGTGCACGCCCCTCAAGATGGTTACGTCTCTGCCATCAATGGCGAAGCGCTGGGCCTAACGGTCGTGGCGCTGGGTGGCGGACGTCAGGTCGAAAGCGACGAGATTGATCCGGCGGTCGGTTTGTCGGGCATTCTGCGGCTCGGCGACAAGGTGGCCAAAGGTGCCCCGCTGGCGGTTGTCCATGCGGGCCGCGAAGACGCAGCTCAGCAGGCTGCGGCGTCGGTTTTGAGCGCAATTACCCTAAGCGATACGCTGGTCGCCCAACCGCCGCAGGTTCACGAAAGGATCAGCCCATGAGCCGCGCGTTCCTTGTGGTGATGGACTCGGTCGGTATCGGCGGCGCGCCGGATGCGGATCAGTTCTTCAACGGGACAAAACCCGATACGGGTGCGAATACGGTAGCCCATATTGCGCAGGCATGTTCCGAGGGGCGCGCGGAAGAAGGGCGAACCGGATCATTAAATCTGCCCAATCTGGATGCCTTGGGGCTGGGTGCAGCGACCCGTTTGGCCGCAGGCGCGCCGACGCCGGGGCTAGAGGCTGCGCCCACTGGTCTTTGGGGCTGTGCGCGTGAACATTCACCCGGCAAGGATACTCCTTCGGGCCATTGGGAATTGGCAGGCTTGCCGGTGCCCTGGGATTGGCATTATTTCCCGGACTCCCAACCAGCGTTTCCCGAAAGCCTTAGTCTAGCCGCTGCCGAAGCAGCGGGAACCGAAGGCATCTTAGGCAATTGCCACGCCTCGGGCACGGCAATCATTGCTGAACTTGGGGCCGAGCATATGCAGAGCGGCTGGCCGATCTGCTACACTTCGGCAGACAGCGTGTTCCAGATTGCCGCGCACGAAGACAGCTTTGGGCTCGATCGCTTGCTGGACATGTGCCGCACCCTTGCGCCCCACCTGCACGAGATGAAGGTGGGTCGGGTTATCGCCCGGCCTTTTGTCGGCACGCCCGAAACTGGTTTTACCCGTACAACCAACCGCAAGGACTTTGCCATCCTACCACCTGCACCCGTCCTGACGAATTGGGCGCAGGATGCCGGTCGCCGTGTGCATGCGGTGGGAAAGATTGGCGATATCTTCTCGATGCAAGGGATCGACACGCTGCACAAGGGCTCGGATGCAGAGTTGATGCGTCACCTGTCGCAACTCGTCGATGAGGCGGAAGAGGGCAGCTTGACCTTTGCCAACTTTGTTGAGTTCGACAGCCTATATGGTCATCGTCGTGACATTAGCGGCTATGCCCGCGCGCTGGAGTGGTTCGATCGTGAGATTGGGGTGATCCTGCAAGAGCTTCGCCCCGGTGATTTGTTGCTTCTAACCGCAGACCATGGCAACGACCCAAGCTGGAGCGGCACTGATCACACACGTGAACAAGTGCCAGTGCTGATCGCAGGGCAAGGAACGGGCGAGATTGGTTCGGTGAACTTTGCCGACATTGCGGCCAGCATTGCACACCATCTGAATATACCGGCGCAAGGGCCGGGAAGGAACTTTCTATGACCGTCGCCGACCTACCGAAGATCGAGTTGCATTTGCACCATGAAGGGGCTGCGCCGCCCGACTTCATTCGCCAGCTTGCCCATGAAAAGCGCGTGGACCTCAGCGGGATATTCAAGCCCGATGGCTCATATGACTTTCGCGACTTTGCCCACTTCCTCAGCGTGTATGAGGCTGCCTCAGAGGTATTGAAATCACCCGAGGATTTTCGCCGCCTGACGTTGGCAATTCTGGAAGAAAGCGCTGCGAATGGAGTGGTGTATTCGGAAACCTTCCTAAGCCCGGATTTCTGCGGTGGCGGCGATTTGCATGCCTGGAAGGATTATCTGACCGCCATTCAGGACGCCGCGGATGAGGCTGAGCGTAAATTCGGGATTACACTTCGCGGTGTCGTAACCTGCGTGCGCCATTTCGGGCCCGAGCAATCCAAGCGCAGTGCCTATTGCGCGGCCGAAACCGCGGGGAACTGGATCACTGGCTTTGGCATGGGCGGTAACGAAGCCATCGGTAAGCAAGGCGATTTCAAATGGGCCTTTGATTGCGCGCGTGAGGCAGGTTTGAAACTGACGACCCATGCGGGAGAGTTTGGCGGCCCCGAAAGCGTGCGCGATGCCATCCGCGATCTGGACGTTGAGCGCATCGGTCACGGCGTTCGCTCCATTGAAGACCCCGACCTAGTGCACGAACTTGTCGACCGGGACATCACACTTGAGGTCTGTCCGGGCTCGAATGTGGTGCTGGGCCTGTTTCCCGATTTCGCAGCCCATCCAATCGCGAAGCTGTGCGATGCGGGGGTGAAGGTCACGGTATCCACCGACGACCCGCCGTTTTTCCATACCACCATGCGGCGCGAATATGAGATGTTAGGCGCAGCGTTTGGCTGGCAGGCTGAAGACTTTGCAGCCCTCAATGAAACGGCCCTGAACGCGGCCTTTTGCGATGAAGAGACCCGCGCAAGGGTCAAGAAAAGACTGGAGATATCATGAGCGATCACCTGACCGTCGTCGACCACCCGCTGGTGCAGCACAAACTGACGCTCATGCGAGACAAGGGAACCTCGACCGCTGTGTTCCGGCAACTGCTGCGCGAGATTACGCTGCTGCTGGCCTATGAGGTCACCCGCGAGATGCCGCTGACCACGCGCCACATCGAAACCCCGATGGAAGAGATGGACGCGCCGATTCTGGCGGGCAAGAAACTGGCGCTGGTCTCTATCCTGCGGGCCGGGAACGGGATGCTGGACGGGGTTCTGGAACTGATCCCTTCGGCGCGCGTCGGCTTTGTCGGGCTTTACCGGGACGAAGAGACGCTGAAACCAGTGCAGTACTATTTCAAAGCGCCCGAAGGGCTGAAGGATCGACTGGTCATCGCTGTTGATCCGATGCTGGCCACCGGCAACAGCTCGGCAGCAGCGATCGATCTGCTGAAAGAGCAGGGGGCGAGCGATATTCGTTTTCTCTGCCTTCTGGCCGCCCCGGAAGGGGTCGCGCGCATGAAAGAGGCGCATCCGGATGTGAAAATAGTCACGGCGGCATTGGATCGCGAGTTGAACTCAAAGGGCTACATCATGCCAGGTCTCGGTGATGCCGGGGATCGGATGTTTGGCACCAAATAGGCGCTATTGTCCGCAGATATTCTGCAGCCGGACCCAATCGCGGTCCGGTAATACCTGCTCTAACGTGCGCCCTGCCATCGGGTCGGCTTCGATCAATCCCAGAACAGACTCGCCCGTGATATCAAGCGCGTAAGCGTAAGGTGTCGAGGGCAGCGCTGCCTGAGCAAAGATCGCCAACAGCACGTCATCGCTCAGTTCTGGCGGTCGGGTGGCCAGGACCAGTTCGGTATAGGTATCCACGATCTCGGGCGTCAATTCCCCGGTGGTCAACAATCGAAAGGCGGCACTTGGGCCTGTCCGGTCCAACAGATCGTCCAACGGTGCCTGCTGCGTTGCGCGTGCGCGCGCAGCGATCACATATCCTGCTGCAACGGCAGGATCTTCGTAATCCTCGACTAAGGCGCGATTCAGCAAGACGGTTCCGCCCGGCAGGCTCAGGCTGTCTGGCAGTCCGGCCGGAAGGATCACGATTTGCCGAACACCTGTGCGGCGCGCGAGCCGGTCCAACGATTCCTGTGCGTCAGGTGACGAACACGCCTTGCCTGAGACGCGCTCGATCCGCTGGAGTATTGCATCGCCAATCTCTTGTCGCTTGACCTCTGGCACCACAGAAACAACGTGGTGCTGCAATGCGCTGGGCAGCCAGAGCAAAAGAACCGCCAAAACCGCAAGTACGACCCCTGCAACGCTGAGCCAGCGCAGGCGACCCGGATGCGGTCTGGCGCGTTCGATCGCGCGCTGCAGCCGGTCAATCGCTTCGATCATCGTGGTCTCAGATTCCGCAAGCTCCAGCGTTTCGCCTGGATCACCGTCCGGATTGAACACAGCTGGGTAGGATCCGGGGTTTTGCCTCTCTAACGCCGCCAGCGACCAGTGGGTAAGCGCGCTATCGTTGAAATCCGAGATAGTCAGCGTAGCTTCACCAATTGAAACCACAACCTCGCGCCGCTGCTCATCGGGCGAAGGGCGCCACAGACCGGTGGCCTCAATCCGCTGGTACTGTTTCAGTGCGGTCATCGGGTAATGCTGCTCGAATATTATTTTGTCCCAAGCTTAGCATGGCGAAAAGCTGCGGCGCAAACCTGTTGCGCTTGGATTATGAATTGTGCTGAGTGGGCCGGGCCAAGATTATCTCGGCGCGTGTATTTCGAAGGCAGAGGCGCGAATGCAGTCACAACCACAAACCCAGTCGGTGATGGCGTCTTTGCTGATGGTGGCGTCGATGGCCATTATCGGGGTCATCGACAATTTTGTGATCCGCGTGGCAGAAAGCATCGGGCTCTGGCAGCTTCACCTGAGTCGCTCTTTGCTGATGCTGCCACTGATCGTGGTACTTTCGATTTTGGGCCTTGGGACGCTCAGGCCGCAACGGTATGGCATCGTGGCCGTGCGCAGCGTTCTGATCACTCTGGCGATGCTTTTCTATTTCAGTGCGTTGGCATTGATGCCGATTGCGCAGGCGCTGGCAGGATTGTTTACATCGCCGATCTTTGTGCTGCTGATCTCGGCCCTATTACTGAAACAACGCATCGGGCCTTGGCGGATTACTGCTGTCATTCTGGGCTTTTCGGGAATTCTCTGTGTTCTCCAACCAGACCCGACAGCGTTTGACCTCAAGACACTACTGCCGGTCGCTGGCGGTTTCTTCTATGCGCTCAGCGCGGTGGTAACCCGCACACACTGCGCCAATGAAAGCACCGTTGCGCTGCTGGCGGCGATGGTTGTCACGCTGGGGATTGCAGGGGCGATTGGATTGATCTGGTTGGCCCTGTTCCCGATTGGCGCACCAGACGGGCCCGATGGGTTCGCAATGCGCGGTTTGGTCTGGCCGATGCAAGAAGCGTTGCCTTGGGTTGCGGTACAGGCGGTGGGCTCGACGATCGCCGTATTCATGCTGATCAAGGCGTATCAATTGGGTGAGCCATCTTACGTCGCCGTCTTCGAATACTCGGTCATGATCTTTGGGCCACTCTTTGCTTGGATCGTATTTGCGCAGACCTTGGGGCCGATGCAGATCATCGGAATAGGCATGATCGCATCGGCCGGAGCGCTTTTGGGTTGGCGTGAAAGCCGAGTGAGCCGGGTGCCACATACCGCAGAATGATCTCGGCGTAGATTCGTATCCTTATTCCGATCATACGGTGCATTATCGTTTCCGGTTTGTGGCAAAAGCCCTGAATAGATATAGCTTTGTTTGCCGATATTCGCTGTTTTGAAGCGAAATAGGGCGAAATTGGCCCTAAATGTGGCAGAACTAAGTCTTCCTGAGTCACAACATTAAGACCTTCTGAGTTGTTTGAAGGTGCCAACAGGGGGAAGGCACGTGTTAGAGTTAGTGAGTGTTTCGGGGTATTCGAAACGTGACGTCGAAGGCCCGCAGGGCTTTGCAGGAATGACTGCGTCAGCGCGGCGTGGGGGATTGCTGCACGGTACGAAAGTATCCACAACAGGGGGCTGGAAGCGGGTCGAAAGACTGGTTGCAGGTGATCTGGTGCGAACACTGGATCACGGGTTCCAAAAAATAAGGCGCGTATGTGTGGACCGAATCGTGGTGCCGGGAGACGAACGCAGGTCCGAGCATCTGCCGGTTTTGGTTCCGTCTCGTGCAGCATATAACGGGCGTCCTGTCTGGCTTATGCCAGAACAGGGGATGGCGTTGGACCAAGGCAAACTGGGTGTTGGCATCGAGGGGACATCTATCATCCCCGCGCGAATGCTAAGCGGGATAGGGCGTCTGGAATCCAGCACACCCGCGCAATCATTCGATGTCACGTCTTTGTTCTTTGACGAGGATGAACTGGTCTTCATCGAAGGCGGCTTTCAAGCATATTGCCCATCTGGCCGAATGAATGTCGGGTCCAGCCGGAATTCAGAACTATATCAAGTCGCAGATGCCGAACACGCCGATCTGCTGATTGAGGCTGTTGCCACCAAAGGGGATATCTCGGCTTTGGCCAATCCGTTGGCCGCCTTGCCTGCGCCAATTCCGCAAGAGCCGATCTTTCCAATTCGACCTGCGATAGGGGTGCGGCGACCGGGGCGTCCGGGGCGGCCTACCATGCCTGCGTTGTTTTTGCGGCCGGAATGGCAGTTACACTAACAATCAAAATATCAGACGCAGGCGCATGAATTCATGCGCCTGCTTTGTTTTGTTCAGGCGGCCTGTGCTTCGGGATTGAAGCGGCCATAGAAACTCTGACCCTTTTTAGCCATCTCACGCAGCAGCGGCGGGCAGGTGAAGCGCTCGCCATAGGCCTCGGCCAGTTGGTCGCAACGTTCGGCGGCGTAGGGCGTGCCAATGATATCCAGCCAGCTGAGCGGGCCACCGGACCAAGGGGCAAAACCCCAACCAAGAATTGCACCCACATCGCCTTCGCGGATGTCTTCCAGAACACCTTCTTCTAACGCACGAACTGCTTCCAGGACTTGTGCGAACATCAGACGTTCCTGCACCTCGATCAGGTCGGGCTGTTCTTCGGCCATCGGATATTTGTCCTGCAGCCCTTTCCAATATTCGACGCGCTTGCCTTTGTCGTCATAATCGAAGAACCCGGCATTGGCTTTGCGGCCGAGACGCCCCTGTTCTTCCATCCAGAAGATCAGATCGTCGCCCGGATTTTCCGGATAGGCGTTGCCCATTGCAGCCTTGGTGGCGCGGGCAATCTTGGCCCCCAGATCAATCGAAGTCTCGTCGTTCAATTGGATCGGACCCACCGGGAAGCCCAACTGGCGCGCGGCATTGTCAATCAGCACGGGGCTGACGCCTTCGGTGATCATCCGCAAACCTTCGTTGATGTAAGGGATGATACAGCGGTTGGCGTAGAAGAACCGCGCATCGTTCACTACAATCGGCGTCTTCTTGATCTGGCGAACGTAGTCCAGAGCCTTGGCCACCGCACGATCTCCGGTTTCCTTGCCCTTGATGATCTCGACCAGGAACATCTTCTCAACTGGTGAGAAGAAGTGGATACCGATGAATTGATCGGGGCGTATACTTGCCTTGGCCAGGTCGGTAATCGGCAGGGTCGAGGTGTTCGAGGCAAAGATACAATCCTCAGGGATGATCGTCTCGACCTTTTTGGTCATCTCGGCCTTCACACCCGGGTCTTCGAATACCGCTTCGATGATCAGATCGCAGCCTTTGAGGTGATCCAGATCGGGGGTCGCCGTGATCTGGCCCAGCATGGCCTCTTTCTTCTCGGCCGTGACCTTGCCACGTTTGATGCCTTTGTCCAGATAGGCCTCGGAATAGGCTTTGCCCTTGTCGGCTGCCTCTTGATCCCGGTCGATCAGCACAACTTCCATTCCGGACTGTGCCGAGACCAGAGCGATACCAGCCCCCATCATACCTGCGCCCAGAACGCCGACCTTCTTGACCCGCTGATCGGGCACATCCTTGGGCCGCACCGCGCCTTTCTCCAACGCTTCCTTGTTCAGGAACAGCGACCGGATCATGGCTGACGAGGACGGGTTCATCAGGACATTGGTGAACCAGCGCGCCTCAATCTTCAGCGAAGTGTCGAAATCGACCAGAGCACCTTCGTAGATTGAGCTCAGCAAAGCCTTGGCTGCCGGGAAGGCACCCTGGGTCTTGCCGTTGACCATCGCGCTTGCACCGACGAATGTCATGAACCCTGCAGGGTGATACGGCGCGCCGCCGGGCATTTTATAACCCTTGGCGTCCCACGGTTTTACAAGATCAGCATCCTTGGCATTCAGAACCCAGTCCTTGGCCGCAGCAACCGGATCATCCGCGATGTCGTCGATCAGCTGCGCGCCTTTGGCTTTTTTCGGTTCCATCATCTTGCCTTCCAGCAAGACCGGAGCCGCCGCCATTGCACCAACCATACGGCTGTAGCGCATAGTGCCGCCGCCACCGGGGAAGATACCCAGCAGAATCTCGGGCAGGCCGATCTTGGCCTTTGCGTTCGAGGTCATCACACGGTGATGGCAGGCCAATGCAAGCTCGGTCCCGATCCCGGCGCAGGTGCCGTTGATGGCGCAGGCCACTGGCTTGCCGCCTTTCTTGGACTTGGGGTCCATGCCTGCCAGTTCCAGCCGGCGCAGGATGTTGTGGCCGGTCATGACGAAATCGAACAGTGCCTGCGCGGGTTGGTCGCCAGCTTCCTGACGGATCGTTGCAAGTGTGCTCAGATCCATGCCGCCCGCGAATGAGCCTTCCTTGCCGCTGGTGATGACGATGCCCTTGATCTCGTCATCCGCAAGCGCTTGGTCGATCAATTCGCCAACCAGAGTCAGCGCTTCGCGTGACAAGACGTTCATGGATTTGCCCGGAACGTCCCATGTGATGAAGGCAACGCCGTCTGCGTCTTTGCTCAGCGTGAAATCAGTCATTGTCATCTCCAATCTGGTCAGCCGTCAGCGGGCTGCCATCCTTGCGGGTAAAGCGAAAGTCGTCGCCCTCAAACTTCACCATCATGTCTATGTCGCTGTAATAGCCAGTCTCTGTCGGGGTCCGTGTGCCCACCACTAGAAATGTCGCGGGCCCATCGGTCTTGTTCACAAGGTGGTGGCCGTTGGCCTCACCGGCGGGCCAAGCCGCACAGTCACCCGGCAGCATTTCATGCTCGCCATCATCATCGATCAGCACGCATTTACCGCTGAGCATGATCGCAAACTCGTCCTGCTCCATGTGGTAGTGGCGCAGCGAGGACAGGCCATTGGGTTCCAGCCGCACGATATTGACGCCGAACTGGGTCAAACCATTCGGATCACCGAGACGCTGCACATAGCGTTCATCGCCTGCGCGCGCCAGTTTTCCGGGATAGCCCGACCCGTTCTGAAAGGGTAGTTTGGACAGATCAATCTTGGGCATCAGACACGCTCGATAATAGTTGCCGCACCCATGCCGGACGCGATGCAGAGTGTGGCCAGACCGGTTTCCTTGTCCTGGCGCTCTAGCTCATCCAGCAGCGTGCCGATGATCATCGCACCGGTTGCACCTAGCGGGTGACCCATAGCGATTGAGCCGCCGTTGACGTTGACCAGTTCCGGGTCGACATCAAACGCCTGTTGGAAGCGCAGCACGACCGAGGCAAAGGCTTCGTTTACTTCAAACAGGTCCAGATCACCGATCTTCATGCCGTTATCGGCCAGGATCTTCTCGGTCACCGGAACCGGGCCGGTCAGCATGATGGTCGGGTCGGTGCCGATCTTGGCAGTCGCCTTGATACGGGCGCGCGGCTTCAGGCCGTATTTCTCACCAAACTCCTTGTTGCCGATCAGAACAGCCGCCGCCCCGTCCACAATGCCCGAGCTGTTGCCCGCGTGGTGGATGTGGTTGATCCGCTCAAGATGCGGGTATTTGATCATCGCCACCTTGTCGAACCCCGGCATCTGTTCACCCATCATCTGGAATGACGGGTTCAGCGCGCCAAGGCTCTGCATATCTGTTCCGGGGCGCATATATTCGTCGCGGTCCAGAATGGTCAGGCCGTTCTGATCTTTGATTGTGATGACCGATTTCTCGAACCGGTTGTCCTCCCACGCCGCTGCAGCGCGTTTCTGAGATTCAACGGCCAGCGCATCCGCGTCATCGCGGCTGAAACCATATTCGGTCGCGATAATATCTGCCGAGATACCCTGCGGCACAAAATAGGTCTCCATCGCGAGCGAGGGATCAACCGCAATTGCCGCACCGTCGCTGCCCATGGCCACGCGGCCCATCATCTCCACGCCACCCGCGATATAGGCTTCACCTGCGCCGCCCTTCACCTGGTTAGCCGCTAGATTTACCGCTTCCATACCCGAGGCACAAAACCGGTTGATCGCAAGACCGGGAATCGATTCATCCAGATCCGAGGCCAGAACCGCCGAGCGTGCCAGACAGCCACCTTGCTCCATCACTTGTGTGACGTTTCCCCAGATCACGTCTTCAACGGCGTGGCCTTCCAGATTGTTGCGTTCTTTCATCGCGTTGAGGGTCAGTGCGGACAGGCGCACCGACGTTACTTCGTGCAGGCTGCCATCCTTGCGGCCCTTGCCGCGCGGCGTGCGCAGGGCGTCATAGATATAGGCTTCGGTCATGGGGTCTTCTCCTTAAGCTCGATCCGACGGGTTGCCGGGCATCAGGTCATAGGGGTGTTTCCAGCCGGGCTGTTCGCTGAGACGCGTCAACCAGGCGTCAATGTTGGGCCAGTCGGCGCGATCAAAGCCGAAGGGTTCTGGGTAATAGAGATAGCCACAGCAGCTGATATCAGCATTTGTTACCTCGTCGCCAACGATCCAATCACGGCCATCAAGATGAGCATTCAGCGTCTGATAGGCTGCTTTCAACCGGCCTTGATTGAACGCAATCACATCCGGGTTGCGGTGCTGTTCCGGCAGGAAGTTGATCAGAAATCGGGTCAGTCCGGCCATCGAGCTAAGCTTGTGATTGTCCCATAGAACCCAGCGGAAGATGTCATAGTTCTCATCACGATCCTTGCCGCCGAATTTGCCTGATTTTTCGGTCACATAGGCCTGAATTGCGCCGGATTGGCTGGTGCGGAAATCCCCGTCCACCATGACCGGTGCTTCGCCCATCTCATTGACCTCGGCGCGGAATTCGGGTGTGCGGGTTTGGCCGTTGAAGAAGTCTACAAATACAGGCTCCCACTCCAGCCCGGACATTTCCAGCGCCAGCGCGGCTTTATATGAATTCCCGCTTTCTCCGAAGCAATGAAGCTTAATGGTCATATGATCGCCCCTCCCGTGGCGCGTGTGGTTAGGTCGGTATTTGAGTATTTGTGAAAAGATGAAGAGGCGATGTTTACCATTGATCAACCTTGATCTGTTCTTTTGATTTTGCGGTACAGGCTGGAGAGCCGATGACTGCAAAAGGTGAAGTCGTCCCTGTCCTGATGGCGAGCGCGCCCGGTGGCAGGGGCGCATCTCATCTTCATCTTTTCAAAAATACTCCCGCCGGAGGCATCCGTGCTCAAAACCCGCGATGCCGGTTGAATTGTCTCTCAAGCTCACCGCTTGCGTGCCTCAAGTTCGGAGTTGAAGATGCGCAGCCTATGCGTCAGGTTTTCCTCGTCGATAACGCTGTTGAAATTCTCGAAGAGGAACGACAAAGCCTCACCTTCATCCAATCCTGCCTCTCGCGCGAAACCGCGGAGCTTACGGTAGCCGTCCTCGGTCATGGCGACGGGAAATCGGCGGGTCAGGCGAAAGCGTTTTGGCATCTTGTTTCCTCCAACCGTGGGCTCGGATTGCAAAGCCCGAGCCCACACTGAGATCAGAAGTTCGCCGCGTCCAGCGCCATTACCGTGTCCGCTCCGGTTTGGATGCGGGCCAAATGCATGGCGGTCGCGGGTAGGCGACGAGCCATGTAGAAGCGACCGGTGTTGATCTTGGTCTCGTAGAATTCTTTGTCCGAGGCCCCACCATCTAACGCGTCTTGAGCGGCCTTCGCCATCTGCGCCCACATCAGGCCCAGGCAGACATGGCCGAACATGTGCATAAAGTCATATGACCCGGACAGAGCGTTGTTCGGATTCTTCATTCCTTCCTGCATAAAATACATACCTGCGGCCTGCAGATCCTTGGACGCAGCTTTCAGTGGTTCAATGAAGGCTTTGTCATAGGCCTCGTTCTGGCCTGCGTTTTCCTTGCAGAAGGTTTTGACCATCTCGAAGAACGCCATGACATGCTTACCGCCGTCCTGCGCCAGTTTCCGACCCACAAGGTCCAGTGCCTGAACGCCGTTTGCCCCTTCGTAGATCATCGCGATACGGGCATCGCGGGTGTATTGCGACATGCCCCATTCTTCGATGTAGCCATGACCGCCATAGACTTGCTGCGCCTGAACGGTCATGTCGTAGCCTTCGTCCGTCAGGAAGCCCTTGATAACTGGTGTCAGCAGCGAGATCAGCCCGTCCGCATCCTTGTCACCCGAGCGGTGCGCCTTGTCGATCATGGTCGCGCCCCACAGGATGAACGCACGTGCGCCCTCGGTGAAGCTTTTCTGATCCATCAGACTGCGGCGGATGTCCGGGTGAACGATCAGCGGATCGGCCGGGCCATCCGGGTTCTTCACACCTGTTACGTCGCGGCCCTGCAAGCGGTCCTTGGCATATTCCAGAGCGTTCTGAAACGCGGCCTCGGCCTGAGATAGGCCCTGCATACCGACACCCAGACGCGCTTCGTTCATCATGGTGAACATGGCGCGCATGCCTTTGTGTTCTTCGCCCAGCAGCCAGCCGGTCGCCTCGTCATAGTTCATGACGCAGGTCGAGTTGCCGTGGATGCCCATCTTCTCTTCGATCTTACCGACTGAGACGCCGTTGCGCTCGCCCAGAGACCCGTCTTCGTTGACGATGAACTTGGGCACGATGAACAGCGATACGCCCTTGATGCCCTCGGGGCCGCCTGGGATTTTGGCCAGAACCAAGTGGATGATGTTGTCAGCCATGTCGTGATCGCCAGCCGAAATAAAGATCTTCTGGCCGGAAATCTTGTAGCTGCCGTCGCCCTGTGGTTCCGCTTTGGTGCGCATCAGGCCCAGATCGGTACCGCAATGCGGTTCGGTCAGGTTCATGGTGCCGGTCCATTCGCAGCTGACCATGTTGGGCAGGTATGTGTTCTTCTGCTCGTCAGTGCCGTGCGCCAGAATGGCCGAAGCCGCGCCGTGGGTCAGGCCCTGATACATCACAAACGCCTGGTTGGCGCCCGAGAACATCTCGCCCACCGCAGTACCCATCACGTAAGGCATGTTCTGGCCGCCATACTCTTCCGGCATGTCGAGGCCAGTCCAGCCGCCTTCTTTCATCTGCTCGAAGGCATCTTTGAAACCAGTAGGGGTGTACACAATCCCGTTTTCCAATCGACACCCTTCGGTGTCACCAACCACGTTCAGCGGGTGCAGTACGTTGGTGGCAACTTTGCCGGCCTCTTCCAGAACTGCGCCGGTAAACTCGGCTTCCAGTTCGTCATAGCCGGGAATGTCCGACTGCGAGACTTTCAGAACGTCATGCAGGATGAACTGCGTGTCTTTGGTTGGCGCGGTGTAGACGGGCATGTGAAGCTCCCTTAATTCAAATGTCCGGAGGCGGGTTTATTCGGCCGCCTTCTTTTCTTGTTTCATAGAAGCGATAACTTTTTCGCCCCAGCGCAGCTGCTCTTTCAACTCGTCAATGGCCTGCGTTAACTCTTCGCGACGCGATTCCATGTCAGCAAGGCGCTCGCACGCGATTTCATAAGTGCGAGACATCTGGGTCAGCTGTTGGTCGCCCACATGGTATAGGTCCAAAAGCTGGCGGATTTCTTCGAGGCTGAAGCCAAAGCGCTTGCCGCGTAGGATCAGCTTCAGGCGTGCGCGATCCCGTTTGGTAAACAGGCGCTTTTGGCCTTCGCGGATCGGAAACAAAAGCTCTTTGGCCTCGTAGAACCGCAAAGTGCGGGGCGTGACATCATATGTCTCGCACATCTCGCGGATGGTCAGCAGATCTTCGGTCATTGTTCAAAACTCTCATCACTGGCGTCATGCAATCTGAGTTGCGCAGTCGATAAGCGTTTTACAACACACAAGTGACGTTTACGTAATGCGGACGCTGCGTCACAAATAAGTTGACGTAACATCCGGTCGCGTAAATAGGGGTTTTCGCAATTTTGTTGCCGCTGGGGAAGGCAGTTTACTTCAGCAGTTTGACTGTCTGGTCACGTAATTGCTGCAACGCGTCCATCGCCTCATCCAATTGTGCGCGTTGCTGGCGCAGCTCTTCCATCTGGCGGTCCGCCATTTCGATGAACGTCGCCATCTGCGCTTGATTGCCTTGATCCTCGTATATCAACAACCACTGGCGAATCTCTTCGAGAGGAAATCCAAACTTGCGACCCCGCATGATCAGCTTCATCCGAGCGCATTCACGAGCCCCGTAAAACCGCGACCGACCTTCGCGGTCGGGCTGCAGCAATTCGATATACTCATAGTAACGCAGGGTGCGCGGGGTCACATCAAACTCGGCGCACATCTCTTTGAATGACAAACGGGTGTCGGACATTCCGGGTCTCCTCGGCTGCAACCTAGGGCGTCGTTGCGGCAAGCGCAACAGGCAGGCTTGCCCTTGGCACAAACGCGGGCCCATAAAGGGGCAGGTACAAAGACAGGACCCAACCCCATGGTTGATAAGACAGTTTTAGCGCGGCAATTCATCGAGGCGATTCCACATGCGAAAGCTTTGGGGCTGGAACTGACCCAAATCGGAGAGGGTGAGGCTGAAATTTCGATGCCCTACAATGAGCAGCTGATAGGTGACCCCAGAACCGGAGTGATCCATGGCGGCGCGGTTTCGGCGATGCTTGATACCTGCTGTGGTGCTGCGGTGATGAGCCATCCCTCGGCACCCGGCGCCACGGCGACCATCGATCTGCGCATTGACTACATGCGGGCTGCGACGCCGGGGCAAAGCATCCGGACCCGTGCGACTTGCTATCACATCACGCGCAACGTGGCCTTTGTTCGTGCTACGGCGACGGATGATGACAGCGATCGGCCTGTTGCGACCGCCTCGGGCGCATTCACCGTGGAGGGGAGCTGAGATGGCACGACCTCGTCCTGAGCCTATGCAGATTGTCAAACAACGCCGCGATGCCGCTTTGACTGCGTTAGTTGAAGGTGTGCCGTATATTCGGTTCCTCCACATCACGTTCGACCGGCGTGGGGATGAGCTGACTGGGGTTCTGAATTTCGATGAAAAGCTGATCGGCAACCCCTTCCTTCCCGCCATCCACGGCGGCGTGACAGCAGCTTTTCTGGAAGTCACCGCCGTCATCACGCTGAGTTGGGAACATATGTTTCCAAGAATCGAAAGCGGAGAGACCGGTGCTGAAGATATTTTGACCGACGAGAGTATCCGTTTCCCCAAGACAATCGATTTTACCGTCGATTACCTGCGCTCGGGCTTGCCACGCGACGCATATGCGCGCGCATTCATCAACCGCTCGGGTCGGCGCTATGCCTCGGTCCGGGTTGAGGCCTGGCAAGACAATCACGCCAAACTGTTTGCGCAAGGCACCGGACATTTCCTGATGCCGCAACCTCCGATCAAGCCGTGAGTTTGGAGGACGCCAACGCGCCCATAACGCATCGGCGCGTTCTGAAGATCGCTGTACCGATCGTGTTGTCGAACGCCACCGTGCCGATCCTTGGGGCAGTCGATACCGGAGTCGTCGGCCAGATGGGGCAGGCAGCCCCCATCGGAGCGGTGGGGATGGGTGCGGTAATCCTGTCGGCGATCTATTGGATTTTTGGCTTTCTGCGGATGGGAACCACCGGGCTGGCCGCTCAGGCACGCGGCGCGGGTGATACGGCTGAAACCGGAGCCTTGCTGATGCGAGGATTGCTGTTGGGCGGATCAGCGGGCCTGATCTTTATCGCAACGCAAGTCTGGGTCTTTCTTGGGGTCTTTGCGCTTTCGCCAGCCAGCGCCGAAGTCGAGTCGTTGACTCGCGCCTATTTGGAAATTCGTATCTGGGGTGCTCCGGCCACGATTGCCCTTTATGCGGTGACGGGATGGCTGATTGCCGTCGAACGCACACGCGGCGTGTTCGTTCTGCAAATCTGGATGAACGGGCTGAATATCGTATTGGATCTATGGTTTGTGCTGGGTCTTGGATGGGGCGTCGAAGGCGTCGCCATCGCGACTCTGATCGCAGAATGGACGGGCTTAGCGTTGGGTCTTTGGCTTTGCAGCGACGCGTTTGGAGGCAAACAATGGCGGGATTGGCCGCGAATATTTGATCCAACACGTTTGCGTCGGATGATGCAGGTAAACGGGGATATAATGGTACGCTCGGTCCTGCTGACCGGGGCCTTCACTACTTTTCTGTTTGTAGGGTCTGATCTGGGTGACGTGAATTTGGCGGCCAATCAGGTGCTTTTACAGTTTTTGGAAATCACAGCCTTTGCATTGGATGGTTTTGCTTTTTCTGCCGAGGCGCTGGTTGGCGGTGCCGTTGGTGCGCGGGATCGGCAAAAAGTCAGGCGCGCGTCGGTGATGGCTTCGCAATGGGGCGTAGGTGGGGCGGTCGGGCTTGGGCTCGTGTTCTATCTGGTCGGTCCTGCGCTGATTGACCTAATGTCAACATCACCCGAGGTGCGCATGACTGCGCGAGAATACTTGTTTTGGGCCGCGTTAGCCCCGGTTATCGGGGTCGCAAGCTGGATGTTCGACGGTATTTATATCGGCGCGACCTGGACGCGGGCCATGCGCAACGCGATGATCCAGTCGGTCGCGATCTATGTGGTGGCCCTGTTCGTATTGGTGCCGAGCATGGGTAATCACGGCCTTTGGGCCGCGCTGATGGTGTTGAACATCACGCGCGGTGTCACGCTGGGCTGGCGCTATCTAAAACTCGAGGCGCAGGTCGTTTAAAGTAAATCCAGCAGGTTTTCCGGCGGGCGTCCAATCGCTGCTTTGTCGCCTGCGATGGCCAAGGGACGTTCGATCAGGATTGGGTGATCGGCCATGGCCTGGATCAGTACGTCATCGGGTGATGTTTTGGTCAGACCCAACTCTTTGAACGTCTTCTCACCGGTCCGCATCATAGCGATCGCCGGAATACCCAGCTTGGCCAGCACAGCACGGACTTCGTCAGCCTTAGGCGCATCTTCGAGATATTTGCGAATATCAGGCTGAACGCCGTTTTCCTGCAGCAACGCCAGCCCGGTACGGGATTTGGAGCAGCGTGGATTGTGCCAGTACTCGATCATAACCAGTCCTCTCTTTTGCTGCCCACGGCTTCTGCGACCGAAGCGAAACCATCTCGCGCCAACAATGCGTCCAGACCTGTTGGGATTTCAGCGGCAAGTGAGATGCCGCCATAGACCATCGCCGTGTAGAACTGCACTGCCGAAGCGCCGGCGCAGATTTTGGCATAGGCTTGTTCGGCAGTGCTGACGCCGCCAACCCCGATCAATGGGATGTCTTCGCCGATCAACTGGCTTAGCTGTGCCAGCACTCGGGTCGATTTCTCGAACAATGGTGCGCCGGATAAACCACCGGCCTGATCCTTGTGCGTGCTGTTCAAGCCGTCGCGGGACAGGGTGGTGTTTGTGGCGATCACTGCGTCCACGCCGGTTTCGCGGGCGACCTCGGCGATGTCCCGCAATTCCGCCTCAGTCAGATCCGGTGCGATCTTCAGGAAGATGGGAATTGGACGGGGCAGAGCGTTTCGGGTTTCGATCGCACCGTTCAGCAATGCAGTTAACGCCGATTTGCCTTGCAGGTCACGCAGTTTTTCGGTGTTGGGTGATGAGACATTGACCGTGGCAAAATCCAAATGCGCGGCACAATGGGCGAGCACTTCGGCAAAGTCTCCGGGCCGGTCGTCACTGTCTTTGTTTGCGCCAAGGTTCAACCCGATCACCGCGTCCTTGGGGCGGTGGGCGAGACGCCCGGCCATGACCTCCATCCCTTCGTTGTTGAACCCGAAGCGGTTGATCGCAGCGCGATCTTCGGTCAGGCGAAACAGGCGCGGCTTTGGATTGCCGGGTTGCGGGCGGGGCGTAACGGCACCGACTTCGATGAACCCAAACCCTGCGCGCGAGAGCGGGCCCAAGGCCTCACCGTTCTTGTCGAACCCTGCAGCGAGGCCGACAGGGTTGGGCAAATCCAGACCTGCGACTTTTGTTTTCAAACGATCCGATGTGACCGGCCCCGGTGTCGGGGCAAGGCCCGAGGTCAGAGCCTTGATCGAAAGCCTATGTGCGGTTTCAGGATCAAGGCGGTGCAATGCGGCCAGCCCCAGTTTCTCGGTCAGTTTCATCCGAAGGAATCCCCACCTTCTGTTGGCGCGCAGCGGATCAAGCGCGAGGTTTCAACGGCGGCCTGTCGGTGTATGACCGCAGCGCGATAGATTGGGTCAGTCACCATTTCCAGAAATGCGTGAGCAGTGGGATAGCGGGCAATGAACACTTCATCCCAAGCTTCATCCTGCGGACCGATCAGAGTTGTCTGAAAAGTGCCGCGCCAAAGGATCGACGCACCGATACGGGCGACTATGGGCGTGGTCTCGGACCCATAGTTGTGATAGGCCTGCGCGCCGGTAAGTCCGGCATCGGCCAATGGGTGATCGGAAGGATACTGAGCCGCTCTACGAAACTTTACCAGATTGAGCATCTCGATCGGATGATCCCGGTCGAAGGTCTTGAACGCTTCAAATTGGTCACGCTCGGGATCGACGTAACGGGTCATTTCATCTCCGCCGGGAACAGGTGGACCGTCCCATCGAAGGGCAGATCCTTAGACCAGAGCACGTCAGACATGCGAATCTGGCGGTAGAGATGAGGGAAGAGCGCACCACCACGCGAGACCTCCCATTTCAGGTCATCTCCCATCGCGTCTGCGTCACAAGCCAGCAAGGTAAGCCCTTCGACACCAGAAAAATGTTTGGCGGCTGTCTCGGCTGCTTGTTCGGCGGTTGAGAAGTGGACGAACCCGTCGCTTACATCAATCGGCGCACCGTTCGTGGCACCGTTTGCCTGCAATTTGGCCCATTCATCGGCCCGGAATATCTTGTAAATCAGCATATCGGTCTGATGCCCCGCGCGGACGATGGAATCAAGCCGGATTTCCCCCTTTGACTCTTTGCGATGCACGGCGCACGATCACCGCAATCAACGATAGGGAGTAATAAGATGTTCACCCGTTTTCTTGCCTCAGCAGCCGTATTGGGCCTGACCGCAGGTATGGCCGCTGCCGAATACAAGCTAACGATTCTGCATACCAATGACATTCACAGCCGGATCGAATCGATCAACAAATACGATTCGACCTGTGACGCTGAAGGAGAGGCGGAAGGTAAATGCTTTGGTGGCGTTGCGCGTCTGAAGACCATTGTGGATGCAAAGCGCGGCGAACTGGCTGATGAAAATGTTCTGCTGCTTGATGCAGGCGATCCATTCCAGGGCTCGCTGTTCTACACCACCTACAAGGGTGCCGCCGAAGCTGAGTTCATGGAAGCCATCGGTTATGACGCGATGGCAGTTGGCAACCACGAATTTGATGACGGCCCGGCAGGTCTGGCCGCTTTCATCAATGCGGTCAGTTTCCCCGTGGTGTCGGGCAATCTGGATCTGTCATCGTCGGCAGAGCTGAAAGGCAAAGTGGAGAACCACGTTGTGCTGGACGTTGGCGGCCAGAAAGTGGGCATCATCTCGGCACTGGCGACGGATACAGTCGAAACCTCGAGCCCCGGCAAAGATGTCGTCTTTCAGGATGAGATCGAAAGTTTGCAGGCGGACGTTGCAGCTCTGCAAGATGAAGGCGTGAACATCATTATCGCGCTTACCCATGTGGGCCTGGCAAAAGATATCGAGATCGCTGAGAAAGTGCCGGGTCTGGATCTCGTGGTTGGCGGCCACTCGCACACACTGCTGTCGAACACAAATGAGGACGCCGCAGGCGCCTATCCGACAATGGTGGGCGATGTGCCGGTGGTTCAGGCCTATGCGTATTCTAAATACCTGGGTGAAATCACGCTGACATTTGATGATGACGGCAACCTGATTTCGGCAGAGGGTGAGCCGATCCTGCTGGATGCCTCGGTTACGCCAGACGCAGATATCGCAGCGCGTGTCGCTGAAATGGGTGCCCCGATTGAAGAGATGAAACAGCGCGTCGTGGCCAATTCGGGCGCTGCTATCGAAGGCTCTCGCGATATCTGCCGTGTTCAGGAATGCGAGATGGGCAATCTGGTCGCGGACGCGATGCTTGCGCGTGTTGCAGATCAAGGAGCACAGATAGCGATTGCCAACTCGGGCGGGCTGCGTGCCTCGATCGACGAGGGCGAGGTGACTATGGGCGAAGTTCTGACAGTTCTGCCATTCCAGAATACGCTTTCGACCTTTGAGATCAGCGGGCAGGGCGTCATCGATGCGCTTGAAAATGGTGTGAGCCAGGTCGAGGAAGTCAAAGGTCGTTTCCCGCAGGTGGCTGGCATGACCTTTACCTGGGACCCCTCAGTTGCCCCGAATGAAGGCCGCATCGTCGAAGTCATGGTTGCCAATGGTGACGGGTTTGAGCCTATCGACCCGGCAGCGACCTATCTGGTCGTCACAAACAACTATGTCCGCAATGGCGGTGACGGTTACAGCGTATTCTCGGGTGATGATAAAAACGCCTATGATTTCGGCCCCGATCTGGCGGATGTGACCGCTGAATACCTTGCCGAAAACGCACCATACCTACCCTACGTGGACGGGCGCATCAAACAGAAATGATGCGATCTTGAAAGCAACGAGGCCGCCTTTCGGGGCGGCCTTCTTTATTCAGAGATACCTACAAATACCACCGGTAGGCATTGGCCCAATGTAGAGACATCACAAGTTGCCACGAGTGAAAACTCATCAAGGTCTATCTGGCTTTTCTTCCAACAACATACACGATAGACCGCTGAAATGGTTCAAAACGTTTCCAGCTTGCCGCAGTTCTACGGCCATGCGTTTGATACGATTATCGACGTGCGCAGCCCGGCCGAGTTCAACGAAGACCACATACCGGGTGCCATCAATCTGCCAGTTCTAAACGATGAAGAACGCGCGCGGGTTGGCACAATCTATGTGCAGGAAAGCCCATTTCTTGCTCGTAAACTGGGTGCCGCATTGGTGTTCCGTAATGCGGCTGACCATATTGAGAAACACCTCAGTCATCATGAGGGCGACTGGAAACCGCTGGTCTATTGCTGGCGCGGCGGGCAACGGTCAGGCTCGTTTAGCTGGATGCTGCAGCAAATCGGCTGGCGCGCCGAAGTAATCGATGGAGGGTATCGCTCCTATCGGCGGCTGGTAAAACGGTTTTTGTATGATGATGCGCTGCCTTATCAGTTGGTCGCGCTGGATGGCTACACAGGCACCGCCAAAACCGAACTGCTGGCGCATTTGCAAGCGCTGGGCGTTCAGGTTCTGGACCTTGAGGGGCTCGCAAATCACCGAGGATCGCTGTTGGGAGAGATGCCGGGTGGTCAACCAAGCCAAAAGGCGTTTGAATCAGCGATCGCCGCTGCTTTGAGCGGGTTTGACGTTGCACAGCCGGTCGTCGTAGAGGCGGAATCGTCCAAGATAGGCAGCCTTATCCTGCCACCCAGCCTCTGGTCCGAATTGTGTTCAGCACCCCGCATACAGATCACCGCACCAATCGATGCGCGCACGACCTATCTGGTCTCTGCTTACGACGATATCCTTTCGGACCGTGAACGGCTGCGTGATCGGCTGTCGCCTTTGCGGTTTCACCGTGGGCACGAGGTCGTCGATGGTTGGCTGGAATTAATCGACACCGGGGATAAGCCCGGGCTTACAAAAGCATTGATGGAGCAGCACTATGATCCGGCCTACGCCAAATCGCGCAAGGCGCAGCGTGCCGATGTGGTGGCTCAGGTTCACGCGCAGTCTCTTGATGACGCTGGGCTTTCAGCGACTGCTACGCGGATCGCGAATGCGTTGGATCAGCTTTGAACGCGTAAGCCAGGAGTTTGGGTGAGCTGACCAATTATGGCCGCCGGATAACCCTCTGCGCGCAGTTCCGAGCAAAACCGCTCGGCGTCCTCGGGATCAACAGCAGCCAAAAGCCCCCCCGCAGTCTGGGGATCGAACAGAAGTTCTGCTTTGCCTCCGGTTGGAAGGCCCGGAACTATGGCTCGGTTATCGACGTAAATCGTGGATCGGATGCCCTGATCGCTTAGTTCTTCCGCACCCGTCATGATCGGGATGGAGCTTAGAGACAGCATCGCCCCGCAACTCGACGCATCGCAGATGCCTTGCAGATGGCCTGCCAAACCAAATCCGGTGACATCGGTCATCGCGTGGGCATTGCGTAAGATGCGCGATGCATCGCCCTGCGGCTGTACCATCTCGTTAATTGCCGCGGCGACCCAAGTCCCTTTGGCCTTTCCCGCCATTTCGGCAGCCATAAGCACGCCGCTTCCCAAAGGCTTTGTCAGGATCAGCGCATCGTCGGGTTTTCCACCGCTTAGTGTTATCGGCTCGGCCTCACAGATTCCGGTCAACGTGAAGCCAATGGTCAATTCGTCACCCATCGAGCTATGGCCACCAACAATTTCAGCCCCGGCCTTGTGCATGACATCGCTTGCGACTTGCATGATCTCGGCCATTGTCCGTTGCTGCAGCTCCGCCGACATCCGTGGCAGGATGATTGTCGCCGTCGCAGCCTGAGGCTCTGCGCCCATCGCCCAGATATCGCCAAGCGCGTGAACGGCGGCAATACGCGTCATTAGAGCAGGGTCATCGATGAAACTGCGCAGATGATCCGAGGTCATAACCTGGCGCACGCTACCAGTTTTCAGCAGCGCCGCGTCGTCACCGGGCAGCGGAGTGATGTCCGACCGATCTAATCGCGGCAATTCCTGCAATGCTGCTTGCAAAGCACTTCGGCCAATCTTGGCGCCACATCCCCCGCACATTGGCTTTTCCCCAAGTGTCTCTTGCAGACCTGCCGCGTGTTGTCGAGGCAAAGCAGGGGTGGGCATATGGGGCAGGTTGCGAAACCGGTTCATGAATTTTTGGTCGATGTGGTTTTTCCATTGCCACATCAGTGGTCCGCTGAACGAAGTTCCAAATCGTTCACCCAGAGCGGACTTTCCCCCCAGCGAAATCAGTTTCAGATAATCCTTCTGCGGCACATAGCGCCGCATTTTCCCGGCCCCAAGCGCTGTGCGCAGGTTGTCATAAAGGACAGGCGCTTCGCGCACTGCATAGACCCCGGCTTTGGGGCGTGGGTTATCGGACAGATGCGCACAGTCTCCTGCCGCGAAAATTGCGGGATCGCTCGACTGTAGGTCTGCATTTACTTTGATGAAGCCCTCGTGCAGTGCGATCCCACATTCGGCCAACCAGTCATAGGGCCGCGCACCCGCCGCGCCTGTGATGAAATCGGCCTGTATTTGACCGCCATCATCTAGCTGGATCTGTCCCGCCTCAATTTTCTGGATCGTCGTGTTTTCCAAAACCTCGACACCGAGGCGCTGCATTGCCTGTCGGATGGTGGCGGAGGCCTTTGGGACTGTGGCAGTCAAAACCGTTGAGTTGTCGATCAATGTGACCCGAGCTTTGCGTCCTTTGGACCGCAGGGCATGGGCCATCGCCATTGCAAGTTCGACACCCGCGACACCGCCGCCAATCACAGCGACCGAGGCTGGCCCGGTTTCGGCAAGATATTCCTCCCATCGGGCCGCAAAGGGGCCAAGAGGTTTGGCTGGAACCGCGTGTTCGGCAAATCCACTCACGGCAGGCATATCAGATGTGATCCCGACATTGACCGAGGCCACATCAAACGCTACAGGCGGACGTCCTGGCACGTGGATAAGTCGCTTATCCGGGTCTATCCCGTCGACAGCGCCCAGAATAACGCGCGCACCGGCAAACCGTGCCAATCTGACCAAATCGATATCCAGCTCCCACCGTTTGTAGTGCCCGGCGACAAAACCCGGTAGCATCCCGGAATAGGGCGCAGTGGGGCCGGGATTGATCACGGTGACTCGTGCACCAGGCAAAGGGTTCATACCCCATTTGCGCAGCAGCAGTGCGTGGGTGTGGCCTCCGCCAATCAGAACCAGATCACGGGTCAGGGGCAGCGGAGGTGTATGCATGGGTCTCAGTTCGTGCTGTGGTCCGGGACGTCTTCGACCTGCTCGACGGCGTGGGTGGCCCAAAGCTCATCCTCGCCCGCATCCGGCAGATCGCTGGGCTTTTCATGGCGGTGAATATGCCATTTGGCAATGAACAGGGCCGTGATCGGAGCCGTCAGGAACAGGAACAACGTGATTAGCAGCTCGTGCAGCGACAGTTTCCCCTCAAGCAGGACCGAATGCGCGATCGAGGCCAGAAGAACGCCGCCCACGCCCAACGTCGTTGCCTTGGTTGGAGCGTGCAGTCGGGACATCGGGTCCTTCAGTTTGATCATGCCAAATGAGCCGACGAAGCCGAAGATGCCCGAGACGATCAGGAAGAAGGCGATGAGCAATTCGAAGATAAATGTCATGCCGCCCTCACTCGATGATATTGCCGCGCAGCATGAAGCGCGCATAGGCAACCGTTGAAACGAAACCCAGCATGGCGATGATCATCGCGGCCTCAAAGAAAATCTCGGTGCCCAGACTTAGGCCATAGAGGATCATCAAAGCGATGGTATTTATCACCATCGTATCCAAGGCCAGAACACGGGTGCCGACCCCTTCGGCTGTGATGATCCGCCACAGGCACATCATGACCGCTGCGCCGAAACAGGCAAATGTAAAGTAAATTGAATAGGTGATGATCATTCGAAAATCTCCTTCAGGCGGCGCTCATAGCGTTGCTTGATCTGGTCACGCACCTCTTCAGGGTTGGGTGCGTCAAGGCAGTGGACTAGAAGGTAATGCCCCTGAGCGGACAAGTCGCAACTGACGGTGCCTGGTGTCATGGTGATGGTCCCCGCCAGAACGGTGATGGCTTCGGGCGTGCGCAGTTCCAGTGGTATGCTGACGAAAGTCGGTAGGCGGTCTGCATCGCGTTTGAACAGGATGATCCGGGCCACAGCGATATTGGCCATCACGATGTCCCACAGGACAACCAGCATGTATTCCACCACCATCGGCCAATTGCGCAACTTTGGACGATCAGGCCAATAGGGCTGGGTGATGAACGGAATGATGATCCCCAAGAGAAGTCCAAACACCAACGAGTTCAACGAGCCATTGTTTGCCAGCAGCACCCACACCAGTGTCAGTAGTGCTGTCAGATGCGGGTGCGGAAATATCCGGTGCAGAAGCTTCATCATTCTTCCCCTCCCAGCACGGCCGAAATGTAGTCATCCGGTGTGAACAATTGCGCTGCGGTGCCTCCGGCGTATTCAAGCGCTGGACCCGCAAAGAGCGTCAGCAACACCAGTCCAAGAACCGCACCAAAAACTGATGTGAATGCAAGCCCGGGATAGGGCTCTGGTGCGGTTTGGGGGCCGACGTCTTCCTCGGCAGGCTCGGGCTCAACATTAAGTTGCGCGTCATAGCTTTTCCAGAAGATCAGCGTACCTGCGCGCGCCAGTCCCACAATGGTAACGAATGAGCCGATCAGGATCACGGCCCAAACCGCAGTGGCATCCGGTGCCCCGCGTGATGCATCGAGCACGAGCAGTTTTCCGATAAAGCCAGACAGGGGTGGCATCCCCGCCATCGCAATGGCTCCGACAAAGAAAAGGGCCGAGATCAGCCCAGATTGCGCCATGGGTGCTGTTGGAGAGATGGCCCCACCTCGGCGTTCCATAACCATATCCGCGACGAGGAACAGCAATGCGGTCGCCAGTGTCGAATGGAAAATGTAGTAGAGCGCAGCGGCTGTTGCGGCTTCGTCGAACAGCGAGATCGCAATCAGAAGGGTGCCCATCGAGGCAATGGCACAGAAGGCTACCATCCTAGCAATATGCTGTGAGCCGAGAATACCGATGGCCCCAACAGCCAGAGTTAGCAAGGCTGCGGGTTGTAGCCATGTTCCAACCAGTCCGTCTGTCGCGGCAACATCCGGTCCAAACACCAGTGTATAGACCCGCAGGATCGAGTAGGCCCCAACCTTGGTCATGATCGCAAACAGGGCTGCAACCGGTAACGGAGCGTTGGCATAGCTGGCCGGTAGCCAGAAGTGCAATGGCAACACGGCTGCCTTTATACAGAACACCAGCAACAGCAGGACCGCTCCGACGCGTAGCAGGGCTGTATCTTCTGGCGGTATTTCTGCCACGCGCACAGCCAGATCAGCCATGTTCAGCGTGCCGGTGACGCCATAAAGCGTTCCCAACGCAAACAGGAACAACGTCGAACCCAGCAGGTTGTAGGCCACATACTGCACGCCCGATTTCAACCGAACCGAGCCGCCTGCATGTGTCATCAGGCCATAAGACGCGATCAGCAAGACCTCGAAGAACACGAAAAGGTTAAAGGCGTCACCGGTCAGGAACGCGCCGCAGACCCCCATAAGCTGGAAATGGAACAGCGCGTGGAAATGTTTGCCCCGTTCGTCCCAGCCAGATCCAATGGCATAGAGCACAATGGGCAAGGCCAGCAGCGCCGTCAGCAGCACCATCATGGCAGACAGTTTGTCCAATACCATGACGATACCAAACGGAGCAGGCCAGTTGCCCAGCTCATAGACTTGAATTTCACCGGTTGTCGCCTGCGCTGTAATGGTCAAGGCGATGCCCAGCAGTCCCACGACACCGGCGATCGAGAAAATGCGCTGCAAGTCCAGATGATAGCGCAGGACCATGATGATGAACGGGGCCAGGATCGCGGGCAGGACGATCGGCGCAACGATCCAGTGGTTCATGCGTCTTCTCCCGGCGCGTCCACACTGTCGCTAGCGCTCATGTCGATATGATCATCTTTTGAGGACAGATAGGCCGATAGTGCGATCATCACGATCACCGCTGTCATCCCGAATGAGATCACGATTGCCGTCAGTACCAGAGCCTGCGGCAGCGGGTCGGTATAGGCGACGTCTTCATACTTGTTCAGCACGGCGGGCGCGTTCAGTGCTAGCCGTCCGGTGGCAAAGAGAAACACGTTCACCGCATAGGTGATCAGTGACAGGCCCAGGATCACTGGGAAAGTTCGGCGGCGCAGGATCAGGAAAATCCCGGCGGCGGTCATGACGCCTACGGCAGAGGCTACCAGCGCTTCCATCAGGCCTGCTCCTTCTCGTTGTCTTCATCCTGAGGTTCATCCCGCAGCGGGTTGATATCCATCGGGAACTCTTGCGCCATACCCGGTTGCCAAGCGAACCGCGACAAGCTGTCGAGCGCTAGCATCACCGCGCCCAGAACCGCCAGGAATACGCCAGTATCAAACAGGATTGCGGTTGCCCACTCGAACTCTTCCAATGGAGGCCAGTTGATATAGCCGAAATCACTGGTCAGGAACGGGCGTTCATTGAACCATGCGCCAATTCCTGTTGCCGCAGCGATCAGAACGCCCCAGCCGATAGTACCGTGATAGTAGAACCGCTGTCGTTCGATGGCCCAGGTATAGCCACTGGCCATGTATTGCATCAGGAAGGCTATAGCGACGATGAGGCCGGCAATAAAGCCGCCTCCGGGCTGGTTGTGGCCGCGGAAGAAGATGTAAGCGCCCACCATCAGCGCGATGGGCATCATCACGCGGGTGGCGACCACCATCATCAGCGGATGTGAATCCCCTGACTGCGGCCAATGCGGTTTGCGGTTCAGCAGATAACCACGCACATTGGTGCCCAAGACCGCCTCGGTCAGCGCATAGATGATCAGTGCGGCGATCCCCAGCACGATGATCTCGCCAAAGGTATCAAACCCCCTGAAATCGACGAGGATCACGTTCACGACGTTGGTTCCGCCACCACCTTTGTACGAGTTGGCCAGATGGAACTCCGAGATCGTCGGGAAGGCAAAGTCCCGCATCATCAGCGCATAGATCAACGCGCCCGAGCCGATCCCGGCAACAACCGATATCGCCGCATCGCGCCAGCGCCGCGCCGCGCTGCTGTCCCACGGTGTCTCGGTTGGCAGGAAGTTCAGCGACAGCAACAACAGGATCATCGTTACCACTTCGACCGAGATTTGTGTCAGCGCCAGATCAGGGGCCGAGAGATAGTTGAACGCCATCGAAACGATCAGGCCGACTACACCGATCAGCACCAGAGAAAGCAGGCGGTTGCGGTGGAACCACATGATCGCCAGCGTCGCGCCCACCAGACAGATCCAGCCAATGATCGGGATGATCTGCGCCGGCAAGGGCACGCGCGTTTCAACACCAATCGTGCCTGTGGAGTAGGCGTAATAGCCAAGCCCGACGGTGAATGCGACGAAGATGATCGCATAGCGACTGAGCACGCCGTTATGTAGTTCATCCGTGATCCAGCGGCTTGCGCGGGTCAACGCCTCGATGATTGCTTCAAAGATGACCTTTGCCTCGGGACGGGGCAGGGCGTTCCAGATCTGATCTCCACGTTTGTGCAGCGATAGCAAGAACAAACCGCCAAGCGTTGCGACGATTGACATGTAAAGCGCAGGCGTAAAGCCGTGCCACAGTTTCAGCGAGTAATAGGGCAGCTTCTCGCCCCCGATCACCGCACTGGCGACAACGGCGACCAGCGGACCGACGATTGCCGCCGAATAAAGACCGATCAGAACAACCAGCACGACAAGGAAGGCCGGAGCCAGCCATAGCCCGACCGGTGGGTCATGCGGGTGCGCAGGATAATCGTCACGCTCGGGGCCCAGAAACACATGGCTCACGAAACGGAAAGAATACGCCGCCGAGAACAGCGCCGCGAATAGCGCAAGGCCAGGTACCAAATAATGCGAGTTCAGCCAGGTCGTGTGGACCGTTTCCTCAAGCATCATCTCTTTCGACAGGAACCCGTTCAGTGGAGGCAGGCCTGCCATCGATAGCGCAGCGATAGTACCGATGGTGAAAGTAATCGGCATCAGATGCCGCAAACCACCCAGCCGTTTGATGTCGCGCGTTCCGGTCTCGTGGTCGACGATCCCAGCGGTCATGAACAAGGCCGCCTTGAATGTCGCGTGGTTGATGATGTGGAACACGGCAGCAACGGCCGCGAACTTGGTGCCAAAGCCCAAGAGCATGGTCACCAATCCCAGGTGGGAGACCGTCGAAAAGGCCAGCAGTGCCTTTAGATCGTCCTTGAATAGCGCAATCACCGCGCCCAGCAGCATGGTGATCAAGCCGGTTGTGGCAACGATGTAGAACCACGCCTCTGTACCTGCCAGAACCGGCCACATCCGCGCCATTAGGAACAGACCTGCCTTAACCATGGTGGCCGAGTGCAAGTAGGCCGAAACCGGCGTTGGCGCCGCCATGGCATGAGGCAGCCAGAAGTGGAATGGGAACTGCGCTGATTTGGTGAAACAGCCTAGAAGGATCAAGATCAAAGCGGGCAGATAGTAGGGTGAGGCCTGGATCACCTCTTTGTTCTGAAGAATGACACTCAGGTCATATGAGCCCACGATATTGCCGAGGATCAGCATCCCCGCAATCATTGCCAAACCACCCGAGCCGGTCACTGCCAACGCCATGCGCGCACCTTGCCGCCCTTCGGGAAGGTGCTTCCAATACCCGATCAGAAGGAATGAGCTTAGCGATGTAAGTTCCCAGAATATAAGCAGAAGAAGGATATTATCGGACAGGACAATCCCGACCATAGCGCCCTGAAACAGCAGCAGATACGTGTAGAACTGGCCCATCGGATCTTCGCGTGACAGGTAGAACCGGGCGTAGAGAATGATCAGGAGACCGATCCCCAGGATCAGCAAGGCAAATAGGAACCCCAGACCGTCAAGCATGAAATTCGCGTTCAGTCCCAGACCCGGAATCCAGTCGAACCGCGCGGTCACCACATCACCTCGCATGACGCTGGGGATGTGAATCAACAAGCCCATCAATGCCAGGAATGTGGTCAACCCCGCCGCTGATGCTGCTGCGTTACGTCCTGCCCGGATCAGCAGGGCTGGAAATACAGCTCCGAGGAAGGGAAGGGCCGCGATAAGGAATAGGGACAAGTGCGATACTCCGGTCTGTGCGGTCAATATGACTGAATTGCTAGGGATAATTTATTGACTGCACCGAAATTGCAAGGTTCCGACAAGCGTTAGAACCTACATATTAGATGCGATTATCTGCGTAATAATGACGCGAACTTGATCTGAGGGACGAATTTCCCGAAAGCTCTGCGAATTGGCATATGTTAGAACCAACCTGAGAGTGCAGGAGAACGCCGCATGGCGGACGTTAAAAATCGAAGTCGCAGATGGGTTTTGATTGGCGGTGGAACAGCGATCGCCGCCGGGTTCGCCATACGCGAGTACCGCTTGATCCCGCAGGACTATTCAGGCGGACAACTGGATGTCGCACAGGCCCATCAGAAGGCCGTGTCAAAGGACATCCTGTTGGTCGATATCCGAACACCACGCGAATGGCGGGCGACAGGAGTTGGACAGGGCGCGCTGCCATTGGATATGCGACGCGAGGATTTCGTGCAGGCCCTGATGCAACTCACCGGGGGTGACAGTGCTGCCCCCATTGCGTTGATCTGTGCCCGAGGGGTTCGGTCGGCACGACTGAGCAACCAACTGACCGAAGCGGGTTTTACGAATATCATGGATGTGCCCGAAGGAATGCTTGGCTCTGCCGCCGGGCCGGGTTGGGTGCGCGCCGGTTTGCCGGTTGAATCTTTCACTGAGGGAACATGATGAAGACGCAGTATTGGTTGGCATTTTGCTGTACGATTGCGGGACAATCGGCTATCGCGGCGTGCGGCCCGGAGGAGGGTACGTGCGAGACGGCTTCGGGCGAATATCACATCGAACTTCCTAACGCCGAAAACCCACCATTGGTGGTATTCCTGCACGGGTATGGCGGCAGTGGTTCCGGCACGATGAAGAACCGTGGTATGGTCGAACCCCTGCTCGATCGCGGTTATGCCGTCATGGCGCCCGAAGGCTTAGAACGCCCAGATAGGGGCGGCACTAAAAGCTGGAACTTCTATCCGGGCTTCGGCGAACGCGATGAGACCACGTTCCTGACCGAAGCAGTGCAAGACGCGGCAGCACGGTTCGGAATCGATGACGAGCGTGTGGTTCTGGGTGGCTTCTCAGCCGGTGCCTTTATGGTCTATTATCTCGCCTGTGACGCGCCCGAGACATTCTCGGCCTATGTGCCTGTTTCCGGCGGATTCTGGCGCCCGCACCCCGAGGCGTGTGAGGGACCGATCCGCATGTTCCACACCCATGGCTGGACGGACAACGTGGTTCCACTTGAGGGGCGCCTGCTTGGCGGTGGCCGCTTTCATCAAGGTGATATCTTCGCGGGTCTCGAAATCTGGCGTGTTGCCAACGGGTGCGTCGATACCAAGCCAAGCGGGTTTTCGACCACCGGTCAGTTCATGCGTCGGAACTGGATGGGATGCGCCGAAGGCAGTGCGCTGGAATTTGCGCTTTTTCCAGGTGGGCATACAGTGCCACAAGGATGGGCCGACATGATGGTGGACTGGTACGAAGGTCTGCCCGGCAGCTGATTATTCTGCGGGTGTGACGACGCCTTTGCCTTCGATCAAACGCTTCAATTCATCACGATAACGCCGGGCCGAACGGGTGATGGCAGGTTCGTTGACATCTTCACGCATTCCGACCATGCGACGCGCGGCACCGGCGGACACTCCGCTGAGCGCCGAGAGCGGGATCGCCAGTGCGAGGCTGATCGCAATCGGAGCCAGCCAAACCGATACCAGTCCGGCGAGGATGCCCACGCTCAGCGCAACACCGCTGACGGTTTCCAGCGTGTGGCACAGAACCAAGGTACGCAGCCCATAGCTGCCACCGTCACGCGCCTGCGGAGACCAGCCTTTCTGAATACCCAGAGCGGTGCGGAACACCGCTATCATCTGTTGCACCATCAGGATCGGAGCATAGAGGATCGACAGAACGACCTCGGACAGGAACGAAGTAAAAAACTTTACCTTTCCGCCGAAGTCGGAATAGCGCACACCGCTGAGCGGCAGGGCGGCAACGCCCAGAACCTTGGGCGCAAGCAGCATCGCGTACATAACTAGAATGATCAGTACATGCCGTGTCTCGGACATCTCGGGCCATTGCGGGAACAGCGGGTTGTCTGGGCTGAAGTAGTGCAGAACCGAAGCCTCTTCGCCCTGACCAATCAGCGCCCACATCACCAACAAGGCAAACCACAGCGGCGACATCAAATAGCCGACCGCACCGTGGAACATGTGGAACCGTGAGACCGCCCGGAATCCGGTCGAGCTAAGCAGCTTCAGATGCTGCAAGTTTCCCTGACACCAGCGGCGATCCCGCATGGCATGGTCGATGAGGGTGGGTGGTGTTTCTTCGAAGGATCCGCGAATGCGCGGCAGAAAGCGGACGGCCCAACCGGCGCGGCGCAGCAGGCCTGCTTCGACGAAATCGTGGCTCATGATCAGCTTGTCCTGGCCGTTGAACGATCGGAGCTTGGGCAATCCAGCGCTTGAGGCGAAGGCCCGGGTGCGAATGATGGCGTTATGACCCCAATAGTTGCCCTCTTGCCCGCACCAGCGCGCCAGACCTTCGGCAAAGGCAATGCCATAGACGCCGTTGGCAAACTGCTGCATCCGGGCAAAAACAGATTGCGCGCCAATCAGTTGCGGGTAGCTTTGGATCAGGCCTGCGCCCGGATCACGCGCCAGTGCGTCAGTCAGGCGGGTGATCGCGCGGCCAGTCATCAAGCTGTCGGCATCCAGCACCAGCATCGCATCCCAGTCCGCACCCCAGCGGCTGACCCAATCGGCAATATTGCCAACCTTGCGATCCGTATTCTCAGGGCGGCGGCGGTAATAGAGTTCAAGTCCTGGTGCTAGCGTAGTGCGTAGCGCTTCAACACTGGCCTGTTCTTGCGCTGCAATCTCGGGGTCGCGCGTGTCGGACAGAATGAACATGGCATAGTGATGCCGATCGCCGCGTTTTTGCAGGTCTTCCAACATCGTGCGGGCGTTGCCCAGCACGTTCCATGGCACTTCGTTATAGACCGGGGTCAGCAGTGCCACGCGCAGCGGTTGTGCACGGCCCTCGCGTTTGGGTGGCTCCTGCCGCGACAGCGAAACCATGCCCAGCAGCACGGTGCAGACCGTGAAGGAAATCCAGAAGAAATTGAACGAGATCAGCGTCAGCAGGATGCCTTCGATCAAGTTGATCCCTTCAGCGCTGAACCAGTCCGACATCACCCAAAGCAAGCCCAGCGTCGCCGCCATCGCTGGCGAAAACGCCAGCGCACGCCAGAACCCGGCAGAGGATTTTCTGCCCCCGGCAGGCACCTGCGCGTCGCGGAACCCTTGCGCAAAGTTCTGCGCAGGCATCGCCAGTGGGGCTTCGGACGGCATGATATGCAGATCGCGGCTCATGTGGTCCAACGGTAGAGCCAGACCTCGGAAGCCGGCTGTTTGTCTTTCAGAAGCTGCGCGCGTAGTTCCACGTGGTTGCGTTCACCCGGTTCGAACGAGAATGCAAGCCGCATACCACCGGTATCGGGGTTACGTTGCAGAACGCCATCGGAAGTATCGGCATGGGGAGAGTCTACGAAAATGGTGATCGCTTCGGGATCGTCGAACAATTCGCTGGCCTCAAAATCGATCACGGCCAACCGACCCTCGCCAAATGTGTTATCACCCATCGCGGTGTTGATCACACGCGCCATGGGCGTGCGCTGGGGTTCTTCACCCCAGATCAGACGGTAGGACAGATCGATCTGGCTGCCTGCCGCATAAGGCTCCATCGGCCGCCAATAGGCGACGATGTTGTCGTAGATTTCTTGATCGGCTGGGATTTCAACCAAAGTGACCGAACCCTTGCCCCAATCGCCATTTGGTTCGACCCAAAGGCCGGGGCGTTTGTGGTAATTGGCCTCGAGGTCGGCATAGTCTGAAAATTCACGCTTGCGCTGCATCAGGCCAAAGCCGCGCGGGTTCATGTCGACGAAAGATGAGATTTGCAAGCGTGTCGGGTTTGCCAGTGGCCGCCACAGGACCTCTCCGGCACCATTGCGAACCAGCAGGCCATCGCTATCGTGCACGGCGGGGCGGAAATCGTCGAACCGGCTGTGGTTGGTCTGGTCGAACAGGAACATCGAGGTACCGGGTGCGATGCCGACATGAGTCAATTCGGTGCGCGGGAACAGCGTTGCTTCGACATCCATAATACAATCCGCACCTGCGGTGACGTCAAAGCGATAAGCACCGGTGACGCTGGGGCTGTCCATTAGGGCGTGAACAACCATGTTGCGCTGACCAGGCTTTGGTCGTTCCAGCCAAAAGCGAATGAACTCGGGGAATTCTTCACCATCCGGATCGCCGGTTTTCAGTGCCAGGCCACGAGCCGAGAGACCATAGACCTCGTGCAAGCCGATCGCACGGAAATAGCTGGCCCCTTGCCAGACGCAGAACTCATCCGTTTCACCGGGGCGGTGCATTTCAGTGCGCAGGCGTAAACCTGAGAAGCCCAGAGTATCGTCGATCGGAAGCTTGGGAACATCTTCGGACTTGTCGAACATGGCCAGATCGAAGGTGACCGGCTTGGTCATGCCATCCTCGACAGTCGACACTTTGACCGTACGCGGGAAATAGAGGCCCGGCGTGAAGAAATCCACGTTGAAGGGCGTCTCTGTCTCGTACCACAAGGCGCGATCCAACCGGAACCGGATCGAACGGTACTGCTGATATGTCAGGTCCTGCCATTCCTGTGGCACCATCTCACGCTCGGCATAATCACGACTGGCCAGATCGCGGGCCATCGCAATGACATCTTCGCGGCTGAACGGGGTCTCGCCACCTGTTGCATACGCTGCTGAGGCGAATGCCAGTGCCGTAGATGAGGCGAGAAATGCACGACGTGTAAAATTCATTTCTTAGATTTCCAAGGTTGAGACTTGAACCAAGCGGCCAGATAAGCCACGCCGATGATCATGGCAAAACCAATCATGTTGGCAGCGAAGACACTGGCAACATCCCGCCCACTCAGGTCGAGACCAACACCGATAAGTCGTGCCGCTGCCATGGAAAATACGAACACCGCCAACGATTGCTGCCCGACCTTGGTGATGACTGTCAGCAGAAACTGCCAGACTTTGGCCGCAGCACCCTGCCCGGTGGCTATTAGTCGGTGACCATGCTCACCCGCGACGACCCAGCCCAGATAGGCCAGCGACAGGAAATGGAGATACCGGAACAGGCCAAAGTCAGACTTGTTGCGGAACTCTTTGGTTACCGGCCAAACCTTGCGGATTTCTTCCCCAAGATCAGGTGCCGCGGTGTTGATCCACGTGAACACTTTCCACGAGCCGAAAGGCATCGAAAAGATCAGAAACAGCGCAGCCGCCCAGATCAGGGCTTTCGAAACCGGAGGCGCCGGAATCCAGCCACGCATGAACGCAAATCCGGTGAAGAACAGCAACTGCCAGCCAAATGGGTTGAAGAACCATTGGCGATCAGACCATGGCTCGGCCGGAAGGTCCAAATAATCGAATTGGGCGATAAGCCAGATGGTGACCGAGGCCAGCGCTACTGCCCAGAACCCAATGCGGTGCAGCCCCATGAATAACGGCATCATCGCCAGTACCACCAGATACATCGGAAGGATGTCAAAGTAATTCGGCACATAGGTCAGGGTGAACAGCCCCACGATCTGAGGCGCAGGGTCATTGAAGAAATGCTGCAGGTTGAGCGACGAGATATAGGTTTTCTCGAACAACCCGGACTGATCCAGCGCGGCCATTGACATGGCGACAAAGAAGAACAGGCAGATATGCGCCCAGTAAACCTGCCAGATGCGGAAGGAAACGCGTGCGGTTCCCAGCCACCAGCCCTTGCGCATGAACGCTCCGCCAAATGCGATGGCGGATGCCATGCCCGAACAGAACACAAAGATCTCGGTGGCATCGGAAAAACCGAACCGGGCGGGAATCCATTTGGCCCACGGATCATTCGGGATATGCGCGATCAGGATGATGAACATCGCGATGCCGCGGTAGAAGTCCAGACGCGGATCGCGCGTATGGGCAGGGGCAGCGACCTGAGACGCCACCGGAGCAAAATCAGAAGCGGGCGATGCAGTCGCCATACGGTTTCTGTCCTTCTTGGTCTTTTTTGTTGTTACTCGGCAGGGACGCTTTGTGCGTCGCCGCCGTCGCGTGCGGCCTCGATCAATGCGCGGCGGGCGAGGGCGTAGTTATCCTCACCTCCGGCGCGCTTGGCGCGGCGGTCGTCAAGAATGCGCTCGACAGCATCCAGACGGCCGGCACGCAGGCCGGAATCGATGGTGATGCGCTCGAATACATCACGTTGGGCGTGGCTGCCACCCGCCAATTGCATGCCGCCCCTCGCATTTGACAAGAAATCAAAGGCTTGGCCATAAAGGCCGTCGCCAAAGGCCTCAAGACCCTTGGCCGCTGCGATGCCCGGATCGGACATGCGGATCGGAGTATCACCCTGATTGCGCTGAGCGTCCTTCTGGATACGCTGTAGCATCTGCGCGGTCGCATCCGTTCGGTTGTCGCCGGTCAGCGCCAGCAGATAGTGCAAGTCTGCAAAGATCAGACAGCCGTCTTCAGTGCGCGCCGCGCTGAGATCAGCCAGCTCTTCCCAACGATTGCCGACGTCCACGCCTTCAAGCTCAAGCCGTGACAGCAGCGATGTCGCGTTTGAAATATCGCGGTAATCGTCAGTTTTGTCCTGACGGATGTGGTGGTCATACAGCGCCATCACCTGATCGACTTGACCTAGATCCAGATGCATCAGCGCCTTGTGCCACCACACGTGATAGCGGAAGTTGTTGCAATGCGCCCAGGCGTCCTCGCGCCCGGCGAGCCAGTCCAGACCCAGCTGAGCATTGCCGGTCATCTCGTGCACATGCGCGACGGCGTGTAGACCCCACGCATCGTCCGAAACCATCCACAAGGCCTGACGTCCTGCAATCTCGGCCTTTTCGTAGGCACCTGTCTCTTCAAGCGCAAAGGAGTGGCAGCCAAGCAGATATCCGCGCCCGGGGTGATCTGGTTCGTAGGCAGGCATCACGCGCTCGATCGACCGGCGCATGCCGTGTGAATCGCCCAAAACGAAACGGGTGGCGTGGCTGAGTTTCATCGCCAGCGTATCCGTGGGATGTTGCCGAAGAATTTCTTCGAATTTTTGTATGGCCTGAGAGGGCAGGTCGGCCATGTACAACGCCAGTGCTTCAACATACAGCTTTTCGCGGGCTGAAATCGGTTGGCGTTCCATCGCCGCATTTGCTGCTGTCAAAGCCTCGGCTGCGACCGGGATCATTTCGCGCCGGCCCAGCAGGACCATGAACAAACCTTTGATCGCGTGACCCAGTGCAAAATCCGGCTCAAGCTCCAGCACCTTGCCCAGATGTTGCGGCGTGACGGCTGCGTGCGCCATGAACCCAAGCAGAACACCATCCCACGCCTCGACGCTTGCGGGCTGGCTGAGGGTGTTCATCTGTCCAAAGACGTCTTGTTTCATGCTCGGGTCCAATCTGGTTGCGGTATTCTCTACTGTTCGATGTAACAGAGTGTGCAGCGGGGTCGTAACAGTATCGACCCTGCTCTCGAATTGGTGAAAACACGTGTGTGGGAAAAGCGAAAAAAACCGCCGATTCAAGGGCATGTTTCAGCAACTTGCCGCCTAAACGGGCAGAGTGTTTCAATCTTCGAAGGGGTTTTCCGCGCTCAGAACCGCCTGTGTGTCAGCCCCACAGACCGGAGGCGCACTGCGATATGTTACAGGCGTGAGCGACAGATTCAGGGGATTCCCGATCAGTTGCACCTCGCCGGGTGCGGCCTGCATCGAAATCCGCATTTGCCGGGCGGCGACCTGATCAGAGGCGAAAACCTGATCGAGTGTACGCACCGGGCCAACAGGTACTTTCAGCCCTTCCAGCCCTGCAATGACGCTACTGGTCTGCAGCGCTTGAACGGCCGGGCGCAGGACCGCGTTCAAAGCATCGCGGTGTTCAAGGCGGGCCGGGTTGGTGGCAAATCGGGGGTCGTCGGCCAGCTCCGGTTTCTCGATAAAGCCGCAGAGCCGTCGGAATTGGCTGTCATTTCCGACCGCCAGAATGACATGCCCATCAGCTGTCTGGTAGACCTCGTAAGGCACAATGTTGGGATGCCCATTGCCGCGCCGCTGAGGTACGTCGCCCGAGGTCAGATAGTTCACGCCTTCATTTATCAACCAGGCGATCTGGGCGTCCACCAGCGCAAGATCGATCTGCTGACCTTCGCCGGTCAGATCGCGGTGACGCAGAGCAGCCAGAATACCAACGCAGGCATACATGCCACACATCACGTCAGCGATTCCTACGCCCACTTTCATTGGCGCGCCCTCGGGATCACCAGTCAACGACATGATCCCGCCATAGCCTTGCGCCATCAGGTCGTAACCGGGTTTCGACGCATTCGGGCCTGTCTGTCCGTAGCCTGAGATCGAGCAATAGACGAGACTGGGAAACTCCTTGGATAAGCTCGCATAATCGAGCCCGTATTTCGCCAGCCCACCGGGCTTGAAATTCTCAATCAGGATATCGGCATGGGACGCCAGGCGCTTGATTTCTGCCTGACCCTCAGGTGTTGCGATATCCAATGCAACCGATTTCTTGTTGCGATTGGACGACATGAAATAAGCGCTCAGATCCGAGCGATTGCCATCCGCATCCTCAACGTAAGGAGGACCCCACTGCCGCGTATCATCGCCTCCGGTCGCCGGGTTTTCAATTTTGATGACGGTGGCCCCGAGATCGCCCAGCAGCTGTGTGCAAGTAGGCCCCGCCAGAATGCGCGACAAGTCCAGTACCTTGACGCCTTTCAGCGGTCCTTCAGATGCGGCCATCATATCCTCCACGATCGATTTCCGCAGCAATGACAGTGAAATTGTCGGCTTTCAACGCTTGATCCAGCGAGGCACGCAATTCCTCGCGATTTCGAACCGTGTGACCGTACCCACCAAATGCGCGCGCCATGGCGGCAAAGTCATGGCGGTCAAAGTCTACTCCGCGATTGCCCATCTGGCGCTGGCGCTGCTTCAGCTCGATCAGAGCAAGGCTGGCGTCAACGAAGACGAGGAAAATCGGGTTGCCACCCAATTCGGCGGCGGTCGAAAGCTCTCCGGCGACCATCAGAAATCCGGCATCACCGGAAAAGCTGATTACAGGGCGGTCCGGTTCGACCAGTTTCAATCCGATGGCCATCGGAACTGCGCAGCCCATTGTGCAAAGCGCCGAAGACTGGATCAAACCGCGTTCCTCTGAACACTCCCACATCTGGCTGAGCAGGATGCGGTGCGCACCGCTGTCAGCGGTGGCGAGTGTTTCGGCAGGCAGCGCAGCACGGGTTTCTGCGATGATAGCGGCTGGTCCCCAGGCTTCATCTGTTGGGAAGGCTTTCGCCAGCGCGGCTTTGACCAGTTCCGGTTCACCGCGCGGCCATGTCTTGCGGGCCGGGTTGCCTTTGGCGATGGCCTCAAGCGTTGCACCGGTATCTGCCACCAAATTCAAACCGGCCTGATGCATGTAGTGATCATTCACGACGGCTGATATGTCGATCACGCGTTTGGTTTCGGGGTCCCAGATCTCGCGCCAGCCGGGGCGCATCTCGATAGGGTCATAGCCCAGGCACAGCACCAGATCAGCCTGTTCTACCAGCGGGATAAGATGTTTATCGGCCAGCGGAGACAAACCGGCCCCGCCCAGGCACAGCGGATGATCCTCAGGCACCACCCCCTTGGCCTTGTAGGTGGTGACGAAGGGGATGTTGAAATGCTCTAAAAACGCACGCACGACACAGCGTGAGTCATCGTACAGAACATCAAGACCGATGATCGCCAAGGGACGCTCGGCCTCAGCCACCCAGCGACGGGCCTTTTCCAGACATTCCGCGCCGGGCGCGACAGGGGCAACTTTTGCCAGTCGGCGACGTTTAATCCCTGATACGCGCCTATCGGCCACCGAGATGGGGACATCAATGTGCACCGGGCCAGGGCGCGGCTGGTTAGCGAGCGATACCGCCTTATCGGCGATGATATCAGCTCCGTCAGCCGTCAGCATAAACGTACCCTTGGTGATTGAGCGATAGACTTGCGCGTGATCCATCACCTGATGGGTGTAAGTTAGCGCCTCATCCGCATCAACGCATCCGGTCAGCACGATCATGGGCACCCGATCCTGCAAGGCGTTCGCGACCACATTGATACCATTCATGGCACCGGGGCCAAGCGTGGCCACCAGAATCGCGGGCGCGCCATCGCGGTGATGAACGGCTTCGGCCATGAAACCGGCTGCGTTTTCATGCTTGGTCAGATGAAAGGTGATGCCCGCATTTTCCAGCGCATCCACCAAGGTCAGGACCTCGCCACCGGGCATTCCGAACGCGTGGCGGCATCCGGCCTCATAAAGGCGTTGTGCCAACATATCCGCAGCGCGGGGGGACAGGTCCTGCATCAATCAAGCTCCGACAAGTTTATCTTTCAGCAGATTGCGGAGGACGCGCCCGGACGCAAGCAGCTTCACGTCAGTGTGACTATTTGACGGCGCTTTCCGCCACGGCCTGAAACTTTGCGTCAAGTTCAACGGCAATTTCGTGCAGCGCTTCACCGCCCTCATCTGCATAGGGCGCAAATACAAAGCCGGGTGTTTTGTAAGACAAGGTCGCGGTGCCGTCCTTGTTCTCGGTCACGTAAAACCGGATAGGCGCTTCGATCATTGCGTTGGTCGAGGTTTCAAGAACCCGAACAGCGTAGTCATTGTTGAACGCGCCGATTACCCGATTGCCCGGTATGGTAATGCCGCGCGAAGCCGCCGCTTTGGTTGGCCCGGCTTGCGTTACAACAATCAGGCCGTTTTCTTTGATGGCTGCTTTTGTGTCTTCAACAAGGCTCTCGTAACTTTTGTTGCTCGAGTAAACCGCCCACCCAGAAAGGGGTTCAATGCCGTCAGCCCATGCAGGAACGGCTAGCAGACACATCATGACCCAGAACGCTTTCATCAACTTACTTTCCCTGTTGGTTTGGAAATAATTGGCAGAAAAGCGTTGAAACCGTCCTCACAATCCTGTGCACACAAGTCAGGCGGCGCGTTTCTTTAGCAAATAGATGTCCATGATCCAGCCGTGATCTGATCGGGCCTGTGCACGGGTTTCCAGAATCTCCTGTGCCACATCCGCAAGTGGGCCATTGATCAGGATTTCCTCTTTCATGCCCACATAGGCCCCCCACCAGATGTCATAGTCGGTCATCTCGAGGCTTTGAAACGAGCATTCGCCATCCAGCATAACAGCAACCTTTGAAGCCGCATTAGGCCAGCCCTCATCGCGGATGCGGCGGCCTGTTGTCACAACATAAGGAGCCCCCAGATCGTTGATCGGAATCGCATGGGCGGCCGTCAGCGCCTGCAACGCCGTAATGCCCGGCACAACTGTGACATTCGGCTGCGGGTCAAGGCGCGACGCAATCCGCAACGAGCTGTCATAAAGCGACGGATCGCCCCAAATCAATAGCGCTATGTTTCGCGCATTTGGGTGGGCCGAGATCGCCTCTTGCCAACGTAGCGCGATTGCGTCGTGCCAGTCGTCGACACCTTGCAGATAGCCATCATCGGCCCGACGTTTGGGAATGTCGAAATACGTGATCTGAGGGGGCGTTTCGGTGACCCGCGCGATGATGTCTTCGCGCAGCCCGGCCAGATCGGCTTTGTTCTCACCCTTGCGCGGGATCAGGATCAGATCAGTAGTCCTGATCGCCTGCGCGCCCTGAAAGGTAAGGTGATCCGGGTTGCCGGTCCCAATCCCGATCAGGGTCAGGTCAAACATCTTCGAACTCCGCCAGCGGGCCATAGAGGATCAACGCCGGGGCGGTTCCGATCTCGGCCTGTAGCTTCTCGGACAACTCCCCGATCGTCGAGCGATGCAAAGACTGTTCGGGGGTCGAGACGGACTCGGCCATCAGCGCAGGTGTATCCAGCGAAAGGCCATGCGTGTGCAGAGCATCGACCAGCAGCGGAAAGGTGCGCTTGCCCATGAAAACAACGGTCGTTGCCATCGCATCAGCCAAAGCGGGCAGGTTCAGATCAGCCGGCAGTTTGCCACTTACGTCATGCCCTGTGACGAACTGCACACGACGTGCAGTCAGCCGCCGGGTCAAAGGGATACCAGCCGCTGCAGCTGCGGCGATCGCCGAGGGGATGCCAGGTATGATCTCATATTCGATACCGGCGGCCTGCAATGCGACCAATTCTTCTTCCAGCCGTCCGAATAACCCGCCATCACCGGATTTGAGCCGCACCACCCGCTGACCGGTTTGCGCGTATTCGACCAGTAGTCGACTGACATGATCCTGCTTGGGCGAGGGACGACCAGCACGTTTGCCAACACCAACCAGATCAGCATCGTCACGCGCATGGGTCAGGATCGGCCCACTGCTGAGATCATCAAACAGCACCGCGTCTGCCTTCTGCATCCGGTCCACAGCCTTGAGAGTCAACAGTTCCGGATCGCCCGGACCGGAGCCGATGAATGAGACAAACCCGCTCATGCCGAGGCCTCAGCAATCAAATGAAAGAACGTGCCGGTGACATTGCCGCGTCGTGACCCTGTCTGTGGACCTTCTGCGCCCTCGGCATCGAACACGCGAGCCAGCGGCGCATCCGGTTGTTCGACAATCGAAGAATAGTGGAATTCGTGCCCACGCAAGGCTGTACCTGCCGCAAAGCCGGGCATCGGAGTCAAAAGTTCTGCCTTACGATAGCCCAGATTGAATTTGCGCTTTTGGTATGAAGTCTGCAGACCCAACAATCCTGCCATCTGGTGCGGGGTGCCATCCTTGTCAATCAGGACCTCTCCCAACGCCATGTAGCCCCCGCATTCGCCATGTACAGGTCGGCTATCTGCGTGTTTCCGCAGCCCAGTCAGGAAGTTATCCGCTGAAGCCAATGTCCCGGCATGTAGCTCAGGATAGCCCCCTGGCAGCCAGACCAGATCGGCATCTTCTGCAGGTGCTTCATTTGCCAGCGGAGAAAAGGGCGAAATCTCGGCGCCAGCACTGCGCCACCCTTCCAGAAGATGCGGATAGGTGAACGAAAATGCGGCATCCTGAGCCAAGGCAATACGCTGGGCTGGAGGGCGCGGCAGCGCGGTTGACGATGGCCCATCGGGGCCTGAGGAAGCCGCCGTTTTGATTGTCTCGAGATCGACATGCTCGCGCAGAAATGCGGCGTATCCGGCGATTGCTGTTTCCAGATCGGGATGCTCAACTGCCTGGATCAGGCCCAGATGCCGTTCGGGCAAGGTCAGATCACCCCGGCGAGGCAGAACCCCAAGTACCGGCAATCCGGCACGTTCCATGCCCAACCGTGTCAGGCGTTCATGGCGCGGACTGGCGCAGCGATTCAGGATCACACCTGCAAAGGGTAGATCAGGATTATACATCCGAAACCCCAGCGCCGTCGCGGCTGCTGATTGTGCTTGTCCTCCGACATCCAGAACCAGCACCACCGGCCATCCCATGCGCAGCGCTGTTTCAGCGCTCGATCCATGGCCCAGTTCTCCGGGCTTGGCGACGCCGTCGAACAAGCCCATCGAGCCCTCGGCCACCACAACATCCGCGCCCGTCGCCTGCTCTGCGATTGCACTGAGCAGCGGCTCTCCCATCGCCCAGCTATCCAGATTGAACGAGGCTCGGCCCGCCGCAGCACGGTGGAACGCTGGATCGATATAGTCTGGCCCGCTCTTGAACGGCTGTACCTTTAATCCGTCCTCGGCCAGCGCCCGAAGCAATCCCAGCATGACCGTGGTCTTACCTGTGCCCGAAGACGGCGCGGAAATTAGTATTCCCGGGGGGTTAGTCATCGACTCATTCATTCTCGGGGCTCCAACTCGACCACGGGCTATCGGCGCTTTGCGGGCGATAGCGGCGGTCGTATGTTTTGGAATACAGACAACTTTCGTCAAACCCTTCGCCTGCAAGCGCCGGACCAACCATGATCAACGCCGTACGCGAAATTCGTTCATCTAGTGCATCTTTCAGGGTGGCCAGCGTCGCCCGGATGATCTGTTCATCCGGCCAACTGGCACGATAAACCACAGCAACCGGGCAGTCGGCGCCATAGGCGGGCGTCAGGTCTGCGATAACGGTATCCAGATTGCCGATCGACAGATGGATCGCCAGCGTGGCCCCTGTGCGTGCGAAGTTTTCCAGTGTTTCACCGGCAGGCATCGAAGATGCGCGCCCGGGCGTCCGGGTCAACACAACCGATTGCGCCAGTCCGGGCAGTGTAAGCTCGGTCCCGAGCGCCGCAGCCGCAGCCGCAAATGAGGGGACACCGGGCGTGACGCTGACCGGGATACCCATTTCTTTCAACCGCCTGATTTGTTCTCCCATAGCCGACCAGACAGAGAGGTCGCCGGAATGCAGCCGCGCTACGTCTTGCCCCGCACTATGAGCCGCTTCGATTTCGGCCATGATCTGATCCAAATCCAGCGGAGCGGTGTTCACGATCTTCGCGCCTTCGGGGCAATGGCCCAAAATCTCCTCAGGAACCAATGAACCTGCGTAGAGGCACACTGGGCAAGATGCGATGATATCGCGCCCGCGCAAGGTCAGCAGGTCGGCGGCACCCGGCCCGGCGCCGATGAAATGAACAGTCATGTTTGTCCTCCGATGGCGACGGCGCAGGTCGCAAGCCGGTCGTCCGAGATTTGTCTGGGTGAAATCAGCCGCGCGCCGTGCCCGGCTGCGGCAAGAGCGGATGCTTCGGCCACGCTGCCGGTGCCATATGTGGCACTGCTGCGGGGCGAGCAGGTGAGGGTGCGCTGCCCGGCGAGTTGATCTGCCGGGATGAAGTGAATCCTTAATGCGACCGTTTTAGCAAACGCTGAAAGCGCCGGGTGCCCGTCTTTGTCCGAGGCGGTCGCCAAAGCGTCGACGCTTTGCCCATCCGCGGCCTGTTCCAGCGCAGAACGCAGGCTCGCCACCGTCGCCGATGAAGAAAACCCGAACCCGGCCACGATCATAGCCTCGCGCTCCACTGCACCACCGGATAGGCAGATTTCCAACCGCGCCGGTCGCCCAATGCCGAGGCCTGCGATAGTTCGATACGAAGAAGGTCGCCACCCAGTTTGGTCTGCCACTCAGCCAATAGAGCTTCGCTTTCCAGCGTTACCGCATTGGCGATAAGCCTTGTGCCGGCACTCAGGTTCTCTTGCAGCCAGTTCAGCAGATCCGCGCTCAAGCCGCCACCGACAAAAACCACATCAGGTTGGTCGAGATCAGCCAGTGCCTCAGGCGCGGTACCGTGAACCACCTTCAGTCGATCTTGCCCAAGCGCATCGGCGTTTCGGCGAATACGCTCGGCACGATCTGCGCGCGGCTCAATGGTGGCGGCGGTCAGCGTGGGGTCACACATCAGCCACTCAATGCTGATCGATCCGGTGCCTCCGCCGATATCCCACAAATGCTCACCGCGTTGGGGCGCGAGGGCCGATAGGGTTAGCGCACGAATGGGGCGCTTGGTGATCTGACCGTCTGTCTCGAAAATCTCATCCGGTTTACCTGAGGCTTTGGGAAACGCACGCCCGGCACCCGCGACGTCCAGCCCGACACAGACGGGATGTTCGAACGTGCCTAACAGCGCCTCGGTCATGGATACGCTGCGCGCGCGCTCGCGGGGGCCTCCAAGGGCCTCCATTACGTGCAGCGCGCAATCGGTGAAACCTGTTTCGCCAAGAAATGTTGCAAGCTCAGCCACAGCTTTACCGTCGCGCAGTAGCAGTATCGCGCGCAGGCCGGGCGCCAGATGTGGACGCAGGCGCGTCAGGGGGGCGGCATGTAATCCGAAGGTCAACGTGCTTTCAAGCGGCCAGCCCAGCCGAGCGGCGGCCAGCGAAAAGGTCGATTGCCCGGGCAGGGCGGTCCATTCGCCCGCGTCGAAATTTCGTGCAATCACCGAGCCGGCCCCGAACCAGAAAGGATCGCCCGAAGCAAGAACAACGGTGCGTCTTCCACGCAACCCGGTTAGGATTGGCAACCCATCAGCAAAGGGAACCGGCCATTCAATCTGTTCCGCCGCGCAGTCTGGGATCAACGATAGATGGCGCGGCGGGCCCATGATGACCTCGGCCCGATCAAGCACTTGACGGCTTGCGGGTGACAGGCCATCCAGTCCATCTTCGCCCAAACCCAGAACGGTCAGCCACGGAGCTTTAGACATGCGCAACCTCCTGATTCTTGGTGGCACGACCGAGGCGAATGCTCTGGCAAAATCTGTCGCCGAACAAGGCATTCCGGCGACCTACTCCTATGCAGGCCGTGTTGTCGCGCCCCGCCATCAACCGGTGCCAACGCGTGTGGGCGGATTCGGCGGTGCAGTCGGACTGACACGCTATGTTCGCGACCATGGGATCAGCCATGTTGTTGACGCAACTCATCCCTTTGCCGCGCAGATGAGCCGCAACGCGGTTGAAGCCTGTGCTGTATCCGCGACGCCGTTGGCGGTGCTGACGCGGCCTGCCTGGACCGCGGAAAAGGGAGACAATTGGCTGCGCGTGCCGGATATCGACGCAGCAGTCAGCGCCTTGAGCGGCCCGGCACAGCGCGTGTTTTTGGCCGTTGGTCGTATGCATCTGCAAGAGTTTGCAGCCCAACCCCAGCATCACTATCTGCTGCGGTTGGTGGATGCACCGGAAACTGTGCCGCTGCCTCACAGCGATGTGGTTGTATCGCGCGGTCCGTTTACGGTGGAAGATGACCGCGCACTGATGCAACGCCATGGCACGCAATTGGTTGTGTCCAAGAATGCGGGTGGCAGGGGTGCGCGCGCCAAGCTTGATGCCGCGCGGCTGCTGTGCCTGCCCGTCCTGATGATCGACCGACCCGCTGTGCCCCAGCGGATTGAATTCGAGAAGGTCTCGCAGGTCTTGGACTGGCTGGCTCATACCTGATCCTTGGCTAATGTGAACCTCGGAGTATAGACGATCGGCGCACCGTCACGCTCGATCACGCGGGTCAGGGATGAGCCAACGATGACGACGGTTTGCATGTCCGCCATTTCGGGCGTTGCCTCGGCCAGCGTTGATATCCGCAGCGCTTCATCTTCACGCGACACCGCACGGGCGAAAATAATCAGGCGTTCCGGCTCGCATTCTTCGCGCAAGATTTCCAGCGTTTTTACAAAACCTTCCGGGCGGGACCTTGAGCGCGGATTGTAGAATGCCATCGAAAAATCACCCTGAGCGGCAAGGCGCAGGCGCTTTTCGATCAAACCCCATGGTTTCAGATTATCGCTTAGATTGATGGCGCAGAAATCATGCCCTAAAGGGGCACCGGCACGGGCCGCAGCCGCCAGCATCGCTGTAATGCCTGGCAACACATCAATCTGGATGTCGCGCCAGCCTTCCGGCCCGTTTTCCAGAGCCTCAAACACGGCTGCAGCCATGGCAAACACGCCAGGATCGCCGGATGAGACCACAACAACGCGCTTTCCCTCGGCGGCCATCTGCAACGCATGTTGAGAGCGGTCGATCTCAACCCGGTTGTCACTGGCATGGAGGGTCAGCCCTTCACGCTCGGCCACGCGCGCGACGTAGGGAATATAACCCACAACATCCGTTGCCTCGGCCAGAGCAGCCGTCACTTCGGGCGTCACCAAAGCTTCGTCCCCCGGCCCAAGGCCAGTGATCTTGATCCAACCACTCATGGGCGCCGCCCTTGACCATGGACCAGAATGATCGAGAAGTAGGGTGTCAGACCTTCGCAATTGTCGGACAGCTTGCAAACCCTCTGGTTCGGCATCTGAGCGTATTCGACAATCCATGCGCGGTCATAAAGACCTGCACTTCGAAGTGCTCGTTTTACCTTGTCGAAGTTGCGCCCGATCTTCATGACGACCAGAGCATCGGTTTGGCTCATGCGTTTGGTCAAGGTTTCTTCGGGAAGTGTTCCGACTAGAACTGTTAGGACATCATCACCCCAAGTAATCGGATCACCAGTCGCGGTCCAAGCGCCCGACATACCGGTAATGGCTGGCACAACCTCTACATTAGCTTGCTCTCGTAACCGGTTGTAAAGATGCATGAATGATCCGTAGAAAAATGGATCACCCTCACACAGAACAACAACGTCCTCGCCACGTTCAGTAATGATCTTCAAATGCGCTGCGCAATCTTCATAGAACCCCGAAAGGAGTTCGTTGTACTTTGGATCCGACACTGGGATTTCGGTTGTCACCGGATACTCCATCGGAAATTCGATGGCGTCGCCCGGTAGCATTCCGTTCACGATCTTACGCGCTTGCCCCGTCCGACCGGGTTTGCGAAAGAATGCTACGTGGCGTGCGTTGCGCAGCAGGCGGTCCGCGCGGACGCTCATTAAGTCCGGATCGCCGGGGCCGAGGCCCACGCCATAGATCTTGCCCGCGCTCATTCTGCGCGGCTCGCGATGGCGTTGATGGCGGCAACGGTTATGGCGCTGCCACCGAGCCGTCCCTTGACGATACAAGACGGCACCGGCTGCGCCTCCCACAGCGCATCTTTGGATTCGACCGCTCCGACGAACCCGACCGGGCAACCGATGATTGCAGCAGGGCGCGGGCAATCAGGGTCTTCCAGCATATTGAGCAGGTGGAACAACGCGGTGGGGGCATTGCCGATGGCGACTAATGCGCCTTGCAGATGCGGACGCCACAGTTCCAATGCAGCAGCGGAACGCGTGTTGCCCATTTCAGTGGCCAGAGGGCGCACGCGGTCGTCATGCAGAGTACAGATTACCTCGTTCTCGGCGGGAAGGCGGAAACGCGTAACACCTTCGCTGACCATGCGGGCATCACACAGGATCGGCGCACCGTTTTCCAGCGCCGTGCGGGCCGCCTGAACGAAACCGTCCGAGAAATGGACGAAGTCTTCCAAACCGACCATACCCGCAGCGTGGATCATGCGGACGGCAACCTGCTCTTCGTCGGTATCGAAGCGGGCCAGATCGGCCTCGGACCGGATGGTGGCAAAGCTCTGCTTGTAGATCGCCGCGCCGTCGGTTTCGTATTCATAGGGCATCAGGTGAAGTCCATGGTCATAAGTGTTTCTTCGGTCAGGCCGCGTAGGTTGGGCTCATCCCCTGCGCAACCTTGTTTGACAAGGTCAAATCGTCCGGCATGGCCCACCAATGTGACATCGGCTGGCCCCATGCGGGCGCATCCTTTGGCGCAGCCCGACACATGCAGTCTGCCCGCTATGCGCGATGCCACCGCGCGCGCGATGTCGCGTGTTTCTACCTGAGCCTGCGGGCAGAAGGGTGCGCCGGGGCAGGCGTCGGTGGCCATCAGCGGGTCGTTGCCATCAGTGACGAAATCAGAGGTGGGAATAGCTGCGCCACCTTCCAGCAGGATCAAACGCCAAGGGGTGACACGAATGGCAGCGGCACCGCTTTGTTCGATCAAATCACAAAGCACGCTCGCTGGTAACTGCCCAAAGACAGCTCCGTAAATTGTACCTTGAGTGCAGGCACCGGGTTGAGGCAGCGGGCCAATCGGGCCGGGAACGGCGCCCTGCCATTCGCCGGGTAATCCAGATGATGCCACGATCCGTGCCATGCGCCGGGTCTCAGACGTGTAATGTTCGGCAAACCAGTTCGCCAGTGCGATCAGGTGATCGATGGCGTCTGACTCTGACACCTGACGCCCGGTGTCGGCGCCGTCTGCGCGGAGAATCAGGCCCTCAGCGCTGCGTTCAAGCCTGATATCGGCTGAATCCGATGCCAGCAGACGCTCGGGGCCAGTATCAATCGCAAAGCCGAATTTTCCTGGTAGCGTAGGCAGTTCCGCTAAACGGTCGATCAACTCTTGCGCCAATTGCGCCGTCAGATCACCAGCTTGATAGAGCGGTGAAACCAGTATGTTGCGCCGTATTTCGATACCAGGTTCAGCATCCAACAGATTAAGCGCAGCCAGCTCGGCCAAGAGCAGTTGGTAGCTGTCTTCCTGAACGCCGCGCAACTGCAAGTTGGCCCGGTTGGTCAGGTCGATGGTGCCATTGCCAAACTGCTCGGCCAGCTTACACAGACCTTTCGCTTGCTCAGCGTCCAGACGTGCCAGTCTCGGGCGCACCCTGACGACTAGGCCATCCCCCGACATCATTGGTCGGTGGGCACCGGGGCACCAACCTTGGACGATGGGCGCGCTCATCGCAGTGCCTCCAGATCAGCGCGGATCGAGTTCCGGCGCGTGCTCCACAGCCCGGCCTCCAGCAACGCGCGGAAACGGTCTTGCATGGCTTGATGTGCTTGTGGATTGGCGTCCTGCAGAAAGGCGTCGACCTCCTCGTCGCCAAGCGTTGCGTCGTGATACAGATCGAACAGATGCGGCGCGACCGTTCCGGACAGATGCGCGAAAGAGGCCATGTGATCAAGCGTCGCAGCGATCTCTGCGGCCCCACGGAACCCATGCCGCTGCATCCCGGCAATCCAATCTGGATTAGCCGCGCGTGCATGAACAACGCGGCTGATTTCTTCCGGCAAGGTTCGCGCACGCGGGTTCTCAGGATTGGTGTTGTCCAAATGATAAAGTTGAACTGAGCCGCCGGTGACCTTTTTGGCCGCTGCAAACCCGGCCTCGTGTGTGGCATAGTCATTGGCCAGCAGCAGGTCGGTTTCGGTCAGGTCCTGCAGGTGGACAAAGCTGTCAGCGTTGGCAACGCGTTGCGTGATTCCGTCTTTGTCTTGGGCGATATGCTCACCTTCCAGAGCAAACGAGCTCGCCTCAAGCCACGCTTCACCGGCCTGAATACGCGCTTCGTCCGTGTAGGTCTCGGACAGTTGGGTCATGTTCAACCCATAGCTCCCGGGGGCCGGGCCGAACACACGCGCGGCGGGTTCTTGTCCGGCATAAGGATTCCAGTCTGACGCTTCATCGCGCGCGGACAATGCGCGAACAGCTTGGCCATAGAGTGCAGAAAGGGTCGGAAACACATCACGGAACAACCCCGAGACCCGCAGTGTCACATCCAGACGCGGGCGGCTAAGGTCAGTGATCGGCAAAACTTCGATACCGGAAACCCGCTCCGAGCCCTTGTCCCATATCGGCTTAACCCCAAGAAGGTGCAGCGCCATCGCGAATTCCTCACCGGCAGTGCGCATGGTGGCCGAGCCCCACAGATCGACGATCAGTCCCTTGGGATAATCGCCTTCTTCCTGCAGGTGCCGCCGAACCAGCTCTTCTGCGAGTTTGACACCCTGCGTATACGCGGCGCGTGTGGGCACGGATCGCGGATCGGTGGTATAAAGATTACGCCCCGTCGGCAGCACATCCGTGCGCCCGCGATAGGGCGAGCCCGACGGTCCGGCCTCAATCCGTTTCCCAGCCATCGCATCGATCAGGGCTTTGCGCTCGGCATGGGCTGATGGGGCGGGGTCGAAGTTGCCGGTCACCTGTGGCACGCGGCCAAAGATATGTAGCCCGTCGCCGAACTGGCTTTCCTTGATGTCACAGACAAAGCGGTCGATACGTGTAATTGCCTCAGCCGTGCTGGTGGCTTGATCAAGGCCGAGGTCGCTTTCAAGCCCGATGGTTTGGGCTTCGTCCCGGATATCCTCCTGCAGGCGATCGCGGCGTTTGGGGTCCAAGCCATCAGCGTTCGAAAACTCGTCCAACAGCGATTCCAACCGTACCATTCGGTCCGGAGTACCGCTTTCCTTCATGGGCGGCGGTATATGCCCTAGCGTAACCGCCCCGATCCTACGCTTGGCCTGTGCGGCCTCGCCGGGGTCGTTAACGATGAAGGGGTAGATCACCGGTAAGTCACGGATCAGTGCTTCGGGCCAGCATTCGTTGCACAAAGCGACTGATTTGCCCGGCAGCCACTCGAGCGTCCCATGGGCACCGATATGGATCAGGGCATCCGCGCCGAGACTTTCGCGCAGCCAGAGATAGAAGGCGACGTAGCTGTGGCGCGGGGTGCGCGACAGGTCGTGATAGTCGTCGTCGCGCAGCTCAGGTGTCCCTCGCTCGGGCTGGAGTGCGACTAGGGCCTTGCCTCGTCGCAAAGCGGTGAACTGGAACGCGCCATTTGCAAAGCAGGCGTCATTCTCGGGTTCACCCCAAACGGTTTGCAGATCATCGCGCAATTGCTCGGGCAGGGTTTCAAGCGCGGCCTTGTAGTCTTGCAGAGGCCAAGAAATTCGAGCGTCCAACAAAGTTTGGGCAAGCGGTTCGGCAGGCGCGGCATCATAGCCTTCAGCCTGCAAATCAGACAGTATCGCCTCGGCTGAGGCCAGCGCGTCCAGCCCGACGGCATGTGCCATCTGCCAATCCTTGCCGGGGTAGGTGGACAGCACTAGCGCGGGGATTTGATCTGCCTTCGGAGTGTTGTTGAGCTTCAACCAGCCGGTGACGCGGTCAACAATTGCCTCGATCCGTTCGGGTTCGGCCCGGTGCGCAAAGCGTGAGTATTCCAGATGCGGATCGCGTTTGCCCGGTTCTTTGAACGAAATGATGCCTGCGTTGATCCGGCCGTCCACCTCGGGCAGGACCACATGCATGGCAAGGTCCGCTGGCGAAAGACCACGTTCCGCCTCGGCCCAGGCCTTGCGACGCGAGGTAGCGAGCGCGACTTGAAAGACGGGAACTCCCGCTGCATCCAAAGGCGAGGTGCCCGACGCACCTTTGCCTGAGAAGGAGGTAGCGTTGATAATCACTGCAGGTTTCAGCGCTAATATGGACCCGCGCAGCCAATCGGCTGCATTCGGTGCCTTAAGCGATGGGGCGAATAGGCCGATGGCGTCGAACCCCCGCGCCCGCAAGCTGCGGATCAGCGCCGCGATTGGCGCAGTATCCGCCGAAGTGAGGTAAGCGCGATAGAAGGTGACGATAATGCGGTTCGTATCACCTGCCAGGGCATCTTGCGCCGGGATCACGCCGCGATCCGGACACCACGCACCGCATTCGGGAATGGTTTTCGCACCCATGACCGGGCCCGCATACAATCCTGCGGCCAGCGCCATCTGAGCAAGAGTGGCCTGCGCTGCAACCTCTCCGCCCGTGTCACACAAATGCGCCAACCGACGCAGGGTTGAGACGGGCATGGTGGAATATTCATCCAGTCGCGTATCTTCGCGCCCATCTGCGGGTAGAACGGCAAGCGCTATCCCTTTGGCCTGCGCCAGTGCCAGAACCTGCTGCAAACCATAGGACCAATAGGGAACCCCGCCGATCAAACGGATAAGGATGCCCTTGGCACCCTCTAATGTCTGTTCGACATAGGTGTCGACTGAAAGGGGATGTTTTAGAGCCGTCAGATTGGCAAGCCGCATCGTCGGCATCCGCCCTTCAGGGCCGCCGCCGCGATGCCAGCCCGCCGCGAAAGCGCCAAGGTCGCTGTCGGAAAATGACAGCACGACCAGATCTGCCGGGCTCTGGCCCAGATCGGTCGGGGTCTCGGTTTCCTCGAGCCCGTGGCTTTCGCGGAAGACGACGTGCATGGGTCTTACTCGGCAGCCTCGGTTACACCCACGAGGATATCGCGGATTTCGGCCTCTTTGATGTCATCATGCTCGGCGATGACCACGAGGCGCGAGCGGCGTGCTTCGCCGGGTTCCCACGGGCGGTCATATTGCTGACGCACGCGTGCGCCAACTGCCTGAACCAGCAAGCGCATCGGCTTGCCCTGAACCGCAGCATAGCCCTTGACACGCAGGATATTCAGTTCCTTGGCCAGACGTTCAATTTTCGCGACCAGATCAAGCGGGTCGGATTGTTCCGGCAGTTCGACGATGATGCTTTCGAAATCATCATGCTCGTGATCATGGTGGCCATCATGATGGCTGGGACGCGCCTCCATGTCATCTTCGGCCGCCGCTTCCAGGCCTAATACCACACGCACGTCGACGACACCCTCGGCGACCTCGACAACAGGCAGGGGGCGGGGCGCTTCGGCGGCGATGATTTCCTTGGCTTTGGCCACACCTTCGGGCCCAGCCAGATCCGGCTTGGTTAGCAGGATGATATCGGCGCAGGAAATCTGATCCTCGAACACCTCGGATAGGGGTGTTTCATGGTCAATCGAGTCATCGGCCATGCGCTGGGCGTCCACCGCCTCGACATTCGGGGCAAAGCGACCTGCGGCTACGGCTTCTGCGTCTGCCAGAGCAATTACGCCATCGACGGTGATTTTCGAGCGGATGTCAGGCCAGTCAAATGCTTTCAGCAGCGGCTTGGGCAGGGCGAGGCCGGAAGTTTCGATCAGGATATGCTCGGGGCGTGGCTCCAGCGCCATCAGAGCTTCGATGGTCGGGATAAAGTCATCGGCCACGGTGCAGCAAATGCAGCCGTTCGCAAGCTCCATTATGTTCTCGGCCGGGCAATCCGGGATGGCGCAGGATTTCAGGATGTCGCCGTCAACGCCAACATCGCCAAACTCGTTGACCACAACAGCCAAGCGCTTGCCCTGCGGGTTTTGCATCAGATGGCGCACCAGTGTGGTTTTACCCGAGCCCAAAAAGCCGGTGATTACGGTGACGGGGAGTTTTTCGAGGTTACTCATTTCAGGGCTCCAATCGGGGGTATGCGGGCAGCACAATTTTTGCGGAAATGTTCGGGACGCTCACGCCATTTGACGAGGCCATCCTCGGTCGCGAGATACTTGGTGGCGCCTTCGACGATCGCGTCGACATGGTCGGTTTCGTTCAGATGCTCATACACAAAGGTCCAGCGATCCGGCCCCCCCCGCAAAACGATCGAGCAGCCTTCATCGCAATTCGACAGGCACTCCACGGCTTTCAACGTGATGCCTTCGGGCAGATCCGCCTGTTCAAGTGCTTTGTGCAGCAATGTACCAGGGCGCTGTTCATCGTCTTCGACAGGTAGCCCGCGACGGCAGGTGGTGCAAACCAGCAGTTCGACCGGTGTGGTCTCGGTCATGTCTCTCATCCCCCCAAATCCTCTTCGTGGGGGACGGGGTTTCATGCGGGCCGATTAAAGCCGCACACCGGAACACCCCGTCCGGTTTCAACTTCGGGCGTTGGCAGGTCTCCCGGCTTGCGGATGTCAGAGGAGGCCTCTGTCGGATGTCCCGCCTTCCCGGCATTTGCCAGTGGCTTGGGCACCCTCTCCGGTCACGGTCGCGGGGGCGGCTGCGTTTGACGGTGATTCCGCTGACGCATTCCCTTTTCATCTGCTTGCGCAGACACCAACGGATGGGACATGCGGCACTGATGTACTGCTTGTCAAGCGAGTCGCGATATTCCGTGATATCGCAGGTAAAAAGCGACCTGTCTGGGTCGCTGGGCGGCATGATCTGTTTGCAGTGTCGTGGTGGCATGGTTGCAAGACGCGTACAGGAGGATGCAGCGCATGAAAGTTGGGTTTATCGGGCTAGGGAATGTTGGAGGCAAGCTCTCGGGTTCACTGCTGCGCAATGGAATCGATCTGACCGTGCATGATCTGAATCCAGAGCTGGTGTCTGCATTTGTCGCCAAAGGGGCCAAAGCTGCCGAAAGTCCGGCGCAGCTGATGCGTGATTGCGATGCGGTCATCACCTGCTTGCCTTCGCCTGCCGCTTCGGACGCGGTGATGCAGGAGATGTTGCCAGAAGTCGTCCCCGGCAAAATCTGGATGGAGATGTCCACCACCGACGAAGCCGAAGTTAAACGCCTTGGCGCAATGGTCATTGAACGAGGCGGCGCAGCGGTGGATTGCCCGGTTTCAGGCGGGTGCCACCGTGCCGCGACAGGTAACATCTCGATCTTCGCTGGCTGCGATCGCGAGACGTTCGAGCGCATCCTGCCATTCCTGACTACTATGGGGCGGCGCATTCTGCATACTGGTGAGCTGGGCTCGGCCTCGGTTCTGAAAGTGATGACAAACTTCCTCGCCACCGCCAACCTGATCACCTGCGCCGAGGCTTTGGTGACCGCCAAGGCCGCCGGAATGGACCTTGGAACCACATACGAGGCGATCAAAATCTCATCGGGCACTTCGTTTGTGCATGAGACCGAAAGCCAAGTCATTCTGAATGGTTCGCGGGATATCTCATTCACCATGGATTTGGTGAAAAAGGATATCGGATTGTTTCAAGAAGTAGCGGACCGAGCAGGTGTGCCGCTGGAAATGAATCCGCTGATGATCAAGATATTCGAGGATGGCATCGCGCGATATGGTGAGAGAGAGCTGTCTCCGAATATCATCAGACGGCTGGAAGACGCGACCGGGCTCGAGATCCAGGCGCCAGGATTTCCAACAGAGATGCTGGATGATGAGCCAGAAGAGCCGGGCTACGAGGTGGTCCCGCAAAATCGGTGAAACTACAGCGAAGCTTAGTGCAGGAGTCATCCTCACAGACGGTATATTCATTCCGCGTAACGGAATGCGTACCATCACATTGAAAGGCCGATGTGATGTGGTAAGCTATGCAATCGCAAGAATTATTTGTATCATTCAGTCTCAATTCCTGAATTCAGGAGTCGGCTTTTTCTAAGGGATTACTGGGCTTGGAATCACATCGATCTGATTTGATGTCGAAGGTTTTCAAAATCTGCGCATTGTCCAAGCGCCGCAATTTTACGGCCATACAATCAATAAACTTGGATCGCTCTTGGCCAAACCGTACCGCAGATGTCGAATTCGGCCATAAGTCATGAAGGTGATCTTTGCATATCGTATCGGCCAGAAAACTATGGGCGGCAAGGCGATGCGTGTCGATCAACTGGCTGCCATGGCCAAAGCGCATTTGTCGGAGCGCTATGAATTTGAAGTCGCATTAGCGCCCAAGGCCTCTAGAGCACATGCATGTCAGCGCTTTTTAGAGTCTTGTAGCGGTGCGATTGTGATTTTTCACAAAAGTGCTGCATCAAATCTCGGACCAGAATTCAGGGCATCATTGAGAAAGCTTGCTGCAGGTATCTGTGTCGATCATCTGGATGTCGTGGCCGGTGCACTTGAACCCGGCTTTGTAGATGTCCATATCGCCGCCTCTTACGAGAGTGAGCGTTCCCTTAGCCAGGGCCTTTCGGCGCTTGATCCAACTCCAGGCGTTCAAGTGCGCCATCTGCGACATCATGCTGATCCTCGGTTGAAATCGGGGTCAGCACCCAAAGGCGAGTTCAGACTAGGCTATTTCGGACTGCCGAATAATGCCGTTCTGCCACCCGAAATATCAGAGCAAGCGATCATTCCTGGTTATGATGGTAAAGGGGATGTGAATGCATTCATCGCTCGACTGTCAGAAGCAAATTTCCACATTTGCACGCGGGATCCAAGTCAGAAACTTACTCGCGGAATTCTCTCTGCTAAGCCATTTACCAAAGGCTTCAATGCATCAGTCGTTGGAGCAAATGTGCTCGTCAATCGGCAGGTTCATGATGCGGAATATTATCTCGGGGCAGATTACCCGTATTTCGTAGACGGCACCGACTGCACAGCGATCAGCGACAGTGTGGCACGCGCAAAGGCGGAATTCGGAGGACAGCGTTGGGGACTTGCACAGGCTCGGATGACGGATGTGGCTCGTCAAATTGCCCCAACAGAAGTTACCACTGAGTTGGACAAAATTCTAAGGCTATTCTAAACAGATCGACAAGAGTCCGATAACGGCACAGGCAAGAGTATTACTTATGACGAATGAGACCTTTCTCATCGTGACCACGATGAAAAACGAAGGGCCTTTCATGATCGATTGGGTGGCTTACAACCGCGCAATCGGTTTTGACGATATTCTGATCTACACGAATGATTGTGCGGACGGCACCGACACGATAGCTGACCGGATGCAGACGCTAGGTTGGGCGCATCACGAGCGGAACAAGGTCGGTCCTCGGGCTGCGCCTCAGGGTCGTGCGTTTTCACGCGCTCTGAGCCATCCAAGCTACCATTCGTCAGATTGGATCATGAGCTTGGATGTTGACGAATACATCAACATCCGTTTGCCCGAGGGTAACATCCGCAGCTTTGTAGAAACCAGCGGAGAGGCAGACGCGATTTCGATCTGCTGGCGAATGTTCGGCAATGCAGGGTTGAATGATTTTGTAGATCAGCCTGTGCCCGAGATGTTTTTCGGCGCAGCCCCGGAAGAGTCATATCCCCATCATCGGGCGAAAGGCTTCAAAACGCTGTTCCGGAACAATGGCAAATTCAGCCGTTTTCGCGCCCATCGGCCCCGAATTAACCCGGAAGACGCGCCCAACCCAGACGCGCCATACGAAGGGATATTGTGGCGAGACGCAGGTGGCAACCTTTACCCGGCTGATCAAGTGAAATGGAAAGCATGGCGCGGTTTCAGCCACGAGTATGCTCGTATCCACCACTATGCTGTCCGCAGCACCGATAGCTTTCTTGTCAAACGAGATCGGGGACGCACCAATCATGTAGGGCAAGATCAGGGTCTCAAATATTGGATGATGATGAACCACAATCATGTGGAAGATCGCTCGCTTTTGAAACACACGCCGGCAATGCATGAGATCAAAGCCGAAATGATGGCAGATCCGGAACTTGCAGACCTGCATCAAAAGGCATGCGAATGGCATCGTTCGAAAGCCGAAGAATTGAAAGCCCGGCCAGACTGGGCCGATCTGGTCGACGCGCTGCAAAATTCCTATTCCGGAGAAGAAGCCCATGGCTGACCCCGCGACTGCCAAAGATCGCCGCAAACAGCAGGCACAGCAGCGAGAGCGTAAAGATACGCTGAGGCGTGAAATGCTGAGGACCATGCCGCACGGACGTCTTAGCGTTGAAATTGGCGTTTGGCGGGGCGAGTTTTCACAGATTTTGCTTGAAGAACTTCGGCCTTCCAAGCTGTGCCTCATCGATCCTTGGGGGGTTCAACCTGATCCCAATGGCGGTGCCTCGCTGGCCGGAGCCAAAAGTCAGAACGACATGGATCGCATCTATGGTGAGGTCGCGAACAAATACAGTACCGAGATCGCGAAAGGACAAATCTCGATCATACGTGATTTTTCGATCCCGGCACTTGGCCTGTTCGAAGACCATAGCATCGGATTTGCTTACCTTGATGGCGACCATTCCTATGAAGGCGTAAAGGCTGATCTGGATGCGCTTTTCCCCAAGATGATCGAGGGTGGCGTCATCATGCTTGATGACTATCACAGGCGGGGCTGGTGGAAAGACGGCGTGATGCGCGCGTTCCACGAATTTCTGGGCGCAAATGCCGCTGGGCTTCGCCTTAAGGCGATAAAGGGCGCACAGGTTGCGGTTCAGAAGCTTTGAGCGATGATTTGAATGCCATCAGATAATGAGCCTGTGGCAATACATTGAGCGTTGTTCGAAATGGTCGTTGAATAGATGGCAGAGAGTCCAGAAATGAGTGACAGAATCGTCGTCTACACCACCATGAAGAATGAGGGGCCATTCATGATTGATTGGGTCTCTTACTATCTATCGCTCGGTGTTGAACATTTCCTGATTTACACCAATGATTGTGATGATGGCACTGACCTGATTGCAAAACGGCTGGAACATCTGGGCGTTGCGACCCATGTCGACAATTCGGTCAAACCCGGCCAAAGCCCGCAGAACACCATGCTCAGGCGTGTGCGCAGTCATCCGCGATTTCTGGATGCTGATTGGACCTTCGGCTTGGATGTTGATGAGTATCTGAATATCCGACTTCCAAACCCGTCTCTGCACGACCTGTTGAAAAAGCTCGAGGAGACAGCAGATGGGCCCTTTGATGTCGCATCCTTTGCCTGGAAAATTTTCGGATGCGGAGGTGTTGAAGACTTTGTTGATACGCCCGTGGCTGAGCAGTTTTTTCTCTGTGATATCGAACAAGGGTTCTACTCGGGCGTGGCCGGAGGGTTGAAGAGTATCACGCGCAACAATGGTCTGTTTACCCGTTACGGTCCACACCGCCCAAAAGGCGTCGCGCCTGAGCGCATTGCCGAGGTGCGATGGGTGGACGGAGGCGGGCAGCTCCTCGATCCAGAAGCCATTACCTGGCGAGCTAAGCCCGGGTATCGCCACGATTTCGCGCGTCTTCATCACTATGTTACCCGCTCAATCGGGTCATTTCTGGTCAAGCGCGATCGTGGAAAGACCAATCACATCCACGATGACCAGGCCGAAGCCTACTGGCACAATATGAACGCGAACCTCGTTGAGGATCGCACGATCCTTCCACTATGGGACCGCGCAACTGCCGAGAAGGCGCGCTTGGCGAAGGACGATCAGCTTATGTCTTTGCACGAAAGAGCGTGTTTTTGGCACAGACAGAAGATTTCTGAACTCTATGAACGACAAGACTGGGCAGAGTTTCGTGCATTCTTGCACCACTACAAAACCGACCGTCCCGCTCGCTGGCCATTAAGTGCAGGCTAAGGCCAGCATAACTACCGTTTTGAGCTGAAATTGGTTAGTGCGTGTCCTCCGCTATAGCTTGGGGGAAGGCCACAAGGCCAAGTCTGGGGATGGCATCCTTACCCCAAGAGCGCATGCGCAACTGTTAGAATAGATATGCCTTGCGATGCCGTAAGGCAAAAAATCGACTGTTTCATTGAGAATATTGGAGGCGAGTACCGGACTCGCTACCATTTTTCTAAGCCATTGAATACCCAAAGTTATCGGGGGCGAGGTTGGCTTGTGTGTCTCACTTTGTGTCACACAAGCTGGAGATTGACGCGGGTATTGTCAACGCCCAAAAAGCGATGGCAAAGGGTGCTAACCTCTCGTGTCAAAGTCTGATGAACTAGATACTTCCCAAAGGCCCGGCTAAAGAGCCAAGCAAACAACACGGTCAGAAGTGAGGGGTATGGGGGAAGTGGGTTCGACAAAGAAGATAGATAGGAGCGCGCAAAAATATGTCGGATTTTTGTAATGAACCAAGACCGGAGCCAAGAGTTTCTGAGGCACATTAGGCAAGCTATAGAAGAGGCTAACTTACCCGATCAAGGTGCCGCGCAGTCTTGGGCATTCGAGCCGTATCTACAACTTAACAATGAGCAAGCGCAGGGTAGGTTGGATGCCAAGCTCGATTGGCTTTGCGCGCAGTGGCAAGCAAGCTATGCGCGCAAACGCAATCAACGAGAACAGCAAAAGTTTAGTGACTGTGCAGGGACTGTGCTTGTCAATGTGTTGCGGGCCCATGTGAAAAAGTGCGGAATGTCCGTAGGAATAGGACGGCAGAAACAGCGCCTTGATCGTGAGAGCAGGTATAGACCGGCATACATGACTACCCATCGCTTCCGCATGGCACTTGATTGGCTGTTGAGTACAGACCTTATATGCATCACCGCGGATGGATACCAATACGGGGACAATGCACAGCACACCCGCTTTGCAATGACTTCAAAGTCGATACAGGCACTGTACACAGAACAGTTGACCATGAAGGCCTTCAAGAATGCAGAGCCAGATGAGGTGCTGATACTAAGGGATAGCGAAAAGCAACCCATTAAGTATCCCGACACCAGACAGACCCATGCCATGAGGGCAGCACTGCTCTTGATTAACGAGGTGAATGGACAGGCTGATATAACCTCAACAAAGTCATTGGGGTACGAAGACATAAGCAAGGATTACGCAGACCTAGCGTTTTCAGAGAATGCAAAGTACCTACGCCGCATCTTCAACAACGGCACGTTTGAACAAGGTGGCAGGTTCCATGGAGGATGGTGGCAATACGTGCGCAAGCATGTGAGGCGAACAGTGAGGATCAATGGAGAGAGAACAGTAGAGGTCGACTACAGAGGCTTTAATCCAGCGGTACTATTGGCAAAGGCGAACGCCACTATACCTGCAGACCCGTATTCAGCAATCAAGGGTGTTGTTGCCGGTAGCGTACTTCGCGATCATGCAAAGTCTACACTGGCCGCTTTTCTCAATGCGCAATCCAGACACATACGGATGTGGCCGCGCTCGGGTTGATCGACATTGTGAAAGTCACACTGGAAGCTGAGGCGGAAGCCTTGGCAAATACATGGCTTACTTCGCAGGAGGCTGCAATCAAGGCGCTGACTGATGAGCGGCAGGACGTATACCGAGAGTTGCGCGAACTCAGCGCCGAACCACTGGACGTGACGCTTGCTATGCCAAAGAACAGGCTGCAGCCAACAGTCGAAGTTAGGGAAAACGGCACCGAAGTTCCTTTGCCGCGTCATGATCACCATCTTTTGTGCGATGAAGATGGTAAATACCCTGACGCACTGAACTCATGGGAAGCCAGAGTGATCGAAGTGGAAATGGCGCTAGAAACATCTGTGGCATGGTACCGCAATCCGTCGTCTGCAAAGCCCGAATCCTTGGGAATCGTTTATGATGAAGACGGTCAGGCCAGTATCCTGCGACCTGACTTTGTTTTCTTTGAACAATCCAGTGACGGTAGCGTTAAGGCCAATCTTGTTGACCCGCATGGGCAACACTTGGCTGATTCATTGCCGAAGTTGCTCGGTCTGAAAAGTTATGCCGAACGCCATGGTGATGAATTTGGCCGCATTGAAGCTGTAGCAAAGATTGAAGCGGTGGGTTTCCAATCGTTGGACCTCAAAGATGCAGATGTTCGGGCTGCAATCGCTGCGGCCCCCAGCGCCAAGTCTCTTTTCGAGGGGCCGCATTCAAAGCCGTACCCGAGTTAGGTTTGAAAGTTCAGCAGGGATTGAATTTGTCTAGCGCGGTCTTGAGTTGGTTTAGCTGGTAGCCTTCTCTCATATACACTTCTTGAGTTACGCCAGATCGAGCGTGGCCGACGATACACTGTACAATGGGCTCAGCTACTCCGGCTTGGCTCAGTCGTGTCACGACTGTGTGCCGGAAGCTGTGGAATACCAAGCCGGGCTCTTTAATGCGCAGCTTTTTCAAGAAACTCTCGTTGCACCAGCGTCCTAGGTTGCGTCCATAACCCCCGTTTGCGTTGAAGCTGTATTCAGGGAATAGGCGTGTCCCTGACTTTCTGCTCTCTACAAAGTTCAAGAAACCTAGGCGTATCAATTCGGCGTGTACGGGTACTTTGCGTCTTCCGGCATCAGACTTCACCCGCTGGTCCTCGCCCTCATCTGTAATGTTAAGATACCATACGCCACCTTCTTGTTGAACGTCGGCGATGTCCAGTTGGCATATCTCGTTCAGGCGCGCACCTGTGAACATTCCTAGTAGCATACCCCACTTGTGGCATTCTTTGCGCACCAGCCCAGACGGGTTTTCTGTTAGTTCTTTGTAAATCAAGCGGGCGTGGTCGGGCTTGAAGGGTTTGCGTTCGGTTACGCTGTTTTTGGCCTTTGCCACCTTCATGCCGTCGAAGAGGCTATGCGGTGAGTATCCGTGTCGTTCGGCCCAATCAAAAAACCCTTTGAACATTTGTATGTGGCTATTGATCGTTTTGGGGGCGATTGTCTTCTGACCCGGCAGCTTGATGACTTCCATCAAAGGTATGTTTTTCAGGGCGGGCTTGGTGTTCCGGCTGGATGGTAAGGCTTGCAGAACCTTTTTGACCTCGTTCGCATCTTGCTTCGTTATCGTGCTCAGCAACCTGTCTGGCCCAAAATACTCAACAAGAATTTTCAGGTACGCGCTGTTCTGGCTAACTGTTTTTTCAGCCCACTGACGCGAATGTTCCGTAATGAAGTCATCAATTGCGGTACCTATTGGTGATTAGGCAGGGAGCGCCTTTGCGGGCGGTGATACAGTCTCGGCTGGGGCGTCATCATAAGAATAGTGTTCAAGGCGTTCTACAGCCTCCAGAACGCGCCTGAGCATATCTCTGCGTCCCTTTCGCCACTCCCGGCGTAGGTCCATCGCGTTATCGTCCCAGTCCTGTGTGCTTATGTCAGAGGCTTCGCAAAACGCATCGCTGTCGAGATAGAGGTCTGACAGTAAATCCTCGCCTTCACCAGCGTTTTCATGGATTTCAATCTCTTGCTGCATCGCACTGATTGATCCATCTGGAAAGCCTTTGTCGTTTAGTCGTTCCAAATACTTGTCGAGCGAAGCCTTGAAGTGCCGATGCACCATTGATCGGATTTGGTCTTGTCTTAGTCGGGGCACGTTTGTTTGATCCGGTATTAATCGACCGCAAGATGCAAGAAAGCGCGCCAGATCACCAGCCCTATGCGGGCAACGAGTACGCAGCGATATTCTTACAGATGATCTCTTTTGCTCATAAGACGGAGGGATAGGCCAACGGAAGTAATAAACACCGTGTCTTGAAAGGCTTAGGTAGGATGACTGCTTCATTGTAGGCGTGTCCCACTTTGTGTCACACCCGAGCACCACAGGGCTAAGTCAATGATTTAGAATAAAATGGAGGCGAGTACCGGAATCGAACCGGTGTACACGGATTTGCAATCCGCTGCGTCACCACTCCGCCAACTCGCCTTTTCAAGCAAAATCAATTACTTGCCGTGGTGTGGTCGGCGTTCTAACAGCTTTGAAGGTGAACGTCCAGAGCCATGAGCGCGAATATTCCAGACTCTGTTGGAATTTTTGCCGCGCCGGTAAATGCGATCTGGCCCGTTGCTGCTGACAATTGGATGTGGCAAAAGCCGAATAACAATCTGATAAGGAATGAGCGATCACATGACAGATTTCGCAGCCCGGCGTCTCACGATGGTTGACACTCAGGTCAGGCCGTCCGATGTGACCAAATTTCCTATCATTGATGCAATGTTGAACGTGGCGCGCGAGAATTTTGTTCCTGATGCGCATCGTGAGGCGGCGTATGTCGGTGATCTGATCGAATTGGGCAGCGGACGGTGCTTGCTTGAGCCCAGAACCCTGGCTAAGATGTTGGACGCAGTGAATATTTCCAACGATGAAATGGTTCTGGATATCGCCCCAGGTTTGGGGTACTCGACCGCGATTGCCGCGCGTATGGCAGAGCTTGTCGTCGCCGTGGAGGCTGATGAAGGTTTGGCTGCTGAGGCGCAGAGCCTTTTGATGGAAGCAGACGCTGACAATGCGATTGTTCATGAAGGCCCGCTCGATCAAGGAGCGGTGGAGCACGGACCGTATGATGTGATCATGATTCAGGGTGGCGTCGAACAGGTGCCTGACACTTTGTTAGACCAGCTCAAGGATGGTGGCAGGATCGCTTGCCTGTTTATGGAATGCGATCTTGGCACAGTGCGCGTGGGGCTAAAGTCTGCGGGTCGAGTATCCTGGCGATATGCGTTCAATGCTAGCGCACCGATTTTGCCAGCATTTCGAGCCGAGTGTGCATTTTCGCTATAGTTGGCGATAGAAGTTTATTGATGCCTTGATTACTTGAAAACACCGGCGCAAACTGCGCCAGTGGTTGCGTAATTTCGATTTGAGAGGATTTGGTGATGCGCGGGACGACGGCAGGAAAGCTGGTCAAAGGCTTCACTTTGGCGGCTGGGATCGCGTTTAGTGCGATACCCGGACGGTCGGTTTGGGCTGACAATCTGACCGATGCGTTTATCGGTGCGTATAACACCAGTGGTTTGCTTGAGCAGAACCGTGCACTGTTGCGGGCAGCCGACGAAGATGTTGCAATTGCACTTTCCACCTTGCGTCCGATTATCAACTGGACCGTGCGTGTTAGCCAAGACTATACGCGCACCAATACAAATAATCTGATCAACACTGCTGATCCTTCTAGATTTTTTTCGGGCCTTACGCTGAGCCAGCTGATTTATGACGGAGGCGCCTCGGTTCTTGGCAAGCAATCTGCGCAGGAAACCGTGCTGTCCACGCGTCAGTCGCTGATTGATATTGAACAACAAATCCTGATCCGGGCGGCAAATGCCTATCTTGGCGTTCTGCTGCAAGAAGAGACCGTCGGGATCCGCCAAAACAACGTCGAAGTGTCGGCGGAAGAGCTTCGTGCGTCTCAGGATCGCTTTGAAGTGGGTGAGGTCACACGAACGGACGTCGCTTTGTCCGAGGCGCAGTTGGCCAGTTCCCAAGCTGATTTGGCCGTGGCACGCGGTAACCTAAGCATTGCGCAGGCTGAATACGTGAACGCTGTTGGTAAAGCGCCCGGACGTACCGCGGGTCAGCCAAGGCTGCCGAACCTTCCGCGTTCGGAGTCTGATGCGGTTAATTTGGCCCAGCGCAATCACCCTGCAATTATCTCCGCGCAGCATCAGGTCCGTGCACTAGATCTAATCGTACAACAGCAGCGCGCCAATTTGGGCCCGAATGTCAGATTGAACGCGGATGCGGGTGTGACCGAAAGTTACGACAACGACGATTATGTAAATGATGCTACAATTTCACTGAACTTCAATCAGCCCATTTATTCGGGTGGTGGGCTTGCGGCTGCGGTACGTCGGGCCATGGCCACGCGGGATGCATCACGAGCAAACCTGTTGAACGTACAGAAGAACATCACCCAGGGCGTTGCCGACCGTTATGCGGCATTTCAAGCCGCGACTGCTAGCTTGCGGGCATCTACAGAACGCGTGCGCGCATCGCAGGTCGCGTTTGACGGTATTCGGGAAGAGGCGACTCTTGGAGCACGTACAACTTTGGATGTTCTTAATGCTCAGCAGGATTTGTTGGACGCCCAATTGGCCGAGGTGGCTTCAAGGACCGAGCGGTCTCGGGCGGCATATGAGCTGCTTCAGGCGCAAGGTCTGCTGACCGCGGAACGTTTAGGTCTTGCTGTTCAGATCTATGATCCGACACTGTACTACAATTTGGTCAAGAAGGCGCCATCGCAAGTCAGCAAGCAAAGTCGGGATCTGGATCGGGTGCTCAAGGCGTTGCGCCGCGACTAAAGGGCATAGCTACCTGTTGTGACGATGGTCCGGATTGGTTACAATCGGATCAAGGTTAGAGCGGTAGCAAAAAAATGTCAGATCGTGTGGTAAACGCCAATATTCAGGACGTTCTTTCGTCGGTCAAGCGAATGGTCAACGAAGACGTACATGACGAATCAGAGTTTATTTTTGTCCCAACCGCTTCGGCGCCCAAGCCGGGGCGGCTGGTACTGACTGATGCGCTCCGCGTCAGCGATGAACCGCTGATTGCCAAGAAGGCCGCGCCGTTGAAGTTGATGCCTCAGCACAGTGCCGGTGACAGTGCATCAAAGCAGCCAGCGAATGCGCCGAGTAATCCCGCCGAGCCGATGAGATTACAGCCCGGCGAGATCGTGCGGCCAACTAACACCGACGCAAAGCCAGACGCGCCGAAGCGTGATCTTGCAGGAAGCCTCAGCGCTAAGATCGAAGCCTTGGAAGCCGCGATCGCACGCACCGAGGATCAATGGGAGCCTGATGGTGAGAGTGATGATGAATACTCTGGTACAAAGACACATGCCGTCGAGTGGCCAGTAGAAAAGAGCTTTGCGCATTCTCAAGAAACAGGATTCAGATCGGAGGCGATTTTCGTTCGCGATCCGTCCGTGGTGGAAGCTATGGCTAAAAAGCCAACTGATGTGACGATTGGCGAAGAAGAATTGCGCGAGCTTGTTGCTCAAATTGTCCGGGAAGAGCTGCAAGGCGCACTGGGAGAGCGGATTACAAAGAATCTGCGCAAGATGGTTCGACGCGAGATCACACGAGCGATGGCCGCGTCGGATGTTGACTAAGGCTTAAGTCTCGCGCGGTGTCTGCGCCAGCGATAAAAGCAGATCTAGGTCCATATACTGTTCCAGATGGTCGGCAAGGTCGTCCAGCACTTGTTCGACGCCATCCTCATAGGCGTTTTCTGATGTCACGCCCAATTCGCCGAGGTAGCTGGCGCGAAATGCATCTGATGTGAAAATCCCATGCAGATAGCTGCCGCGAATGCGTCCATTGGCGCTGGCGGCGCCCTCTGGGCGCCCCTCGATCTGTAACCAAGCGCGCGCGCAATCCGGGCCATCGGTTCTGCCCATATGGATTTCATAACCGCTGACAGGTTCACGACCGGGCAGGGCGGTTGCTGAGCGCAGTGTGACTTGCTTTTTGCCTGCCATAACGGTCCTGATATCCAGCAGCCCCAGCCCGTCGACCTGACCGGGGCGGCCATCGACGCCATCAGGGTCTGATATGGTTTTTCCCAGCATCTGATAACCACCACACAGACCAAGAACATGGCCACCACGGCGGACATGAGCATAGAGGTCGATGTCCCAGCCCTGTGCCCTGAAATAGGCGAGATCACCGATTGTAGATTTACTGCCAGGCAGCAACACCAGATCGGCATCTCCGGGCAGAGGGCGACCCGCGGGGACGATCTCGACCGTGACCTCAGGTTCTGCAGAAAGTGGATCGAGATCGTCGAAATTCGCCATGCGCTCAAGCTGCGGCACGACGATCTTGCAAGCGCCACCAGCGTGAGAGCGAATGTCCATCATATCTTCGGCAGGAAGTTTCCAGGCGTCATGGAACCATGGCACCACACCCAAGCAGGGCCAACCGGTTCGGGTTGCGATATCATCGCGTCCTTCATCAAATAGGGAAACGTCTCCTTTGAACCTGTTTATTGCAAAGCCTCGGATCATCTCGAGATCCCCGGTCTCTAGAACGGCCTGAGTCCCAACGATCTGGGCAATCACGCCGCCGCGATGGATATCACCGACCAGAACAACCGGAACCCCAGCGGCACTGGCAAATCCCATATTGGCAATGTCACCTTTGCGCAAATTGGTCTCTGCCGGACTTCCTGCGCCTTCGATCAGCACCAGATCGGCATCGCTGCAAAGCCGGTCGAAGCTTTGCAGAGCTGCACCCAGCAGCTTGGATTTATCCTTGCGGTAATCGCCTGCTTTCATGGTGCCAGCGCGCTGACCCTGTAGAATGATCTGAGCGCCCGTATCGGTTTCAGGCTTCAACAGGATCGGGTTCATATCCGTATGGGTTGGCCGTTTTGCTGCCCGCGCTTGCAAGGCTTGCGCGCGCCCGATTTCTCCGCCGTTTTCGGTCACGGCGGCATTGTTCGACATGTTCTGCGGCTTGAACGGAGCGACCCTTAGCCCACGTCTGGTGTATGCGCGAGCCAAGCCGGCCACCAAAACCGATTTGCCGACATTGCTGCCAGTGCCCTGAATCATGATGGACCGTGCCATGGCCTGTCTCCTATGCTCAGGCGCAGATGACCTGATTCAAGGCCAAAGGAAAAGCCCCAGATGAACACACCTGCGCATCTTTTGATCGGCGCTGCCGTTTTTGCGCGCCCGGCTCGGGGGCCGACCCTTGGGGCTGCGCTGTTCGGATCGTTGCTGCCTGACCTGTCGCTCTATGTGATGGTCAGTGCCTCGGTGTTTGTCTTGAATATCCCGCCGCAAGTTGTGTTTGATCAGCTCTACTTTTCGCCGGCATGGCAAACCGTGTTTGCGATCGATAACTCGTTTGTTCTGTGGGGATTGGCGCTGGGGTTGGGGCTGTGGCGAGGATGGCGCCTGTTAACCGTTGGCGCATCGGCGGGGCTGCTGCATCTCGTGATGGACTTTTTCCTGCATGCAGGTGATGGCCGCCCGCAGTTTTGGCCATTCAGTTCCTGGGTTTTTCACAGTCCGGTCAGTTATTGGGACAGCGCACATTACGCGTTTTGGGTTGCACCGGTCTCAATGGCCATGTGCATCGCTGCCTATGCAGTCTTATGGCAGCGCGGTTTGTCAGCTTCGTCAAAACTGCTGTTTACAGTTCTGCTTGCAGCCGAGCTTTGGGTTGCGCGGCAATGGATCATGTATTTCTGATCTCACAAATGAAAAACGCGCCCTGATGTCAGGGCGCGTTTTTTCAATTGGATGCCGGGATCAATCAGGCCGCTTCAGCCTGCTGTGCCGCATTCCGACGTTCGCTTTCTTCGCGCGACAGTGCAACAGATGTGCGCACGCCACGACCAACGAACTCCATCAACCCGCCGACAACCCGCTCATTTGGGTCGATACCGGCGCATGACAATACTTCGCGCCCATCGCGCGAACGCGCCCAGCGGGCAATTTGTTCTGGTCCATTGCCATACTTCTTGTCGTCAGCGATGGCATCATCCAGTGCAGCCAGTACAACGGCTGCGAAAAGTTTACGTGCACGATTGCCTTGTTCGTTGTTAAAGGCCGTGCCGTCAACGAAATCTCTCATCTCGTTTTTCCTGTTTTTCTTGCTCTTGCAATTTTCGGCGTGACGGTCCTTATGACCTATTAGATGCGATTCGGATACACCTAAATTGCATAACTACGTTGCGTCATTTGCATAGCTTGCTGCGTGTGCAGCACTAGGTTTCGTTGTCTTGTCAGGTGTGGTCACGCCAGATATAGGGACAACAACTGACGCATCAACCGTTTGTGAAGGATTTAAGTCATGCCCAAGATAAATGGGAACGAAATTCGCCCCGGCAATGTGCTTGAGCATAACGATGGGCTGTGGGCAGCTGTCAAAGTGGATCATGTAAAGCCCGGTAAAGGCGGTGCTTTTGCGCAGGTCGAGCTGCGCAACCTGCGCAATGGCTCAAAGCTGAACGAACGGTTCCGTTCGGCAGATAAAGTTGAGCGTGTACGGCTTGAGCAAAAAGATCAGCAGTTCTTGTACGAATCCGATGGCATGCTGGTGTTCATGGATTCTGAGACCTACGAACAGATCGAACTGCCTTCGGACCTTTTGGGCGAACGCCGCCCGTTTCTGCAGGACGGCATGACCATTGTGGTCGAGTTCTACGAGAGCGAGGCTCTGAACGCCACGCTGCCTCAGAAGGTCACCTGCAAGATCGTCGAGACCGAGCCGGTCGTCAAAGGGCAAACCGCCGCGAACTCGTTCAAACCGGCCGTTCTGGACAATGGTGTAAAGGTCATGGTTCCGCCCTTTGTCGGGCAGGATGAGATGATTGTGGTGAATACCGAGACCATGGAATATTCCGAACGCGCCTGACGTCCTGCAGCTTCACCAAACAAAGGGTCGCTGAGCGGCCCTTTTTTATTGGGGGCGAACGCGATAGCGCTCGGGGTGATCTCCGAACAGCTCTAACATCAACTCGTACTTGATGCGATTGGCGCTGACCTGTCGATAAAACGCGATCAGAAATGCTGTAGGTCCTTGAATGCGGCCAAGGCCGCTAATCGCGGCCACAACGGTGCCGACATCGGTGCGACCTTGCAGAACAAGCCAGCCGCCCAGCATCAGGATGCCGACGGTACCCGCGCCGTTGATCACGCTTAGTAGAAACTTGGCCGAGAGTTTCCAGATAAACATCTTGCGGCGGGTCTCGAATATCTCGTCGAATTGCGTCTCAATCGCTTTTGAGGCTGCCTCAAGGTCCTTATGCGTCACACTGTCGGTTGCGCTGCGCAGTATCCGTACACGCTCGGCCACGAAGACATTCACCTTACGCTGCGAAGCCAGCACAATGATGATCTGCGGTACAATCATGGACAGCGCGATCAATCCCAACCCTGGTTGTGTGGCCGAGATGTAGCCGATCACGCTTATCAAGGTCCCGATCTGCACAACCGGATCGGAGAACGCACCGCCTGCGAATTTACCCAGCTCTTCCGCCTCGGCGGATATGGCTGTTGTCATCGTGCCTGAACCTAGGTCGGGCCCCTCGGCTTTGACATCGATTGCGCGCACCAGCAGTCGTCCCCGGATAAGGCGGATGATGTCTTCGCCCAGTGTTCCGGCCCGATACCCAAGCACCCACTTCAACGCGAGGCTCAGTAAAATGACACCCATCATTCCAGCGCCAAGCAATAGCAGGTGATCAACCTCGATACTGTCCGAGGTCAGGTGGTTGATGATGTCGCGCTGAAACTCCAGCGGTGCTGCAGCAAGCGCAGCGACTGCCAAGGACAGTAATATGAGAATGATTTGCCGCCCGGCGCTGACACGCCATATCGCAGTATAAAGGCGTAACATCCAAGTACCCCGTTTGGCCGAATACCAATAGTGATACCGAGCAGCTTGGCAGCTTCAACTGCGCATTAGTCTAGAGGCAAGAGGCCGTGCCGGCTCGGCAACAAAGATCAGCTTGGCAGTTTGAGCCTCGCGTCACTCGCCTGCATGTTATCACTCGCGCGATCCAACCGAAGATAAGCGATCGCCTTACCGTCAGACTGCGTGAACAACACACCGGCGGGTTTGCCGCCTGATTGAATCTCGGTCCCGACCGGTGCCGCGCCTTCGATCTCGACAACACGTAGCCCTTTGCGCAGCTCGGTCTTGTGCTTCATGCGCGCGGTGACTTCCTGACCCACATAGCAGCCCTTTTTGAAGTCCAGCCCGTTCAGGGCCTCGAAACCGGATTCAAGGATATAGCTGTCGGGCGTTAATTCGATACCTGTTTCGGGGATACAATGCCGAACTCGGATCGCATTCCAGTCGGTTCCGTCATCGCCTTCGGGCGCAGCGGAGTAGGCGCGCCATCCCAGATCAGAGTGCCGAGGGTCGGGCAGGGCGCCATCCGGCGCAGGGCCGGTGCCGCGCTGAAGATTAAGATCAGTTTCGTCGATGGTTACATCCGCGCGCAGCTTGTACATGGTCAACCGTTTGGCAAGCCCATCGGCCAGTGTTTCGGCCACATCCAGCAAAATCGAGGCACCATCCCGCTTCAGAATGAAGTCGGCCAGATACTTACCTTGTGGGGTCAAAAGAGCGGCATAGACCAGACCGTCGTCCAGCCGCTGCACATCATTTGTGATCAGCCCCTGCAGAAAGCTTTCGGTATCCTTGCCGGACAGGCGCAGAATGCGGCGATTGGACATGGGTTGATCCTCGTTATTTCGTCTGGCCTCGTGATATAGGAGATCGCGCTGCCATGACCAGAGGGTTTCAGACGTGTCCGCCCCGATCTCTATCGTGATTCCAACCTTGAATGCGGGGCAGGCCCTGCCGGGCACCTTGCAGGCGTTGATGGAAGGGCTCCAGACCGGACTGATCCGCGAGTTGATCGTAAGCGATGGCGGTTCGGACGACCCGACGCTGGAAATCGCTGATGAGGCAGGAGCCCGGATCGTGACTGGCCCTGCATCGCGCGGCGGGCAGTTGCAGCGAGGATGTGCAGAGGCCCTGGGTGATTGGCTATTGATTCTGCATGCCGACACGGAGCTGCAATCGGGTTGGAGTACCGTGGTTGCAGAGCATCTGGAAACGGACCAGCCAGCAGCATTCCGGTTACGATTTCGTGCCAGCGGGTTTGGTGCCAGTTGGGTCGCCGCTTGGGCCAATCTGCGTAGCCGTCTGTTTCGATTGCCTTATGGCGATCAGGGGCTGCTGGTGCGTCGCCAGGACTATACTTCAGCTGGTGGGTTCCCGGATCAGCCGCTGATGGAAGACGTGGCCTTGATTCGTGCATTGCCGCGCCCAGTACTGTTAAAGGCTGACGCGGTTACGAGTGCGGAACGCTATATCCGTCAGGGCTGGTTTCGGCGGGGTGGACGGAACCTTTGGACACTGGCGCGGTACTTTCTTGGGGCTGATCCGCACCTTTTGGCGCAGTCGTATCGGGGTTGAACGCGGTGCGCAGTTCGACGATGGACTTGCCCAGCCGGAAGGGCGCGGCAAAGCTGACGAGGCACAAGGCGATAATCTGCAGCACTAAAATATGCGCATTTGCCTGCAGGTATTCCCATTCGTCCTTGAGCTTGCCGACCTGTTCGATCAGATCGTCGTAACTCTGAGCCAGGATCAGATAATCTCCGGCAATTGCAGGCACTTTGCGCCGCATGTTGTCAATCGCGGTTTGTGTTGCTTCATCCAGTGAGGTGAAAACAAGGAACTGATCAATGCTGAACGCATCCGCCTTTGCCGTCATTTCGCGCGCCTCGTCCATGTCATCCTGAGTGGTGCGGCCGAACAGAAAATGAAGCCCTTGCAGCGGCGCCACTTCGTTTGTGACGGCAATAAACAAAGGTAAATCGGCATTGCTTGCGGTCGAGGCTGACAGGAATTCCACCTTCTCACATAAAACGGCCGTGTCCGGGTCATAGGCCGGATCGCAGAAACGCAGTCGGAATCTTGCGGCATCTCGGTCGAACGCAAGTGTGGCGGCATAGGCCACATCAATCTGACGGTCCAGCCGAGAACTGTCCGACGTGTAGAGCCCCGCCATGACCGCCACCAGCGCACCAATCCCGCCCAGGACGACCCAGACCAGATCCGCAAGTTTCCACGCCCGATGGCCTGCGGGCTTACGGAACAGGAACCCGGTGCCGATCAGGCCAATCAGGAAGGCCAGGATCAGCAGCGGCAGTTGATTGTCGGCAATAAATGTCATGGAGGGGAGTGTACGGCTTGCGCGGAAACTGACAACAGTCCTCACGCGCAGTTGTACCCGATAACGCTTTGGATGCGATCAGGACCCAGAGCTTTGGCCGAATTTGCGGAACAGTTTTGTGCGGTCGAACGCCTGCTCTAACTCGTCTGTACGCTGTTTAACGCTGTCCCATAGGCGTTCTTGCATCTCTGCAACCACGCATTCTAGCAAAACCAACAACGACGCCATCGAGTCCCAGGCGGAAGGTACTGCGATACGGGCGGCAAATGTATGTTTCGCCAGTCGATGGATCGGGGATCGCCATTGGTCTGTCAGCAGAACCACCTCGGCCCCGCGTTCGTGGCAGAGCTGTCCGATCAGCAGGGTTGTGTTCTCATACCGGCGCACATCCAATGCGACCAACACATCGCCCTCACGCACTTCCAGAAGATCGTGGGTCCAAGAAGCGGCGTCAGACAACAGCTTCACATCCGGGCGGATCATTTGCAGGTGAAGATATAGGTATTGCGCCAGCGCACCGGTGATCCGGCCCCCGGTGATGAAAACGCGCCGGCTGGGATCACAGAGCAGGCGGCAGAAACTGTCAAATTCTGCCGGGTCAATCTCATCAATCGAACGTTTCTGGTTTTCAAGCGCCTGACGTGAATAACGGTTGAGGATGTGTTCTTCAGGCAGGTCATTTTGCCAGACATCGCGTTTGGCCACGGGACCCGAGATCATCTCTTTCACTTCGCCACGGATCGCAGCCTGAAACTGGGGGTAACCCTCAAATCCAGTTTTCTGCAGCATCCGTGCAACTGTCGTCGTCGATACCGAGGCGACGCTCGCCAGTTCCGTTATGCTGCCAAGGCCCGCCATCGGATAGTCATCCAAAAGCACATTTACCAACTGTCGTTCAGACGGCGTCATCGTTTCGCGATGCGCATGGAGCCTTTCTGTCACCCGCACGGCAAGTTCCTCAGTCAGTTGACGGACACATTGCTGTATAAAATTTGACAAAGCAATCTTGTGTGTAAGGTTTTGTACAGGAAAATTATTGACAGGTGAAGATTGTCTGTGGAAATTTTTCCACATGGAATCACGCGACCCCTCTGCAATCAATGTTTGCCCTGACTTTGGCCCGGTCGTTCGCATCGGCGAGACGACAGGTGAGCCCAAGGTCGTGGTGGTCTGCGAACATGCATCTCGTCGAATTCCGGTTTGGCTGGGGGACATGGGTCTAAATTCCGAAGCGCTGAGCAGCCACATCGCTTGGGATCCGGGCGCGCTGCCGGTCGCCCAGTCGCTTGCCCGACAGCTGGACGGCGTTCTGGTGCAGGGTGAAATTTCGCGGCTGGTCTATGACTGTAACCGCCCGCCCGAGGCACGCGATGCAATACCGGCACAGAGCGAAGACACCGTGATCCCCGCCAATGTCGATTTGGTACCAAAGGCGCGTCAAGATCGCGTTGATGGCGTCTATGCACCATTTGCGCAGGCGCTGAATGATACCATATCCCAGCACATTCATTCGTTAGAGTTGATGGTAACGGTGCACAGCTTCACGCCTGTGTATCGGGGCACTCCCCGCGATGTCGAACTCGGGTTGCTACATGGCAAGGACGCGCGATTCGCCAAAAAGATGATAACCAGCGCAGACCCCGATTTGCCGCTGATTACGCGCCTGAACGAACCTTATTCGGCAGCAGATGGTGTTGCTCATACGTTGGATTGCCATGCGATGCCCAATGGGCTGTTGAATGTCATGATCGAGGTCCGAAACGACTTGATCCAGACCCATGAGCAGCAGCAAGTCATGGCGGATTGCCTGGCGCCATGGATCAATCGCACATTGTCGATCATGCGCAGCAGAGACGTCGCATGATCAGGGCGATGGCAACATATGTGCGAGTGGTCGATGCGGTGAACTATCGGATTGGCCGGGTGATGATGTGGGGCCTGTTTGTGATGATGGGCATTCTGCTGTGGTCATCGATCTCGAAAACGTTTTTCCTCCCATCGCTGTGGACTCTGGAAATGGCGCAGTTCGCGATGGTGACCTATTACATCATGGGCGGGCCATATTCGATCCAGATGGGATCGAACGTTCGGATGGACCTATTCTACCACAATTGGAGCCATCGCAAGAAGGCATGGTTCGACGCTTTCACAGTGATGCTACTGATCCTGTATCTCGGCGTCCTTTTCTATGGTGGCCTCGGTTCAACCGCCTACAGCCTTGGCTATTGGGGTGATGAACCTGTCACCTATTTCACCGGCCTTCTAACCGGCAGCGAAGAGATTGGGCGGCTGGAGCGTTCATCTACCGCATGGCGGCCCTACATTTGGCCCATCAAGGCGATCATGGTGTTCGGCTTCTTCCTGATGCTGCTGCAGGCAATCTCAGAATTCTTCAAAGACATTGCGCGAATCAACGGGCAAGAGATCGGGGCGGCGCGGGCATGAGCCAGGAATTTATCGCCATTTTTATGTTTGCCTCGATGATGCTGATGCTGCTCACCGGGCAGCGCGTTTTTGGGGCGATTGGTGCCGTTGCGGCCGTTGCCGCGCTGGCGCTTTGGGGGACAGGCGGGCAGGACATTCCGTTTTCTGCGGCGATGAAACTAATGAAATGGTATCCGCTGCTGACCCTGCCGATGTTCATTTTCATGGGATATGTCCTCAGCGAGAGCCGTCTGGCTGACGATCTCTATCGCATGTTCCATGTTTGGATGGGGCCGGTAAACGGTGGGCTTGCCATCGGCACCATCGGTCTGATGGTGCTGGTCTCGGCGATGAACGGGCTCAGCGTGGCCGGTATGGCTATTGGGGCAACGATCGCACTGCCTGAACTGCTAAGGCGCGGCTATGACAAAACCATGGTGACTGGGGTCATTCAGGCCGGGTCCAGCCTTGGCATCCTTGTGCCGCCGTCGGTTGTTCTGGTCTTGTACGCGATGATCGCACGGCAGCCTGTGGGACAGCTGTGGTTGGCTGGCATTGTGCCGGGGCTGCTGATGGCGTCGATGTTCATCCTCTATATCTGGATCCGATGCCGCCTTCAGCCACATCTGGGCCCTGCGATGAAAGATGCGCACGAAGTGCCTCGGGCCGAAAAGCTGCGCCTTCTCGGGGCAGGGGCTTTGCCGTTGATCATATTTGCCGCGATGATGCTGCCCTTCGTGAACGGCTGGACCTCTCTGGTGGAAAGCTCGGCCATCGGGGCGCTGGCAGCGCTGGTGGCGTCGATCCTCAAGCGTCGAATGACGTGGAAGATTTTCGAGGACTGCACCAAACAGACGCTGGCAATTTCCTGCATGTTCATGTGGATCATTCTTGCAGCGCTAGGCTTTGGTGCGGTGTTTGACGGGCTAGGCGCGGTGAAGGCAATAGAAAACCTGTTCACCGAGCAACTTGGTCTGTCGCCCTGGCTGATCCTGATCTTGATGCAGCTCAGCTTTATCGTGATGGGTACGTTTTTGGACGACACCGCGATGCTGGTCATTGTCGCCCCGCTTTATGTGCCATTGGTCGGTGCGCTCGGCTTTGATCTGATCTGGTACGGCGTCCTTTACACCATCACGACCCAAATCGCGTATATGACGCCACCCTTTGGCTATAACCTGTTCCTGATGCGCGCCATGGCGCCGCCCGAGATCAGCCTGAAAGACATCTATCGCTCGATCGTGCCTTTTGTCGGGGTGATGATCCTAGCGCTCGCGATCATCATGACGTTCCCCGAGATCGCCTTGTGGCTGCCCGGGTATGTTTACGGAAATTAACCAGAAGGCCCGGCAAACGGGCACCCAAACTTTAACGGAGAGGAAATTGACATGACGACAAGACGTAAGTTTCTGAAAACCGCAGGTGTCGGTGTTGCCGCAGCACCTCTGGCAACGCCTGCACTGGCGCAGAGCACGATCACCTGGCGGATGCAGACCTATGCGGGCCCAGCACTGGCCGAGCATGTGATCGATCCGGCCATCAAGATGTTCAACCAGATCGCTGGCGACCGCATGCAGATCGAGCTGTTCTATGCCGATCAGCTGGTCCCGACCGGCGAGCTGTTCCGCGCTATGCAGAAGGGCACCATTGACGCGGTGCAGTCGGACGACGACTCGATGGCGTCGCCAACCGAAGTCACGGTGTTCGGTGGTTACTTCCCGTTCGCCTCACGCTACTCGCTCGATGTGCCAGTGCTGTTCAACCAATGGGGCCTGAACGAGATCTGGGACGAAGAATATTCCAAGGTCGGTGTCAAACACATCAGCGCCGGAGCGTGGGACCCGTGCCACTTTGCCACCAAAGACCCGATCAACAGCCTCGCGGACTTGCAAGGCAAGCGTGTCTTTACCTTCCCAACGGCGGGCCGGTTCCTCAGCCAGTTTGGTGTGGTTCCTGTGACTCTGCCATGGGAGGACATCGAGGTTGCGGTACAGACCGGCGAGCTGGACGGTATCGCCTGGTCAGGTATCACCGAAGACTATACTGTGGGTTGGGCGGATGTAACCAACTACTTCCTGACCAACAACATCTCAGGTGCCTGGGCGGGCCATTTCTTTGCCAATATGGACCGCTGGAACGAGTTGCCCGAAGATCTGCAGACGCTGTTCAAAGTGTGCTGTGACCAGTCGCATTATTATCGTCAGTGGTGGTATTGGGGTGGCGAGGCCAATCTGCGGGTTAACGGAACCAAGATGCAATTGACCACCATCCCCGACGCGGAATGGGCAACGGTCGAAGAGGCTGCTGTGAAATTCTGGGATGAAATCGCAGCAGAATCCGAGACCAAGGCAAAGGTTGTGGATATCTTCAAACGCTATAATGCCGAGATGCTCAAGGCCGGTCGGCCTTACCGCTACGGCTGACAGAACAGGACCGGTCCGCTTTAATGCGGGCCGGACCAAACAGAGGTCAAGAATTTTCGACGAAAATTCTCGCGCATCGCAGAGGTGAATAATGCTGACGTTCGAGCATCTTAAGGCGCAGGTTTCTGCCGGAGAGATTGATACCGTGCTGGTCTGCATGGTCGATATGCAGGGCCGTTTGATGGGCAAACGGTTTCACGCAGGGCACTTTGTTGCTGGCGCATGGGAGGAAACCCATTGTTGCAATTACCTGCTGGCCACCGATCTCGAAATGGGAACGCCCGATGGTTATGCGTCAACCAGTTGGGAACGGGGGTATGGCGATTATGTGATGAAACCGGACCTGAGCACCCTGCGTCCGGTGCCGTGGCTGGAAGGTACGGCGATGGTGATGTGCGATGTGCTGGATCATCACACGCATGAGGAAGTGCCGCACGCGCCGCGCTCGATCCTGAAACGTCAGGTGAACCGGCTGAAGGCGATGGGCTATGATGCGATGTGCGCGACCGAGCTGGAGTTTTTCCTGTTCGAAAAGAGCTTTGATCAGATCCGCAAGGAGGGCTTTCGCGATCTTGAGCCGATCTCGGGCTATAACGAAGACTACCACATTCTCCAGACCACCAAGGAAGAGCATGTGATGCGCCCGATCCGCAACCATCTGTGGGATGCGGGGATACCGGTCGAGAACACGAAGGGTGAGGCCGAGACCGGGCAGGAAGAGCTGAACATCAAATACGCGCCGGCGATGGACACGGCTGAGTATCACTCGATCGCAAAAAACGCGGTGAAAGAGATTGCATGGCAGCACGGTCATGCGGCGACTTTCCTGCCGAAATGGCATCATGAGAAAGTCGGCAGTTCTTCACACGTGCATCAGTCGCTTTGGGCGGATGGGGTGCCGATCTTTTTCGACGAAAAAGATCCGCTTGGAATGTCGGCGATCATGAAAAGCTATATGGCGGGTTTGTTGAAGTACGCCGCCGACTACACTTATTTCATGGCACCTTACATTAACAGCTACAAGCGGTTCATGAAGGGTACTTTTGCGCCGACGCGGATTATCTGGTCGGTGGATAACCGGACTGCGGGTTTCCGTTTGTGCGGAGACGGAACCAAAGCGGTTCGGGTGGAATGCCGTATCCCGGGCTCGGACATGAACCCATATCTGGCGATGGCGGGGATGCTGGCTGCGGGGATCGCTGGCATAGAAGAAGGGTTGGAGTTGCAGCCCCCCACCACGGGCGATGTTTATCAGGGTGAGACCGGGATGATCCCGGGCAATCTGCAAGCGGCGCGGGAAGCGCTGCATGGCTCGGCCATGTTGCGCACAGCGATGGGGGATGAGGTTGTCGATCACTATGCCCGCGCGGCGGAAGTGGAGATTGAGGAATTCGAGCGCGTGGTGACCGATTGGGAAGTTGCCCGCGGGTTTGAGCGGGCTTGAGAGGGTGGAAGCGAGGGGCCAGCCCCTCGCGCTCCCCGAGATATTTATGGCCAGATGAAGCAGGGATCCTGTTTCTTTCGGAAATGGAGTGAATATGGGACAGATGTTGAAATGTGTCTCGCCGATTGACGGGTCGGTTTTTGCCGAACGCGAGGTGTTGTCACAGGACGCCGCTTTTGAGGTTGCTGCGCGTGCACGTGCGGCTCAGGCAGCGTGGGCGGTGCGTCCGCTGCAGGAGAGGATTGATCTTGTCATGGCGGGCGTGGCCGCAGTTGGTGCGATGAATGATGAGATCGTGCCAGAGCTTGCGCACATGATGGGACGTCCTGTGCGCTATGGCGGTGAGTTTGGCGGGTTCAACGAACGTGCCAGCCATATGGCCGGGATCGCCGAGGCGTCTCTGGCCGATATCGCCGTGGGCGAAGATGGGACCTTCAAGCGCTACATAAAGCGCATCCCGCATGGGGTGGTATTCGTGGTGGCACCTTGGAATTACCCATACATGACAGCGATCAATACGGTGGCTCCGGCGCTGATCGCTGGTAATACGGTGGTGTTGAAACATGCCACACAGACGCTGCTGGTGGGCGAGCGCATGGCGCAGGCTTTCCATGCAGCTGGTGTGCCAGAAGATGTGTTCCAGAATGTCTTTCTGAGCCATGACGTGACCAATGATCTGATCGCAGGCAAGGCGTTTGATTTTGTGAACTTCACCGGCTCAGTGGGTGGTGGCCAAGCGATGGAGCACGCCGCGGCGGGGACCTTCACCGGCGTCGGCACCGAACTGGGTGGCAAGGATCCGGGCTATGTGATGGAAGATGCCGATCTGGATGCGGCGGTGGATACTCTGATTGATGGCGCCATGTTCAACGCGGGTCAGTGCTGTTGCGGGATCGAGCGGATTTACGTGCACGAAAGCCTTTACGATCAATTCGTCGCCAAAGCGGTGGAGATCGTGAAGGAGTATAAGCTGGGCAGCCCGCTAGATGCTGAGACAACGATGGGCCCGATGGCCAATGCGCGCTTTGCCGATGAGGTACGGGCGCAGATTGCCGAGGCGGTCGAGGCTGGCGCGGTGGCCCATATCGACACGTTCCCCGAGGATGATGGTGGCGCATATCTGACACCTCAGATCCTGACCAATGTCACCCATGACATGCGCGTTATGCGGGATGAGAGTTTTGGACCCGTCGTCGGCATTATGAAAGTGTCTTCAGACGAGGAAGCTATCGCGCTGATGAATGACAGCGAGTTTGGCCTGACCGCAAGCCTCTGGACGCGCGATGTGGATCGGGCTGCGCGTGTTGGCGATCTGATCGAAACCGGCACCGTCTTTATGAACCGAGCGGACTACCTAGACCCCGGCCTTTGCTGGACGGGTTGCAAGAACACCGGGCGCGGTGGCGGCTTGTCTGTCATCGGCTACCACAATCTGACACGTCCCAAATCCTATCACCTCAAGAAGGTAACGGGCTAAGGACGATTTGCCTGCCCCGGATTAACCCCCTCGCCGGGGCAGGCCCTTATTAAGAAGGAAATCTGACATGACACTTGTTGGAAACTGGTCTTATCCGACTGCGATCAAATTCGGGGCAGGGCGGATCAAGGAATTGCCCGAGGCTTGTACAGCTGCGGGTATGAGCAAGCCGCTGCTAATCACAGACAAGGGACTGGCTGATCTCCCAATCACAACTGCGACGCTGGATATCATGGAGGCCGCAGGTTTGGGCCGCGGGTTGTTTTCCGAGGTGGACCCGAATCCCAATGAAAAGAACCTCAAGGCCGGTGTTGCAGCCTATAACGCGGGCGGCCATGATGGGGTGATCGCTTTTGGTGGCGGCTCGGGGCTGGATCTTGGCAAGATGGTTGCCTTCATGTGCGGTCAAACCCGCCCGGTCTGGGATTTTGAGGACATCGGCGACTGGTGGACCCGAGCGGATGCCGATGCCATCGCGCCAATCATCGCCGTTCCCACGACCGCCGGAACCGGGTCCGAAGTGGGGCGCGCCAGCGTCATCACCAATTCTGAGACACATGCCAAGAAGATCATCTTCCACCCCAAGGTCCTGCCAACGGTTGTTATCTGCGATCCTGAGCTCACGGTGGGCATGCCCAAGTTCATCACCGCCGGTACTGGTCTCGACGCTTTTGCCCATTGCGTTGAGGCGTATAGCAGCCCGCATTATCACCCCATGTCTCAGGGCATCGCGCTGGAAGGCATGCGGCTGGTTAAGGATTATCTGCCGCGTGCCTATGCCGATGGCACCGATATCGAAGCGCGCGCCCAGATGATGAGTGCGGCGGCGATGGGGGCGACAGCTTTCCAGAAGGGTCTTGGTGCGATCCATGCGATGAGTCACCCGATTGGTGCGATGTTCAATACCCACCACGGCACGACCAACGCGGTGTGCATGCCGACCGTGCTGGATTTCAACGCGCCTGCCATTGCGGATCGTTTCCAACAGACAGCGGCTTATCTGGGCATCGATGGCGGCTTCGACGGCTTCCGTGCCTTTGTGCAGGAGTTCAACGACTCGCTCGGCATTCCGCGCAAACTGTCCGACCTAGACGTGACCGAAGTGTCGATCCCCGAACTGGTCAAAGGCGCGATCATCGACCCGTCCTGTGGCGGCAACCCGATCGAGTTGACCGAGGACAATCTGACCACGCTGTTCAGAACCGCGCTTTAACAGGCTTGCAGATATCATCCCTCACCTCTCATACTGATCAGAGGTGAGGGAGATTTTCATGACAAAAGAGATTGTTCTGATCCACGGGGCCTTTGCCGGGCCGTGGTGCATGCAGGATTACGCCGCGTTCTTCCGCGCACGCGGCTGGACAGTGCATACACCCGCGCTGCGCTTTCATGGCGGAGATCCCAAGGCAGATCCCGATCCTGGCCTGACGGATACCAGCGTCATGGATTACGCCGATGACATTGCCGATTTCGTGCAGGGGTTGGACGGCAAACCGGTTCTGCTCGGGCACGCTATCGCAGGGGTGGTGGCGCAGCAGGTGGCGTCTCGGGGCTTGGCCAGTGCCATCGTCCTGATCAACCCGAACGCGGCCTGGGGCACCTTGCCCGAAACCGATGACGAACGCGCCGTGCCGCGCGCTTTGATGGAAGGCGGGGCATTCTGGAAACAGCCCATGCGCGTCGATTTTGACCTGATGGCCCCTTTCGCGCTGAACAAGATGCCCGAAGCTCAGCAGCACGAAGTCTTCGACCAACTCGGCCCGGAAAGCGGGCGGGTGATGTTCGAAATGTTCTTCTGGATGTTCGACGATCACCACGCGATGAAGGTGGATATCGACAAGGTCGATTGCCCGGTTCTGATCGTGTCGGGCACCGAGGATCGGGCCGTGAACCCCAATACCTGCCGCGCGCTGGCGAAACTCTACGGAGATCGCGCGACGTTTCTGCCCGCGGAAAACCACGCGCATTTTCTGTTCATGGAGCCGGGATGGGAAGGGCCAGCCGAACAGATTGTCGCGTGGTTGGAAGACAAAGCAGGGTAGGATGGGGTTTAACCCCATCGCACTTGTTCCGCAGTGACGGGTTAGAAACCCATCCTACTTGTTCAGCTGAAACGTGCTCTGCGGTCGCCATGTCAGAGAGCCATCGTCATTGCGATGGCACCGCAGCAGGCGTTCCTCGCGCGTACTGATCGTTGAAGTGACGGTATTGTCGCCGGTCAGCAGGATGAACGAGTCCGGTGAATAGGCCATGCCACCATAATAGCAAAACCGCGTCTCGGCCCCGTCTGGAATGGGGGATGCGGTGCTAAGCATCTGCTGCGCGGGGGCTGCCGAGGCCAGCAGAGTCAGGACCAGCCCGAGGGTTAGTGTTTTCATGTTGTCCTCCCGTTCGGAATCTGTTGGTTGTTAAATTGGGTCTTGGACGCTCGGAACCTCACAGGTCGTTCTTGGATGACGGATTGAGGGTAAGTGTGAACGGGATCAACGGGTTAGGCAAGGGGGTTGCGGCGTGCCGGGCTGAAGCCCGGCCTACCGGGGATGTGTCGCGCGTTTTTAACCCAGCGCTTGATACAAGACATCAACCATGCGCCAATCCGCAGCGACTGATTCACATGATAATTTTAGGCAGTGTGTCTATTATCAACTATGAACAGTGGATATATTGAGCGATGAATGTAGGCATCCATACGATGCTTTCTGACGCTTTGTATTCGCCAAATCGGTGGAGGAACTTAGACATTCTGAAGTCTAAGGATTAGATAGTCCACAATTGTTAATTTTATTGAGAACAAAAAGAACTCCAGATTGTTTTACTCTCTAACAGTCCGGGGAGAAAAAATAATTGGAGCCGGGAGCGAAATTATTAGTGTATCCAGACCGCTGCTAGTCAAATCCGTAAGGGTTGATCGAGAATCTGGCGAAGCATTTGTTTGACCGGCAAATAGTGTGAAGCAAACTATGATTGCTGAAAATTTTCTTCTCCTGGATGTCTGCATTTTACAATCTCCTCCTTGGCATTGGCTTCTTGAGCTCTAGCGCGCTCAATTACTTCTTTAGCGTCGTTTTGTTTTTCAACGGCTTCTCTGTAAGCGATCAATAGACTTTCGTCTTCTTTGTCTCCATTGTGGAGAATTTCAGCTTTAGCGGCCGCAGCTCTTAGAGACGGAAAAACATCAGCATATACTTTAATAGCGGCCTGGGCCTCGATAATTTCGGTTCTATAGTGGTATTGGCAATCTACTATGCGTAGCTCTTCGCGTGTTGCGAAATACTGTAGAACGAATGCTATACTTGCAACGCCGGCGCCAACTATCCCAATCAACCCACCAACCAGCCCGACCCATTCACCAATTGAGTTCGGCATTAGTAATCCTAGCTTAAAATACAACTAATTAGCTAGTTTATCACATTTCTCTCAAACATCCAACTCCTCCACAAACCGCGCGTTCTCTTGAATGTATTGGAAACGCAGTTCGGGTTTTTTGCCCATTAGGCGCTCGACAAGGTCGCCGGTCTCGCCGGGTTCGTCCTCATCAATCGTGACGCGGATCAGTTTGCGGGAGGCGGGGTCCATGGTGGTCTCTTTCAGGTCCTTGGCGTCCATTTCGCCCAGACCTTTGAAGCGCGAGACGTCGATCTTGCCCTTGCCGCCCAGACCTTTCTCAAGCCACTCGTCCCGCTCGGCCTCGTCCAGGCAGTAAACGCGCTTGGCGCCCTGGGTCAGGCGATAGAGGGGCGGGCAGGCGAGGTACAGGTGCCCAGCATCGATCATGGGCCGCATCTGGGTAAAGAAGAACGTCATCAGCAGCGAGGCGATATGCGCTCCGTCCACATCCGCGTCGGTCATGATGATGATCTTGTCATAGCGCAGGTCGTCGACGTTGAACTTGGTGCCAAGCCCCACACCCAGCGCTTGGGTCAGGTCGTTGATTTCGGCATTGGTGCCCAGTTTCGAACTGGCCGCGCCCAGCACGTTCAGGATCTTGCCGCGCAGGGGCAGCAGGGCCTGTGTTTTGCGGTCGCGGCCCATTTTGGCGGAGCCGCCCGCCGAGTCACCCTCGACAATGAATAATTCCGTGCCGTCGCGTGTTGAACTACTACAGTCCACCAACTTGCCGGGGAGACGAAGTTTCTTAGTGGCGGACTTGCGTTGTGTTTCCTTCTCGGCCCGTCGGCGCAGGCGTTCCTCGGCCCTCAATATGAGGAAGTCGAGGATCGCCCCGGCGGATTTCGTGTCAGCCGCCAGCCAGTTGTCGAAATGGTCGCGGACCGAGTTTTCGACCAGCCGTTGTGCCTCGACCGTGGCAAGGCGGTCTTTGGTTTGGCCCACGAACTCCGGTTCACTGATAAAGCACGACACTAGCGCACAGCCACCGGTGATCAGGTCGTCACGAGTGATCTGACCGGCCTTCTTGTTGTTGATCAGCTCGCCATAAGCCTTAATCCCCTTAAGGACGGCGGCCCAGAACCCGGCGACATGGGTGCCGCCTTCGGGGGTGGGGACGGTGTTACAGTATGACTGGATGAAACCGTCGCGCGAGGGCGTCCAGTTGATCGCCCATTCGACCTTGCCGGGGGTGCCGAATTTCTCGTTGAAGTCCACGGTGCCGGCAAAGGGCTGCTCGGCATAGGTCGACGAGCCGTTCATTGTCTCCTTCAGGTAATCCGACAGACCGCCGGGGAAGTGAAACGTCGCCTCGGTCGGGGTTTCACCATCGTCGATGGCGGATTTCCAGCGAATCTCAACGCCCGAGAACAGATAGGCCTTGGAGCGTATGGATTTGAACAGGCGCGCCGGTTTGAACTTGTGATGGCCGAAGATGTCGGCATCCGCGTGGAAGGTCACGGTTGTTCCGCGCCGATTGGGCGCTGCGCCTACTTTTCCCACCGGTCCCAGAGGGATACCGCGCGAGAAGCGTTGTTCGAATAGCTGCTTATCGCGCGCCACTTGCACGACCATCGAATCCGACAGAGCGTTCACCACCGACGCACCCACGCCATGCAGACCGCCCGAGGTCTGATAGGCTTTGCCCGAGAATTTCCCACCCGCGTGCAGGGTACACAGGATGACCTCAAGCGCGGATTTGTCGGGGAATTTCGGGTGCGGGTCGATTGGGATACCGCGCCCGTTGTCACGAACGGTCAGGGCGTAATCTGCGTGCAGTTCAACCTCGATCCGGTTGGCGTGACCCGCAACCGCCTCGTCCATCGAGTTGTCGAGGATTTCAGCCACCATATGGTGCAACGCGCGTTCATCCGTGCCGCCGATATACATGCCCGGGCGTTTGCGCACCGGTTCCAGCCCTTCGAGCACCTCGATCGAGGAGGCGTCATAGGTATTGGTCACTTCGGGCGTCAACAGATCGTCGGGCATGGGTGCTGCTCTTGTTTTTGAGTTTCCCCCATTATGGCAGGTGATGTGGTCCGGGGGAAGAGGGGCGCGAGGTGTTGTGCCTCCTATCCTCTATTTTCTGAAAGAAGGATCAGGTGTGCCGACATAACAATTCATGATCCATGGATATGTTGTTGTGACATAGTATCCGTATTGCCCGTTAACGGTCATGCCGTTGCACTCGTCCAGATCACCTTGACCGGTGAAGGTATAATCATCGATATAAGTACCGTCTGGCTTTCCGCCCGGCCCTTCAGGCGGCGCGGGTCTTTCCTCTGTTTTCAGTGAATAACCAGAAACAGCTGCGCGGATATTGCCATCGGAATCCTTGAAAATAGTTCCGAAAATCGGAAATCCGTCGGATGCGAAGCCTATGACTGGGGAGGGCTTGTCTAATACTCGGTCAACGAAGAGAGCGTTGGGATTTGAATGATAGTGATAGCGACCATCGGGTTGGGTATGCGCATTATGCAGGTCAACGCCGAAGTATTTGTCATACGAGGGCGGGTCAATAAGCCAGGGATCGCGAGTGGTGCAGCCAGCCAGAACGTTTCCGTTTTTGTCAGCACGTGGGCCACTTGGTCGATAACAGCCAGCCGAAAGCAGATCGACCGGAGTGCCGTTTAGCAACACCGCATTATAGGCCCTTTGGCCCAGCGGTGTAGGTTTACTCGCTTTCTTGGGATTTCTTGGAACCTGAAATTCGCTAAGAAGAGGCTTAAAATCGTTCGCAAATCGAGCGGTGGCTCCGTTGAAGTCATGATTGGGAGTTCCATTGGACGCAATCGTACAGGTTGCGTCGTCTGCCACGATCTTGACTTGCGACTGATACGAAGTTGCTTTTTGGATATCTTCGACTATCGCTGAGAAATCGCCAATATAATCGGCACAATCGCCGGAGCGGTTGGTCAGGATAACGTTGCGGATATCTGTAGCTTTGGTCTCTTGCGCGTTGGTCGGAACGGAAAAATACACTACCGCTAATAATACTGGTGCAAGTCTCATGGCCGTCGTCATGGGGCATTCCCTTCTTGCGGTTACACGGGAATGGTTAAACAACTTACATCAGGTATCAAGTGGTTGGGCATGTGAATGGTAACTGCGCTTCACTACCAATCGAATACACTCAAAGTGGTAAACCCAGAAGGATATCAATGCATGAGTTGGATCAGAACTATTCCGTTCGAAGCGGCCACAGGAAAGCTGCGCAAACTCTATGACCGGGTAACCGGACCCGACAACAACGTCGACAACATCATGATGGCGCATTCTCTGCGGCCACATTCGATGGAGGGTCATATGGCGCTCTATAAGAATGTACTGCATCATTCGGCCAATACGATTCCGAAGTGGTTTCTTGAAACGCTGGGCTTATGGGTGAGTTCACTGAACCGCTGCGGGTATTGCGTTGAGCATCACTTCAACGGGTTGCAGCGATTGTTGCGGGACCAAGCGCGCGGCGATGCGATCCGGGTGGCGATTGAGGCGCGTGATCCGGCGTCGGCACCGCTGGATAAGGCGCAGGTCGTTGCGATGGATTATGCGCGTAAACTGACTGAGGCACCGGGCGAATTGACTGAAGCCGATGTCATTGCCCTGCGAGATGCAGGGTGGGACGATGGTGAAATCCTGGAGATCAACCAAGTGTGTTCGTATTTTTCCTATGCCAATCGAACCGTATTGGGCCTTGGATGTTCAACGGAAGGGGACGTTCTGGGCCTGTCGCCGAATAATTCTGACAACCCAGATGACTGGGGGCATCGGTAAAGGTGGCAACCCTGCCGACCTTAGTGGCCGAACAAATAGCGCATCCATCAAAGCCGGGCCCGATCAAGAGAGGATCGGGTCACAAGCTTTCACGCCTCGATAAAACCTAAGTCTATTTGACACCAATCAAAGCGGGATTGGTGGAGATTTGCTAGCCCTCTTTCGGACAGTGAAACCGAGGAGAACATGCATGGATGCAACGCCCCAGACCGATCAGAAATCACCACAGATCAATGCCGTGATTACCTCAAAGGCGGAAGTTTCCGCGCCAAGCCCCGAGAAAATCCGGCAAGCCTTTGAAAGCGGGAATTATCCTTACAGCCAAAAGATGGCACGCAAAGATTACGAAGCACAAAAGGCCGAGTTGCAGGCTGAATTGCTCAAAGTTCAATTGTGGGCGCAGGAAACCGGACAGCGATTTGTACTATTGTTCGAAGGTCGCGACGCCGCCGGGAAGGGTGGAACCATCAAAAGGTTCATGGAGCATCTGAACCCGCGTCAGGCACGTGTGGTGGCGCTGAACAAGCCGACGGATGAGGAAAAGGGGCAGTGGTATTACCAACGCTATGTGCAACAACTGCCCACTGTAGGAGAAATGGTGTTCTACGACCGGTCTTGGTATAACCGCGCGGGCGTGGAACGGGTGATGGGGTTTTGCTCGCCCAACGAGTATTTGGAATTCATGCGGCAGACGCCTGAATTAGAGCGGATGCTGGTGCGCTCAGGCATTCAGCTCTACAAATACTGGTTCTCGGTTACGCAGCCAGAGCAACAACGGCGCTTTCGTAGCCGTGAGACGGACCCACTGAAGCAATGGAAGCTGTCACCGATAGATAAGGCCAGCCTCAGCAAATGGGATGATTATACCGAGGCGAAAGAGGCAATGTTCTTTTACACTGACACTGCCGATGCGCCTTGGACCATCGTCAAATCCAATGACAAGAAACGCGCGCGTCTGAATTGCATGCGCCACTTTCTATCGACGCTGGATTACCCGGACAAAGATCAAAGAATTGTGGGTGATCCCGATCCGTTGATCGTTGGGCAGGCCCATCACGTAATTCACCGCTCGGACCATATTTTGGGAACGGCGCTGCATCCTGATGCCAAGATTGGCTAGCGAATGGGGCCTTTCCCTGAAAGGGTAATGGCCCTATTGATGCTTCGCATATAAGTCTCATTTTGAAATAAATCTGTTCCGCTCTTGTCTTGCGCTTTGGTCAAGCCTAAGGCTGGCGGAATGAACAAGGTGATGACATATCCCGGCCATTTACGCGCGATTACGGTGCTGGGCTTGCCGTTAATCGGCGGGCATCTGGCACAGTATGCGATTGGTTTAACCGATACAGTCATGCTGGGCTGGTACGGGGTCGAGGCGCTGGCTGCAGTCACGCTGGCCAATAGCTACTACTTTGTACTGTTCTTGTTTGGTGCCGGGTTTGGCTGGGCAGTGATGCCGATGGTGGCGACCGCAGCTGCAGAAGAAAATGAAACCAGCATTCGTCGTTCGACGCGCATGGGGCTATGGCTTTCGCTGATTTACGCAACGGTGACTGTGCCGTTGATGTGGTGGTCCTATCCGGTGCTTATTGCCTTGAAGCAAGAGCCGCAAGTCGCTGAAACTGCATCACAATACCTACGCGTGGCAGGGTGGGGTTTGTTCCCGGCGTTGCTGGTGATGGTTTTGAAGTCCTATCTGGCCGCGCTTGAACGCACGCAGATAGTGCTGTGGATTACAGTTGTGGCTGCCGTGGTTAATGGCGTGACGAACTATGCCCTGATCTTCGGTAATTGGGGTGCACCCGAGTTGGGAGTTACTGGTGCGGCGATCGCCTCGGTGGTCACACAGATCGTGTCGCTTGTTGCGGTCGTGATCTATGCGGTGCGTGCGCTGCCAGAACACAGCCTGTTCCAACGCTTTTGGCGCCCGGATTGGGAGATGTTCATGAACGTCCTGCGTTTGGGTGTGCCTATTGGCCTAACAACGCTGGCCGAGGTGTCGCTGTTCGCGATCTCGGCCGTCATGATGGGCTGGCTGGGTCCGGTGCCGCTGGCAGCGCATGGCATCGCGCTGAACCTCGCATCTGCTACGTTCATGGTGCACCTGGGGCTGTCGAATGTCGCGACCATCCGAGCGGGCAATGCGCTGGGCCGTCGCGATCGTGCTCATCTAGAAAAGGGCGCGATTACGGTAACGGGGATGTCTCTGATCATGTCGGTCCTGACGGTCATCCTGTTCCTGACTTGTGCTGAGCCTTTGATTTCGCTGTTCATGGAGGCCAATGATCCACAGCGGCCTCAGATCTTGATGATCGGCACCGGACTGCTGGCCATGGCGGCATTGTTCCAGCTTGTGGATGGCGCACAGGTGATCGCGCTGGGCCTGCTGCGTGGTTTGCAGGATGCCAAAATGCCGATGGTGATGGCCGCGCTTAGCTATTGGGTGATTGGCATCCCGTCTTCGTATTTCTTTGGATTCGTACAGGGGATGGAGGGGATCGGTGTCTGGCTTGGCCTTGTTCTGGGCCTTGCCTGCGCCGCGGTTCTTCTGATGGCCCGCTTTTGGTTGCGATCTGTGCGTTATGTTGGAGAAGTCCCCGCCTAAGGGGCTATCCCTTGCTGATCCTGTCTGATTTCTTGCGAACCAGAACCGACCGCAGATCGTGCATAGCCATCAACAGCCTGTCCGTGATCTCCTCCAGTTGCTCGTCCGTGGCTTTGGACTGCGCCCACTGTGTCGTCAGATTCAGGTGATCGACCGCGCGGTGAATGTCATCCATGTCGCGGCGGGCCAGCAGGGCGGCTCGGTCTTCCATCCAACGTGCGATTTCGGCTTTGTCGGCATCGCTCAGAACACGCTGGCCCTGCGGCTTGACCTCGCCATTGCGGATGTTGATCACCGCGATCTGGTCCATCTCAATTCGACGCTGGCGGTTTTCTGTGTCGATCTTGAACACCGCCGCGCCATTTTCACGTACGCGGAAATAGTATTCGGGCAGGGCTGTCGACATGGGAACCTCAGCTCAAGGCCGCGCAGAACTTCTGGATGCGCGTACAGGCTTCGGTCAAGGCTTCATCCGAGGTTGCATAGCTGACGCGGAAATTGGGCGAAAGGCCGAAGGCAGCGCCAAACACCACGGCGACGTCGGCCTCTTCAAGAAGAGCGATTGCAAACGCCTCGTCCGAGTCGATCACGGTGCCAGTTGGAGTGGTTTTTCCGATTAGGCCAGCGATCGATGGGTAGACATAGAATGCGCCTTCAGGTGTCGGGCAGGAAATCCCGTCGATCTGGTTCAGCATCTCGACGACAAGATTGCGGCGGCGTTTGAAGATCTCATTGTTTGGTGCAAGAAAATCTTGCGTCCCATTCAGGGCTTCAAGCGCAGCCCATTGGCTGACCGAACAGGGGTTCGAGGTGGATTGTGACTGCACCTTGCGCATCGCTGCGATCAATTCAACAGGACCTGCAGCATAACCGATGCGCCAACCCGTCATGGCATAGGCTTTTGAGACACCGTTGCATGTGAGCGTCCGGTCATAAAGCCCAGGCTCGACCTGCGCTGGGGTGCAGAATTCGAACCCGTCATAGGCCAGATGTTCGTACATATCGTCGGTCATCACCCAGACATGGGGGTGCCGCATCAGCACGTCAGTTAGCTCTTTCAACTCCGCTCGGCTATAGCCCGCACCAGTCGGATTGGACGGAGAGTTGAAGATGAACCATTTCGTTTTGGGCGTAATTGCCGCTTCTAACTGATCCGCTGTCAGTTTGAAATTAGTCTGCAGCGAGGTTTCGGCGATCACCGGTGTACCACCGGCCAACAGCACCATGTCCGGGTAACTGACCCAATAGGGCGCCGGGATGACAACCTCATCTCCCTCATTCAGCGTTGCCATCAACGCGTTATAGAGGGTCTGCTTGCCTCCGGTTCCGACCGAGACCTGAGCAGGCGTGTAGTCCAACCCGTGATCGCGCTTCATCTTGGCGCAGACCGCCTGTTTCAACTCGGGAATACCATCTGGTGCGGTGTATTTGGTCTTGCCTGCTGCAATTGCCGCGACAGCTGCGTCTTTGATGTTCTGCGGCGTGTCAAAGTCGGGCTCACCCGCGCTCAGCCCAATGACATTGCGCCCTGCGGCTTTCAATTCGGCCGCCTTCGCTGTCATCGCGATCGTGGGCGAAGGTTTTACGCGTGACAATGTCGCAGACAGGAAACTCATGATCGGCCTCGGTTTGTATGTTCAGCCTGACTGTCATAGGGTGCGCCGAAATAACGATCAAGCCAATTGCACCCACCTGTTGGAGACCTCAATGAACGACGAGACGGACTGGTTCGGACCGGACACAGCAACCTTCGGAGATCGCGTTGCAGGCGCGCGCGAAGTTGCAGGGATGACCCAGACTCAGTTGGCTCGTCGACTTGGGGTTAAGAAGGCTACGATCATCTCATGGGAAGATGACCTGTCGGAACCTCGGGCCAATAAACTGTCGATGATGGCCGGGTTGCTGAATGTCTCGATCATGTGGCTCCTGACCGGAGAAGGCGACGGTATGGACGAGACCAGCCTGAACGGGGACGTGGATTCGGAAATGCGTGATCTGGTGGCAGAATTGCGCACGATCCGGGGTGAGATGCGTGCGAGTTCTGAGCGCTTGGCCAGAGTCGAAAAATCGCTGCGCCTTAAACTGGAACGCAATCAATGACAGAACCCCGTGAAACACGGATCAAGCGGATGAAAATGCGCTCGATGCGGCGTGGGATCAAAGAGATGGATTTGATCCTGAGTGCCTATGCTGATCGCAATCTGCCTTTGATGGATGAAGAAGAGCTGAACACCTACGATGCCTTGCTGCATGAGAACGATCAGGATCTGTACCAATGGGTCACTGGTCAAGCCGCCCCGCCAGCACCGTTAGCTGACCTGATAGCGGACATCGCGCAAACCTTTCAGAAATAAGCAATAATCTGGCTTAACCGATTTTTCGGAAATTCGCGTCATGTTTTCAGAAACAGCGCGATGAATCGGAGGATCGGATGAGTATAGAGTTACAGGTCGCCGCGCCCGGGACCAAAGGGTTCATGACCAGCTATCTTGAGGCGTTGGCGCTGGTTGAACGCCTGCACCGCTTGCTTCTGGATGTCATCAAAGATGAATTTGAACGCGTTGGCGTTTTGGAAATCAACGCCGTTCAAGCGCTGCTGCTGTTCAACATCGGCGATCACGAAGTCACCGCTGGAGAGTTGAAAAGCCGGGGATACTATCAAGGCAGCAATGTCAGCTACAATCTCAAGAAACTGGTCGAGATGGGCTATATGCATCATCAGAGATGCGAGATTGATCGCCGCTCGGTCAGGGTTCGGCTAACGCCTCGCGGGCGCGAGATTCGCGACATCGTATCCGACCTGTTTGCCCGCCACGCGGAAGGCTTGCAAAACCGAGACGTGATCGCGACGGATGGGATCGAAGAGATCACGAACTCACTGCGGCGGGTCGAGCGCTATTGGACTGACCAGATCCGCTATATTTACTGAACGTTGGGGTGGCTTGACCCCGGACAAGCTCAAACCGTCCAGTTCGCGGATCAATTTGCGGGTCATCGCCTCTTGGTAAGCTTCGAAACCCAGCGCAACTTCGACAAAAGCGTTGGGCCCCATGATGACCCAGGTATTGAAGTAGGCCGATAGCTCCCCAATCTGAACATAGCGCTTGTCGCCATGAACTGGATCGTCGGCACCTATAACAAGACCGTTGATTGTAAGTCCGTTGGCCTGCAGGGCCTCTTTGATAGCGCGCGGATGGGGGCCGAGATTGTGTTTGCCATCACCTGACAAGTCCAGGGTTCGTCTCCAACACTGGGTCTGCGCCATCAGGAGTTCTGCACCGTAAGACATTGCCGACCCGACCGCAGTTCCCTGAGGCGCCGAAGAGCGCCCCGTCGTTTCAAGAAGCTGACTGATGCGTTGCAGATCTGCGGGAGTTTTGATCTCGGTCCAGTCCAACAAAAGCCGCTGATGGCCCGGTTCGCTCCACTCAAAGATCGCAATTCTGACAGGGGCGGAGGGGTTAGACAGGATCAGGCCAACGACATCAGAATCGTTAATAGCAGCGGCAAGACCATTGAGTTGCAGCCGGTATTCCTGACTGTCGACCGAGCCCGACACATCCAGACCAAGTGCCAGAGCTTGTCGGCATTGTGCAGCCAATGGGCCTGCCACCAGACAAAGTAGCATTGCCCACAGGCGGATCATTCTACCGCATCCGGATGAATTGCACTGAGTTCAAGGCCTTTCAATTCCCGTTCAAGCTTGCGGCGCATCGCGCGTTCAAAATCGTCAAATCCCGCAGCGATTTCCAAGAAAGCACCTGGGCCGTATAGAACAGTATCCTGAAAGAACTGGATCAGGTCGATTTCGCCTTCGAAATCCGCGGCGTTGATCACAAGTCCATTCACAGTCGTATTGTTGAACGGAAAATGCTTGTACGCAATCTGCGGCCCGTAGCCATCGTTGTTTTTGCCATCGCCCGAGATATCGATGGTTTGAAACAGGCAGCGCGGTGCACGTTGCATCAGCCTGGCACCATAGGCCAGAGCGTGACCCATGGCGGTAGGTGAATCATTGGCGGATCGCTCGGATAGTCCTATGCGGTGTGCGGCGGTCACCAGATCGGCGGCGGTCTCAATCAGTTGCCAATCCAGTAATAATTTCTGGTTGAAACTGCCGGACCATTCGTAAACCGCCAATGCGACAGGTTGTGGAGAAACAAAGAATGCCTCTTGCACCTCGGGCGCTATCAAAGCAGCGGCCAACCCTTTTCGCTGCAACGCATCCTCAGCAGCATCAACCGAGGTTGAAATATCCATCGCGAGGGCCAGCGCGAGCCTGCATTGCTCGGCCCAAATAGGGCTGCCTGAAATAGACAGCCCCAGAGATGGCAACCAGCGGATCACCAGTGGCCGGTGCTTTCCATGCTGGCCCAGGGTTCGGCCGGTTCCAGCGCCTCGCCGTTCTGAAGCAATTCGACTGAGACATTGTCGGGCGAACGCACAAAAGCCATGCGCCCGTCACGCGGTGGTCGGTTGATCACAACGCCATTATCCTGAAGGTGCTGGCAAACTTCGTAGATGTTGTCGACGCCATAGGCGAGGTGGCCAAAATGGCGGCTATCGCTGGGCAATGCGTCATCGCCATCCCAGTTATGGGTCAATTCAATCGGCGCATCTTCTTGTCCCGGTGGGGCAAGAAAGATGAGTGAAAACCGGCCCGCTTCGCTTTCATAGCGGCGGGTTTCTTTCAGACCTAGAAGTTCATAAAACGCTATAGATTTCTCAAGATCCTTTACGCGAAGCATGGTGTGGAGGTATTTCAGCCCCATCGCGACATTCCTTACATTAATTGTGATGCGCAGCACCTTAGCGCGCCGTCATCTGATGTCGAGGGGCGGGCGAGACACAATTCTGAATTCGCGCAATGCGCCGCACATATCGCGGTTCCGATGGCGGGTTTGTCGATATATAGTGGTGGGCGACTCATTGCTGGAAAGGATAATTTCATGCCTCTGTCTTCCGACCAATTGGCCGAGATCGAAGCTCAGCGCGCACAGTCGAGCCCGACCCGCCGCGTCGTTGCCGAAGGGATGGAAGATCATCTGTACACGGCGCATCAGGTGCTGGATCACGGATTTGTTCGCGTTATCGACTACATGGGTGACGATGCAGCGATTTGTCAGGCTGCGCGTGTATCATATGGAAAAGGTACTAAATCGGTTCAAAATGACGAAGGGTTGATCCGCTATCTGATGCGTCACTGGCATTCGACCCCGTTTGAGATGTGCGAAATTAAATTGCACGTCAAACTGCCGGTCTTTGTGGCGCGCCAGTGGATTCGTCACCGGACAGCAAATGTAAATGAATATTCGGCGCGCTATTCAATTCTCGACCGCGAATTTTACATCCCGGCACCCGAGCATGTGGCAGCCCAATCCGAAGTCAACAATCAGGGCCGCGGTGACGCGTTGCAAGGTGAAGAGGCCGCGCGTGTTCTGGAAATCCTCAAGGCCGACAGTGCCCGCTGCTATGACAATTACGAGGCGATGATTGGTCAGGACGGCCAGCAAGGGCTGGCGCGAGAGTTGGCGCGCATGAATCTGCCTGCGAATATTTACACGCAATGGTACTGGAAGGTTGATTTGCACAACCTGTTCCACTTCCTCCGTCTGCGCGCAGATCCACACGCCCAATACGAGATCCGGGTCTACGCCGAAACCATGTGCAAGATCGTCGCCGACTGGGTGCCGTTTGCGTATCGCGCGTTTGAGGATTATCGCCTGGGCGCGGTCAACCTTTCAGCGCAGATGGTAACTTGCCTGCGCCGCATGCTGAGCGGTGAGAATGTGACCCAGGAAAACTCGGGCATGACTGCGCGGGAATGGCGCGAGTTTGAGACGGTCATACGCGAAGGTTGATCAAAAGAAAAATGAGCGCGTCCCGAAATGGGCGCGTTCCATGGTTGGTAACGGTTAACGGCCGGAAATTGGCCGTCAACCTTATCTAATTTCCCGCCTGGGCGGGCCTTGCCTTACAGCGGCTTCAAATCAGCAGCCATCTGGCGGCCGTCACGTCCGTCCTGCAACTCGTACGAGACTTTCTGATTGTCAGCGAGTCCGGTCAGACCGGATCGTTCTACGGCCGAGATATGAACAAACACATCTTTGCCACCCTCATCGGGCGCAATAAAACCATAGCCTTTGGTTGTATTAAACCATTTCACGGTGCCGGTTGGCATTTCCCGTGTCTCCTTCTACTTTCACGTTGTCCCACAAATTGGTGGGGGCAGTGCCTGACAAGACCGCAACGCATCACTGTTCGCCCACACGATACAGCCCGCGTTGCGTGTTTCGTCTTTTTCAACATTGCACGGTGAAGTAAAAAATCAAGAATAACTGGGGCAGCCTAAGTGGGTTGTCCAAAATTGCAGCAGTAATAGGGACAGACAAATATGCGCCTTTACGGGTTAAAGAATTGCGATACGTGCCGTAAGGCATTGAAATCACTTCCAAGTGCCGATTTTATTGACGTCCGCGCCGAAGGTGTTCCTCAAACAGTCTTGTCAGCGGCGTATGAGACATTCGGCAAAGCCTTGCTCAATACGCGGTCAACAACTTGGCGTGGATTGGATGAAGTAACGCGAAATCGGCCGGTGCTTGATTTGCTGGTTGATCATCCAACGCTGATGAAGCGTCCTTTGATTGAAGCGGAGGGTCAGATGTATCTGGGTTGGACGGCTGAGAACCGACAGGCCCTTGGTGTTGCCTGAAGGACTGCCTATGTGACACAGGCAACAATCGGAGACCTTTGAATGCGAAACGCAGCCATGATACTGGGCGTGATTGCCGGGCTGATCGGAATGATTGTCGGATTTTTCGGCTACGGATTTGTAGAATTGATCGACCGGTTTGGTGAGATCGAAGGCATCGCAGAGCAGGTGCAAAACCCCGAATTGATCCAGACCGCTTCGATTGTTGCACCACTTTTGGCGATTGTTGGTGGCGCGATGGCCCATTCGCGAGCGTTGGTCGCTGGTGTTTTGCTGCTAATTTCTGCGGCAGGGATGTATTACGCCTTTGGTTTCGGCGTCTTCACCATGTTCCCGATTGCCTTTGCGGGCGTGGCAGGATTGCTTGGGCTCGCCGCAGGAAAACCGGACGAGCCCAAGGCGCATTTCTAGATCACTTAAGGCGCAGCAGCCGATCCAGCGATAGCGGGCCTGCGCCGTTGATCACGATGACCAGCAACAGGAAGGTCCACATCACGCGCTGATCCATCAGCGTGATGGCATTGTCGAACAAACCACCCAGTTTAACACCATGGCCTGTGACATCGGTCAGCGTTTGGACCCATACAAAGCCGATCATGCCAAGCGCGGCGATGCGCGTCAGCAGGCCCACCAGCAACAGTACGGGCAGGACAAATTCAGCGACTGTGCCAAAGAAGATGACTATTCGCTGGAAAAAGGTCATCTGGGTGACGTCATACAGCACGGCTTCGGCAGCTTTGGGAAAGATTTGCCCGAAAGCTCCGGCAGACGGCGTAAAGATCGAGCCGTCGATTTTCAGCGTCGCCGAATTCCAGTAGTAAACAAACAAAACGGCGATAAAGACTACCCGAGCCAGAGTTGGTGTTAGCCAACCGGACGCGTGATCCGCTTTTTCCATCGCATTATTGTAGGTTGAGATGAGGGCAGTCATGTGTCCAGCCTTTCGATAGTCACAGAAGTTATTGCACCGCCCTGCAGAAGCAGTGCCAGAGTGGTTCCAAGGTCAAAGTCGGGCGTCTCGACCACGGTGGCTTCAAATGCCGCGCCGATGGTTTGTCCATCCTGAATTCGTGCGATCCAGTCCGCGCCGCCGGGTGGGAGCAGATGAGGCATGGGATCATATTCAGGGCGCGTGATCAGTGCATCCTGAGCCTGAGCCTCAGCCTCAGGCTTGGGGGCATTTTCCTGAGTGTTGAAAAGCCAGATCGCATAAACAGGCCAATCCGAACGAAGCACTTGCAAAGCTGGGGCCAAGTTTAGCCGGGCTTGCATCAAATCTTCGGGCGGGATCGAAAGCGCTTCGGCCTCAATGGCTTGGCCATCTGCCGCGTGGTAGGCGCGCCGCAAAGCCAGCTCTAACCGGGCGACATCTGGCAAATACCCAAGATGAGAAAGCTGTTCCATGCCTTCCAGGAACGCAGGGAATTCCTCGCCATAAAACATCATCAATGGTGAGGACGGTGGATGCTGACGCAAGAATATCCCGGCCAGCCCATCCATGTTCTGCGGTCCCAGCAGTTTTGTGATAACCGGGAAAGCCTGATGCATTGCTTCAGTCAGCGAAACAGCGACGTTGTTGCGATAGACACTAAAACGGCGCCCGGCTGGTTGCGCCTCGGCATCCAGCAACCCATCCGGGATCGGCTGACTGGCGTCCAGCAATGCACCGTGGAATGTTGCTTGCGACACACTCATGCAGGCACACGATCCAGGGCTTTTTGCGCGCGCTCTGCTTCTGCACGCAGAACGGGCCAATCCGGCACATCGGTGTCCCATTCAATCAGCAGGGGTTTGGGGCCGGATTTGTCCAGAACATAGTCCAGCAAAGCCCAAACCGGATCGACCACCTCGCGCCCGTGGCTGTCGATCAGCAAGGGATGCCCGTGGTCATCTTCGTCTTCGTCGTGACCGCCCAGATGAATCTCTCCAACCTGCTCCAGTGGGTAGGCATCGATATAGCCCTGAGGTGAAAAATCCAGGTTGGTGGCTGAAACAAAGACATTGTTCACGTCCAGCAAAAGCCCGCACCCGGTGCGCCGTGTGATTTCGCGCAGGAAATCGGGCTCGGACCATGTGCTTTCTTTGAACGCCAAATAACTGGAGGGGTTCTCTAACAGCATTTGCCGCCCGACAACATCTTGCACCTGATCGATGTGATCGCAAACGCGGGCAAGCGTGGCGTCGGTATAGGGCAGGGGCAGCAGGTCGTTCAGGAAGTGGCTATCATGGGTGGACCACGCCAGATGTTCCGAAAAGCTCGCGGGGTTCAACCAGCCAACCAGATGTTTCAGGCGCGCCAGATGATCGGGGTCCAGCGGGGTTTCACCTCCGATGGAAAGGCCGACGCCGTGAACGGAAATGGGAAACTGTTCGGATAAGTGGCGTAGCTGGGCCAGCGGTCTACCGCCATCGCCCATGTAGTTCTCAGCATGGATTTCCAGCCACGCCACAGGCTTGGCCTGTTCTAGAATCTGCGAGAAATGCTGCGGCTTATAGCCCACGCCCGGTGCCGCAGGCAGCCGGTTCGATCTGAGCGCGTTGTCCAACATGTGCAAATCCCCTGATCACGTGGAAAGGGCGGGCGATCTTGCCCGCCCTTTCCGGTTCATTCGGAAAAGCCTTATGCGGGCAGGTCGCGATCCAGCGGCTCGAGCGAGCCTTTGCGATCCGAACCATCTGCTGTTTTTGGCAGCTCGATGTCGGCGCAAGTACCGGCGTCAACCAGGGTCCATGCGTTGCCCTGATAGTCAACGGTCGAGGTGCCTGCGCATGTGGTACCGGGGCCGGCTGCACAATCGTTCTGACCGGCCAGCGAAACGCCATAGCATTTCTCTTTTGCTTGAGCAGTTGCGGTTGTGGCGGCACCTGAAACAGCAGCGGCAACGGCGCTTGCGATAACCAGGGTTTTTGCAGTGTTCGACATCTCGGTAATCCTTTTAATGACTGCGTATGTCTGCTTGTGACAATGACAAAGGTAGTAGCTCGGAGGCGAGAGTTGAATTCACGAGCCCGTGTCTCACAACCCCGTCAAAGATCGTCATGCACTCTTGCAGGTTAACAAATTGTTTTTGAATTGAAAAATGGAAAATGTTTCAATTCGGCCCCGATCTGAGGGCCGAATTGTTAGCGCTTGTTTGCCGATTGTTACAGCAAATCGGGCGGGGTTGCCGCCTGGCTCAGCTCATTTGTTACAGTCTCAAGCGATTGAACCTGAGTTTGTTTTTCACCCAGACGCCGGACGGTCACAGTCCGCTCTTCGACTTCGCGATGGCCAACCGCCAGAATGACAGGCACTTTGCCGACCGAATGTTCGCGGACCTTGTAGTTGATCTTTTCATTGCGGATATCCGCCTCGGCGCGGATGCCTGCAGTTTTGAGCGTCTCAACCACTTCCAGAACGTACTCATCCGCCTCGGACGTGATCGAGGCGACCACGACCTGACGCGGGGCCAGCCAGAAGGGCAGTTTGCCTGCGTGCTCTTCGATCAGGATGCCGATAAAACGCTCGAACGAGCCAAGGCAAGCGCGGTGCAGCATGACAGGGCGATGTTTTGCACCATCTGCACCGATATAGGTGGCGTCCAGCCGTTCGGGCAGAACGAAATCCACCTGGAACGTGCCACATTGCCAGTCACGGCCAATCGCGTCGGTCAGAACGAATTCCAGTTTTGGCCCATAGAATGCACCTTCGCCCGGGTTCAGTTCCGGTTCAACACCTGCCGCCCGAGTCGCTGTCAGCAGAGCTTCTTCAGCGCGGTCCCAAACTTCATCTGATCCCGAGCGCTGTTCCGGGCGGTCCGAGAATTTGACCTTAAAGCTGTCAAACCCGAGATCTTTATAGACGTCCGTCAGGAACCCGATGAAGCGCGCGCATTCATCGCCGATCTGATCTTCGGTCGAGAAGATATGCGCATCGTCCTGCGCAAAGCCACGCACCCGCATGATCCCATGCAGCGCGCCCGACGGTTCATACCGCGCACACGAGCCGAACTCGGCCATGCGCAGTGGCAGGTCGCGATAGGATTTCAGGCCCTGTTTAAAAATCTCAACATGGCAGGGGCAGTTCATCGGCTTGAGCGCGTTAATCGCCTTTTCGCGGGCATGTTCTTCATCAACTTCGACGATGAACATATTTTCCTGATATTTATCCCAGTGGCCTGAGCGTTCCCATAGCTTGCGGTCAACAACCTGTGGTGTGTTCACCTCGACATAACCGCCGCGATGCTGTGCGCGACGCATGTAGTCCTGCAGCTGGGTATAAATGGTCCAGCCGTTGGGGTGCCAGAATATCTGACCCGGAGCCTCTTCCTGCATGTGGAACAGGTCCATCTCGCGGCCCAGCTTGCGGTGGTCGCGTTTGGCGGCCTCTTCCAGCATGTGCAGATGCGCCTTGAGCTTTTCCTTGCCGGTGAACGCCACGCCATAGATGCGCTGCAGCATCTGGCGCGAGCTATCGCCACGCCAATAGGCGCCCGCGATGCTCATCAGCTTAAACGCATCGCCCGGAACCTGACCGGTATGCTGCAAATGCGGGCCACGGCACAGGTCTTGCCAGTCGCCGTGCCAATACATGCGCAGGGGTTCGTCGCCCGGAATGGCGTCGATGAGTTCGACCTTATAAGGCTCATTGTTCTGCGTGTAGAAATCGATCGCGCGCTGACGATCCCAGACCTCGGTGGTCACGGCGTCGCGTTTGTTGATGATTTCTTTCATCTTTTTCTCGATCTTCCCGAGGTCTTCAGGGGTGAACGGTTCGACCCGGTCGAAGTCGTAATACCAGCCGTTGTCGATCACGGGGCCGATGGTGACTTTGGTGTCAGGCCAGATCTCCTGCACGGCACGGGCCATGATATGAGCCAGATCGTGACGGATCAGCTCATTGGCTTGCGCCTCGTCCTTCATCGTGTGGATGGCGATCTGCGCATCAGCCTCGATGGGCCATTGCAGGTCCCAGTGCTGGCCATTCACCGTGGCCGAGATGGCCTTTTTGGCCAGCGAGGTCGAAATATCGGCAGCAACCTGCGCGGGCGTCACGCCTGCATCGTAGGTTCGGGAATTGCCATCGGGAAAAGTAAGGGAGACTGACTGTGAGTCCAGGGCCATATCGGCTCTCCTCGTCGGTTTGGCGCCCACTGAACGCCCGGTTGCGGGTTATGTGTGTTCGGCTCATGTCGCAGGTGGGGACACAGGTGTCAAGGGTGGGAGCGAGGGGCCAGCCCCGCCGCGATTGGCGCACGAACCAATGGCGCGCCAATGGCGGCTCCCCGGGATATTTGTGGCCAGATGAAGGGGGATCGGGGAATTGCGCTTGCGGGTGGGGCGTGCATGATGCGGGAAACATAGATGAGGTTTTCATGGCAGCGACGGATTTTCTGGAGACAGCGCAAGGGCGAAGGTTGGCCTATCACAAGAGTGAAGGGGCGGGGCCGACCATTGTTTTTCTGGGTGGGCTCAAATCGGATATGGAAGGCACCAAGGCGGTGCATCTTGAGGCTTGGACGCAGGCGCGCGGGCAGGGGTTTTTGCGCTTTGACTATTCGGGGCATGGTGAAAGCTCGGGCGCGTTTACAGATGGCTGTATCGGGGACTGGCATGAGGATACGCTTGCGGCGTTGTCTGAGCTAACCGATGGACCCTTGGTGGTTGTCGGATCATCCATGGGTGGATGGCAGGCATTGTTGCTGGCGCGCGCGATGCCCGATCGGATTGCGGGTTTGGTGACAATCGCAGCAGCGCCGGATTTCACCGAGGACGGGTATTGGGCCTCGTTTTCGGATCAGCAGAAGTCGGATCTTGAGGCCATTGGACATGTGGAACTGCCGTCGGATTATATGGAGCCCTATGTCATCACCAAGCGGATGATTGAGGATGGGCGCAAGCGGTTGGTTCTGCGCTCACCCCTTGATCTGCCTTTCCCGGTACGTTTCTTGCAAGGCACGGCTGATACTGCAGTCTCAACCCAGACTGCGGTGCGCCTGTTGGATCATGCGACCGGCCCGGATATGCAGTTGTTGCTGGTCAAAGACGCCGATCATAGGTTCTCGGATGGTCCGTGTCTGAGATTGATCGAGGAAGCTCTTCAGGACGTGATGGGGGCCATCTGATGCAGCGCTTTGGCTGGATTTTGGGGCGACTTCTTCTGGGATTGTTGCTGGTGGGGGGGGCGCTGTACTTCTTCGGCCCGCGCGAACCAGTGGACCTGCATCCGCGTTTCGATCCGCGCAAGTTTGGCGAAGGCGTGCAGGTCTATTTTGAAAGCATCGAATCCACCTTTGACGACATTGTGCCGGGTGTTGAGAAGCGCGTGGTCTGGCAGGATGGGTATTATGAGCGACGCACAACTTATTCGGTGCTCTACCTCCATGGGTTTTCAGCCTCATCCGAAGAGATCAGACCAGTGCCAGACCAAGTGGCGAATGCATTAGGTGCGAACCTTGTTTACACCCGGCTTCAAGGGCATGGGCGAGATAGCGATGCGATGGCGGAAGCCACGGCGTCAGGATGGATGCTGGATACGGCCGAAGCGTTAGCCGCCGCACGTGCGGTCGGTGAGCGGGTCGTTGTGATTTCGACGTCCACGGGCGGCACGTTGGCAGCGGCGGCCGCGCTGGATTCTGAGCTGAGCGAAGACGTGGCCGCGTTAGTGTTCGTGTCGCCGAATTTCGGCGTAAACACATTTGCGGCTTGGGTGCCGTCTATGCCGTGGGCACGAGAATGGTTGCCTTTGCTGATGGGGGATGCGCGGGATGTATCCAGCGCTGACCCAGAGAAAAACAAATACTGGACGGTCATTTACCCGTGGGAAGCAGTCGTACCGATGTCTGCCCTTGTGGATACGGTCTACGCGCTGGATTTCTCGACTGCCCAGATCCCGGCGCTGTTTTGGTTCTCGGATGACGATCAGGTGGTAAGGCCGGACCGGACTCATCAGGTGGCCGAGGCCTGGAGTGGCCCTGCGGCGGTAAAGCTTGTGACAATGGGGCCGGGGGACGATCCGGCCTCGCATGTTATCGCGGGGCGTTTGATGTCGCCGGGTCAGACCGACGCTGCAGTCGCGGGTATATTGGACTGGCTGTCCGAGCAGGGAATTCAAGGACAAAGCGGGGGCTGATCATGCGCAGACCGGGCAGTATGTGGAGCCTTGAAACGTTGGGTCGGGTGCGCTTATCCCGGCATTTCTTTATGCGGGATTTCCTGTATTCCGAGATCGGAAACTTTCACGCGCGCCAGAACATCCCGGACGATCCTGATCTTGCGATCGAAACTGGACGTGCCTTTTGCGAAACGCTGATGGATCCGCTGGAGGAGACTTTTGGCCGTGTCGCCGTGCGCTCGGGCTATCGCTCACGATCTCTGAATCAGTACGGAAATGAGAACAAGCTGAATTGCGCCCGCAACGACAACCCGTTGGAGTGCCACATCTGGGATTGGGATGACGGCGATGCGCGCGTGGCCGGAGCTTCGGTGGTGATCCCGTGGTTTGCCGACCGCTACGCAAAGGGGCGAGATTGGCGGGATCTTGCCTGGTGGATGCATGACCATCTGGACTACTCAGAGATTTGGTTTTTTCCGAAACTCTGCGCGTTCAATCTGGTGTGGCGGCCTAAACCTGCTAGGCGCATCGACAGTTATATCGCGCCGCGCGGCTGCTTGTTGCGGCCCGGGGCTGAACCCAACGAACCACTAGCCCAAAGGCAGGCTCGGTACGCTGATTTCCCGCCATTCCGTGCTATTAAATATCCCTGAAGTTCGGCTTGCCAGACGTTGGCAAAGCTCTCATTCTGGAACAAAACAATAGAAACGAGCGGAGGGCGCCGAGGTGATTGAGCCAATGGTTTTGCTGCCCGGACTGATGTGTAACGCTAGGCTATTTCGTGCGCAGATCACCGCTTTGTCGCAAGAAAGAGCGGTCATGATCGCGCCAATCACTGGCGGCGAGCGGCTTGAAGAGATCGCCTCGGTTCTGCTGGATCAATTGCCGCATCGGTTTGCGCTGTGTGGGTTTGATCTCGGCGGTAGCGTCGCGCTTGAAATTGTGCGGCGTGCGCCAGAAAGGGTGTCTCGGCTTTGTCTGATCGCAACAGATGCGCAGGCCGACACGCCTCAGATCGCAGCAAGCCGCGAAGATCTGATTGTTGCGGCGCAGTCTGGTCGACTAAGCGATGTGATGCGCAAGGTAATCGGTTCCGATATATTGGCCCCCGGGGCACAACGCATTCCGATCCTGAACGATGCTCTGCAAATGGCCGAGGATTTGGGTCCGGATGTGTTCGTGCGCCAGATGCGCACTTTGCAGCGTCGTCCCGATCAGCAGGGCGCGTTGCGCCGCGTTCAAGCGCCGACCTTGATCATTTGCGGTACCCATGACGCGGAAAATACTGTTCGGAAGCAATCCTTTCTAGCCGACCTTATCCCGGATGCAAGGCTACAAGTGGTTGACGAAGCAGGGCATTTTCCAACGCTGGAAACGCCCGAACGCGTAAATGCAATGTTGCAGGATTGGTTGAAGACGCCCTTGCGGCTGACCTAGTCGTAGAAAGCCGCGCGTTCTTCTTTGGTCAAAATGGTTGGCTGCGCGACCGGTGCACCCGTCTCGGACTTGAAGAAAAGGGTTAGTTTCCAGCTTCCGGACAGGCGTGATTTCAGAACGCGTTTCAGCAAGCCAAAGGCGGCATAGCGAACTTTTTCATGAGATTGCTTGCCATTAGATCCGGGCACGAATCCACGTGTGGTAATGGGGCCCAGACTGCTGGCGTCAGGGATGCGTTTAACGATGAAACCGGCAAACGGAAACTTGGGGGTCAACGGTGTCGTTGCCAGCGGAGCGTTGCAGCATTTGGCATACCATCGCAGCATGCCTTTTGGGCTTAGCTGCATCGCGGCAAGATGTTCTGCGCCGGTGTCGATCACGATCTCTTCCGGTGCCATCTGGAGAATCTCGATCGGTCCGGGTGCTGGGTCTGGCTGATTGAAGTACAACTGAGCAGCGCGGCAATCGTGGCAGAAACACACAACATGCGTACCGGATTTCACGCCCTGTTGCGTGATGTGCCCGGTGAGCGCACCGCAATCGCAGCTAAAGGAGAGATCCTTTGCCGCGGTTCCCGTCATGCCACTTTGTTGCTATTGGCGGCGCGACGTCGTGGCTTGCGGCTATTTTCATTCATGAAATCAATCACAAGCGGGCGAATGTTGTCGCGCCAGCTGCGGCCTGCAAAGATACCATAGTGGCCTGCTCCGGGCTCCACATGGCTGGCTTTCTTGCTGTCCGGCAGACCGGTGCAAAGATCAAGTGCGGCTATGCACTGTCCGGGGGCCGAGATATCGTCATTCGCGCCTTCGACCGACTTGACGGCAACGTCCGTGATCTTGCCGATATCGACCTTGTGGCCAGCAACCACAAACTCGTTCCTGGCAATCTCTCGGTTTTTGAAAATCCGCTCGACTGTCGACAGATAGAACTCGGCCGTCATATCCATCACGGCAAGGTATTCATCGTAGAACCGGTTATGGGCATCATGCTCTGAGGCTTCATCGCGAACGACACGAAGGATCTGATCGGTGAATGCTTTGGAGTGACGTTCCGCGTTCATCGACATGAACGAGGCAAGCTGTAAAAGCCCCGGATAAACCATCCGGCCAACGCCTTTGTATTTGAAACCAACCCGCTGGATCATGGTTTCTTCCAATTGGCCCATGGTCACACGACGCCCGAAATCAGTGACTTCGGTTGGTGTTGCGTCGGGGTCGACCGGGCCGCCGATCAGCGTCAGCGTACTTGGCTGCGCCTTGGGCTCGACTTCGGCTAGATAAGCGGTCGCAGCAAGCGTCAGAGGTGCGGGCTGACAGACGGCCACAACATGAGTGTCCGGCCCCAACTCTTTCATAAAATCGACAAGGTAGAGCGTGTAATCCTCGACATCGAATTTACCTTCGGAAACGGGGATATCGCGCGCGTTATGCCAATCAGTGATGTAGACTTCACAATTGACCAGCAGGCTTTTGACAGTCGAACGAAGCAGCGTGGAGTAGTGGCCGGACATCGGCGCCACCAGCAAAACCTTGCGAGGCTGTTCTTCACGGCCATTCACACGGAAATGGATAAGGTCGCCGAAGGGGCGCTCCATCACAGGTGTAATGTCGACAAGATGGTCCTTGCCATCTTCACAGGTGAAGGTGTGAATGCCCCAATCAGGCTTGACGATCATACGCTGAAATGTACGCTCGGTCACTTCGCCCCAAGCAGACATCCAGTTGAACGCCGGGTTCGGTGTCATCGAAAAAATGGGGTAAGACGCCATTGCGCTTGCAGTTGCACCAAGCCACTGGTTGGTGTTACGCATAGTCTCCATCAAGTCGTAGGTCAGCATGTAGCGCATCGAATGTGTCTCCTCGGTATCGGCTTGAGAGTCTGGACCATTCGCCGCTTTGCCCCCCGACGCCCACGACGTTATTCTGCATAGCAGCGAGACTACGGGGATATTGTTAAAATGACAACTACCGACGGCCAAGCACCTAAATTGACTGAAGAAAATATTGAAAAAATTAAAGAAAATATGGGCAGGGTCGAAGACCTGTCCAAACGGCTTGTCGAAATCATGGCCAGCAAAACCCCGCATACCCCCGCTTTGGACGGTCCGAATCAAGATCTTTTCGCAAAAGCAGCAACTGCTTACTGGGCAGAGGCCTGGCAAAACCCGACAAAGCTGTTAGAGCAGCAAATTGAATACTGGGGGAAGTCGGTTCTCAACTTTGCCGAAGCGCAGAAGGCGCTGACATCTGGTGGGGACGAGCAGCCTGAATCCACGATCAAGGATAAACGATTTTCCAATCCGATGTGGGACTCCAACCCTTATTTTCGCCTTATCCGTCAGCAATACCAGACCAACGCAGAAGCAATCTCGCAAGCTGTCGCATCGGTTGATGACATAGATGCCAAGGACAAGCAGCGCCTTCAGTACTTCTCGCAGCAGATCATTGACATGATGGCGCCCACCAACTTCCTGGCGACTAACCCGGATGCACTGGAAAAGGCAATCGAGACCGAGGGTCAGTCACTGATCAAGGGGCTTGAGAACCTGGTGGCAGACCTTGAGGCCAATGACGGCGAAATGGTTGTTCGGCTGGCCGACGAAAGCGCCTTTGAGATCGGCGGGAATATCGCGACAACACCCGGTGACGTTGTTTATCGCAACCGGATGATGGAGTTGATCCAATACAAGCCGGTGACTGAAACGGTGCACGAAACACCGATCGTTCTGTTCCCGCCCTGGATCAACAAGTTCTACATATTGGACCTGAAGGCCCAGAACAGCCTGATCAAATGGGTCACCGAGCAGGGTTACACCTTGTTTGTAGTCAGTTGGGTGAATGCAGATAGCTCGCATGCCGATATCGGGATGGAGGATTACATTCAGGAAGGGTTCCTGACCGCCATCGAAGAGGCCAAGAATATCTGCAAGGTCAAACAGGTCAATGCGGTTGGCTATTGTATTGCGGGTACGACGCTTAGTCTTACGCTATCACTGTTGAAGCAACGTGGCGACAAGTCTGTCAAATCAGCTACCTTCTTTACGACCCTGACAGACTTTGGAGAGCAGGGCGAGTTTACGCCCTTCCTGCAGAATGATTTTGTTGACGGGATTGAAGAGCAGGTCTCGAAAGACGGCATTCTAAAGGCGTGGATCATCGGGCGCACGATGTCCTTCCTGCGTTCAAGGGATCTGATTTATACGCCTGCGATCCGTAGCTACATGATGGGTGAAACACCGCCAGCCTTCGATCTGCTGTTCTGGAATGGAGACGGGGCCAACCTGCCCGGCAGGATGGCAATTCAATATCTGCGCGGTCTCTGCCAGAGCAACGATTTTGTCGCCGACGGGTTCGAATTGATGGGGCATAAGCTCCATATCAAGGATGTGGACGTGCCGCTGATGGCCATCACCTGTGAGACGGACCATATCGCCGCCTGGAAGGATTGCTATCGCGGTGTGCAGCAGATGGGATCCAAGTCAAAGACCTTCGTGGTCTCAGAATCCGGCCATATCGCGGGCATCGTGAATCCACCCAGCAAGAAGAAATATGGCCATTACACCAATCCTGATCTCAAGTCTGATGCCGATACATGGCTGAACGAGGCCGACTTCCACGAAGGGTCATGGTGGCCGATGTGGGAGGCATGGTTAAAAAAGCGGTCGGGCAAGCAGGTTCCGGCTCGGGATACTGGCGATTCGGATCATCCGCGCCTTTGCCCGGCTCCGGGTACCTATGTTTTGGTCAAGGCAAACCGCTGATTTCATTTTGAAACTAAATTTATTCTGCGATGCAGCAAGAAAAAACTTGCAATGCTGCGATGCAGCATTCATATTGCCTTCAAGCTGATTAGAACCGGGGTGGGCCCGGAACGGCTAGAAGGATTTAGGACAATGGCAAAGACCCAAGACTTTACCGCAACCCTGAAAGACATGATGGGCGCGTTCCCGGTTGACACAACCGCTCTGGAAGATGCATTCAAATCGACCGCTTCGCTGAACGAAAAGCTGTCGGGTGTTGCTCTGGACGCAGCTGAGAAATCGGCTGAAATCTCGAACAAATGGACCAAAGAAACTCTGGCCAAGCTGACCGAGGTGTCGAAAGCAAAAACCGAGCCTGCGGATTACGCAAAAGCCGCAACCGACTTCGCAAGCGCGTCGGCTGAAGTTGCTGCTGAAAACCTGGCTGCTTTCGCTGAGATCGCGAAAAAAGTTCAGACCGAAACCGTTGAGCTGCTGATGGCGGCTGGCAAAGACGCTGCAGAAGATGCAACCGCAGCTGTCAAAAAAGCCACCAACGAGGTGACTGCTGCAGCAAAGAAAGCAGCAACTGCAAAGTAAGCACTGCTGCGACATAGCACCCATTCCTCCCAAATGGTGCAATCGCAAGAGGGCGGGTCGATTGACCTGCCCTTTCTTTTTGTTCTGCAGTCGCATAACCTCTGCTGCAATGCATCATCCTTGGGGAGGGTACAGGGTGCCAGAACAAGATAAACCTCTGCTGATCAAGCGCTATGCCAGCCGTCGGCTGTATAACACCGAGACCAGCGATTACGTGACGCTTGAAGATATCGCCGGGTTTATCCGCGAAGGGCGCGAAGTTCAGATCATTGATCTGAAAACCGGTGATGACCTGACCCGTCAATATCTGCTTCAAATCATAGCCGAACATGAAAGTCGCGGCGAAAACGTGCTGCCCATCAACGTGCTGAACGATCTGGTGCGCAGCTACATGGTGCCGGGCGGAGGCATGATGCCGCAATTCCTGCAAAGCTCATTCGAAATGCTGCGCGAAAGCCAAACCAAGATGATGGAGAACATGAACGCTATGAACCCGATGTCGCAGATGCCGGGCTTCGAGGCGATGCAAGCGCAGCAAAAAGCGTTCCTCAAAGCCATGACCGGGGGATTGGCCGGAAATTGGTCCGGTGGCGACGAAGAGGTTCAAGCGACATCAGAACCCAAAGAGGATCTGGATGACATAAAGAAGCAACTCGCCGAGCTGCAGCAAAAGCTTTCGAAGCTGAGCTAACCCGAGCCATGCGCTGGCTGGCTGTGCTATGCGCGATGATCTGGGCCCAAACAACGCTCGCTCAGGGCCAGTTCAAATCGGTGTGGGAGCCGATTTGTACCATGGGTCAGGATACCGCCGAAGGCTGTGGGGATATTCGCACCCGCGAAATTCTGGATGCGTCCGCAGAGCCATGGCGCGCCATCGGGCGCGTTAACTTTGCCAGCCGTAGCCAGCGCTCGCACTGCACTGGCGTGCTGGTATCGGAACGTCTGGTTCTGACCGCTGCGCATTGTCTTTACAACTCTGCCCGCAACATCTGGATTCCGCCGTCAAGTATCCGTTTTGTAGCGGGTTATCAGCGCGGTGAAGCCTCTGCTGTGTCACCGGTTGCCGCCTACTATTTGGATCCAGAACAACGGGCCGAAGGCACGTTCAACAACCGCGCCGATCTTGATTGGGCCGTTTTGGAACTGGCTGACCCAATTGGTGAACAGGTTGGTTATCTGGATATTTACAAGGCGGTTCCGCAGATTGGTTGGTTCGCGGGCTATGCAGGTCTTCGACCACATGTGCTGAGCCGAACTGATACATGCGCATCCGAACCAACAGGGCAAGGCTTAATGCACACCATTTGCCCGGTCATGATGGGAGATTCCGGTGCTCCGTTTCTGGTGCAGACCGAAGCCGGACCCGCTGTCGCCGGAATATTGTCGCGCATCGCACCAACCCCCGAAGGCATTGATGCGCTGTTTTTATCTACCCAGCAGTTTGATGCGGATGTCTTGCTTCGTCAGGTCCCATAAACCGGCATTGGCCCGACAACCTCGCCAACAGATGCCAGCACTATGTCGGCGATCACGTCCAGCTCTTCGCGCGTCAGGCGAACGGGTAGACGTACATCGCAGGCTTTCATCAGCATCGCGCGTGTTTGAGGCAACTCGAATTTCTCGGGCAGGAACTGCCAGTTCCAGAAGGCCCTTGCATTATCCTGACTTAAGCCAAAGACCTGAACCTTGACGCCGCGCGCCTCAGAAGCCTCAGCAAAGGCGCGGATTTCATCGTCGCTGAGGTCCACCAGATTGAACTGAATTGAATCCGGTGCCCGCTGTTCAGGTGCCAGAGGGGCAGGGACGTCGATATAGGGTGATGTGTTCAGGCGATCCGCCACGTAGTCATGGTTTGCCAACCCGTCACGCACACGGCGCGCAAGTTCGGGTATCTGCGGGCGGATAACGGCCGCGCTCAGATTGCTCATCCGCAGGTTATACAAAGGCAATTGGTTTTGCCATTTGGCAAACGCCCGCTCAAGCTCGGGCGAGCCTGTGTGCTTTTTCCAGTTATGCTCGTAAGCGCCCGACATGATCACCGCGCGCGCGACAAGATCAGCGTCGTCGCTGACCAGAATGCCGCCTTCGCCAGCATTGATCATCTTGTAGGACTGGAACGAAAAGCAGCCCACTTTGCCGATGGTGCCAATATTGCGACCATGCCAGGTTGTGCCTAGCGAGTGTGCGGCGTCCTCGATCACCGGAATGTCACGCGCGTCACACAGCTCCATGATCGCGTCCATATCCGAGGTGTGGCCGCGCATATGGCTGATGATCACAGCCTGAACGCTATCCAGCTTGGCAGCGAAATCGGCCATGTCGACACGATAGTTTTCGCCAACTTCACACAGAACAGGGATGCAATCTGCGTGCACAATGGATGAGGGGACGGCTGCAAAGGTAAATCCGGGAATCAGAACCCGCGCATCGCGGGGTAAACCCAGCGCTTTGAGCGACAGAAACAGGGCGGCAGAACAGGACGAAACCGCCAACGCGTATTTCGTGCCAAGCAATTCGGCGAACTCGGATTCCAGCAGGGCGACAGGCGCATCCTGCGGCGCGGTATAGCGAAACAGATCGCCTGATTGCATCAGTGCATCAATGGCGTCTCTTGCTGCTGCGGGGATGGGTTCGGCTTCATGAACGTTGGGTACAAGCGTCATATTTGGATTTCCCGAATTTTATCTTTGGGAAATATAAATTCAAAGCGCTGGCAAGCCAAGTCCCATTTCGCTAAGTCGGCGAGATTTCACCAAAATGTCGTAAAGGACGTGCTCAGATGCCAAGCCGGTCGCGCATCGCGTACCAGGTCATGGCCAGCACCAACAGCGGTGACCGTAACGCAGGACCGCCCGGAAAAGGCAGGGCAGGCACGCGGGCCATGGTATCAAACCCCTCGGACTGGCCCTGAATTGCAAGCGCCATTAGCTGTCCGGCATGGGTCGCGGTGCCGACGCCGTGTCCGGAATAGCCCGAGGCGGACAGAATGTTCGGAGCCAGCCGGGCCAAATACGGCATGCGCCGCATGGTAATACCCAGCGTACCACCCCACGCATAGTCGATTTTCACATCGCGCAAATGCGGGAAAATCTCGGTCATTGGCTTGCGGACTTTCGCGGCAATGTCTTGGGGGAAGCGATAGCCATAGCTCTCGCCGCCACCAAACAGCAGCCTGCCATCCGCGCTGAGCCGGAAATAGTTCACCACGAACTTCGTATCTGCAACGGCAATGTCCTTGGCCAAGACCTTCTGAGTCTCCTCGCCCAAAGGTTCTGTCGCCGCGATGAAGTTGTTGATGGGCATCACGCGCGATGCAACCTGTCGGTTCAGATCACCCAGATAGCCATTGCAGGCCAGCATGACGTGATCTGCAGTCACATTGCCTTTGTCCGTGCGTACTGTGACGCGAGAACCCTGATCAATACCGAGAACTTCGGTGCCTTCAAACAGCCTCAGCCCAGCCTTGACAGCGGCGCGCGCAAGTCCTAGCGCGTAGTTCAGCGGATGCAGATGCGCCGCTCCATGATCTAAATATCCTCCCGCATAAGCGGGTGAAGGGCAAAGTTCGCGCGCGGCTTCGGCACCCAGAGGTTCGATTTGATCGTAGTTATATCTGCCCGACAGATGCTCAGCGTGATCGTGCAACTCAGCCCGCTCGGAATCATTGAACCCCAGAACCGCAATACCGGGTTTGAGATCACAGTCGATCTGGTGCTTTGTGATCAGCGATTTGACCAAATCCTTGGCATCCTCGGCCAGATCCCACAGCTTGGACGCATCCGCGTCACCCACAAGCCGCTCAAGATCTTCCTGATCCATACGTTGCGCGCTGCCCAACTGCCCGCCATTGCGCCCGGATGCGCCAAAGCCCACACGATGAGCTTCGAGCAGAACAACATCGAAGCCGGCCTCAGCCAAATGTAAAGCAGCCGAAAGCCCTGTGTAGCCGCCTCCGACGATACAGACGTCTGCCGTTTGCTCGCCTTCAAGCGCGGGAAAGCGATCGAACGGATGTGCCGTTGCGGCGTACCAGCTGGGCGGGAACTCCGCCTTGCGGTCATTGGAATACAGCAGGTTCATTGCGTCGACGCCTTAGACATTCATCAGCAGATGCTCACGCTCCCACGGAGAAATAACCTGCAGAAATTCTTCGTATTCTGCGCGCTTGACGATGCTAAAGACACGGGCGAATTCCGGGCCCAGCACCTTGTGCAGCGCAGTGGCTTCGTCGAACAAATCCAGTGCGTTGCCCATGACTTGCGGGATGTCCCCTTCGCCTTCGTAGGCATCGCCATAGAACTGCCGACGTGGTCGTTCTTGTTCGATCAGGCCCAGATAGCCGCAGGCCAGCGATAGCGCGATGCCCAGATACGGGTTGCAGTCCATCCCCGCGATGCGGTTTTCAACCCTGCGCGCTTCGGGGCCAGACAAAGGCACTCGGATGCCTGTCGTGCGATTGTCCCGCGCCCATTCCAGATTGATCGGTGCGGCGTGATCTTTCACATAGCGGCGATACGAGTTCACATAGGGCGCCATCACCGCTAGCCCGGCGGGCAGATGGTTCTGCAGCCCGGCGATGAAGTGATAAAACGCATCCGTTTCCCCGCCTTGTGGCCCCGAGAATATGTTGTGGCCCGTCTCCATTTCGATGATCGAGTGATGAATATGCATGGCCGAGCCAGGCTCATCCTCAATCGGTTTGGCCATGAAAGTAGCGAAACAGTTGTGTCGCAGGGCCGCTTCGCGGATCAAGCGTTTAAAATAGAACACTTCATCCGCCAGCTTTACCGGATCGCCATGGCGCAGGTTGATTTCCAGTTGCCCGGCACCGCCTTCCTGGGTGATCCCGTCGATCTCGAAGCCCTGGTGTTCGGCAAAGTCGTAGATGTCGTCGATCACCGGACCAAATTCGTCAACCGCAGTCATGGAATAGGCCTGCCGTGCCGCTGCTGGGCGGCCCGAACGGCCCATCATGGGTTTGATTCCTTGCGCTGGATCCACATTGGGGGCGACCAGAAAAAATTCCATCTCGGGTGCGACAACCGGTTTCCAGCCTTTGTCATGGTACATCTTCACAACGCGCTTCAGCACATTGCGCGGGCTGAATGGGATCGGCTCTCCGTCCCGGTCAAACGCATCGTGGATGACCTGCAGCGTCCAGTCGCCCGTCCAAGGGGCGGCGGATGCGGTCGAAAAATCCGGCTTCAGGATCATATCGCGTTCGATGAAGCCGTCCTCGCCAGCAGCCTCTCCCCAGTCTCCGGTGATGGTCTGGTAGAAAATGCTATCGGGCAGGTGAAAATAGGATTGTTTGGCAAACTTCGACGCAGGAACCGCCTTGCCACGGGCGATGCCGGGCAGGTCCGAGATGATGCATTCAACCTCATCCAGTCGCTTGCCGTCGAAATAGCTGCGTGCTGCCTGTGGCAGTTGATCTGTCCAGTCGGCCATCAGGCCCTCGCTTTCTTGAGAAAATCAGCCATGTAGCAACCGATCTTGGCATTGTCATCCGGGGCATTCTGCCGGTTCGCAGCGGCCTGCATCAGGGCATCGGGTACAACGCCTTTGCCTCGGGTCTCCATCAAGCCCTGAATGAAGTCATTTCCATATTCGGGATGGGCCTGCACGGTCCAGATCGTATCGCCATAACTAACCATGGCGTTTTGGCAAAAGTCATTCGAACCGGTGACCTCAGCGCCTTCGGGCAGCTTGGTCACTTGATCCTGATGCCATGCGTTCAGCGTAACGGTCTGATCGCCAAAGCGGTAATCCGTACGTCCAACGGCCCAGCCGCCACCAAATTTTTCTACTTTCCCACCAAGGGCTTGCGCGATGATCTGATGGCCAAAGCACACCCCGATCAACGGATTTCCAGTTCTTTGAATATCCCGGATCAACTGTTCAAGCGGCGGTATCCAAGGATGATCCTCATAAGCGCCATGACGTGAACCCGTGATGACCCACCCGTCTGCTTGATGCGCGTCTTGAGGGAATTCGCCATCGACCACGTTATACGTCTGAAATTCAAAGCCGTTTCCGCCAAGTAATGCGCGAAACATGCCATCATATTCCCCAAATTGATCATGCAATTCATCGGGTGGGTGGCCGGTTACTAGGATGCCGATTTTCATGATTCACCAAATTTGATCAAATTCACTCTAGCGGGGCTGAGCGAGGCGGGCAAGGGGCTCACACGCTTTCGAGATAACTGAGCCAGTGGTCTTCAGGTGGCCGGTCAGAGAAGCGCGCGATTTCCTGCCGCTTTGTCATAGCCATGTTGCGGATCAGATCGGAGGGAAAGATGCGCGCGACCAGTGGGTCTGTCTCAAACGCGGATATGGCCGAGGGCCAGTCAGGGGCGAGTTGCGGAAGGTCTGCGACTTCATAGGCATTCCCCGATATCGGGGCGGGGGGCTGCATGTCGTCTTCGATCCCGATCAGGGCTGCACCCAGGACTGCGGCCAGCATCAGATAGGGGTTGATATCACCCCCGGCGACGCGATGCTCGATCCGCCGGGCGGCAGGGGCTCCGCCCGGAATGCGCAAGGCGGCGGTGCGGTTTTCATAGGCCCAACTGGCTCCGGTTGGGGCATGCGCACCGGGGACGAGCCGCGTGTAAGAATTGCCGTGTGGTGCGAATATCAGGGTCGATCCGGGCATTGCGGCCAGGCATCCTGCAACGGCCGAGCGCAGTATCTCGGTGCCATCATGCCCGCCGTTGTCGAAGACATTTTGACCCTCTGTATCGACGACTGAAAAATGCACATGCATCCCATTGCCCGCATCCTCGGCGTAAGGCTTGGCCATGAAGGTTGCTGTGAACCCGTGTTTGCGGGCAAGGCCACGCGTCAAGCCTTTGAAAAGCCACGTATCATCGGCGCATCGCAAAGCGTCCTGATGGTTCAGATTGATCTCGAACTGACCGATACCACTTTCTGATATGGCGGTTTGGGCGGGAATACCCATCGCAGCACAACCATCATAGAGATCGCTAAAGAACGCATCAAACGCATCCATTTCAGCCATCGACAAGACGGCCTCGTCCTGAAGCCTGCGACCGGTGACGGGGTTGATCGGAGGCTTCGGTTGATCGCCTGAGGCGTCGAGCAGAGTGAACTCTAGCTCGGTGGCAGCGATGACGGACCAACCTCTCTGGGTATAGCGGTCCAAAATCGCCGACAGCGCGTGGCGGGGATCACCTGCAAAGGGTATTCCATCCTCGTGAAAGAGGCTCATGGGCACCAATGCGGTCGCCGTTTCAAGCCAGGGCATCAGGACGGGTCCGCGCCCTGTCGGGCGCAAGACACCATCGGCATCACCGCTTTCAAAAACCAGTGGACTGCCATCGATATCTGCCCCCCACAGATCGACATTCAGCGCCGAGAACGGCATTCGCACCGCCCCTTTATCCAGCTTCGTGGCATAGGATGGCGGCACGCGCTTGCCGCGCATTTGGCCGTTCAGGTCACAGGCGGCGACGCGAAATGTGTGCAGGGCGCTCAGGTCCATTTGGGGCTCCGTGGTCTTGTCACGAGAGGTGTAGAACAGGTTTTGGGCATTGTCACTAAATTTGATCAAATTTTCACACACTGCAATTTGGACAGTGACTTGAGCTGGAAATCATCTGACTTGTACAGGGTCCAAACCTGTTTTCTTCCGAGTTGTACAACTCTCAGTCAGTAGATTGTGCCTGTCGCGGGGATGCCTATAGTCACCTGCATGTTCATCTTTCTTACCATCGTGTTACTGATCGCAGGCGGGGTCGGCTATTACGTCTGGTCCAAGAAGCAGGCCCGCGCTGCGCTGTTGGCGACCCCTCTGACGTCGGATCAGCGGGACATCATTGATCAGCAAGTTCCCATCATCCGGCGACTGCCTAGCGGGTTGCGCAGCCACTTGGATGGCAAGGTGAACCTGTTTCTGGATCAGGTGGATTTCTACGGCTGCGATGGGCTGGATGTGACCGAAGAGATGGAACTGTCAATCGCGGCGCAGGCCTGTTTGCTCGTGATCAACAGTGACATTTGGTATGACAACCTGACGACCATTCTGATCTATCCAAATGCGTTCAAGTCAAAGCAGCAGCGACGCTCGGGCTATGTTGTGTCAGAGAAAGAGATCGTGCGGACCGGGGAAAGCTGGGATCGCGGGCCGGTCATTTTATCTTGGGCGCACAGCCGGCAGGGGGCGTTGGATGATCGAGACGGGCAGAATGTGGTACTGCATGAATTTGCGCACCAGATCGATGATCTGTCGGGGGGTACAAATGGCGTACCGATCCTGAGTGAAGGGCAGACATTCGCGGAATGGGAAAAGGTGTTCCTGACCGCCTATGACGCACATGTCCATGCGGTTGAAAGCGGGCGGCGGACAGTCATCGATCCGTATGGCGCGACCGGGCATGAAGAGTTCTTTGCCGTTTCGGTTGAAGTGTTCTTTGAGCGCCCGAAAGCGCTGAAGCACGAGGTGCCTGAGGTCTATGAGCAGCTTTCGAAACTGTTCCGGCTGAACCCGGTGGAGTGGGCTTAGCGCGCCAGATTTAGTCGGAAACGCATCTTGGCTTTCCGCTCGGCAGGCAGGTGGCGGTTCAGGCGTTTGTTGACCCTTCCGAAAACCCAAACGATGACCAGCGTCAGCAGGATGAAATAGAACGCCAGAATCGGGTAGGGGATGAACGGGTTGAACGTTTTGTCCGCGAAATAGCTGGCGTAATAGAGCGCATCACCCCGTTGTTGCCATGCCGGGAAGGCCGAGAAAAAGACCAGTGTGGTGGACTGGAAAACAAAGATCGCTTCGTTCGTATAGGCGGGCCACGCCAGCCGCAGCATGGTGGGCCAGATGATCCGACGGAAGCGGGACCAGCCCGACATGCCATAGGCATCCGCCGCCTCAATATCGCCTTTGGGGATCGAACGCAGCGCGCCATAGAAAATCTCACCCGAATAGGCGGAGGTGTTCAGGAACAGCACGATCAGCGCCCCCAGCCAGGCCGAGGTGAAGGCGTCGAACATCGGATAGGGCTTCTTCAGCGAAAGGAAGAAGAAATAGGCAAAGAAGAACTGGATGAACAGCGGCGAGCCGCGGAACAAAAAGATGAACCACTCGGACGGTTTGCGCAGCCATTTGTTCGACGAGGCTTTGCCGACGGCCAACGCGGTTGCGAGGAAGAACCCCGTGACCATGGCCATGATCCCGAAATAGATATTCCAGATCATGCCCGAGCCGATCAGCGTGAAGTGCTCGCACAGGGTGAAATCGGTTTTGGGTAGCAGGCGTTCCCCGAAGCCCAGCGAACGGAGGCCATAGTCCTGAATGGTCTGGAGGCAGCTCATGCGGTGGTCTCCTTGCGCAGAAGCTCTCCGCCCGATGTGGCCTGACCGTGGGACAGGCGGCGCATCAGTTTCTCAAGCCCGATCTCGGATACGCGGGTCATGCCGAGGTAAAAGATCAGCAGGGCGAGGAAGTACCACATGCGCCAGTCGCCATGGGGGTAGTCGGTGAAACGTGATGTCTTAGTGCCGCCCAACTCGCGCGCCCAATAGACGATGTCTTCGATGCCCAGCAGGAACAGCAGGGGCGTGGCCTTGATCAGCACCATCCACAGGTTCGACAGGCCGGGCAGGGCGTAGACCCACATTTGCGGCACGAGGATGCGCCAGAACGTTTGGCGGCGGGTCATGCCATAAGCAGCCGCTGTTTCCAACTGGGCGTGGGGCACGGCACGCATGCCTCCGAACAGGACATTGGCGGCGAAGGCACCAAAAACGATGGAAAAGGTAATCACGGCCAGCGCAAAGCCATAGGTTTCATGCACCCATTCGGGCGCAGTGCCCAATGGCAATTTGGCGGCTTGGCAGACGATGAAATCATTGCCCTGCCTTACAGGGTCGGTCCAATCGGGGCAGAGAACCTTGTGGCGCAGCCATTCGAACCCCTGATCCAGAGCAATGACAAAGAACAGGAAGAAGGCAATGTCAGGCACGCCGCGCACGATGGCGATATAGGCTTTGCCCAGCCAGCTGAGTGGCGGGAAATGCGACCGGGCGGCCATGGCACCAGCAAAACCGAAGCCTAGCGCGACGGGTGCGGTGACGGCCAGCAGGCCCAGCACCTTCAAAAAAGACAGGTAAAACGACCAGTGGACGCCATTGGTCAGATAGCACGAGAACCAGCGGAACGTGCCCAGCGTGTCAGGATCAGCGCAGTAGGAGAACATCGGCGTCTTTCGAACGTCTAGCCCGGCTATGTGACCGAGCGTGCCCGGCGCGATGACGCGCCGGACGATTGGACAGAGGGCTTAGTTGGTCGCGACCGAGCCGTCGGTGTTGTAGGTGGCGATGCCTTCGCCAAACCACTTGACCAGCATCTCGTTCAGCGAGCCGTCAGCTTTCATCGAGGTGATCGCCTCATCAAACTTGCCGCGCAGTTCCGCATCGCTTTCGCGCAGACCCAGGCCGATGCCGCCGCCCAGCGGAACCGGGTCACCGACGAAGACCAGTTCACCGCCCGATTCTTCGACGATCGGAACCAGGTAGTCTTTGTCGGCAAATACCGCATCCGCTTCGCCGTTGCGCACGGCTGCGATGGTTTCTTCGGGTGTCGCAAACTCGACCAGAGTCGCGCCGGATTCAGCAACGTGACCGGCCTGAATGGTCGCGGTTTGTGCAGCGATGATGGCGCTTGAGACGTCAACACCTTCGGCCGCGCCGACATAGGCCGAAGCGGTCGGCGGATAGTAGTTCTGAGTGAAATCAATCACTTCGTCACGCTCAGCAGTGATCGACATGCCCGCGATGATGGTGTCGTAGTTGCCCGAGACCAGGTTCGGAATAATCGAATCCCAGTCGTTCTTGACCCATTCGCATTCCAGGCCGGCGCGCTTGCACAGCTCATCGCCAACTTCACGTTCGAAACCGTCGATTTCACCCGCGTCATTGATGAAGTTATACGGAGGGTAGGCGCCCTCGGTGCCCATGCGAACGGTGTCGGCCATGGCGATACCGGCGGTCAGCGCCAGTGCTGCAGTGGTCAGAATCAGGTTTTTCATTTTGTAACTCCCCTTATTGGTTCTGTCCGTTGGTTAAGCCGCCTGTGTGGCGGAGAGAAAGCCCCGGAGTCTTTCGGATTCAGGGGCGGTGAAAATGTCTTCGGGTGTGCCTTCTTCTTCGATCAGACCTTGATGCAGGAACACGACGTGGCTGGAGATATCGGCGGCCATTTTCATATCGTGGGTTACGATGATCATGGTGCGCCCTTCAGCGGCCAGGTCCTTGATCACCTTAATCACTTCCTGTTCCAGCTCAGGGTCAAGCGCCGAGGTCGGTTCGTCAAACAGCAGTGCCTGCGGTTCCATACACAGCCCGCGCGCGATTGCGGCGCGCTGTTGCTGACCACCCGAAAGTTGTGCCGGATAGACGTCACATTTGTCGCCGATGCCGACCTTTTCCAGATATTTGCGCGCGCTATCCTCAACCTCGGCCTTGTCGCGGCCCAAAACGGTTACCGGAGCCTCCATCACGTTTTGGAGGATGGTCATATGGGCCCAAAGGTTGAACTGCTGGAACACCATCGACAGGTTGGTGCGGATTCGCAGCACCTGTTTGGGATCAGCGGGGCGGCGATGATGCTGGCTGCCGGACCACTGCACGGGTTCGCCCTTGAACAGGATCTCACCCTCTTGGCTGTCTTCCAACAGGTTGCAGCAGCGCAGAAGGGTGGATTTTCCAGATCCGGACGAGCCAATCAGCGAAACGACGTCGCCGCGATGGGCTGTGATGTCGACACCTTTGAGAACCTCGAGATTGCCAAAGCTTTTGTGGAGGTTCTTGATCTCAATGACGGGAGCGGTGTCTGTCACGGGCAGTCCAGATATGGTTGGTGTTGGTGCGGTAATAGGGCTTAAAAATCGGGCCAATGCAATGCGCAAATGACAAGTTCACGTGGCGAAATGGCCAAATTGGGCGGTCGTGCTGTCTAAACTGTCAGTTTGTTGGGCGCAGTATGTGACTCGTTGCATAACTATCGACGGGTCAGCCAGATCAATCTCTTGATTGTGGCCCTGGGATTCAGGTCACAGGATTTTGGATCAACCAGGGTGATCCTTAACTTAATCGAATTTATTGAACTGGCTTGATCCAATCGCCAAAACTGTTTGAATTTGGGAATAATTCGTTTTGGGTTAAAGATTGAGATATACGAATTCAATAAACGTAAGAGGCTTCTTGTGATTGCGCTTTTATTTGCATTATTCGCCGGCACGATGGTGCTGGCCTACTTTAAGCTGGTCAGAATTTCATACGCAGTGTTCGTGCTGACGCTTTTGGCGAGTGCCTATTGGCTGAAGTTTCACGCCACGACCCCCCTAACGATTCAACTGTGAGGTCGTCCTATGTCACCTGAATTTGCTCGTAACATGAATGCAATTGGGGCATTGGCGGTTTGCCTTGTCCTGGTGCTTGCCTTCTACTTTCAGCTTGTCCTCTATGAACTGCCCTGTCCGCTATGTCTGCTCCAACGCGTGGGATTCGTGGCCGTTGGGTTTGGGTTGGCCCTAAACCTGTTGTGGGGCACGCGCGCCAGAAATTATGGCATCGTACTTGTGGCGGCGATCTTTGGGATCAGCGTTTCGATCCGCCAGATTCTGCTGCATATTGTGCCCGGAACAGGGCATTACGGCTCGCCGGTTTTAGGCCTTCACTTCTACACATGGGCGGGAATTGCCTTTGGCCTGATCATCCTTGGCACCGCAATCATGCTGGTTTTTGAGAAGCAGTATGATCTTGCATCGGATGTTCGGGCAACCGAACGGTTTGGTGGAAGTGCGTTGGCCAAAACGGCGTTTTTCCTGATCTTGGCTTTGGCCGTTGCAAACGCAGGTTCTGCGCTTCTGGAATGCGGACCGGGTATCTGCGACGACCCGCCGACGGATTACAAGTTTCTGAACGAGCTTGAAGGCAGTGATTCATAGCGCAATCAAAGCCCGCAGGCTTGCCGGTTGATCAGGCCTTCGCCGCCTTTTGTCTTGCAAGCGCCGAATCCACATCGCTTACGCCGAGCAGGCTGACGACGAGGCGCAGCAACGAATCCTCTTCACCGCTGCGGTGTCCATCCGCCAGTGCGACCGACCACATGGCCTGCACGACGGCGAGGCGGTCGTCATAGGCGATAGCTTCTTTGATGGCGCGGGTAAAGCGGACGGTGTCGGGGGCCTCTGCCTCAAGGTCTTCGGCGCGGGCGCGCAGGGCTGCGGCCTCAAATGGCGACAAGCCGTAGCGTTCGGCTGAGATGCGGTCGATCCGGGCCATCTCGGTATCGGCATAGTCATTGTCGGACCGGGCGATGCGCACCAACAGCGCGGTGAGAGCCAGACGGGCGTCATCTTCGACAAGCGGGTCGGGCTGCGGCTGCGTGAGCCGGGACAGGAAATCACTGAACATGGTCAAATATATAGAGCGCGATCAGAAAAGTGGGAACCGGTTTTCGGGCCAATTCGCGCGCCAGATCAAGAGAAGTTGCTTAGGTCGCTTCCAAGCGGCTTTGTATCCGTTCGCGCGCGGCCTTGCTGTCGTTGAAGCTGAGGCCCATAGCAATGCGGGCTTCTTCGACGATCTTGACCTCGCCCTCATCCGAGTCTCCATCGGCCAGCACCACCTCCCACAGGGCATCCAGCGCGGCCAGACGTTCCTTGAGATCGGTGGTTTCACGGATCAGTTTGCCGAAAGTATCGGTATCGGGGGCCGCTGCGTGGAGTTTTTCGCAGGTGGCGCGGACCTTGGCTGCCTCGATCGCGTTGTGCTGATAGAGGCGGGCGAGGATGCGGTCGATCAGGCTGATCTCTTCCAGCTTATAGTCGCGGTCGGCCTGCGCCACGCGCACCAGTAACGCTCCCAGCGCCAATTCCGCATCGGGATCGGGCAGTTTGTCATGTTGCGGCGGCCGGAAGGCCTGAAAGAACTTTTTCAGCATAGGGTCAGGATATTCCGTAATTCGAGGCGCGCCAAGCGCTGCTAGCCATCGTAGCCCTGAATAATCACGAGATCGCCGGTCGAAACCGGATCGCGCAGGGCTTTTGCAGCCTGATAGGCATCGCTTTCATAGCAGGCAAGCGCCTGCTCATAGCTAGGAAATTCGATGACGACAGTACGGGCGCGGGCCTTGCCTTCGGGTTCGGTCCTCTCACCCCCGCGGACAAGGAATTTTCCTTCGTATTCGGCGAAAGGGGTCGCGTTAGCCGCGATATACGATTTGTAGGTTTCAAAGTCGTCTACATCGACATGGGCTACCCAGTATCCTTTGGCCACGAGGCGTCCTCCGCTGCTTTTGCATGCAAGGTGCGGAGGAATGGGTAGAATTGCAATCCCCTAAAAGTGGATCAGCCGCTGGATTGAAGCGCCGCGCGGGCCGACTCCTGCAGCCAAGCGATCATTTGCCGATAGGGCACGGGGCCATAGCTGATCCGCGCCACTCCAAGTTTCGCCAACGTGGGCGTGTCGGGCGTGCCGGGCAGAGCGATGATGTTGACGGGCAGGTCGGTGGCCGCGCAAAGTTGGCCGATCATGGCTTCGTCCTTCAGGCCCGGCGCAAAGAATCCGCTGGCCCCGGCATCGGCATAGGCTGCTGCGCGGGCCATGGCATCGTCCAGCATTGCCTGATCATGTGTGTCTGGGGCGGCCTTGAGGAAAATATCGGTGCGGGCGTTGATGAACGCTGGTACGCCTGCGACATCGCAGGATTCACGCATGCCGGCGACGCGGGCGCATTGGGTTTCAATGTCATAAAGGTCTTTGGTTCCAACGATCTGGTCTTCGAAGTTAAAGCCCACCACCCCGGTTTCAAGCGCGCGTGTGACATTGGTCGAGATGCCGAACGCATCCTCGGCATAAGCGCCTTCGAGGTCCATGGTGACCGGGATATCAACGGCCTCGACAATGCGACTTGCATTGTCCAGAGCCATGTCGAAGGGGATCTTTTCGCCATCGGAAAAGCCCTGCGCCATCGCTACCGGAGCGCTGCCCGTGGCAAGCGCCTTGGCCCCCGCATCGCGCACGGCGGCGGCGCTGCCTGGGTCCCAGATGTTATAAAGGATGACCGGATCGCCCTTTTTATGCAGGGCTGCAAACTGTTCCGCTTGGGTAATCTGATCGGTCATGTCCGGTCTCCTGTCGCTGCTATGGCGGCAGTTAACCGTGTAAACCGTCGGCACGTAAAGATATTTCGCGCCGACTGGTACAAATCAGTTTTTAGCCCGTGATCAGACCAGACGCGAAGTGTCTTTCGCGGCGCGCACAAACTCGCGGAACAGAGGGTGCGGATCGAAAGGTTTGGATTTCAGTTCCGGGTGGTACTGAACGCCGATGAACCAAGGGTGATCCGACCATTCGACAATCTCAGGCAGGCGGCCATCGGGCGACATGCCCGAGAAGTTCAGGCCCGCCTTTTCCAGCTTGTCACGGTATTTGATATCAACCTCATAGCGGTGGCGGTGGCGTTCCTCGATCTGGGTGCCGCCGTAGACATCTGCGACCTTCGAGCCCTCGGCCAGCACAGCGTTATAGGCGCCCAGACGCATGGTGCCGCCCTTGTCGTCGCCCACCTTGCGTTCGACCTTGTGATTGCCCTGCACCCACTCTTTGAGGTGGTAAACAACGGGTTCAAAACGCTTTTTGCCAGCCTCATGGTCGAATTCCTCAGACCCGGCTTCGGTGATTCCCGCCGCGTTGCGTGCGGCTTCGATCACGGCCATCTGCATACCCAGACAGATGCCCAGATAGGGCACTTTGTGTTCACGCGCATATTGCGCGGCCTTGATCTTGCCTTCTGTCCCACGCTCGCCAAAGCCGCCGGGGACAAGGATGGCGTGGAAACCTTCGAGATGCGGGGCGGCGTCTTCGGTGTCGAACACCTCGGCATCGACCCATTCAACCTTGACCTTGACGCGATTGGCCATGCCGCCATGGGTCAGGGCCTCGGCAATAGATTTATAGGCGTCTTCCAACTGAGTGTATTTGCCCACGATGGCGACTTTCACTTCGCCTTCGGCGTTGTGGATGCGGTCGCTGACGTCTTCCCATTTGGCCAGATCGGGCTTGGGGGCAGGGCTGATCTGGAACGCATCCAGAACCGCCTGATCCAAACCTTCGCGGTGATAGGCCAGCGGGGCGTCGTAGATGGTGCTGAGGTCCTGCGCCGCGATCACGCTGTCGGGGCGGACGTTACAGAACAGGGCCAGCTTTTCGCGTTCTTTGGTCGGAATCGGGCCCTCAGAGCGGCAAACCAGAATGTCGGGAGCCAGACCGATCGAGCGCAGCTCTTTAACCGAGTGCTGGGTCGGCTTGGTTTTCAACTCGCCTGAGGCTTTGATGTAGGGCAGCAGCGTCAGATGCATAAAGATACACTGACCGCGCGGCTTGTCCTGACTGAACTGACGGATGGCTTCGAAAAACGGCAGGCCCTCGATGTCGCCCACGGTGCCGCCGATTTCGCAGAGCATGAAATCAACCTCATCCTCGCCAATGGCGATGAAATCCTTGATCTCGTTGGTGACGTGGGGGATCACCTGAATGGTTTTTCCGAGGTAGTCTCCGCGGCGTTCCTTTTCCAACACATTGGAATAGATCCGGCCCGAGCTGACCGAGTCGGTCTTGCGCGCGGCTACACCTGTGAAGCGTTCGTAGTGGCCAAGGTCCAGATCGGTTTCGGCCCCGTCATCGGTGACGAAAACCTCGCCATGCTCGAACGGTGACATGGTGCCGGGGTCGACGTTCAGATAGGGGTCAAGCTTGCGCAGCCGTACCGAATATCCCCGTGCCTGCAGCAAAGCGCCCAGAGCCGCCGATGCCAGTCCTTTGCCCAAGGACGAAACCACACCACCAGTGATGAAAATAAATCGCGCCATGTTGTTCGGCTTGCTCCCGTGAGACGTCAAAATCAGCTGCCCGGCGGTTCAAAAAAACCGCTGCATCACGGGACTTCACATATAAAGGATTCGCGCGCACAGCGCAAGAGAACCGCAAGATGCTGTTGCAGTTCCCTTATGGATTTCTAGGTTTTGTGGCTTAGTCGGCAGCCTGCGGGATCAACGGAGCGTTATCACCCTGCGCCGGGGGCAGCAGATCATCCGCAGATGGAACCGCTGGCGTGCTTTCCTCGGTCGAGGCCGGGGCAGGGACGCCGAGGCGGTCAATCACCGAGCTGCCAGAAGATTTCTGAGCGGCTAGAATCGTCAGCGTGATCGAGGTCACGATGAAACACGCAGCCAGAATCCATGTCAGCTTGCCCAACGCCGTTGCTGCCGCGCGGCCCGTCATGGCCCCGCCGCCACCGCCACCCATGCCAAGGCCGCCGCCTTCGGAACGTTGCATCAGCACAACGACAATCAGGCCCAAAGCCAGAAGAAGGTGGATGATGAGAACGACGTTTTCCATGGTGGTCCTGTACAGCGTGGCGTGTATCGCGTGGTACTTATGCAAGTTTGATGCTGGGGGCAAGTCACGAGTTGGCATCACGTGCGGTGATGTTTCATATCACACCAAAGAGACTGGACAGAGCGCCGTTCTGTCGCGCAGGCTGCGCCCCATGCCACATGATGATCACGACCACCCGCACGCCCTGTTGCCCCCTGAACCCGCGCTTCGCGTAAAGGCGCTTGAAACGATTCTAACCCGCAAGGGGCTGATCGATCCGGCCGCTTTGGATGAAATCATTGATACCTATCAAAACAAGATCGGTCCGCAGAACGGCGCGCGTGTTGTTGCCAAAGCCTGGAGCGATCCTGCTTTCAAGGCGGCGCTGCTGGAAGACGCCACTTCGGTCGTGGCCGATCTGGGATATTACGGGCGGCAGGGTGAGCACATGGTTGTGGTGGAAAACACGCCCGGGCAGCACAACATGGTCGTATGCACTTTGTGCAGCTGCTATCCGTGGCCGCTGCTGGGCATCCCACCCGGCTGGTACAAATCCGATGCTTACCGTGCCCGCGCCGTGCGCGAACCGCGCAAGGTTCTGGCCGAATTCGGAGTGACCCTGCCGGAAGACACATCCGTGCGCGTCTGGGATTCGACTGCCGAGATCCGCTATCTTGTCCTTCCGATGCGCCCTGAGGGCAGCGAGGGGTTGGGCGAGGATGAACTGACCACGCTGGTCACGCGCGACAGCATGATCGGCACCGGGTTGCCCAAGGTGCCCTCATGACGCGGGTCCATGATATGGGCGGGCGCTTTGGCGATGGTCTGGTAACCCCAGAGGCCGAAGATGCGCCGGTATTTGCCGAAGATTGGCACGCGCGGGCGCTTGCTGTCACTCTAGCCGCGGGGTTTCTGGGGCAGTGGAACATCGATGTCTCACGCCATGCTCGGGAAAGGCTGTCGCCCAAGGACTACGCGCGCTTTTCATACTATGAGAAATGGATATCCGGTTTGGCCGATCTTCTGGTTGAAAACGGTGTTCTGACACTGGACGACCTTCGCGGGGTCGATCAGGAAGCAGCACACCCGCTGGCCGAACGAACGCTAAAGGCGGAGGCGGTCGAGGCTGCGTTGGCCAAGGGCGGGCCTGCAGATCGCCCTTCAAACGTTGCGGTTCGGTTTCAAGCTGGGCAAGCCGTCCGAACTTCGGCTCAGAGCGCCAATCGTTTGGTCAATGGTGGCCACACCCGATTGCCGGCCTACGCGGCTGGCGCGACAGGGCGCATCCTGAGGCTGCATGGCACCCACGTGCTGCCCGATTCCAACGCCCATGGATTGGGCGAGGCACCTGAACCTTTGTACGCGGTCGCGTTTCCCGCCTCGGAGCTTTGGGCAAATCCTGAGCACCCTGCGGATGAGGTCGTATTGGATTTGTGGCAATCTTATCTGGAGCCCGCATGAACGAGTGCATCACCCATTCAGCCCCCGAGCCGGTTTTTGCCGAACCTTGGCATGCGCAGGTCTTTGCGGTCACTGTCGCGCTAAACGAGGCGGGTCGGTTTGATTGGACTGACTGGGCGGAACGGTTTGCGAAGACATTACAGCTCCACGGGCTCAAAAAAGAGCTGGATGGCGGCGACGATTATTTCCGCGCTTGGTTGGAGACATTGGAGGCGCTGCTGGCAGAGCAGGGGGAGGCATCCGTTGTTGACGTCCGAAGCCTCAGCGCTGCCTGGGAAGAGGCTTATCTGACAACGCCGCATGGACAGCCCGTGCACCTGGGGCAACGATAGGGGGCGCTGCCCCCGCCGCCCGTGCGGGCGACTCCCCCGGGATATTTATAGCCAGATGAAGCAGGGATCCGCCCTTCATCTGGCTAAAAGTATCCCCGCCGGAGGCATCGCGCGCAGCGCGATTTGCTACTGCGGCGAAATATCGGTTTCCCTGCCGTCTGTGCCCCGCTATATGAGCCGGGTTTGAATATTCAGCGCAAAAGGACCGGATATGGCCAATGTGGTTGTTGTCGGCGCCCAGTGGGGCGACGAAGGAAAAGGCAAGATCGTCGACTGGCTCAGCGAGCGGGCAGATGTGATCGCGCGTTTTCAGGGCGGGCATAATGCCGGGCACACTCTGGTCATTGATGGAGAGGTCTACAAGCTGAACGCCCTGCCTTCGGGTGTGGTCCGCGGCGGCAAGCTGAGCGTGATCGGCAATGGCGTTGTTCTTGATCCATGGCATCTGGTGAAGGAAATCGAGTCGATTCGAGCTCAGGGCGTTGAAATCTCGCCAGACACGCTGATGATTGCTGAGAACACGCCGCTGATCCTGCCCATTCACGGAGAGCTGGATCGCGCACGCGAGGAAGCGGCCAGCAAAGGCACCAAGATCGGAACAACCGGTCGGGGGATTGGCCCAGCCTACGAGGACAAGGTTGGGCGGCGTTCGGTCAGGGTTGCCGATCTGGCGGACGAAGCCACGCTGGAGGCACGTGTGGATCGCGCATTGCAGCATCATGATCCGCTGCGCAAAGGGTTGGGCATCGAACCAGTGGATCGCGATGCCTTGGTGGTGCAGTTGAAGGAGATTGCGGCCCAGATTCTGCCCTTTGCGGCGCCGGTCTGGAAGGTTCTGAATGAGAATCGCAAAGCGGGTAAGCGTATCCTGTTCGAAGGGGCGCAGGGTGCTTTGCTGGACATTGATTTCGGGACATATCCGTTTGTGACTTCTTCAAACGTCATTGCGGGCCAGGCTGCGACGGGCGTTGGAATTGGCCCGGGTTCGGTGGATTTTGTTCTTGGAATCGTCAAAGCCTATACCACGCGCGTAGGTGAGGGGCCGTTTCCGACCGAGTTGGATGATGATGACGGATTGCGGCTTGGCACACGTGGGCATGAATTCGGAACTGTAACAGGCCGCAAGCGCCGTTGCGGGTGGTTCGATGCCTGCCTCGTGCGCCAAACCTGTGCAACCAGTGGTGTGAACGGCATTTCGCTTACCAAGCTGGATGTACTGGACGGGTTTGAGACACTGAAAATCTGCGTTGGGTATGAGCTGGATGGCGAGCGTCTGGACTATTTGCCAACCGCTGCCGACCAGCAGGCGCGCTGCCTGCCGATTTATGAAGAGATGCCGGGGTGGAGCGAATCCACTGAAGGCGCGCGCAGCTGGGCGGAGTTGCCCGCGAATGCGATCAAATATGTGCGCCGTGTAGAAGAGTTGATCGAATGCCCGGTTGCTCTGTTGTCCACAAGCCCGGAGCGGGAGGACACCATACTGGTGACCGACCCGTTTGCAGATTGATGAGCAGCAACGACAAACCCGGCCTCAGCTACAAGGCACGGCGGCGGTGGTCGCTGGTGCTGCTGCTGATCGGGTTGCCCGTTTACATCGTTGCGGTTGTGACAATCGTGAACTGGCTGGATCGTCCACCGATCTGGCTGGAACTTCTGGTCTATGTCGCGCTTGGCATTGTCTGGGCGTTGCCCTTCAAATTTGTCTTCCGCGGAGTCGGTAAAGAAGACCCGGATCAGGATCGAAACTAAGACCCCCGATTGTTTTGATGTCCGCCGCGTGGCACGGTGCTTGCAACTTTTACTTGTGGCAACCAGTGGCAGGCAGGACATGAAGAACCGGGTATTGGCGGCAGTAGCGGCAACTTGTGTCGCGTGCAACGCTTTGGCTGATGAGTGGAACTATACGATTGCGCCTTATTTCTGGGGGCCGGAATTCAGGACCTCATTGGATGTGGGGCCAAACCCGCCGGTCGATGGGGACACCTCGATCTTCAATATTCTTGATGGCGCTTTCCTGATCGCGGGTGAGGCCCGGAATGGTCGTTGGTCGATCGGTGGCGAGTTCAACTATCTCAACCTTGGGGACGAAGTTTCTGTCGGGCGGATTGACAACGCCGCCAGTTGGGACCTTGAGGGCACAATGGCCACATTGGCTGCCAGTTTTGCCGTTTATGAAGATGCTGATTCACTGCTTGAGGCTTTAGCGGGGCTGCGCCACTGGGATCTGGATGTGTCGACCACAGTGTTGAGGCGCACATTCAGCACAGATCAAAACTGGACCGATCCGCTAATCGGTATGCGGTACAGCCGGGTGTTGAATGAACGTTGGAGCCTGGCTGCGATGGGCAATATCGGCGGATTCGGCTATGGCTCGGAATTCCAGTGGGAAGCGTTGGTGCAAGCAAGCTGGAAGTGGCGCGAGAATATCAGTGTCGCAGGCGGGTACCGCCATCTGGATGTCGAGTTTGAAGACAATCGTAATGTGATCGACCTGATCCTGACGGGCCCTTACGTGGCGCTGGCGTTTCACTTCTGAGCCATTCAACAGAAAGAAACAGGGCCAGAGTCTCCTCTGGCCCTATTGCGTCTTGAGGGGGGTAATTGGGTGCGCGCGGAATTAGCCCGCAGCGCGTTCGTCGTCATTCGGGCGGAACCCGATCTGATTGGAAGCGGCAAAACGGCCACCTCCGGTCTTTTCAATCTTGCCATCACGCAGCAACTGGCCGAACGAGCGCAGGCTTTCTTCGCGGTTGAACGAATCCTGCTTGAGCGAGCGAACCTTGTTCATCAACTGCGGGCGTGAGAACTGTTCCTGACCTTCGATGAAAGACAGGTACGCTGCGGCCGCTTCCAGAAGATCAGGCAACGATTGTGCACCTTGTTCCTGGGCAAAGGTGGCAAACCCACCTTCTTCGGCGGCCTCATCTTCATCGGGCGAGCTCACGCGGCGCGGTGTCACCGGACCAGTGTCTGCCGTTTCAGTGTCGATCCGTTGTTCCGCCACCAGTTTCAGGGGGGCGGCGACGTCGACAACAGGGCGTGCACTGGTGACCGCGACCTCGGGACGGCGCGGATTCACGACCGACGCCAGATCACCGCGATACTGGTCTTCGGGAGTATCATCATTGCCCTTGCCTTCTTCGCGCTCAGCCTCGGTGGCCGCCACGGCGGTACGTAGATGCGAATAGGTGTCGCGCTGACCGCTGGTTGCAGGGTCATCCAACTGAGCGCCAGCTTCGTCCATCAGGCGCGAGACGTCCTGATCCAAACCTGTCATATCGGGCAGTTCTGCTGTTGTGTTCGCCTCAAGCTCGGATTCGACCAGAGCCATTTCGTCGAGCAGCAGCGCTTCATCCTCGGCAGAGATGACGCCCTGGGCGAGGGTAGAGAGATCGGGTTCATCCTCGGCGTCGATTTCCTGGTCTTCGCCCATAATATTCGCAGGGCCTTCGTCTTCGGCTTCAGAGGTATCGTCGAGATCCGAGAACAGCACATCTTTGTCGGTGACCTCAGCGGTCGGCTGTTCATCGTCTTCGTCTTCGGCATCTAATGCAGTGATTGCCGTGGTTGTTTCAATTTCATAATGCTCAGCTTCGACAGGGGCAGGTGCCTCTGCGACCAGCGCCTCTGCAAAGGGTTCTTTAGTTTCAACCGGAACCTCGGCGACCTCTTCGACCTGCTCGGGCGCTGCAAACTGTTCGATTTCGGGTTCAGCTGCTTGTTCGATTTCAGGTTCAGCTGCTTGTTCAGTTTCGGTTTCAACAGCTGGAGTGTCGTCTTCGGCCGCGTCCTCAAAATCTGCAGGGTTCAACGCACCGGCCTCGAAGGCGGCAGAGATTGCATCGACCTTGGGCTTTGCGGGCTGAAGATAGCTGACGTCTTCATCCTCGGCATATGCAGCAGGGGCTGCGTCGGAATGTGAGACAACAGCCCGGATGCGCTGCAGCTTGGCTGCGATACTGTCGGCGGCAGGGCCGTCCTCGACCAGGGGGGCAGATGGAGCGGGGGGAGCAACATTGGTGACGGGCTGAACGGGTTCTGGCGTCGGGGCGGGCGCAATTGCAGCGGGGGTCGGTGCTGCAGCTGGGGCGGCTTCGGTGGCGCGCAGTAACAGGCCGGTCTCGTTCTGGCTGGCTTCTACCTTTTGCGCGGCGTCACGCTGCGCGATCCGGGTCAGCATCTCGGCGTCAGGTTGAGGAGGTTCCGAACCAAAGTATCGGTCATCTGCGGCAAGGTCCCGAAAATACTCGGCGATCGCCTTCATTGTTTCAAATGAATCGTCAAAGCCTTCGAGGGTGCACGAGAAGGTGCCGTATGAAACGGTGAGTACCTTGTTGTTCTGTACCATCAGACGCATGTCCTTTACAAACTACTAGGTCGATTACCAGACACAGCACGGGCAACCGACTCGAAACTCTAGCGATGAAGCTATCATTTTGTGGTTTCATTATGTCCAAAACTGGAAAATATGGTCAATCTTGTGGAAAATGGGGCAATTGTTCGCTCGAACGAGCCAATCGGGCTGTTTGGCGGCGGAGAAGTCGGGCCTGAGGACGTAAATCTGGTGCTAAACCGCGTCAATTCCGCTGTTGCGGCGGATGGTGGGGCAGTTGCTCTGATTGATTCGGGGCGGGTGCCGGATGTGGTAATCGGCGATTTCGACTCGATTACGGCAGAGTATCGCGCCCGTATACCCGAGGGTCGGCTGCACCAGATTTCCGAGCAGAACAGCACCGATTTCGACAAGGCACTGCGCAATATTGATGCGCCAGTGGTGCTGGCCGCTGGATTTCTGGGCGCGCGGGTAGACCATCAATTGGTGGCGTTCAGTGCGCTGGTAAGGCGGCAGGACCGGCCCTGCGTTTTGCTGGGCGCGCATGAGATCGTTTTCCATACGCCGCCCCGTATCGCTTTGGAGCTAACGCCCGGAGACACCGTGTCATTGTTTCCGCTGAGGCGGGTGACAGGGCGTAGCACCGGACTGGAATGGCCGATCGATAATCTGGTGCTGGAGCCGGATGGGCAGGTCGGGACTTCGAACCGAGCGCTGGGCGCATTCACGCTTGAGGTCGACGAGCCTGGCCTGCTGACGATCTTGCCGCGCGCGGCGTTGGATCAGATCATGCGGGTGTTTCAGTCGGGCCGGACCGGGCGTTGGCCCGCTCGTGCAAGATGACGTAAAGCCCGGCTGCGATGGTGATGCCGATGCCTAGCGCGGCCAACCCATTCGGAAGATCGTGGAAGATCAGCCAGCCGAACAGGGTGGCCACCGGGATCTCCAGATATTGCATCGGGGCAAGTGTTGCTGACGGCGCATAGCGCAGCGACCATGTCATGAATAAATGTGCCACTGTGCCCAGCACGCCGATCCCCAGCAGCAGCCACAGCGCGTCGGCTGGTGGCACTGATAGGGTCAGCGCTGGCAGGCTGGTTTGTGTTCCCAACAGCAGGATGGGTAGAAGAAGCACCGTCGCCATAGCGCCAGACACGGCTTGCAGCGCAATCGGGTCGGTTTCCTTGGCAATTTGCCGTGTGACCAGCATGAACAAGGCAAAGACCACCGCGACGATCACAGGCAGCAGGGCGGGAGCACCAACTTGCGCAAAGCTGGGTTGGATCACCAGCAAAGTGCCGATGAAACCCACGACACAGGCAATCAGGCGGCGCGGGCCGACCTGTTCGCCCAAGATGTATTTGCCAAGCAACAGCATGATGAAGGGCATCACAAAGGCGATGGCGACGGTGTCGGCCAGCGGCATATATTGAAGCGCGGTAAACATCGCCGTGATCCCCACGATATGCAGCAGCGTGCGGATCAGCGTCAGGCGCAGAACGCGCGGCGTCATGCGCCATTGCTTGCCGGTCACGGCGACAAGAGGGATCAGGATCATGGCCTGCACGCCGAACCGCACCAACACTAGAAGGCCCACGGCAATGGTTTCACCCAACAGCTTGGCCATCCCGTCACCAAGCGGTGCGAGCACGCAAAAGCCGAGCATCAATATGATGCCTAGAACGGGACGGTCCTGAGTCATATGCGCGACGCTAGCGGTTTCGCGGCACTGGGGAAAGCTCTGATCTCAGGCGTCAGGCAGAGGTTGGACCTTGGTGTAGTCTGGGCCGATGCAGGTGGGCAGGCCATCGTTGAGCTGCAGCCAGCTTAGCTTTTCCTCATGCGCGACATGCAGGGTTGGTGTCAGCGCCTCGGGGTTTTCCAGCGTTGCCACGTAAAGGTGCATCACATCCGACATTACGGTCGAGCGGAAGGAGATCGGAGTGCCGCAATCGGGGCAGAAACTGCGCTCGACCCCGGGGGAGGAGTTGAAAACTTTCGGGGGCTCTCCGGTCCAGCGCCAATTGCCGTCACGTACCCCGAAATAGGTGGTCATGGGCGCGGCGCATTGGCGGCGGCAGCTGTCGCAATGGCAGGTGACACAGGACAGAACCGGAGGATCAACCTGATATCCGATCTTGCCACACAGGCAATGTCCGCGCATGTCACCCGCTCTTTCTTGCTGTCAGATCAGCAGTTCGGCACGTTGACGGCCAGCCCGCCCAACGAAGTTTCCTTGTATTTCTCGTGCATATCCTCGCCGGTCTGGCGCATGGTTTCAATGGCCGCGTCCAACGGCATGAAATGTTTGCCATCGCCGCGCAGGGCCAGCGAGGCGGCCGAGACGGCCTTGATCGCGCCGAGGCCATTGCGTTCGATACAGGGCACCTGCACGAGGCCCGCGACCGGATCGCAAGTCATGCCGAGGTGATGTTCAAGGGCGATTTCGGCTGCGTTTTCGACCTGCTCGGGCGTACCGCCCATCACGGCGCACATCCCGGCCGCAGCCATGGCAGAGGCACTTCCGACCTCGGCCTGGCACCCCGCCTCAGCCCCCGAAATCGAGGCGTTGAATTTGACCAGCCCGCCGATGGCGGCGGCGGTCAGCAGGAAGTCTTCGATATGGCTTTCGGACGCGCCGGGGACGTGATCGAGGTAATAGCGCAGGACCGAAGGCAGCACGCCTGCCGCGCCGTTGGTGGGGGCGGTGACAACCTGACCACCAGCGGCATTTTCTTCGTTCACGGCCATCGCATAAACGCTCATCCAGTCGTTAATCGTATGGGGCGCGTTCAGGTTCATGCCGCGTTCCGCCAGCAGGGCATCGTGGATGCCCTTGGCGCGGCGGCGCACGCTGAGGCCGCCGGGCAGGATGCCATCGGTCTTGAGGCCGCGTTCGATACAGTCATTCATCACCTGCCACAGACGCGCGCTGCCTTTGGCAAAGCTATCCGCACAGCCGCGTGAGATTTCATTCTCGCGCTTCATCTGGGCGATGCTCTTGCCGCTGGTCTTTGCCATCTCAAGCATCTCGGCGGCGGATTTGAACGGGAAGGGCACAGGATCGCCTTCATCGGTCGCTTTGCCTTCGGCGAGTTCTTCCTCGGTCAGGACGAAGCCTCCACCGATCGAGTAATAGACCTGCCGCAGGATGACATCGCCCTGCGCATCGGTGGCCATGAGGATCATGCCGTTGGCATGGCCTGGCAGGTTGTTGTCATAGTCAAAGATCAGATCGGCCTTGGGATCGAAGCTGAGCATCGGCAGGTCTTCGGGTGTGACCGTGTGGGTTTCGGAGATTTGGGCCAGTGCGGCCTCGGCTTTGTCGTTGTCGTAGGTGTCGGGCACAAACCCGGCGAGGCCCAGGATCGTGGCGCGATCTGTGGCGTGACCGACGCCGGTAAAGGCCAACGAACCGTGTAGAGAACCCCGCAGGCCCGAGAATTCGAACGGTGAGGCGCGCATCATGTCAAGAAACCGCGCAGCGGCCACCATGGGGCCCATGGTGTGGGACGACGACGGGCCAATGCCCACTTTGAACATATCGAAGACAGAGAGAAACATGTCAGGTAGCTGAGCCTTCTGGTGGGGTGGCATAAGTTGGCGAGGTGAAGGGGGTAACCCCCAGCCCCTCAGCGGCGATGGCTGCGCGGGTTGAGGCGCGGTGTTCAAGCTGCATGAGGATCTTCTGCAAATAAGGCGTATCGGCCAGTTGGTACCAGCTGCGGTCGGCTTTCGCAGGATACAGCGCCATCCAGCGCATCATACAGGCGACATAGATCGTCAGGACCGATGGATTATCAGCGCTGAACCACTCCGGATCATCCTTTGCCAAAGCATCCAGCAGGGTCAGGTGCTGACGCAACCGGGGGCGGATACCTGCGCGCAGCGTGTCGGCCTGATCGACGGCGATGTATTTCTCGGCATAGAACAGGATGCGAAGATCGGCGTGCAGAGTATTGGAGGCAAAGAACAGCCATTTCAGGAAGGCTGCGCGATCCGGGTTGTCTGCGGCCGGGGCCAACTGCCCATGCGTATCGGCCAGCCACAGCAGGATCGCGGCGGTCTCGAAGATCGGACCCTGAGGCGTTTCCAGCACCGGGATCAGGCCGTTGGGATTCAGCGCCCGATAGGCTGCACCATTCTGGGCATCGCGGGCGCGATCGACCAGCGCGGGCACGTAGGGCTGGCCCATCTCTTCCAACACCAGTCGGATCACCAACGAGGCGTTGTCGGGGGCGTAGTGCAGGCGGTACGGCGATTCCATGGCGTCTATCTAGGGTGTCTGGCGATCAGAATAGGGGCTGATTGCGACGTTTCCTATCGGAAACGCGCATTTCAGCGACATGTTAGCACAAGGAAGGCGTGTTTTGCCTCTCGCAGTTGCGCGGGGCATTCCGTATAAGTCCGTCAGAATTCTGAGGGGATGCTGCCATGATCAAAGATTTGTCGCCCATCGACAAAGCCAAATATGTTGCTGCCTGGCGCGCCGCCGATCTTGTTCAAGACGGAATGCGTGTGGGTCTGGGGACGGGCTCGACCGCCGCGTGGCTGGTGCGCCGCCTGGGCGAGCGGGTGCGCGACGAAGGGCTGAGGATCAGAGGCGTTCCGACCTCGACAGCGACGGCGCAGCTGGCACGGGAAGAGGGGATCGAGGTGATCTCGTTGGATCAGGCCGGGTGGCTGGACCTGACCATCGACGGCGCGGATGAGTTTGATCGTGAGTTCAATCTGATCAAGGGTGGCGGCGCTGCGCTGCTGCAGGAAAAGATCGTGGCCACCGCCAGCGACCAGATGGTCGTGATCGCAGATGCGGGCAAAGAGGTGGAAACGCTGGGTGCATTCCCGCTGCCGGTGGAGGTGATCCCGTTTGGCTGGCAGACCACCCGCACTCTGATCGAAGAGGCGCTGGATACAATGGATGTGCTGGGCACTTCGGTAACGTTGCGGATGAATGGCGAGGCGCCCAAGGTCACGGATGAGGGCAATCACATTCTGGACCTGCACCTCAAGCGGATCGGCAACGCGCGGCAGCTGGCCTTGGTCATGAACCAAATCCCCGGCGTGGTCGAGAACGGGCTGTTCATCGATATTTGCGACAAGGTTATCGTCGGCTATGGCGATGGCCGGGTTGAGCTGCGCGATCTCAATGAAGGCACTGTTCTGACTGATATGCTGGGTGACGGCGGGGACAACCTGTTTTCCGATCTGGCGGACTGACAGCCGAACAGGTGGTGCGCATAACCTCAAAAAAACGCGAAAATTCAATCATCAGGGGTTGGCAGTTTGGGATTTGCGCCCAGATATCCAATGAATTTTGGCCTCGCGGAATAAAAGGAACTCTTACATGAGCTTTGACTATGATCTTTTCGTCATTGGAGGCGGCTCGGGCGGGGTGCGCGCGGCGCGTGTGGCAGCTGGCGAAACCGGGGCCAAGGTGGCGCTGGCGGAAGAGGATCGCTATGGCGGAACCTGTGTGATCCGGGGCTGCGTGCCCAAGAAGCTGATGGTCTTTGCCAGCGAGTTCTCGGACATGGTCGGCGATGCGCAAGAATATGGCTGGGACATTCAGCCCGGTGCGCTCAATTGGGATACGTTCCACGGCAAACTGGTTGCGGAATTGGACCGGCTGGAAGGCATTTATCGAAATATCCTGAAGAACAATGGCGTCGAAAGCTTTGATCAGCGCGCCCGCGTTGTTGATCCGCACACCGTTGAGCTGGCCGATGGCACCCGCAAGACGGCCAAGCACATTCTGATCGCCACCGGTGGTCGCCCGGTTGTGCCCGAGTTCCCGGGCTCGGACCTGGCAATCACGTCGAACGAGATTTTCCATCTGGAGAAGCTGCCGGAAAGTATCCTGATCGTTGGCGGCGGCTATATCGCAAGTGAATTTGCCGGGATCATGAACGGGATGGGGGTCAAGACGACTCAGTTCTATCGCGGCGCGCAGATTCTGCGTGGTTTTGACGAAGAGGCGCGAGGCCTGATCAGCGATGAGATGTGCCAGAACGGGATCGATCTACATCTGGGCACCAATGTGCTGGAGATGAAACAGCAGGGCGACAAGATCTGGGTGAAGGCCACGAACGGGTCTGAGCAGCTGTTCGATGTTGTCATGTACGCCACGGGGCGTGCTCCAAATGCGGATGATCTGGGGCTTGAGGCGCTTGGCGTTGAACGCGGTCGCAAGGGTGAGATCATCGTGGATGAGTACAGCCAGACCGGCGTGCCCTCGATCTACGCCATCGGGGATGTGACCGACCGGGTGAACCTGACGCCTGTTGCGATCCGCGAGGGCATGGCCTTTGTCGAGACGGTCTTCAAGGGCAACCCGACACCGGTGGATCACGAGCTGATCCCCACCGCGATCTTCACGCAGCCGGAATTCGGAACCATTGGCCTGAGCGAGGAAGACGCCGCTGCACAGGAACCGATCGAGGTCTATGCGACCTCGTTCAAGCCGATGCAGAAGGCCTTTGCTGGCGGTACGCAGCGGGTTCTGATGAAGCTCATCGTCTCGCAGGCCACGCGGAAGGTGCTGGGCTGTCACATCGTCGCGCCTGGCGCGGGTGAGATGATTCAGCTGGCTGGGATTGCGGTCAAGATGGGTGCAACCAAGGAAGATTTCGATCGCACGGTCGCCGTTCACCCGGTCATGGCCGAGGAATTGGTGACAATGCGGCAACCCGTGCGCACGGCTTGATTTGCAACTGCGCGCACACAAGTTACAAGGGAACCCGTGATCACACGGTCCTACAACTGGTCCAATACAAGGGATAAGACACATATGGCGGGCAACAGCGGCGGCCCCTGGGGGGGCGGAGGCTCATCCGGTGGCGGAGGAAATCGGGGCAATAACGGGGACGGGCGCAAGCCCCCCGAAGGCGATGGCCCGCAGATTCCCGAAATCGATGAGCTGATGAAAAAAGGCCAGGAACAGCTGCGCGTCCTGATGGGCGGTCGTGGCGGCGGTGGCCGTGGCACAAATGGTTCAGGCGGTGGTGGCGGAGGCCCGATCTTTACCAGAGGGACCGTAGCTATCGGTGCTCTGGTTGCGATAGGACTTTGGGCTGCGGCCAGTTTCTACACTGTCAAACCCGAAGAACAGTCGGTTGAGCTGTTTCTGGGTGAGTTTTCCGCTGTTGGGAACCCGGGTCTGAACTTCGCCCCATGGCCCGTTGTGACGGCTGAGGTTATCCCGGTCACTCGCGAACAGACCGAGGATATGGGCGGCGCCCGTGGCAGCGATGATGGTCTGATGCTGACCGGCGACGAGAACGTGGTCGATATCGACTATCAGGTCGTTTGGAATATTAACGACCCGGCCAAGTTCCTGTTCAACCTGCGTGACCCGCGCCAGACGATCCGCGCGGTGTCGGAATCGGCGATGCGTGAGATTATTGCGCAAAGCGAGCTGGCTCCGATCCTGAACCGGGATCGCGGTATCATCGCCGAGCGTTTGCAGGAACTGATCCAGTCGACCATGGACAGCTACGATTCGGGTGTGAACATCATCCGTGTGAACTTTGACAAAGCCGACCCACCGCAAGAGGTGATCGCGGCCTTCCGTGACGTTCAGGCCGCCGCGCAGGAACGTGACCGGTTGCAGAACGTGGCCGACGCTTATGCCAACCGTGTTCTGGCGGAAGCGCGCGGTGAAGCGGCGCAGGTTCTGGAAGAGGCCGAAGCCTATCGCGCCCAGCAGATCAACAGCGCCATGGGTGAAGCCAGCCGTTTCAGCGCCGTTCTGGAGGAATATTCCAAAGCGCCGGATGTGACGCGCAAGCGCCTGTATCTGGAGCGGATGGAGCAGGTTCTGGGTGACGTTGATAAAATCATCCTCGACGAGAACTCGACCGGTCAGGGACAAGGCGTCGTGCCATATCTACCGCTGAACGAACTGCGCCGTAACCCTGCAGGGGAGAGCAACTGATGCGTAAAACGACAATCATTCTGCCGATCGTTTTCGTCGCAATCGTCGGCATCCTGTCCTCGATCTTCATCGTGGATGAGCGTGAGCGTGCTCTGGTTCTGCAATTCGGCCGCGTTGTGGCTGTGAAAGAAGATCCAGGTCTCGCCTTTAAGATTCCTCTGATTCAGGAAGTGGTGCGCTATGACGACCGCATCCTGTCGATCGACGTGCAGCCGCTGGAGGTAACACCTCTGGATGACCGGCGTCTGGTTGTGGATGCGTTTGCGCGCTATCGGATTTCTAATCTGGAGCAGTTCCGTCAGGCCGTTGGTGTTGGTGGTATCCCGGTCGCCGAGGATCGTCTGGACCGTATCCTGCGTGCTGAAACGCGTGAGGTTCTGGGTTCGGTATCGTCCCGTGACATTCTGAGCTCGGACCGTGCCGCGCTGATGCTGCGCATCCGCAACAGCGCGATTGCCGAGGCGCAGGCGCTGGGCGTCAGCGTGATCGACGTGCGTCTGAAGGCAACCGATCTACCGCAGGCTAACCTTGAAGCGACCTTTGACCGGATGAAGGCTGAACGGGAACGTGAGGCGACCGATGAGCGCGCTCGGGGTAACGAGGCGGCGCAGCGTGTGCGCGCGCAAGCCGACAGGACTGTGGTCGAGCTGGTGTCGGACGCGAACCGTGAAGCCGAGATCATTCGCGGTGAAGCGGATGCGGAACGCAACGCGATCTTTGCCGAAGCTTACGGCGCCGATCAGGAGTTCTTTGAGTTTTACCGCTCGCTGTCCGCGTATGAAAATGCACTGCAGGGCGGGAACAGCTCATTGGTGCTGAGCCCGAATTCCGAGTTCTTCAACTACCTGAAATCGCCCACCGGGAAGGCCTCCCAGTAATGGGAATGATCCTTCTGGCCTTTGGGCTGGTACTGATTGTCGAGGGGCTGGCCTATGCGCTGGCCCCTTCGCTTATTGAGCGCATGCTTGAAGCGCTGCGCGCGCTGCCTGAACAGGCGCGACGGCTGATGGGATTGCTCTGCGTCGTCAGCGGGCTGGTGTTGCTTTGGGGCGCGTATCAAGTCGGATTTTGATGCGACGGTTTCACGCGCTGGTGATTTCCCCGCGATCTCGAGTTGCGGGCTTGGCCAAACTGACTACATTGGTTGCCAAGAGGGGTATCTGATCGGTACCCGCAAAAGAATTGTCGACAAGGAGACCCCAAGTGCAGGCAAAAGCGCGCAGTGTGTCCGTCCGGCGGGACGATGTTTTGGTAATGATGCGGCTGATGTGGCTGGCCTTTGTTGGGATGTTGCTGGTTTTGGCGCAATCCGTGGCCGCCCAGGCACGGGGCGAAAGTCTGGCACCGTTGGCTGAACAGATCAGCCCGGCGGTGGTGAATATCACCACTTCGACACTGATCGAAGGTCAGACCGGCCCTCAGGGGATTGTGCCCGAGGGCTCTCCGTTCGAAGATTTCTTCCGCGAGTTTCAGGATCGCAATGGCGGGGATGATGAAAACCGTCCACGTCGTAGTAACGCGCTAGGGTCCGGTTTTGTGATCTCGGAAGACGGTTATATCGTCACTAACAATCACGTCATCGCCGAGGCGGATGAAATTCTGGTCGAATTCTTCCCCGGGGATGGCCAGCCTGCAGAAGAGCTGGTGGCCAAGGTGATCGGCAAGGATGAAAAAACCGATATCGCACTGCTGAAGGTCGAGGCCGAAGGGCCGCTGAAATATGTACAGTTTGGCAATAGCGATACGGCCCGCGTCGGGGACTGGGTGATTGCAATGGGCAACCCGCTGGGTCAGGGCTTTTCGGTCTCGGCCGGAATTGTCTCGGCGCGGAATAGGGCGCTGAGCGGGTCGTATGACGATTACATCCAGACAGATGCAGCGATCAACCGGGGCAACTCGGGCGGGCCGCTGTTCAACATGAATGGTGAGGTGATCGGCGTGAACACCGCCATCCTGTCGCCCAATGGCGGCTCGATTGGCATCGGGTTCTCGATGGCATCAAACGTGGTGATCAAAGTCGTTGATCAACTGCGCGAGTTCGGTGAAACCCGCCGCGGCTGGTTGGGTGTACGCATTCAGGACGTGACCGAGGATATGGCCGAGGCGATGGGCCTCGACAAACCCGGCGGTGCGCTGATCAGTGATGTCCCTGACGGCCCCGCCAAAGAAGCGGGCCTGCTGGCCGGAGATGTGATCATCAGCTTTGATGGAGTTGAGGTTGAAGATACGCGAGGTCTGGTGCGTCAGGTGGGGGAGACCACCGTGGGCAAGTCCGTGCGCGTGGTTGTGCACCGCGATGGCGGCACGCAGACCGTGCTGGTAACGCTGGGCCGCCGTGAGGATGCCGAGCGCGCCGAAAATGGCGAGGAGCCCGAGGCAGAAGCACCCGCGGAAGAGGATAAAGACATTCTTGGTCTGACCATTGCCCCGCTAGGCGACAGCCAGCGTGAGGAATTGGGATTGGATGCCGAGGCCGAAGGGCTGCTGGTCACCAATGTGGATGAGACCTCGGAAGCCTTTGAGAAAGGCCTGCGCGCCGGTGATCTGATAACGGAGGCGGGGCAACAGAAGGTGACCTCGATTGCTGACCTTGAAGCCCGTATGGAAGAGGCGCAGGAAGCGGGGCGCAAATCGCTGTTGCTGCTGGTGCGGCGCGGCGGAGAACCGCGTTTCGTGGCGCTGAGCTTGGAGTAGTAAGGTCCCGCGTCACAATTGTAGCAGGGTCGGACGTTTCGTCCGGCCTTTTGCTTTGTGGACGTTCAATCGAAAACTGGATCGGTGGGCTGGAGATGTGCTGGAAGGGCAGTTTTTATTGGGCTGGCTGATCTTCATACAACAACAGGATGCGCCTATTGTTTTTCTCCGATAAGGATGACAGGAGACCCACCAGAAGAGATACGCGCGGCATCTGCTCCGACTTGCTGCATACCTTCAGTGCTCATTGCGTCTTGAAGCGCCTGGGCCGAGGCAAAGGGCATGGAAAACATCTGATAGAATGGCGGATTACCGTCAGGACCAGAGAGAAACTTTGTCACGGAATAGGGCCGCGCATCGGTTGGGATGCCAGCTTTCTCGTGAAGCAATATTAAGTGAGCTTGGTAATCGACCTCAAATTGTGATGTGTTTTTAGGCCAAGGGTAAAGAACAGTTAGGTATACGTCAGACAAATGGTCCTCCAATTCGGTTTAAGTTGTTTCAGGTGAACGGCTTTAGCTGAACAGAATACTAGTATGATAGCCGACACGCTCGCACCTGCTAATGGGTAAATCGCAGCAAACGCAAATGGGCAGTTTGGAGTCTGTCGATCTGTTTCTGTTGAGAACGAGTTTATTTTCAAGTGGACTGAGAATTCCAAGAAAAAAGCCATATGCCGGGGAAGGCATATGGCTCTGGTACAGGGAGAGGTCGGTGGACAGATATCGGGGATGATAAAGCCGACCTCCTACGGTAACAGGGTTGACCCTAGGGTAATCGTTGGCTTCCGTATGTGAAGCGGATCACACCTGGGCCGAAAATTTAGATTAAATCGGATTCAGCCAGTTGGCGCAGGGCGTCGAAGTCGTGAATCTGCAGCCCGCCGCGTGAGGCTTCGACCACATTGTCGCGTTTCCAGATCGAAATGGTTTTCGATACCGCCTCGCGGGTGGCACCCACAAATTCGGCTAGCTCGCTTTGTGAGAGCGTGATTTTTGCGTTAGGCGAGTCCTGCTGACCGGCCAGATACAACAGCCTGCGCGCCAGACGGATTGGCATCGGCAGGAAGACCTGCTCGTTCAACTGCGCGCCCATCCGGCGCATGCGCACGCCTGCTAGCCGGATCAGATCAACGGCCAGATCGGGGTGTTCACGGATCTGCGCCATCACATCGCGCCGACGGACACGAAGCACTTTTGAAGGCTCAGTGGCCGTTACGGTTGCGGTTCGGGAGTCATTGTCAAACAATGCGATTTCCCCAAAAACTTCACCCGGGCGCATCATGCTGAGCGACAGCTTGCGCCCGCTCATCGCAAGGAACGATACTTCGAGATTGCCAGAGAGAATGGCATAGAGTGCGTCCCCCTCATCGCCCTGCTCGAACAAGACTTCGCCTTTGTCCAGAGTGAGTTCGGTGGCCTGGGCGGCCAGCATTTCGCGAAGTTCTTCGGAAGCCTCGGAAAGGAATCCGCTGTTTGGGAAAGCCATCATACGGGCATTGGTCTCCGGGATTGAGTGGTGCGGGTGGTGACCTAACTTTTCACAGCTTTGCGCTTAAGCCAAGAAATATTGTTAGTATACCCTGCAAAACCATGAAGGTTTATTGCTGATCGGGATCATCCATATAGCTCTGGAGTATGTTGAACTGGAGCATCAGAAACGCCATCAAAGCGATTGGAAACCCAAAGGTTTCGATCTTGACCCAGAGGTCTGTCGACAATGTGCGCCAGACCAGTTCGTTGGCCACAGCCAGCGCCGCGAAGCAGGCGCAAAGGCGCCGTGTCAGGATCATCCAGCCTTCGTGGCGCATGGGCAGCATTTCATCCAAAACGTATGCCAGATAGGACTTTCCCTGCAAAAGGCCAATGCCGAGGATGAGGGAGAAAAAGCCATAGACCAGCGTGGTTTTCATCTTGAAGAACCGCTCGTCATTGAACCAGGCGGTCAGGCCTCCGAAAAAAATCACCATGAAGGCGGTGAAAATCTGCATCCGACTGAGTTTGCCGGTCAGATACCAGAGGATGCCCATGGCGGCCAGCATGAGGGGCACGAACAGGATGGTGGCGACGATGAAGCCTGAATATTCGGTGCCGCCGATCACGAAACTGTCATCACGCAGACGCAGGTATATGAAGAAGAACGCGAGCGGAGGCCCAAGTTCCAGCACCTGTTTGAGGAATGGATTGATGTCTTTTTTCTCTGCCATGATTCCGACCTGCTGCTTACCCGCCCATTTCAACTATTACGGCGCCGAGTGCAATCAATGCCATCAAGGCAATGCGTCTGGGGCCGACAGTTTCTTTCAGGACCAGCCAGCCGATGAGCGCCGCAAAGACGGTGGAGGTTTCGCGCAATACAGCGGCCTCACCAACCTTGTCGAGCCGTGTGGCCATCATGATGGCGCCAAAGGACATCGGTGCGATGATACCGCCGGCCAGCCCCCGCAGCATCAAGGGGCCGAGCGCGGGGCGGTGGATCATGGCGCGGTATCTAAGCGCGGCATAGATCGGCATCGCGGCCCCGTCGATCATGAAAAACCACGCAAGGAAGGTGAAGGGGTCGGCCGTCGCGCGGATGCCGTAGGCGTCGTAAGTGGTGTATAGCGCGACGAAGAGGCCTGTCGCGAGCGCCAGAGCCAGCGCGATGCCCAGCGTTTCGCGGTTGGTTTCGAGGTAGCGCAGGTTATAGGCGGCGAGGCCGAAGATGCCCGCGAGCAACGTCGCGACGCCAAGCCATTGGGTGGCTGAAAAGGTTTCTCCGAAGAGGAGATAGGCTCCGATCACAGTAAAAAGCGGGCCAGTGCCGCGCACGACCGGGTAGACGACGGTGTAGGACCCTTTGGTATAGGCGGCGGCCTGCAGGGTTTTGTAGCCGATATGGATCAGCCAGACGACACCAAAGATGGGCCACATGTAAGGCTCGGGCCACGGGACAACGTACAACGCAAAAGGCATCGCCATCAGGCAATAGCAGGCATCGATGGCGCCGCGCGACATCCATGGGTCGTGGCGGCCCTTTTGCAGGGCGCCGAACACGGCGTGCAGGAAGGCGGCCATCAGCGCGAGGGCGAGGGCGAGGTGATGGCCCGCTTCGGTGCCTTCGAGGGAGATCAGCCAGTCGCTCAAATCAGGGCTTTCGCTTGGGTGGACAGGCCGGGGGCTCTGCCCCCGGACCCCCGGGATATTTGTGGCCAGATGAAGGGGCGGATCAGGGTTGCAGACCCGTCAGGGCGGCGGCGAATTCTTCGGGATCGAACGGGGCGAGGTCGTCGATCTGCTCACCGACACCGATGGCGTGGATAGGGAGGCCGAACTTGTCGGCGAGTGCGACCAGCACGCCACCTTTGGCTGTGCCGTCGAGCTTGGTCATCACAAGGCCCGAGACATCGGCGAGTTTGCGGAATGTCTCGACCTGGCTGAGGGCATTTTGGCCGGTAGTCGCATCCAGAACGAGCAGGGTGTTATGCGGGGCGGTGTTGTCAACCTTGCGGATGACGCGCACGATTTTGGCCAGTTCCTCCATCAGGTCGGCGCGGTTTTGCAGGCGGCCTGCTGTGTCGATCATCAGCAGGTCAGCGCCCTCATTCTGCGCTTTGGTCAGCGCGTCGAAGGCCAGCGAGGCAGGGTCGGAGCCTTCAGGGGCGGTGAGCACGGGCACGCCCGCGCGATCGCCCCAGACTTGCAACTGCTCGACAGCGGCGGCGCGGAAGGTGTCTCCGGCGGCAATGACCACCTTTTTGCCTGCGGCTTTGAACTGGCTGGCAAGCTTGCCGATGGTGGTGGTTTTGCCAGACCCGTTGACGCCCACGACCAGAACCACTTGCGGGCGTTTGGGGTAGAGCGGCATGGGTTTGGCAACAGGTTCCATCACGCGGGCGACTTCCTGTGCCAGCAGTTGCTTGATTTCCTGGGTCGAGAGTTTGCGGCCAAAGCGCCCCTCGGCCATGTTGGACGTAACGCGCAGGGCGGTGTCGACGCCCATATCTGAGGCAATCAGCAGCTCTTCGAGCTGTTCCAGCATGTCATCGTCCAGCGTGCGGCGGACGACGGTCTTGGATTCATTTCGGCCGAACAGGCGACCCATCAAGCCCTTGGATTCCGGAACCTCTGGGGGTGGAGGCGCCGGTGTGGGATCAGCCGGGATCGGAGCGGGAGGCTCGACCGGTTGGGGCGCGGGCGTGGGTTCCGGCACTTCGGGAACCGGTTGCGGTTCGGGCTCTGGTTCGGGGATCACCGGATCAGGATTTGGGGTTTCCTCGCCGCCATCCTCGACAATTGCATCCAGCCCCTCTTCGAGGCGCGATGAGGATTTGAACAGCTTGTCCTTGAGCTTTGAGAAAAACGCCATTTTTGATCTCCGCAGGTGTTCCCCTCACCTAATGTGGATTGAAGGCAGTTGCAAAGGGTCAGATGAAGGCGATCAGAAACCCGGCTTGGGCCGCCCAGTAAAGCGGCCAGACCAGATAGGGCGTAAGCTTCAGGGCCGGATGCTTGGCAGGCAGCAGGAATTTTTCTGTCGCAAGGATCAGGTCCGAGGTGATGAAAGCCATCGCGGCGGGCAGCGCCCACCGCAGGGCGCCCGTGTCCGGGACGGCCAGAGCCGTGACGCCCATGCCGAGGATGATCGGGATATAGGCGAGGACGGGGATCTTGAGGTCTCCGGCGCGCCGGGCGAGTAGAGTGGCCATTATGATGCCGAGGATGATGAGAGACCAGAAGATGGCCGGTTGATCGAAGATCACCGCAGGGTCGCTGCTGGGATGGGTCAGGAACAGCGCGATATAGGCCAAATGACCTGCGGCGAATGCTCCGATACCTGCCATGAATGTGATGTCGGTTTCGCGAGATAGAAGGGCATCTCCGACAGCGCAGAGGGCGAGCGCGAGGATCAGCAACGAAGGCGCGCTTGCCAGCATTGCGATCACGGCCAGCAGGGCAACTGATACGGTTTTCAGCGTGCTGCGCAGAAAACCGGTAGGGTGCGCGGTGAGCGGTAGGTAGGCCAAAGCGCAGGCCGCAGCGGCCCAGAAAAGCAGTGCTGTCATCGTGTTTCCCCGGTTTTTGCCGATCTCGCCATGATCAGGATTGTGCATCAAGGCGTGACGTAGAGTTATCTTGCCGATCTGACCGAACAGGAAAGGTTGAATGGCGCTTGGCTGCAGCATCTGACAGACTGAGTGCATGTTCAGAGCTTTCTTGATTCTGTTGGCCCTTGTTGCACAACCCGTTGCGGCGCAGTCCCCCCTGACTGCGACAGAATTTGATGCCTATACGCGCGGGAAAACACTGTTTTATGGGTTTGACGGGCAGGCCTATGGGGTCGAGCGGTATCTGCCCAATCGCCGTGTAATCTGGTCCTTTCTGGATGGCAATTGCATGGAAGGGGTCTGGTACGAGTGGGAAGAGCAGATTTGCTTTGTCTATGAGGATCAATTGGCGCCACAATGCTGGGTGTTCACCGAGTTCGGCGGCGGTTTGATCGCACAATTCGAAGGTGATCCGACTGCAACGGAGCTATACGAGGCCGAGGATATCGGCGAAGAGATGCTGTGCTATGGGCCGGATGTTGGGGTCTGACGTCAGGCGTTGGGTGGTCTGAGCTCGTCATACCCAATCATGACATGTCGTTGAAACGCGGGTCTTTGGGTTAGTGCGTCGTAGTATCGGCGCAGATGCGGGAGCGATGCGCGGTCTATTTGAATGTCGTAATAGCGGTAGAGGATGTGGCCGAGCTGGATATCGGCCAGAGTGAATGCATTGTCAGCCAGATAGTACGTGTCTGCAAGCTGGGTGTTTGCGATTTCAAGTTTGGTTTCTAAATTGCTGATAGCATGACGGATTTTGACCTCATCCTGATGTTCGGCAGCTGTGCGGACCACTTGCCAGAAAACTGGAACAGTGAAGGCCATCGCGACGTTGAGCTTTGCCCATTCCGCCCATTTGTCGATCTGCGCACGGCGGGTGGGTTCTGAGGGCCAGAAAGCGTCCTCACCATACTGAGCCGCCAGATAGCGCAGGATCGCACCGGTTTCCCAAAGCGGTGGATCGTCGCCATCTTGCAGGACGGGGATGGTTTGGTTTGGGTTCAGTGCCTGAAATGCGTCACTATCCAGCCCACCGAATTTGTGGCCCAGATCGTGGCGCTGGTATTCGAGACCAAGTTCGCCCACGCACCACATCAGGGCCTGTACATTCGAGGATGTTTTGCGGCCCCAGATCGTCAGCATCGGTTAGAACAGCGAACCCTGATCAGGGGGTGCCTGTTTGGATTTCTTGGGTGGTGCTTTGCCCGAAGCCCCGGTGTTGAGGCGACCGTCAGCGAATTCGATCTCAAGAACAGCGTGACCGGAGGCTTGCGCTTTGGTTGTGATGACCTCCCCTTCGGCGCGCACCACGGCGTAGCCACGCCCAAGCGTCGCCTTGTAGCTGAGCGTTTCGCGCAGGCGATCGGTGGCATCCATCTGCTGCCGCAGTCGGTCCAGCCGCGTTGTTTGCGCGGTGTTCAGGCGTTCGGATAGACGGTCGAGGGTATCGCGGCGTGTTCCCAGCTCGCGCTGGATCGGGCGCAGTGACAGGCGCGAGGACAGGTTGCGCCAGCGATCGCGGCGGGTTTCAACAAAGCTACGCAGGGTCGAGGGGCGCAGACGGGCCGCACTGTCGAGCAGCTTTACGCGACGGTTCTGAACGCCGCGGATCAACGCGTTGGGCAAGCGCTCTGATATTTGATCCAGCCTTTGGCGCGGGCTTTCCAGCAATGTGTCGGGTCGCGGCAGGGCGCGGGACAGATCGCGTAGGCGTTGGCTGCGGCGCTGCACGGCATCGGTTGCAGCGCGTGACAGGCGGGCGCCTTGTTCGTTGGTCCAGGCCAGAAGTTCCATCCGCACGGGCACGGCAAGTTCAGCGGCAGCGGTCGGCGTGGGCGCACGGCGGTCTGAGACATAGTCGATCAGGGTGGTGTCGGTCTCGTGCCCGACAGCCGAGATCAGCGGGATATCTGAGGCGGCAGCCGCGCGAGCGACGCTTTCTTCGTTGAAGCCCCAAAGGTCCTCGATCGAACCGCCGCCTCGGGCAACGATGATCAGGTCGGGTCGGGGCAGGGCCCCGCCGGGCGTAAGGTTGTTGAAGCCTTCGATGGCGCGGCTTACCTCGGGGGCGCAGTTCGCACCTTGCACGGCGACGGGCCAGATCAGCACCTTGCGCGGGAAACGATCTCGTAGGCGGTGCAGAATGTCTCGGATTACCGCACCAGAGGGCGAGGTCACCACGCCGATGATCTGTGGCAGATAGGGTAGCGGTTTTTTGCGCTCGGGCGCGAATAATCCTTCGGCCTCGAGCTGTTTCTTGCGCTTTTCCAACAGCGCCATCAGCGCGCCTTGCCCGGCGACGGCGACCTCATCAACGTTCAGATTGTATTTCGACTGGGCCCCGAACGCCGTCAGACGACCAGTGACGACGACCTCGAGGCCTTCCTCGGGGACGACAGAAAGACCTGATATCTGCCCTTTCCAAGTGGTGCAGGCCAGTACGTTCCGGTCGTCTTTGATGTCATAATAGAGATGCCCCGAGCGCGCCTTGAACACACGCCCCACCTCGCCGCGCACACGGATTCGGCCAAAGGTGCCTTCGAGCGTGCGCTTCACCTCACCCGAGATGTCCGAGACGGTGTATTCGGGGGTGTTTTGGCCCGGAATCGGGTCATCAAGCAGGTCGGACATTTCAGCGCCTTGTGTCAAATCTCTGCGCAGCTTAGAACGCCGCGCAGGCAAGGCCAAGCAGATCGGAGCGTTTCATGAATATCCTCATTCTCGGCAGCGGTGGACGCGAGCACAGTTTGGCCTGGGCGGTGATGCAGAACCCCAAATGTGATCGGCTGATTGTGGCTCCGGGGAATGCAGGGATCGCTCAGATCGCAGAGTGTGCGGCGCTCGATATCGAGAATGGCGGAGCTGTGGTCAGCTTTGCCGAGGAAAACGCGATTGATTTCGTCATCGTTGGGCCCGAAGCGCCATTGGCGGCAGGGGTTGCCGATCGGCTGCGCGAGGCGGGTGTGTTGGTTTTTGGTCCGTCGGCGGAAGCGGCGAGGCTGGAGGCCTCAAAGAGCTTTACCAAGGAAATTTGCGACGCGTCTGGCGCGCCGACGGCGGGTTACGCGCGGTTCACCGAGGCCGGACCAGCCAAGGAATACATCCGTGCGCAGGGCGCTCCGATCGTGGTCAAGGCCGATGGGCTGGCTGCCGGCAAGGGTGTGATCGTTGCGATGGATGAACAAACCGCCCTGGACGCGATTGACGATATGTTCGGCGGAGCCTTTGGCGGTGCCGGGGCCGAAGTGGTGATCGAGGAGTTCATGGACGGCGAAGAGGCGTCTCTTTTCGTGCTCTGTGATGGAGAGGACATTCTGTCGATCGGAACCGCGCAGGACCACAAGCGTGTGGGCGAAGGTGATACCGGGCTTAACACCGGTGGAATGGGGGCCTATTCGCCCGCACCTGTCCTGAGTGCCGAGATTGAGGCGCGTGCGATGGATGAGATCGTGCGCCCCACAGTGGCCGAGATGAAGCGACGCGGCACTCCGTTCCAGGGGGTCTTGTATGCGGGTCTGATGATCAAGGATGGCCAGCCCAGGTTGGTGGAATACAACGTGCGTTTTGGTGATCCGGAATGCCAGGTGTTGATGATGCGCCTTGGCGCGCAGGCTATGGACCTGATGCATGCAGCCGCCGAAGGTCGCCTGACTGAGACCCGGGTGAACTGGGCCGACGATCATGCGATCACGGTCGTGATGGCAGCCAACGGGTATCCTGGTTCCTATGAAAAAGGGACGGTGATCAACGGTCTGGATGATCTGGCTGAAGATAGCCGTAACATGGTGTTCCACGCGGGCACCAGGGTCGCTGAGGGTAAAATTCAGGCCTCTGGCGGTCGCGTTCTGAATGTGACTGCGCGAGGGGACACGCTGCAAGAGGCGCGGGATCGGGCTTATGGCATGGTCGAAGGTGTTGATTGGCCCGAAGGGTTCTATCGCCGCGATATCGGCTGGCGCGCGCTGTAGGTTAGCGGTCGGGCTGCGCCCGGCTTGATGGTTTCGGGGCGAGGGGCCAGCCGCTCGCGCTCCCCGAGATATTTATGGCCAGATGAAGGGCGGATCAGCACTTTAGGGCGTTGGTCAGATCTTTTGGGCCGTTGAGGCGCCCATGGTCCTTTGTTTGCCAGCCATTTTGGTATGAAACGCTGATGATGCGGGACCAGTCAGCGCTGGCGAGGATCAGTTCGGGTGGGTCATCGCATTGGCGCAGACCGCCTGAGATGAAGTCTTCTCCGATCCGATGGTTGGTGAGGCCGGGGATTGAGGCTATTTCGGTCAGAGCGCCGTTTTCAAAGCGCCAGATGCGTAGGGTTTTGGCGAGGTGCGGGCGGTCGATATAGGCGATCTCAATACGGCCGTCGCCGTCCAGATCGGCGGCCCCGGCGGGCGCGAGCCAGCGGTTGCGGGTGCCGATATGCGGGGTGGCGGCGATTTTCTGACCTCTGATGTCATAGATCGCCAACTGTGCTCCGGTTTGTTGGTGCGACTCCACAACGATAAGCTCAGGCACTCCATCCTGATCGACATCGGTGAGGCGCGGCGAAAGGTCTTCGAAAACACGTTCATTGGGCAGGCGGACTGTTACGTTCGCGCGATTTGCGGTTGCTCGCGTTTGCGAAGTCGTGGAGGCAGGTTCAGTTGCAACACTGATTTCAAGAGCGCCATATTCGATAGCATCGCCCAACACCCCATGTGCATAGCGCGTAGTTGGTTCGGTGAAGCGAGCTGATACGCTGAAATCGGCGCTGACCGCGGGCAATGCGCCGGCCAGCCACATGCATGATGTCAGAGCCGCGCCGCGTGCCCATGATCGCCACAGGCGGAAGGGAAGACGCGGCGCTATTAGATGCATCAGATTTGCTTTTCGGGCATCTGGACAATCAGACCATCCAGCGCATCGGTAACTTTGATTTGGCAGGTCAGGCGCGAGCGCTCCGGGTCGGGTTCAAAGGCAAAGTCCAGCATGTCCTCTTCCATGTCGTCTTTGGTCGGGATTTTCTCGACCCAATCGGGATGGATGTAGACGTGGCAGGTCGAACAGGCGCAGGCGCCGCCGCAATCGGCCTCGATGCCGGGAATATTGTTGTCACGGGCCCCTTCCATGACGGTCAGTCCGTTGGCGACCTCAACTGTGTGCTCGGTACCGCCATGCTCGACATAGGTGATCTTTGCCATTGCGTGCGTCTTCCTTTTTCGATGTTCGAATTCTTCCTTAGTGAAGGGAAGTAGGTGTTTCTAGTGGGAATTGCGAATTGGTATGCCGTGTCCGAGCTTTCCATGCTGATATTCTCATTTTGTCCCTGTCCCGACTTGGCTGACGTCAAGGCAGCCTGAAGGTAAGGCCATTGTCCAGCCTGGTGGCCAGATTTCGAGGATCAGATGGGTTTGACGGGAGGGGTCTGGATGGGCATTGGCCATTGCCATCGCCCACTTCGGACCGCTGTACTGTCGAGGAAGACCCACCAGCGATGAGATGCAGAGACAAAGAAGAAAAAACCGTCTGAGGGGGTTCCAATTGTCTATGGACAAAAAGGCGATGACAAACAGCAAGTTTGGTGCGAAGAAGTACCGCCCGGCATTTGATGCCGATACCAGATTCATCTTGTCACCCAAAGCAAGGGTAATCGTTGCCGAGGCAGCCACCACCCCTGCGATCAACAATTTTATACGAACCCATTCTAGCCCTCGAAAGTTCGGCTGTCGCAAGAAACCGAGCGGGAAAGTCAGGCGCATCATCCAGACGCTGACAAACAAAAGTAGTGCGACGCCGAGGCCTGAAAGCAAAGAGGGTTGGAAATAAAATTCTCTGAATATGTTTGCGGCGTTTGAGCCGCCGAGCAAACCAAAGAAAAGACCCCAGAAGCTTTGCGAAATAAGCGAAAAGGTTATGATGTCAATGGGGGGCAGTAGGCCCCGTTCATTGCCATACCCCGTGTCCAATAAAAGCCCCACCTGCAGCGTTGTTGTTGCGAAAAGAATTGCCGCCTGTATGTAACGCGCTCGCGTACGCTCGATGAGCGCGGCTATCAGAAATACCGGTATCAGTAAGTTCGCTGGCACACCACTAAGGCCAGCCAACAGCAGCAGCAAGGTGCTGAAGGCAATCCATCGGTTGCCTGTTGTAGGTAGTGCCAGAATAATACCTGCGGTTAGCAAGCCGTAGAAGTGAAGGTTTATCGTATTGGCCCAGACCTCGACCGATTGCGAAATACCCATAGCACAGAGGACCACAACCAGCGCCGCCCAGTTCGACAGCCCCAATTCGCGTCGTTTCACAGCAATCAGCGTCAGCACTAAGCTCTGGACAGCGATTGAATAGCCTGTGGTGACTGTAGGCAGAGCGTGCGGGTCTACGAAGCGGGTCAGGTAGACGCCGAAATTTGTGAGAAGTTCCAGATGGTTGTTGAAGAGAAATGTCAGGGCATCGAATGTGGGTTTCGCGCACATGCCAGCCAAAAAATCTGCTCCCTCTTCGGCCCAAATTCGACCGGTGGGCAGAAACGGCAGCGATTTCAATAGCGTTGTCAGCACAATCAGGGCGAAGAACCACCAGTAGAATTTCTGGTCGATGGACCGTTGAAGCCTTGCACGGAGATCAATCATTGAACTAACCCTTCGGTGGCATCAACCTCCGGAGATTGAGTAGACCATAACACGCGCATTTTAGTTCGTCCGTGAATTGTCAGGCAAATGGGAATCGGAGCCGATCTATCGCTTAAATAAAACCCCCTGAGACTGCTTGTCCCGATGATCCCCTCTTAGCTCCGCATGTAGGGCTCGACCGGCTTGCACCGCAGGGCGGGCGCTCATCATGTGCAGCCAGCGGGTGAAGTGGGGTTTGTCTTCCAGCACCTGTTGCTGGCCTTCCCACAGGCTTGCCCAGCCCCAGATCGACATGTCAGCGATCGAGTAGAAATCGCCTGCGACATATTCATGCTCAGCAAGCCTGCGATCCAGTACGCCATAGAGTCGCCCGACTTCGGAGCGGTAGCGATCTTTGGGGTAGGGCAGGTCTTGTGGCGGGTCCAATTGCGGAGCGTATTTCAGGAAATGGTGCGCCTGACCCGCCATGGGGCCGACGCCGCCCATCTGCCACATCAGCCATTCTTCGACCGCGATCCGATCGCGCTCGGTTTCGCCATAGAACCGCCCGGTCTTGCGGGCGAGGTACATCAGGATCGCGCCGCTTTCGAAGACCGATACCGGTGCACCGTCGGGGCCGTCCGGGTCAACGATGGCGGGCATGCGATTGTTGGGCGAAATCTTTAGAAATTCGGGGTCGAACTGGTCGCCTTTGCCGATGTTGATAAGGTGGGTTTTGTAGGGCAGTTCCATCTCTTCCAGCGCGATGGACACTTTCCAGCCGTTGGGGGTGGGCCAGAAATACAGATCAATCATGGGGCCTCCTTGGGTTGCGGAGATCATGAAGCTTTCTGCGCAAACGGCAAGAGGGCGCCGAGCCCTGTTACGAAAGCGTGACAGGTGGCCGGGTGGGCTTGACGAGGTTCAGGACGCGGCGTAAACGCATGCCTACCACGTGGCGATTTGTTACCGGATTGCGGGCCACGCTAAACAACACCGCTAAAAGGTCAGGATGAAAGACCCCTTTCGCTTGGCCGCGTCTGGGGTTTTTTGTTTGCCTCCCAAGCGGGGCTGAAAGGAATGAGATGAGCGAGAGCTGGAATAAGCGCACCCAAGCCGTCCATGGCGGCATCCGTCGCAGTCAGTACAATGAGGTGTCCGAGGCGATCTTTCTGACGCAGGGGTTTGTCTACGAAAACGCCGAGCAGGCCGAGGCCCGGTTTATCGAAAGCGGCCCGGATGAGTTCATCTATGCCCGCTATGGCAACCCGACTGTTTCGATGTTCGAACAGCGTATTGCGGCGCTGGAAGGGGGCGAGGACGCTTTTGCCACGGCCTCGGGCATGGCTGCGGTCAATGGCGCGCTGACCTCGATGCTGAAGGCAGGCGACCATGTGGTTTCGGCCAAGGCGCTGTTCGGGTCCTGTCTTTATATCCTTGAAAACATCCTGATCCGGTTCGGAGTTGAGGTGACCTTTGTCGACGGCACCGATCTTGACGCATGGGAGGCCGCGATCCGACCCGACACCAAGGCGGTGTTTTTCGAATCCATGTCGAACCCGACGCTTGAGGTGATCGATATCTCCTCTGTCTCGAAGCTGGCCCATGCCGTGGGCGCGGTTGTGATCGTGGATAATGTGTTCTCAACTCCCGTGTTCTCACGCGCGATCGAACAGGGTGCGGATGTGGTTGTCTATTCTGCGACCAAACATATTGACGGGCAGGGGCGCGCGTTGGGTGGTGTGATCATCGGCACCAAGGAATTCATCCGCGGCACGGTCGAGCCCTATATGAAGCATACAGGTGGCGCGCTGAGCCCGTTTAGTGCGTGGATCATGGTCAAAGGTCTTGAAACCATGGCCTTGCGTGTGAATGCGCAAGCTGACAGCGCACAGAAGATTGCAGAAGCTCTGGAAGGGCATTCGGCGCTGGAGCGGACGCTGTATCCCGGCCTGAAAACCCACGCGCAAAACGCGCTGGTGCAGGAGCAGCTAGGCGGCAAGGGCGGCACGATTCTGTCGCTGGACATCAAGGGTGGCAAAGCGGCGGCGTTTGCGTTCCTGAATGCGCTGACGATCCCTGTGATCTCGAATAATTTGGGCGATGCCAAGTCGATCGCAACCCACCCGGCCACAACCACCCATCAGCGACTGAGCGAAGATCAGCGCGATGAGTTGGGTATCACTCGGGGCCTGATCCGCCTGTCGGTGGGGCTGGAAGATGCTGGTGATCTTCTGGCGGATATTGAACGCGCTTTGGCCATCTCGCAGAGCTAGGACTGCGCTGATAACCCATGATCAGGCGGGTGTGATCCGCCTGATCGGGCGCTTTTGGTTGAAAAGTGGCGGTTTTTCCCATCTAATTTCGATCCGGGATGATATTTGGCGCGTATCGTTCCGGACTGGTAATTAAACCTCGGTCGTATATAACCGACGGCCTAGCAAGGGATCCGTGCCAATGAACATTCATCCGCGCGATATCAACGAGACACCCGATCACGACCAAGCTGCCGCAGCGCTCAAGGTACTGCGCGAATGGGCGAAATCGGCGTCGGCTGCTGAGATCAGCCAACTTGATCCAGCCGTTGCGCAACTTGTTCCGGGGTTGTCTGGGGCAGATTATCCGGCCTTATCGCGCGACTTTCCCGAAGGGTTTGAGGCGGATGCAGCCTATAAGGCCACCTTGCCTGATCTGCAGAATGGTCCGTCCAGCCTGATCCGGGGATCGAAGCAGCAGATCCAGCATGTCGGCATTTCGAATTTCCGCCTGCCTATCCGATTTCACCGCAAAAGCGGTGCCGAGCTGACGCTTGAAACCTCAGTCACCGGGTCGGTCAGCCTTGAGGCCGAGAAGAAGGGCATCAACATGTCCCGGATCATGCGGTCGTTCTACAAGCATTCCGAGCGGACATTTAGCTTCGAAGTAATGGAAGCAGCGCTGAGCGATTATCTGTCCGATCTGGACAGTCTGGATGCGCGCATCCAGATGCGGTTTTCCTATCCCGACAGGATTGACAGCTTGCGTTCGGGCCTGTCCGGCTATCAGTATTATGATATCGCGCTGGAGCTGGTCGAACGGGGTGGAGAGCGCCTGAAGATCATGCATCTGGACTATGTCTATTCCTCGACCTGTCCCTGCTCGCTGGAGCTGAGCGAACATGCGCGCGCCACGCGGGGGCAGTTGGCAACGCCACACTCACAGCGCTCGGTCGCGCGTATTTCGGTTGTTGTAGATTGCAACGCCGATTGCCTGTGGTTCGAAGACCTGATCGCGCTGTGCCGTCGGGCGGTGCCGACCGAGACGCAGGTGATGGTCAAGCGTGAGGATGAACAGGCCTTTGCCGAGCTGAACGCAGCCAATCCGATCTTTGTTGAAGACGCCGCGCGTCTGTTCTGCGCCGAGCTGCAGGCCGACCATCACGTCGGTGATTTCCGCGTGATTGCCAGCCATCAGGAAAGCCTGCACAGCCATGATGCGGTGTCGATTCTAACCGAGGGTCCCACCTTCGACTCGGCCAGCTTGGACCCGCGTTTATTTACGACTCTGTTCCATGTCGGCTGATTAACCCAGCGGAAGATGCTGTAAAAACAGTCAAAACTCGGCCATTGGCGCTTTATTGCCGCAATGCAGCAAATATTGCTGCATCTGCGTTGTGAATCGCGTTAAATTATCACGGAGTGCAGCTGCTGCATACCCGAGAGATCATTGGGGTGTAGCCTGAAAGGAAGCCGGGACGTGCCACGCTTTGGACCGCGAACCTGCAATCCCGCCCGGACGATTTGGGCGGGTAAGGTCCTTTACTCTCTTTCCGGCTGCCTCTGTTTTGTCAGGAGAAACATGCAATGAATCCGATTTCCCAACCGCTTGAGTTTCAGGCAGCGGCCATCCGTATGGCCGGATATGCGATGGTCAGCCAGATGGAGATCATGCAAATCATGACCCGCGCGGCGTTTGAACTGCCAATGACATCGCTGAAAACATCAACCACAGCGCAAGCGCCAGCCGCGCGCAAGGCGGCCCCGGCGAAGCCAGCCGTCGCCAAGCGGGCGAAGCCTGCCGCTAAGCCAAAGGTTGTAGCGTCAAAACCGAAGGTCGCCGCGAAACCTAAGCCCGCGCCCAAGGCGAAGGCTGCGCCCAAGGCGAAACCTGCCGCAGTTAAGGCGGCACCTGTCGCGAAGCCTACGCCAAAAGCGGCTGCCACGAAGCCGATTGCGAAATCAGCCGCAGAGCCGAAGGCTATAGCTGCCACAAAACCGGCAGCAGCCGTTAAACCCAGTGCTCCGAAGCCAACCGCTGCTGCCAAGCCTGCTGCTAAAGCGGCGCCTAAACGTGTTGCAGCAAAGCCCGCTGCGGCGAAACCGTCTGTCGCCAAGCCTGCGGCCCCAAAACCGGTTGAGACCAAAGCTGCTGAATTCAAATCGGTTGCAGCAAAGCCTGCTCAGCCCAAACCCGCACCCGCGAAGGCAGCCCCGGAAAAGCCAACCACAGAGGCGACTGCACCCGCCACGCGTCGCACCCGAGCGCCGTCGAAACCCCCGGCAATGCCGGTCGCTGCTGAGAAATCAGACAGCTAAGAGGGATCATCTGCTTGACACTGTCGGGCTGGCGCGCCAACGCTGCCCGTCATGATGGATCTTCGCCCGGTCGGATATGTGATTGGCCTGCTGGTCGCCATACTTGGGGCGACCATGCTGCTGCCGATGCTTGTCGATTTTGTCGAAGGACGCGGCGAATGGCACGTTTTCTTTGAAAGCGCGGTCATCACGCTGCTGATCGGCAGTGTTCTTGCAATGAGCTGCTCGAACGGAGTGGGCGAAGGTCTGACCATCCGCCAGACCTTTTTGCTGACCTCGGGCGTTTGGGTGGCGCTGCCGGTATTTGGCGCCATTCCGTTCATTTTCGGCGAAACTGAACTGCGTTTTGTCGACGCCTATTTCGAAGCGATGTCGGGGCTTACCACCACAGGTTCGACCGTGATTTCCGGCCTTGATGATCTGCCTCAGGGTCTTCTTCTATGGCGCGGCGTGCTGCAATGGCTGGGCGGTATTGGCATCATCGTCGTTGCCATGGTGTTTCTGCCCGAATTGCGCGTTGGAGGAATGCAGATCTTCCGCTCGGAAGGCTTTGAGACGATGGGGAAAATCCTGCCGCGTGCGCAAGAGATCGCAGGGCAGATCTCACTGATCTATGTATTTCTCACTTTTGTCTGCGCGCTCGTTTATGCCGGGTTTGGCATGAGCTTTTTTGATGCCGTTGTGCATTCCATGACCACAATCGCCACAGGTGGGTTTTCGAACTACGATAGCTCATTCGCGCGTTTTTCGGGTCCGATGGAATATGCTGCGGCCGTTTTCATGATCCTCGCGGCGTTGCCGTTTGTACGCTATGTGCAATTGGCCAACGGCAATACAAGCTCGCTGTGGAAAGACAGCCAGATCCGGGCTTTTCTGGCGACCATAGTGGTTCTGGTGGTGGCGATGACGGTGTTTCTGACCTCGGTCTTTCCGCACCATTGGGAACGGGCATTCCGCGAGTCGCTCTTCAACATTACGTCGATCATTTCAGGCACCGGCTATGCCAGCGTCGATTATATGGGCTGGGGCAGCTTTCCGGTGATGCTGTTCTTTCTGATCGGGCTGATAGGTGGGTGCGCGGGATCGACCGCGTGCTCGATCAAGGTGTTCCGCTATCAGTTGCTGTTTGCGTCGATCAAAACCCAGATCAACCGCATCCGCTCGCCTCATGGTGTGTTCGTACCGCGCTATGACGGGCGACCTATTGGTCGCGACGTGCTGACCTCGGTCATGAGTTTCTTTATGTTCTTCGCGCTGTCGATGGGGGTTCTGTCCTGGGCGCTGGCGCTGACTGGGTTGGATTTCATCACTTCGGTTTCAGGGGCTGCGACTGCGCTGGCCAACGTAGGGCCGGGGCTTGGGGATCAGATCGGACCTGCGGGCAATTTCGCCGGTCTGAATGATAACGCCAAATGGTTGCTGACCATCGGCATGCTGGTCGGGCGGCTTGAGCTGCTGGCCGTCTACGCAATATTTACCGTTCAATTCTGGAGAGACTGATGAAAAGACCCCTTGGGGCGCAAATCTCGCACATGCTGAAAGATCGCGGTGTCGATGTGATTTTTGGCATTCCTGGCGTGCACAATCAGGAAATGTATCGCGGCATAGAGGAGGCAGGCATAACCCACGTTCTGGCCCGGCACGAGCAGGGGGCTGGGTTCATGGCCGATGGATACGCCCGTGCAACAGGCAATCCTGGGGTCGCCTATGTGATCACCGGTCCGGGCCTGTGTAATATCATGACACCGATTGGGCAGGCCTATTCGGATTCGGTGCCAATGCTGGTGCTGTCTTCGTGTCTGAGCGATGTTCAGGCGCAGCACGGTCAGCTTCATCAGATGAAAGATCAGCGCGCTGCGGCGGATACGGTTGCTGACTGGTCCTATCAGGCAAACGACGCGCAGACTGCCTATGGGCTGATCGAGCGTGCCTTCGAAGAGTTTGAGCTTTCACGCCCGCGCCCTAAGCATATTCAGGTTCCAATTGTGCAGCTAGAGGGAGAAGCTGAACCCGCACCGTTCCCGAACCAGCCTGCTTTGCATAACAAAAGCCATCCGCCGGATGTCGCGCCTGTATTGTCTTTGCTCAATATCGCGAAACGGCCGCTGTTCATCTTGGGTGGTGGCTGTCGGTCGAACCTGTGGCGGCAGATCCTGACCCAGCTTGGCGCGGCTTGTTTCACGACCTACGCCGGGCGAGGGCTGGCCGGTGTAAACTATCCGCTTGATTTTGGCTCCATGCTGCCCCGGCCGGGCAGCGCCGAGGTGATCGCGTCAGCCGATCTGGTCGTCGTCGTAGGGGCCGAGCTTGGCGAGGTGGATCTTTGGCGGCGTGAACTGGGGCATACCGCGAACATGGTGCGCGTAGATCTGGATCCACAGGTTCTGTCAGATCACCACCGCGCCGCGGTGAAGCTGCAGACAGATGGTGAAAGCTTTGCCCAAGCACTGTGGTTCGCAATCGACCAGATGAAACCGGCCACGGGATGGTCCGAGGATGAGGTGCGCGATGCGCGCGCGCGTTGGCGGGCTGAGGTGAATGCCGAACGCCCAGGGATCGTGCCAGTGGTTGATACGCTAAGGGAGGCCATGCCGCCGGATACGATGATCTATTCGGATATGACGCAATTTGCTTATGTCTCGAAAGAAATCTGGGATATGGCGTTTCCCTATCATTGGCATCACCCGACCGGCTTTGGCACCTTGGGTTACGCTCTGCCTGCCGGGATCGGCGGCGCGGTCGCACGGCGCGGCAAACCTACCGCGGTGATCGCGGGTGATTATGGGTTTCACTACACGATGCAAGAGCTAGGCGTGGCTGTGGAACTGGGGCTTTCGCTGCCCATTATCCTTTGGGACAATGGCAAGTTGAAAGAGATTGAGGACAGCATGGTGCGCGGGCAGATTGCACCGAACGCGGTGATCGCGCGCAACCCGGATTTCTGCAAACTGGCCGAGGCGTTTGGCGCGCATTCGGCTGCGCCAGCGTCACTGGATGAGATGCAAGCAGCTGTTCGCGCCGCTTTCAAGGCCGATGGGCCAACGCTGATCCGGGTCACTCCAGACATTCTATAAACAGAAGAAAGGCGCTGCATTTGGGTGCAGCGCCTTTCTCTGAACTTTTAGTGGCTTAATCCCAGCAATGCACCAGAACGGTCATCCCGTTGGCGCGGCGGCTCAGCTCATTTGGTGAAATCCGTGCTGAAGCCTGAGCGGATTGACCGGAAATGCCGGCTTTGGTCAGCACATCCGTTAAACGCGCGACATTGGCGGCCAGACTGACCGAGCCGGGCAGGGCGCGACCGTCGGACGGGGTGGGCAGCAGCATGCCAACGACACTGCCGCTGTCATCAAAGACTGGTCCACCCGCATCCCCCGGCTGCGCGGCCAGTGCTAGGCGTTTGACACCATCTTCGCCGTTCAGGCCGCGAATATCGGCGATCTCACCAAAGGTTAGGGTTGGGGCGCCCAAAGCACCCTCGTAAGAAAAGCCCGAGACGGCAATCTGAGATTGAATACGCGGAACCTCTGATTGGAACTCGGCAACACTGATCGGGGCGAGCGTCTTGCTGGGGCGCAGAACAGCGACGCCAAGATCGGCATCCTGCCATGCCACCTGAACCTCTTGATCACCATCCAGCGTGATGCGGGCGCAGTTGTTCGCGGCCTCGGTGACGGTGAGAACCGTGCCGTTGGCATCCGCAAAGAATCCGGAGCGCGACAGGCGCGGTTTGCGAATTTGCAGGCCCGAGATCAGATCGATGCGCTGTTCGGCGTCAGCACTGGCACCGGCATCCAGCACCGCGTCAGTCGGGGTGAAGCTGGTGCGCATTGCGGCCAGAACACGTGCGCGGCGCGCCTCGTCACCTTCGGGCCAGACCAGCGTGAACCCCTTGATCTTGCCGTCTTCCAATGCCGCCTGGGTGAACGAGACAACGCCCTTGCCACGGCCTTCGATGGTGAAGCTGTTGCTGCGCAATGCGCGCTCACCTTCGAGCGGAACAATTTCGAGCGATTGCATCACCTGATAGAGCGCCCGCAAGGTTGCCGCAGAGCCTTCCTGAGAGATCAGCAGCGCCTTGGCATCCACATCGGATTTGGGTTTGAAATGGGCAAAGGGGGCCTCATAGCGGTCAAACTCAAGCGCGCCCAATGGCATGTCCATGTCGATCCCAGCCTGCGGATCGGTATAGCGCGCCATCCCGACGCTGATCAGCGGGGCGTTATAGTCATCCATCAGTGTTTTACGCTGTAGGGTGGTCAGAACGCCGGTCGCCTCAAACCCGTTGAAGCTTTGCCAATCGCTCATCGAGCGGCGGGTGCCCTGACCAAACGCACCGTCGATGGTGGAGTTGTAGAACCCTGCCGCTTGCAGGGCTGTTTGCAGGTCCCTGCGTTCCTGCGCTGTCAGCAGCCGTTCGCCTTGCAGCGCTTGCGACCGCGTTTCGTCAGCCGCTTGTGGCGTCAAACCGGCCAGAGATTGGTCTGGCTGCGGCTCGGGCTGGACCGGGGCGGTGACCACGCCGCGGTTTAGAATGTTTGCGCCGACGGGCCAGAACTGCTGCCCCAGCGCGCTGCTAAAGGCGATGTAGCTGTCCGAAGGAATTTGACGCTCGGCCCGATAGACGCGCAAAACCTGTTCGGCGTCCTCGCGCAAATAAGGCCCAATAACAATGGCATACCAGCCAGAGTTCAGCTGAAACCCGTTTACATCGGGCAGGGCATTTGCATAGGCCTGCGCCCGTTCCTGCGCTTCACGCAGCGAAGGCTGCGCCTCAACCTGAACCCAAACGCCAGCGTCTTGCTGGGCAAAAGCGGCGCGCAGGCCGAAGAGGAAAAAGAATGTAATAACTGTAAATACGCGTGTCATTGTCTGCCCGTGTTCTGCAGTGTTTTCACTTTGGCGCAGAGTACGCGGAATCGCGACCCGATGACCATGCCCGGATTACGGGGAATTCTGTGTGTGGCTGCGCAGTGACAGCCTGTGCCCATTGGCCCGTTGACGCCCTTCGGCACCTTGCATAGGAAGGGCCGAACCTACCGGAACCGGGCGCCCCGCGCGTCCAAGGGAAATGTCATGACCGAACCCAAAAGCGCACCCCGTTCATTTCAGGAGATTATCCTGCGGCTTCAGACCTATTGGGCGTCGAAAGGCTGTGCTATATTGCAACCTTACGACATGGAGGTTGGCGCGGGCACGTTCCACCCGGCAACCACCCTGCGCGCATTGGGGTCCAAGTCATGGGCTGCGGCCTACGTTCAGCCTTCACGCCGCCCGACTGATGGCCGATACGGTGAGAATCCGAACCGGCTGCAGCACTATTATCAGTATCAGGTGCTGATCAAACCCAGCCCGCCGGATTTGCAACAGCTGTATCTGGGCAGCCTTGAGGCCATTGGCGTGGACATGGAGCTGCACGACATCCGGTTCGTCGAAGATGACTGGGAAAGTCCTACCCTGGGTGCTTGGGGACTGGGCTGGGAGGTCTGGTGTGACGGAATGGAAGTCAGCCAGTTCACCTATTTCCAGCAGGTCGGGGGCCACGACTGTACGCCGGTTTCGGGTGAGTTGACCTATGGTCTGGAGCGTCTGGCGATGTATGTACTGGGCATTGACCATGTGATGGACATGCCGTTCAACGATCCGCAATCACCCAGCCCGCTGACTTATGGCGACATCTTCAAGCAGACCGAAGAGGAGTATGCCCGCTGGAACTTTGACGTGGCCAATACCGAGGTCCTGCTACGCCATTTCGAAGAGGCCGAGGCCGAATGCGCGGCCATTCTGGCGCAGGACCATGACGATCCGAAGACCTGCAAACGCATCATCATGGCGCATCCCGCATATGATCAGTGCATCAAGGCCAGCCACATCTTCAACCTGCTGGACGCGCGCGGGGTGATCTCGGTGACCGAACGGCAGGCCTATATCGGCCGCGTTCGCGCATTGGCCAAGCAATGCGCCGATGCGTTCGTGCAGACCGAGGCGGCCGGGTTCGAGGTTTGATGCAACGCCTAGGCCAGACCGGGCAACAACGCCTTCAGGCCGTCTGCGATCATGCTGATTGCGATAGCCGCAAGGATCATGCCCATGAAGCGGCTCATGATCACGCGCGCATTGTCCGACAACCGTTTGGCCAGCGCCGAAGCGTTCCAGAACGTCCCCAGCAACAAAGCGACGACAAACAGAAATACGCCTGCATAGACAATGGCTTCAACCGGTGTCTTGATGTGATGCGCGTAGAGAATCAAGGTCGTGATCGTGCCGGGCCCGACCAGTATCGGAAAAGCCAAGGGATAGAACGCAACCGTCTCGGGCGCGGGGTAAGATTTCTTTTCTCCGTCGGTTCCGTGGTGCGAGCTGCTTTCGTTTCCGTTCAGCATGTTCAGCCCGATCATCAGGACGACAAGGCCGCCGGCGACTCGCAAATCATCGACGCTGATGCCGAACAGCCCAAGCGCTTGACTGCCAATTGCGGCGAAGGCTCCACCAAGGATCAAGCAGTAGAGCGCGGTTTTCACAGCCACTTTGCGTTGATCCGAAACGGGCAGGTCTTGCGTAACACTCAGGAACACGGGCAGGTTGGTGATCGGATTCATGATCGCGAACAACGCGCCGAAAAATCCGACGGCAAGGGTGGTTTCCATGCGTGTAGCCTCGTTTCTGCCCGTACTGGTTGGGAACCTGTCCTATTTTCTGCGAACTTGAAAGAGGCGGCGTAGACGATGACTGGAAAACTGCTTGCGCTGATCCTTGTGATTTCTGCCGTTCTGGCTGGTGCCGGGATGTACTATCTGCAGGTCTACGGGTTCTATTATGAGGTCGAGCCGCGCCCGGGCCAGGATGTGGTTTTGCTGGCGCAAGGGGCGGAGGCTCCCGAACCCATCGCTTACACTGCGTTCCAGGCCATTGACGCCGATAGCTCACCGATCCGGTATCGGGCCTGTTTCGAAACCGAGATGATGCCGGATCAGATGGTGGATTTCATCCCTGTCGAGAACCCCGAGCCATTGACTGCGCCGGGATGGTTTGACTGCTACGACGCGGTCGCACTGGCAGACGCGTTGAAATCAGGGCAGGCGCAGGCCTTCATGGGCGCAAAGAACATCCATTATGGTGTCGACCGGATCGTCGCCATTACTCAGGATGGTAAAGGATACATCTGGCACGCGCTGAACAATTGCGGTGAAAAAGCCTATGACGGCACGGTTGTGGGCGAGGAATGCCCATCCAGACCCGAGGGCTGACGCAGATGGGGACGGTCGTTGAGATTCCGGAGTTCCTGACCGCAACGCTGGGCTTTGCGGTTTACCTGTTGGGAGCCGAGATTAACGCCCGCGTTGCGCCCTTGCGCAGCTTCAACATCCCCGAGCCGGTGACCGGGGGCCTTCTGGCCTCGCTCGTGGTGCTGGCCTTGTATCTGGGTTTCGGCATTGAACTGTCCTTTGGCCTAACCGCGCGCGATTTCCTGTTGGTTCTTTTCTTTGCCGGGATTGGTCTGAACGCCCGCCTGTCGGATCTGATCGCAGGTGGCAAGCCGTTGCTATTGCTTCTGATTTTAACACTTCTAACCATCGTTGCGCAGAACGTGATCGGCGCTGCGGGGGCCGCCATGTTCGGTTATCCGGCGCAGGCCGGGGTGCTGTTCGGGTCTGCTGCGCTGATCGGAGGGCACGGGACCGCGATCGCCTGGGCCCCCGAAGTTGCGGACGCCACCGGGCTGAGCGGCGCAACCGAGCTGGGCGTGGCCGTTGCCACATTGGGCCTTGTGCTGGCGGCTTTGGTCGGGGGGCCGATTGCACGGCTGCTGATCGAAGGGCGCAAGCTCAGCCCCGAACGGCCAGAGGAAGAGCATACGGTGGGTCTGCCCAATGAGGCCGATCAGAAATCCGAGATTGATCATCTGACAATCATGCGGGTTCTGCTGTACCTCAATTTCGCGATCATTTCCGGCACGTTCCTGAGTGAGGCGATCAGCGCCGCAGGGCTGAAACTGCCGCTATTCGTGCCCTGCCTGATCATGGGTATCGTGATTGCCAACCTCCGCGCCATGTTCGCACCCAATGCCAAACCGGTCTCACGCACGTCTTCACTGGCGCTGATCTCGGAATTCGCGCTTGGCGCCTTTCTGGCGATGTCACTGATGAGCCTGCAGTTGTGGACCATCGCCGAGCTGGGCCTTGCGATTGCGGTGATCATGACCACCCAGACCCTGTTTGCCGTGGTGTTCGTGATCTGGGTTCTGTTCCCGCTGATGGGATCGAACTACCGCGCCGCAGTTCTGGCCGCCGGGTTCGGAGGGTTTGCTCTGGGCGCAACCCCGACCGCTATCGCAAATATGACCGCCGTAACCAAGCGATATGGCCCGTCGCCTATTGCCTTTATCGTGCTGCCCCTTGTATCCGCATTCTTTGTGGATATCGCCAATGCCATCGTCATCCAGACGATCGTGAGTTTCTAAGGACCGACAATGCCCGACCTGCTGATCGAACTGTTTTCCGAAGAGATCCCTGCACGGATGCAAGCCCGTGCCGGTGAAGACCTGAAAAAACGGATCACGGACGGTTTGGTCGAGGGCGGTCTGACTTATGCCTCTGCCGCTGCCTTGACGACGCCACGTCGTTTGACACTGGCGGTTGAAGGGCTGCTGGCAGAAAGCCCTACCATCCGGGAAGAGCGTAAAGGTCCCAAGGTCGGTGCGCCGGACAAAGCCATCGAAGGGTTCCTGCGCGGAGCTGGTTTAACCCGCGACCAGTTGGAAGAGCGCGACACGCCTAAGGGTGCAGTCTATTTCGCCACCATCGAGAAAGCCGGCCGTCCGGCGGCCGAGATCGTGGCTGAGGTGCTTGATGCGACCATCCGTAACTTCCCTTGGCCCAAGTCGATGCGCTGGGGGGCAGGGTCGATGCGTTGGGTGCGGCCTTTGCACTCGATCCTGTGTATTCTAACGGATGAGGCCGGGGCGCAGGTCGTGCCGCTTGAGATCGAAGGGATCAAAACCGGTGACAGCACCGAAGGCCATCGCTTTATGGCGCCGGGGCGATTTTCTGTCACATCGTTCGAGGATTACGAGACCAAGCTGAAACGCTCTTGCGTGATGCTGTCGCCCGAGGAACGTGCAGAGAATATCTGGAACGACGCCCAGAACTTGGCCTTTGCCGCAGGTCTGGAAGTGGTCGACGACAAGGGTCTGCTGGCCGAGGTTGCCGGTCTGGTCGAATGGCCCGTTGTGCTGATGGGGCAGATCGACGAGGAGTTTCTTGAGCTGCCGCCCGAGGTGCTGCAGACCTCGATGAAAGAACACCAGAAGTTCTTTTCTGTGAAGAACCCCAAGACGGGGCGGATCGAGCGCTTCATTACCGTCGCCAATCGCGAGACCGTCGACAATGGCGCGACCATTCTTGCGGGCAACCAAAAGGTGCTTTCGGCCCGTCTGGCGGATGCCAAGTTCTTCTGGGAGAACGACCTGCGCGTTGCCAAATCGGACATCGCCCAATGGACCCGCGCGCTAGAGAATGTGACCTTCCACAACAAGCTGGGCACGCAGGCCGAACGGATCGACCGTATCGCCGCATTGGCCCGCGAACTGGCCGCGGTTGTTGGAGCGGATGCAGATCAGGCCGAGAAAGCCGCGCGTCTGGCCAAGGCCGATCTGAGTTCCGAGATGGTCTATGAGTTTCCCGAGCTTCAAGGGCTTATGGGGCGGTACTATATCGAGGCCGCAGGCGAAGACGCCGCTGTGGCCGCCGTGGCGCAGGAGCATTACTCGCCGCTTGGCCCGTCAGATGACGTGCCGACCGCGCCTTTGTCGGTCACCGTTGCGCTGGCGGATAAGCTGGACACGCTGACGGGGTTCTGGGCGATTAAAGAGAAGCCTACCGGTTCCAAAGACCCGTTTGCGCTACGTCGTGCGGCCTTGGGGGCTATTCGGTTGATTTTGGAGAACGACCTGAGGGCACCTTGGGCTACTGGTTTCGTCGTTGGTGGACGGCGAGCCATGGCAGACATGTTGAAAGTTGCGTCAAAGTCGCTGGAGACTTCGTTGAACCTACCAACCTTGGAAGCGATGGGAATACTCTCTGAAGAAAACGTTCTTTCGGAGTTGGTTGCGACGTCTCGCGAGGCAGCAGACTTGATGGACACAGGATTTGGAAACAGCGTGCCTCCGCAAGAATGGGAAAAGGAGCGAGCGCTAGACCTCCTCTCCTTCTTCCACGACCGCCTCAAAGTCTTCCTCCGAGACGAAGGCATTCGCCACGACATCATCGACGCCTGTATCGCGATGGAGGGGAATGACGACCTCAATCTGCTGGTCAAACGTGCCCGCGCTCTGAACGCGGTGATCGCGACCGAGGATGGTGAGAACCTCGTGCAGGGTTTCAAGCGGGCCAACAACATCCTGTCTCAGGCGGAAGAGAAGGATGGGGTCGAATACTCCTATGGCGCGGATGTGAAATTTGCCGAGACCGACAGCGAAAAGGCGCTATTTGGGGCGCTGGACGCGGCGGAGGGCAAGATAGATGCCGCGCTTGGGGCAGAGGATTTTCCGGCGGCCATGGCGGCGATGGCAGCCTTGCGCGCACCAGTGGATGCGTTTTTTGAGGATGTGCAGGTCAACACCGACAATGACATTCTGCGCCGCAATCGTCTGAACCTGCTGAGCCAGATCCGCAAGGTCTGCTCCAGCGTGGCCGATCTGTCTTTGATCGAGGGATAACGCCCTTGCGCCAAGGGCGCAGGGGCTTATGCTGCGGTGAAACCAAAAGGTGCCGCAGTGCAGAATAATCCGCATACCACGCTTATCACTTCAAAAGCGCCCGTTGCCGCCAATACCCATGGCGGGCGGGCGAAATGCCTGCAACGCTTGGTCCGGCTGGACATGCCGGTGCCGCGCACGGTGGCACTGTCTTTTGACGCAGTGCAGCATATAGCCAAGGGTGACGTCCCAGATATCGCGGCCATTCTGGAACAGTTTGATCCGGAAGCGCTGTTATGCGTGCGGCCCAGCTCGGAAGATCCCGATTGGGGTGGGCCGGGGGCCGTGTTGAACATCGGCATGAACGACGCGCGCTATTTGGATCGATCAGCGGATATGGGTGCAGAAGCGGCAGCGGCGCTGTATCTGCGGTTCGTACAGAGCTATGCTCTGCACGTGGCCCGCTTGGACCCAGATGTGTTCGACGATATCGGAGAGGATGGCCGCGAAGGGCTGAGCCTGTCCCTGCGTGCCTATGAAGATGAAACCGACGAGGCGTTCCCTCAGGATCGGGGCGAGCAGTTGATCGGTGTGCTTCGGTCGATGGCGCGGGCATGGGACGGAACCTCGGCCCGGTTGTTGCGGCAGGCCAAGGGTGCGCCAGCGGATGCGGGACTTGGGCTTGTGATCCAAGAGATGATTCCGGGTGTCGGGCAGGGCGAATGCGGCTCAGGCGTGTTGCAACTGATTGATCCGGCGACGGGTTTGCCGCAGATCACGGGGCGGTATTTGAGCCAGAGTCAGGGGCGCGACGCGCTGGGAGAAGGCGTTGCCGCGCTGTATCTGGAAAAGGATGAACGCGGTCCGTCGCTGGAGGATGTAGCGCCCGAAGCGTTCGCCGATCTCAAAGCCCACGCTGCGCAGATGCGTGAGAAGCTGCGCGAAGAGATGCAGGTTGAGTTCGTGGTGCAGAACGGGCAGGTGCATATTCTGGACGGCGTGCGGGTTCCGCGCGGGTCGCGGGCTGGAATGCGGATCGCTGTGCGGCTGGCTGAAGATGGGATTATCCCATCGCAAGAGGCCGTGATGCGGATCGATCCGCATTCATTGAATGAATTGCTGCACCGTCAGGTCCATCCCGAAGCCGAGCGTGACGTGCTGACCACAGCTATTGCCGCCAGCCCCGGCGCCGCGACCGGGCGCATAGTGTTTACGGCTGCCGAGGCTCAGGCAAGCGCCGCCCGTGGTGAGCCGTGCATTCTAGTGCGCCGCGAAACCTCACCCGAGGATGTACGCGGGATGCATGCCTCGGTGGCGGTGCTGACCGAAAAGGGTGGGATCACCAGCCATGCGGCGGTGATTGGCCGTGGGTTGGGGCTGCCTTGTATCGTTGGTGCGTCAGAGATGCGGTTTCAGACCAAGAAAAAGCTGCTGAACGCACCAGATGGGCGTGTATTTAAGACCGGTGATATTCTGACCATCGACGGCACGTCGGGGCAGGTTCTGGCCGGAGAGCCCGCAATGCTCGAAGCCGCGTTGGACGATTGTTTTCAGACGCTTATGGGTTGGGCAGATGCCGAGCGCGATATCGCGATCCGCGCCAATGCCGATACGCCCGCTGATGCGCAAACCGCGCGGAATTTCAAAGCCGAAGGCATTGGCCTGTGCCGGACGGAGCACATGTTCTTTGATCCCGGTCGCCTGACCGTAATGCGTGAGATGATTTTTGCGCAAACGCCTTCGGGCCGCGCCGCCGTGTTGGAACGCCTGCTGCCAATGCAGCGGCAGGACTTTGTGCAGCTGTTTCGCATCATGGAGGGGCAGCCCGTCTGCATCCGCCTGTTCGATCCACCTTTGCACGAGTTCCTGCCCACAACACGCACCGGACAGCGAGAACTGGCTGAGGCGCTGGACCTGCCGGTATCGGATGTCGAGCGTCGGGTCGAGGCGATGAGCGAATATAATCCGATGTTGGGACTGCGTGGTGTGCGTCTGGGTGTGACCGTTCCCGAAATCTACGACATGCAGGCGCGCGCGATTTTCGAAGCTACGATAGAGGCCAGCAAGGAAGGCGCACCGGTGGTCCCCGAAGTAATGATCCCATTGGTTTCTGCCAAACGCGAGGTTGAACTGGTCAAAACACGGATTGATACCGTCGCGGCCGAAGTGGCCTCGGAACAGGGGCAGGAATTTGACTATCGCCTAGGCGTGATGGTCGAAACGCCTAGAGCCTGTTTGCGCGCGAATGAGATTGCACCGCATTCCGCGTTCCTAAGCTTTGGGACGAATGACCTGACCCAGATGACCTATGGATTGTCGCGCGATGATGCAGGGCGGTTCATGTCGGCATATGTCCGCCAAGGCGTGTTTGGCGAAGATCCGTTTCACGTTCTGGATGCAGACGGCGTGGGTGAATTGCTGAAGTTGGGGGCCGAGCGAGGGCGCGAAGCCCAGCCAGATGTTACACTTTCTGTTTGCGGCGAACATGGCGGCAACCCCGAATCAATTGCCATCTGCCGGTCGCTTGGATTCGATTATGTGTCCTGTTCTCCGTTCCGGGTACCGGTCGCTCGGCTGTCTGCCGCTCAACTGGCGATTTCGTCCAAACTTGGGGGTTGACTTGACCCCAAAGCCCTAAGAATAGTGGGTTAGGGATGGGCTTGCGGTAGGAACAATTCTGCCGAACAGGCAAAAATCCACTTGCAATTTTTTCAGAACTAGACGTCTCGCTTCGTCTGGGATATTAGCCTCGTCGCGCCCGCCGGGGGAGGGTATGGCGCGTTTGTGCCTGTACGAGGTTATCTGATGAGACGCTACATAGTGGCTGTTGCCGTGGGGGCTGCAGCCTTGCTGCCGAATTTGTCCTTTGCTGAAAAGCAGGACGAACCTAGACCTGTTGAGTTGGTTGCACGTAACGAGTTGCCAGCACAGAATTTCCGCGACTATCTGAAGCTGTTCAAGCCACGGAAGGCGCCGGAAAAGGTCGAAATCTCTTATACCAAAGGCTGGCTGGACCAGCAGCCAAAGGCGACCGGCGACGAGCATTTTCGCTGTCTTGCCGAAGCGCTGTATTTCGAAGCCCGTGGTGAAAGCGTGCGCGGCCAGTTTGCCGTGGCTGAAGTGATCCTGAATCGGGTCGAAAGCAGCCGCTTTCCAGATTCGCTGTGTGGCGTGATCAAGCAAGGCACCGGCAAGCGATATCAGTGTCAGTTCACCTATACTTGCGATGGCCATAAAGAAGTGATCAACGAAAAGCGCGCATATGAGCGTGTTTCGAAAGTTGCCCGTGCTGCAATTGACGGTGTGGCTGACGAGATGACTGCAGGTGCCACGCATTATCACACCAAGGCAGTTCGCCCGAACTGGTCCCGCGTTTACAAGGAAACGGCGCGGATTGGTGTGCACATCTTTTATAAACACAACTATCGCACGGCGAGTAACTGATTGACGCACCAGCGCTGGAAGGGTGCTGGCAGCGATCAATTTACCAACTATGTTGCGAGCCAGGAGGCTCGCAATGACCATTTCTCGCCGACAATTTCTGCAATCGACCCTGGCCTTATCCGTGCTGCCGCGTTTGGCACTGGCATCTGAGACCGAATTGGTCGCACAGCTTGCTAGCCAACAGATCGCACCCGATGGGTATCCGGAAACTCCGATCTGGAGCTATGGCGGCAGTGTCCCTGGGGTGGAGATTCGTGTTCCGCAAGGGGCTCGGGTGCGCCGCAAGCTGGTCAATGCTCTGCCGCAGCCTACTACTGTTCACTGGCATGGTATCCGGATCGACAATGCGATGGATGGGGTGCCCGGGCTGACTCAGGATGTGGTGCCGCCGAATGGCAGCTTTGAATATGACTTTGCGGTGCCGGACGCGGGAACCTATTGGTATCACGCGCATAACCAATCGATGGAGCAGGTGGCGCGGGGGCTGTACGGACCTTTGATCGTTGAAGAGGCCAGCGGCCCCGATGTTGATCAAGATTTGGTCCTTATGCTGGACGATTGGCGCTTGAACTCAGAGAACGCTGAGATTTCTGCTGATTTCGACAATGGCCATGATCTGAGCCATGCGGGCCGATTAGGCAATCTTGTCACCGTGAACGGACGGTTTGATCCATCGTACCCGGTTCGGACGTCCGAGCGGTTGCGGCTGCGACTGATAAACGCGGCCAATGCGCGGATATTCGACGTAGGGCTCGACGGGATCACAGGCTGGATCGTGGCGCTGGACGGAATGCCGCTTGAGGTGCCGTTGCCGGTGGAGGACAGTTTTCCGCTTGCACCAGCACAGCGGGCGGATCTGATCGTGGATGTAACGGCCACCTCTGGTCAGGTGGCAAGTATTGTCAGTGTGGAACGCGACGGCGCATTTGGTTTGGTCAAATTCGATGTTGCCGGAAGTTCGGCAAACATTCCGAGAGAGGGCGTTGACCCCTTGCCACCCAACCCGGTGCCAGTTATCACTTTGCAGGATGCACCGCTGCATCGCATGGCCATGCAGGGCGGCGCCATGCGCTGGCTTGAGAATGCGCGCTTGGGCGAGGCTGAGCTTTCGGGGCGAGAACTGGCCCAGTTGGGACGGTTCTGGGCGTTGAACGGCCACGCTGAACAGCCAGTTGAGCCGTTTTTGAATGTGCCGCTGGGATCGGTCCATCGGATCGAATTTGCCAATGAAACAGCGTTTCCGCATGCGATGCACTTGCATGGCCATCATTTCCGATTGATCCTAGCTGACGGCAGTCTCGGACCGTGGCGCGACACCGTTTTGGTTGATCGCGGGCAGACCCGTCAGATTGCGTTTGTGGCGGATAATCCTGGTGACTGGCTGTTGCATTGCCACATGCTTGGTCACGCGGCATCTGGGATGCTGAGCTGGTTCCGGGTGGCCTGACGCCGCATTCCATGGCTGGAAAGGCGTTTGTTGCGGTGTTATACGCCCGCGAAACGCCTAAAGTGGGCTGATCAGTCCACCGTGCCCGAAAAGGTCCGCCGCATGAGCTCTGAAATCCGCCTCGCCTTTGCGCACCCATCTGAACGGTCCGAGGCCACCGCAACGCGCGGTCCGCTGGATCGCATCTCGCTGCGCGATCACATTGTCGAGGTCGAGATTGGGGCGTTTCAAGCCGAACGCGGCACGACCCAGCGGATTTGTTTCAACATCGTGGTTGAGGTGCGTCCGCTGACGGACCCCATCGATGATGATGTGGATCGCATTCTGTCCTATGACCGTGTGACCGAGGCGATTGCGTTTGAGCTGGCCGCAGAACGGCTGAACTTGCTTGAGACATTGGCGGATCGTGTAGCAGAGCGTATTTTGCTTGAGCCGCAGGCCGTAAGGGCCTTTGTTCGCATTGAAAAATTGGATCGCGGCCCCGGAGCTTTGGGGGTCGAAATCGTGCGCGGCAAGGACGCGGTGCACCACGATGTGGCTGAGGAAGAGCGGCCGCATCCACGGTTGGTCTTCTTGTCAAATGCTGCGATTGCGTCGGACAATCTGTCCGGCTGGATCGATCAGCTTGAGAACCGCCAGCGGCCGTTGATCCTGTGTGTTGGTGCTTCTGATCTGGCTGTTTCCCAGACCGGTCATGCGATGACCCAACGCCGGATCGATCTGTTGGCCATCGAACAGAACGCATGGGTCTTGGCCGCGCGCGATCATCGCTGTGTGGTCGTCTCAACCCGGACCGAGCTGGATTGGGCAATGAAGAACGGCCAGATTTGTGTTTGGGCCCCGTCCAAGATTGTGCTGGATGCGGTTGATGGCCCTTCGGCGGCACCGTCGGAAGCGGTGGCGCTGGCGGCATGGTTCGCGGCTACATTTGAGGCCAGCGAAATGCTGGTCATCGGCGGAGACCTGCCCGAAGCCCCCAAAACGCCCTTGCGCGCGGTTCCCGTGGAGCAGGCGCAACTGTGACCGTCTACTACCGCCCATTGGTGCAGCACGGAGCCACACGTCCAAAAGGGGCGATGGCTCTGGCCGGGCAGGCTCTGTGGTTTATGCAGGCCGAACGGATTGTACGAGGGCAAAGCGCTCAGATTGTCGATGCCGTTGAAATTCCAGAAGAACAGTTGGATCGTCTGACCCGCGCGCGGCCAGCAATCGCCGGGCTTGATATGGCGCAACCGCATATCATGGGCATTCTGAATGCCACGCCGGACAGTTTTTCGGATGGCGGAGTGCACAACTCGGTCGAGGCCGCTCGGGCCGCTGCCGCTGACATGGTGGCGCATGGGGCAAGCATTTTGGACATTGGCGGAGAATCCACGCGCCCCGGCGCTGATTTTGTGCCCGAAGACGAAGAGATCGCCCGGACACGCCCTCTGATCGAAGCAATCCAGCGCGAGACAGACGCGCTGATCTCAATCGACACACGTAAGGCTCGCGTTGCCGAGGCGGCGCATCAGGCGGGCGCGGGGCTGATCAATGATGTGTCCGGCTTTACATTCGATTCCGAACTCGCGCCGTTTTGCGCAGAAATTGGCGCTCCGGTCTGTGTGATGCATATGCAGGGTGATCCCGTCACGATGCAGGATGATCCGCAGTACGACGAAGTTTTATTGGACGTTTATGATTTCCTCGATTCGCAGATCGCGCATCTGGAAACGCTGGGGTTGAGCCGTGACCTGATCATCGTTGATCCGGGCATCGGGTTTGGTAAGAATCTGGACCATAATCTTACGCTTTTGCGTAATCTCAGCCTGTTTCACGGATTAGGCTGCCCGGTCCTGTTGGGTGTTTCACGCAAGGGATTCATCGGACAGATCGGCAATGAGCCGCGCAAGGATGCGCGTGCGCCGGGGTCAATCGCCGTTGCTCTGGCAGGATTGTCGCAGGGCGTGCAGATTGTTCGGGTTCATGACGTGGCCGAAACGGCTCAGGCCTTGCGTCTATGGGCTGCCGTCCGGTAATCCGGGCAACAGGAATTTTCAGGAGACCGACTTATGCGCAAGCTGTTTGGAACCGACGGTGTGCGGGGCACCGCCAACACGCACCCGATGACGGCGGAAATGGCTTTGCGCATTGGGGCTGCGGTGGGGCGGTATTTCCGCCGCGATGCATCGGGTGTGCACCGGGTGGTAATCGGCAAGGATACGCGGCTGTCAGGCTATATGCTGGAAAATGCGCTGACGGCGGGATTGACCTCGACCGGTATGAACGTGCTTTTGCTGGGACCGGTTCCCACGCCAGCGGTAGGTCTGATGACCCGGTCGATGCGTGCCGATCTGGGCGTAATGATCTCGGCCAGCCACAACCCGGCGATCGACAATGGGATCAAGTTCTTTGGGCCGGACGGTTTCAAACTGTCAGATCAGGCGGAGCTTGAGATCGAGCGGCTGATCGAAGAGGGGGTAAGCCCTGCACAAGCACAAAATATTGGCCGCGCGCGCCGTGTGGATGACGCGCGGTTCCGCTATGGTGAACGGGTGAAATCCTCGTTGCCGCGCGATCTGCGACTGGACGGGCTGAAAGTGGTTATTGATTGCGCCAATGGGGCAGCACACCGCACCGCGCCCGAAGTGCTTTGGGAGCTGGGCGCGGATGTGATTCCGGTGGGTACAGCGCCGGACGGTAAGAACATCAATCTTGGCTGTGGCTCGACCCAACCGCGCGTTGCGGCTGAGACCGTGGTTTCACATGGTGCTGATGTGGGCATCTGCTTGGACGGGGATGCCGACCGCGTGGTTGTGATCGACGAAACCGGGGCTGTTGCTGATGGGGATCAGCTAATGGCTCTGTTAGCGACTGCGTGGTCGCGAGCGGATCAGTTGAAGGGCGGCGCGTTGGTGGCAACAGTGATGTCGAACCTTGGGCTGGAACGGTATCTGGCCGGTCAGGGGCTGCGGCTGGAACGCACTGCGGTGGGCGACCGATATGTGGTCGAACGTATGCGCGAAGGTGGCTTCAATCTGGGTGGGGAACAGTCTGGCCACATCGTGATGAGCGACTATGCCACAACCGGTGACGGGCTAATGGCAGGGCTGCATTTTCTGGCCGAACTGGTGCAAAGCGGTAAGAAAGCCTCGGACCTGTCGCGCCAATTCGAAACCGTGCCGCAACTGCTGAAGAATGTGCGCTTTGCTGCCGGTCAGGCTCCGCTTGAAGCTGCCAGCGTCAAAAGTGCGATATCGGATGCCGAGGCGCGTTTGAACGGACAGGGGCGTTTACTGATCCGGAAGTCCGGGACCGAGCCTTTGATCCGCGTTATGGCAGAGTGCGAGGATGATGCGCTGCTGACTCAAGTGGTTGACGGGATTGTGGCCGAGGTTGAGGCAGCAGCCAGTTAGCGCCCAATCAGTAGCTTGCGCAGACTGAACCATTGGCTGATCGCCAGTCCGGTCAGGATCATGGCCAGCGCGATGTAAAATCGCAGCGGCAGGGATTCGGACAGAATCCAGGTGCCAAAAATCATTGACCAGATCGGCACCTGGTAGTTGACCAGCGTCATGAACACCGATCCTGCACTGCGGATGATGGCAACCCGTAGCAAGGTTGCAAATGCGGTTGGGATCAGTCCCAACGTGATGATCGCCAGGCTAGGGCGGGTGCCTTGCCATGTGGGCAGGCCTTCGGTCAGCAGCATGAGGGGCAGCAGAATGACCGATCCGACGACCAGCGTCAGAGCAGAAAGCGTGACCGGATCAATTGGCGGGCAGCGACGCGTTATGACTGAAGAGCTGGCATAGCAGAACGCGGCCCCGATACAGGCCAGCTGAGCCAAAGGACCGGCCCCTTGGCCAATGTTCAGCAAACCGGGGCCAATCAGCACAAGCGCGCCGGAAAAGCCCATTAAAACACCGATGACCCGACGCGGTATAAGCGGCTCATCCGAGAAGAAATGCGCCAAGGGCAGAACCATCAGTGGCACGACCGCCATCGAGAGACCGGCAAAGGCCGACGTCACATACTGTTGCCCCCAGCTGAGCAGGATGAAGGGCAGGGCGGTCGAAAGCGCTCCGATCACGATGATTGACCACCAAAGCTGCGCGTTCATGCTTGGCAATTTGCGTCGTGTAACTCGCATCAACAGCAGTAGGGTGGCTGCGCCAAGTGTGGTACGTGCGGTCGCCACGGTGACGGGGCCATACCCTTCAAGCGCCATGGCAACGACCATGAACGTGGCACCCCAGATGAGGCCAAGTATTGCGATTCCGCTCCAGTCGCGTTGGTCAGGTTGTTGAACCATTCCATTCCCTTAGCCTGCGATTGGACCGGTGTCACGATGTGATCTTGACTTTATGTAAGTATTTGCTTACCGTAAGCTATGACTTACCAAGATACATTTTCAGCATTGGGTGACCCGACGCGTCGGCAAGTGTTTGAAGCGGTCGCAGAAAGACCACAGCCAGTTGGTGAATTGGCCGACGCATTGCCTGTCAGCCGTCCGGCGGTATCGCAACATCTGAAAGTGCTTTCCGATGCCGGTTTGGTCGAGTGCAGGGCAGAAGGCACGCGCCGGATATATGCCGCGCGGCCTGGCGGGTTAAGTGAGATGCGAAAGTGGCTGGAGCGATACTGGTCAGATGTTCTGGAAAGTTTTGCAGCCGAGGTTAACGAAGGAAGGCAGGATACATGACTGATCCCATCATCAAAACTGTGGTTGTAAATGCGACGCCAGAGCATGCATTCGACATATTCGTCAATCGGACAGCCAAATGGTGGCCGCTGGATCGGCACGCGGTATCCGCCGGAGCCGGCAAAGCAGCATTGGGCGTTGTGATTGAGCCTCGGGTTGGCGGCGCGGTCTATGAAATGATGCATGACGGCGCCCGGGCAGATTGGGGTAAGGTACTGAGCTTTGAGGCTGGCCGAGGATTTGGCATGAGCTGGCATCCGGGAACCGATCCCGAGAAACAAACCCGTGTCGATGTCACGTTTGAAGATCATGGGCAGGGACAAACCAAAGTCACGCTAACCCATTCCGGTTGGGACGTCTGGGCCGCCGAGGCGCAAGCCAAACGCGACGGTTATAGCGGTGGCTGGGACTATGTGATCGCAACGTGTTTCGCAGATGCAATCTGAAAATGAAAAGGGCGGCCACTTGGGCCGCCCTTTCGCTGACATGAGCCAGACTTAGTTCTTTTCTTTGTCGACCATTTTACCAGCCGAGATCCAGGGCATCATGGCACGCAGTTTGGCACCGGTTTCCTCGATCATGTGCTCGTCATTGGCGCGACGCGATGCTTTGATGGTCGGCTGACCAACCGCATTTTCCAGCATGAAGTCACGAACGAATTTACCCTGCTGGATGTCGTTCAGAACCTCTTTCATGCGCGCTTTGGTTTCGTCGTATTTCAGGATGCGCGGGCCGGTGACGTACTGGCCGTACTCGGCGGTGTTCGAGATCGAATAGTCCATGTTGGCGATGCCGCCCTCATAGATCAGGTCAACGATCAGCTTCACTTCGTGCAGGCATTCGAAATAGGCCATTTCGGGCGCGTAACCCGCTTCGACCAGAGTTTCAAAGCCGCAGCGGATCAGCTCAACCAGACCGCCGCACAGAACGGCCTGTTCGCCGAACAGGTCGGTTTCGCATTCTTCACGGAAGTTGGTCTCGATGATGCCTGAACGACCGCCACCGATGGCCGAGCAATAGGACAGGCCGATTTCCAGCGCTTTGCCGGTTGCGTCGTTGTCGACTGCAACGAGGCAAGGAACACCGCCTCCTTTGGTGTATTCGCCACGCACGGTGTGGCCGGGGCCTTTGGGGGCCATCATGATGACGTCGACGCCTTCTTTCGGCTCGATCAGGCCGAAATGCACGTTCAGGCCGTGGGCGAATGCGATGGCTGCGCCGGGCTTGATATTGTCATGGACGTATTTCTTGTAGGTCTCGGCCTGCAGCTCGTCGGGCATGGTGAACATGATCAGGTCACACCAGGCTGCGGCGTCGGCAATGCTCATGACTTGCAGGCCTTCAGCTTCGGCTTTCTTGGCCGAGGGCGAACCTTCGCGCAGGGCGACGACCAGGTTCTTTGCGCCCGAGTCGCGCAGGTTCAGCGCGTGGGCGTGGCCTTGGCTGCCATAGCCCAGGATGGCCACTTTTTTGTCTTTGATCAGGTTGATGTCGCAATCGCGATCGTAATAGACGCGCATTTCGCCGGTCCTTTCAGTTTCGATTGCTGTGCTTCTATCCCGAGCGATTGGTATTGGCGATAGGGTTGGGATTGAGTATTTAGGAAAAAGATGAAGAATTATTCGTCAAATGACTGGATGGTGTAAACTTCATGCTTGATGATGTTGACCGACGTATATTGCGCAATTTTCAGGCCGAACCCAGCCTGACAACGGCGGAATTGGCCGAGCGATGCCACATCAGTTCGGGTGTCTGCTGGCGGCGGATCGAGAAGATGCAGGCCGCTGGTGTGATCGAAGGGCAAGAGGCCGTGATTGACTGGGCGGCTTTGGGATATGCGGTCGAAGTGTCCTTGCGGATCACGCTGGACAAGACGCAGGCGCGGGCCTTTGATGAATTCATAGCAGCGGCGCGCGAGGTGGCCGAGGTAATCGAGATCCAAACTTTTCTGGGCCGGGTAGACGTACGCCTATCCGTACTGGCCCGGGATATGGCGCATTATCAACAGCTCTATCGCGATCGCATTCTGACCCTGCCGCATATCGCGGATATCGAGGCTTTGATGCATATCGCGCGAGTCAAGCGGGATGAGGTATTACCGGTATGATCGAACTGGATGAGATCGACCGTAAAATCCTGCGCGCGCTGGTGCAGGACGCGACCCAAAGCGCCGGGGCGCTGGGACGGCGGTTTGGCCTGTCGCAACCAGCGACCTGGCGGCGCATTCGTCGACTGGAAGAGGCGGGCGTGATCAAGGGGCGGAGGCTGCGTTTGAATGCCGAAACACTGGGCTTTGGCGTAACCGTGTTTCTGGGCGTGAAACTGGCGCGTAAGGGACAGGTCAGCCTTGAAGATTTTGAACGTGCCGTCAGCGCGATCCCCGAGGTTCAGACGGTAGAACATGTGCTTGGGCTTTATGACTACCGTTTGCGCGTCGTGGCGCGGGACCTGGCCGATTTCGAGCGGGTCTTGCGACGCAGGGTAATGACCTTACCGGGGGCCGGGGATGTCGAGGCCAATGTCTTGCTGAGCGAGGAGCGCCTACCAGGACCGATCGGTTAATATCTTGTCCGGATTCGGAATCCCGGGTGGTGGGTCATGCGGGCAAAAGTCATGGGCTGCCCGTCTTTCCAGGTGGTTCGCTCCAATTGGATCATCGATGTGCCAGTGGTGGTGCCCATGAAATCGGCCAGGCGGCTATCTGCGGAAATTGCGCAAAAGGCGATCTCGGCTTCGGTAAAGGGTGCGGCGTTCAGCAGCCATTCATGCGGTCCGCTTTTGTTAAGATCGGCTTGCTCGACCTCTGGCACCGCCTCGATGTTGATCCAGCGTTCTTCCAATTGAAAAGGTCGGTTATCGGCATAGTGCATGCAGATCACGTGCAGCACGCGTGCGTCGGGCTCAACATTCAATTGCGAGGTCAGCCAGCCGGGGCTATAGACCACGTTCCGTTCAACCAGTGCATAGCGATAGGCTGAGTTTTGGTTCTCAACTGCTTGGCGTGCCAGAGAAATTTCCAGTTTCGCCTGTTTGCGAGGCTCTTTCTTGACGCGGGTTCCGCTTTTGCGCTTGCGCTCGACAAAGCCTTGTTCAGCCAATTCCCTGAGCGCCCGGTTTACCGTGGCGCGGGCACAATTGAATTCTTCTGCTAGTTGGGTTTCGGTGGGGAGAAGTGAGCCCTGAGGCCAAATTCGGGATTCAATCCGACGTTTAACTTCATCCCGGACGACCTGAAAACTAATCCGCTTTTGCGCAGTCACGAGTGACATAATCCGTTCTTGTTCAAAGTGAGTGTATCTGTTCAGAAACACGTTAGGGTGTAAAGGGTTACTGACTCTAGTTGGCGTCATTTTTAGCAATTGTGACACGTAAAATCTCAAAGTAAAACTTCTGGCAGTAGTTTACTTTAGGTCAACTTTCTGACCGGTTTGGTGCTTTACCAGCGCTGCAGGACAAGGCAGAAGAAGAAAACGCAATGGAAAGGAAGCGTCATGCCGGCATTACTGGATACTGTTGATCCCGAGGGTCTCGAGGAATTCTCGGTGGTTTTTACAGACCGTTCGCTCAATCATATGTCCGCAAGCTTTCAACAGGTCATGCGCGATATTTCCCAGATGCTGCGCGAGGTTTACAACGCTGAGGGCGTCGCCGTTATTCCTGGCGGGGGCACTTACGGTATGGAAGCCGTAGCACGGCAATTCGCGCGAGGTGCCAATGTGCTGGTCGTGCGCAACGGATGGTTTTCATATCGGTGGAGCCAGATTATTGAATCGGGTGATCTGACATCTTCTGCCTCGGTGCTCAAAGCGCGCGAAACCGGTAACGCCAGTCCTTCTCCGTTTGCTCCAGCTCCGATTGATGAGGTCGTGGCGACAATCCGAGAAAAACGGCCCGAGATTGTTTTCGCTCCGCACGTGGAAACTTCGGCCGGGGTGATTCTGCCTGATGACTATGTAACCGCGATGGCCGCCGCCGCGCATGAGGTCGGCGCGCTGATGGTGCTGGATTGCATCGCTTCGGGATGTGCGTGGGTTGATATGAAGGCCACTGGCGTCGACGTGCTGATTTCGGCCCCGCAAAAGGGGTGGAGCGCGACGCCCTGTGCCGGCCTTGTTATGCTGTCCGAACGGGCCGAGGCCCAGTTGGCTGAGACCACATCAGACAGTTTTGCGATTGATCTGAAAAAGTGGCGGCAGATCATGCAGGCTTACGAGGCGGGGGGTCATGCCTATCACGCCACGATGCCCACGGATTCGCTGCGCGCCTTTCGCGATACGATGGCCGAAACACAGCAGTATGGCTTTGAAAAGCTACGCGCGGCGCAATGGGCGCTGGGGGATGGAGTGCGGGCCTATCTGAAGGATAAGGGCGTGATGTCAGTGGCCGCCGAGGGCTTTGGCGCGCCGGGCGTGGTCGTCAGTTATACTGCCGATCCAGAAGTGCAGAATGGCAAGAAATTTGCCGCTTTGGGCATGCAGATCGCTGCAGGCGTCCCGCTGCAATGTGATGAGCCTGAAGGGTTCAGCACGTTTCGGCTGGGGCTGTTTGGCTTGGACAAGCTCTATGATGTCGATGGCACTATCGCGCGCCTGACCCGCGTTTTGAGTCAGGTGCTCTGACCCTGTGGCGGGCAGAAACCCGCCCTACACTTAGCGGACGCCGAGGCCCATCTGCATCAGCGTCTTGCGCACCGGTGGAAGCGAATAGAGCGCGTTCAAGCCCATCGCCCGTGCATCGCGCAGCGGGCGCGCTTCGATCATCGAGGCGCGGTTCAGCAGGTCGATGCCTTTGACGCGCAGCTCGATCTCAGTGTGGCGGGCCTTGTGATAGGCATCCAACATCTGCGCATCGCCCAGCCCGTTAGGGTCGTCCACAGCCAGATCAAGCACCGTTCGGAGATCGCCCAGAGACATGTTCAGCCCTTGTGCGCCAATCGGCGGCACCACATGTGCAGCCTCGGCCATCAGGGCAAGTCGTTCGCCAGACAAGCGTTCGGCTGACTGGCTGATGATCGGCCAGATCGTCCTGCGCGAAGCCAGTTTCAGTGCTCCGAACAACCCGCAAGAGCGTTCGGTCATAGCGGCCTCAAACGCCTCGGTTCCGAGGTTCAAAAGCTCTACGGCCTGCGGCCCGCGCTCCATCCAGACGATCGCCGATGAGGGCTTTCCTTGCCAATCGGGCAAGGGCACCAAAGTGAATGGCCCTCCCGAGCGATGGATTTCGGTCGAGACATTCTCGTGCGGGACGGGATGCGTGACGGCGAAGGCCAGCGCCTTCTGTCCGTAGCGCGTAGTGTGGACATTGACCCCGGCGGCCTCGCGCATTGGGGAATTGCGTCCGTCGGCGGCGATCACCAGCTTGCAGCGGATGCGGGTTCCGTCGCTCAGACCAACGCGCGCCTCATTGGTGCGGGTGAACAGGCTGATCGTACCGGTGCCGGGGCGGAAATCGACATTGGGCAACTCGGCCAATCGCGCCACCATCTCGCGGCGTAGTAGCCAGTTGGGCAGGTTCCAACCAAAGGGTTGCTCCGAGATATCGGCGGCATTGAAATCACGCACGACGCGCGGTTCGGGCATATCTCCGCCTGCATCCACGATGCGCATGATCTGCAAAGGCGCGGCATGGGCATCCAGCCGGGCCCAAAGTCCGCATTGTTCCAGCAAGCCGTGGGCGGGTTGCAGAAATGCAGTGGTGCGCAGATCCGATCCGTCCACGTCCCGCTCGGTAATCGGAGGAGTGGGGTCAACGCAGATCACGTCAAAACCGGCCGCGCCAAAGGCGGCGGCGGCGGTTAGTCCAGCGATTCCTCCGCCGGAAATCAGGATGTCGCAGCTGTCAGTCATAGGTATGTCTCCGTTGCCGCAGACACTAGTGCTGTTAGGCGCCGCCCGCCAAGTGACATCCTGTCTCGTGCCTTATCCTCGTGAGATCAGGACCAGGATCAGGAACATCACCGGCACCATCATCAGGGCCGGGATATAAAGGCCTGGCAGGCCGAACAGTAGGATCGAACAGCCCCACATGCTGATCAGCGCTGCGGCCGTGTAGAACAAGTCATCGGCCTCGGCATTTGCCGCGTCCCGGGCCAACCAGCCAAACAGGGGGATTGCAAACAAAAGGCGCTGCCAAAAAGGCAGGCGCTGCGGCATCTCAAGCGCGGTCATTGGGGTCTCCGATTCTGTTCGTCGCTGAGCTGCATATGGGGGCAATGCTGCGCTTGCAAAACGCACAGATCGTCGCAGTGTGACAGCCTATCGCAGGCGACCCAGAAATCCAGTCAGATCATCCGTGTAATGGTGAATATGGTCGGCCTCATGCGGGTCAGGCGCAACGTGAACGGTGCGCATTCCCATCTCATGCGGGGCGGCCAGATTGCGCGGATCATCCTCGAACATTGCGGCTTTTGTGGCGTCGATCCCGTCTTGGGTAAAGATCGTCTCGAACGCGGCCTTTTCGGGCTTGGGGCGATAGCCTGCGTGTTCGACACCGTAGATCGCATCGAACAACCCATTCAAACCGCGCGCTTCCAGCACACGTTCGGCATAAGGCGCCGATCCATTGGTATAGACAATTCGTCGACCGGGCAGGGCGCGGATGTGATCGGCCAACGTGGCATCGGGTTCCATATGGCTCATGTCCACCTGATGCACCGCATGCAGATATGGATCGGGGTCCAGATCATGCTCGGCCATAAGCCCTGCAAGCGTGGTTCCGTATTCGCGCCAGTAATGCGAGCGTAGCCGGTCGGCCTCGGGCCGGTCGACACCGATGGCTTGCACCACGTAATCCGTCATCAGCACCTCGATCTGATCGAACAGGCGCATATGTGGCGGATAAAGCGTGTTGTCGAGGTCGAACACCCATTGGGTGACGTGAGCGAAAGCAGGTTTGACCATGGTTGTGGTTTAGGGCGATGCGCAGCTGTTTTCAATGCCGCTCTTGATTGCGGTGGCATCAGGCGGCTAGACATGTCCGAACGAGGAGATCACGCACCCCATGCCCCAATCCAAACAGTCCAATACGGACGCCTACAGCCTTATTCTCGAAGCAATCGATGTTGGCGTTTACAAACCCGGTGATCGGCTGGTGGAAAGCGAGCTGGCTGAGAGGTTTGGTGTTTCCCGCACCCCGATCCGAGAGGCGCTGCAACGGCTTGAGACGCAATCACTGCTGGAACGAGACGGGCGATCGCTGATCGTGGCCTCGTTGGATCACAACCAAATGGCCGAGCTTTATGTTGTGCGGCGTGAACTGGAGGGGCTGGCCGCGCGGCTGGCGGCCAAACATGCCACCGAAGAAGAAATCCGGGTCCTGCAGGATATGGTTGCCGAAGATGATGCGCTGGTGAACGATCCCACCGCATTGTCGCGCGCTAATCGGCGGTTTCACGAACAGATTCATCTGGCCTCGCACAACCGCTATCTTGTTCAGCAACTTGATCTGGTTCACCGGACCATGGCGCTGATGGCAACCACTTCGCTAGCAGTAGAGGGGCGAGGCGAGATCGCGCAGAGTGAGCACAAAGGCATCGTGGAAGCCATCGCAGCACGTGACGAAGATGGCGCAGCACGCGCGCTGCAAGACCATATTTCGGTCGCGTTCATGACCCGTTTGAAACAGGATGCGGTGCGGCGGGAGAAATAGGGGTCATGCATTCTTCGACCGCATGACCGTGCTGGGTTTTATCCCAAAAGAATGGCCGAACCGCGAGTTCCCAGAGCCCTTTGTAGGCCGCCAGCACACCCAATGGATAATAGAGGACCATGGTCGGCACCCAGGGCAACAGAAATCGTCTGTTGCCTGCGACAACGCCCAGCATGCCGACCAGAATGTTTGCAGCTTCGGCGATGAGAAACAGGTATATACAGCCATATAAAAACTCGGGCGCCGCAATATGCTGAAACGGGTGCGGCAGGCCTAGGTAGACCAGCCAAAAGACCCAAAGAACCGGTGCAAGCAGGAATTGCCCGAGCGTTCCAAGAAAGAAGGCCTGAAACCCCAGGAACCGGAGTGGCCCCAGATCGCGCAGCAACCTCAGGGGCGCGCGCATATGGACCAGATAAGTGACCATAAACCCTTTCAGCCAGCGTGAGCGCTGCTTGATCCACGGCCAGGCGCGGAAATTGGCTTCTTCATATGTGGTGGTGTTCACGATCTCTGTCCGGTATCCGGCGCGGCAAAGGCGGACGCCAAGATCGGCATCTTCAGTCACGTTATGGGCATCCCAGCCGCCAAGTTCGACGAGTTTATCCCGGCGGAAAAAGAACGTGGTGCCACCCAGCGGAACCACAAGCCCCAACCGGGCGATGCCTTTCAGAACCACCCGGAACCAGCCGCTGTATTCAATGGTAAAGCAGCGCGAGCGCCAGTTGGTGCGGGGGTTGTAGTAATCCAGAGTGCCTTGCAGGCAGACCACATCCTTCGGCGCGGTTGCAAACTGGCGGACCACGGTTTCGATCTGATCCGGCAGAGGGGCGTCTTCGGCATCCCAAACGCCCAAAATCTCGCCCCGGCAGAAATCCAGCGCATAGTTCATGGCGCGGGGTTTGGTGGTCAGATTGCCCAGCTTCGGCACCTCTAGCGCGCGTATCCAACTGGGAAGTTTGACGTCGCTTAGCGCTGCTTTGGTGACATCATCTTGTTCTTCAAGCACCAGAATGACATCCAGCAGCGCCTTGGGGTAGGTCAACCGTTGGAGGCGGGCGATCAGAACCTCGGCGATTTCTTTTTCTTTATAAAGTGGTACCAAAACAGACACGCAGGGCAAGCGAATGGGCTCAGCCGAGACAGTTTTTGACTTGGAAGGCATCAAATAGGCGATCAGCCCTGACAAACGAAGAGAAAGAAACAATGCCAAGGTGATCAGCGTTGCCCACAGCAGGAACGTCAGTCCTTGCGTCGGAAACGAGGCAAATAAGGCGACCAGCAACAAGGCAGTAGCGATGGGTTTGGCTTGTGCCGTCGACGTCCAGTTGCGGCAACTCTGCTGCGCCTTCACACGCGTTTCAGCGGCCTCAGCCAATTCAGTTGAAAAGCGGTGTGCGATGGCGGCGTCAATCTGTTCGGTCTCTGCGAGAACTGGTACGATGTTATATCCAGTTTCGCCAAGCGCGTCCCGCACGGCGGCAAACCTGTCCGGCCTTGCTGTTGCGATCAATAAAATCGGACCAACTCGCATCCATGGCAGCACATTATGGGCCAGCCAGAACTCAACCGGTTTGATCTTGCAAAGCTCGGCAGAGGGCGGGGTTTGCTCAAGATCGGCGATTTGCAGGCCGGTTTGCACGGAGAGGGCAGAGAGAACCTCACTCCGGTTGGCCCACCCTTCGCCGACCAGAATTTCACCCACTGGGGCATTCTGATTTGATTGTAAGCGCAATGCCTGCTGCAATTGAGCCTCAGAAATAACGCCTTGATCTCGGAGGCAGGCACCCAAGGGTTTGCGCGCATGGGGGCCAGGAACCGGTTGCGCCGGTATCTGGCGTTGCAAATTCAATTCAACCATAAGAAAACCCTGCCGCAAATCACAGGCGACAGGGTTGCTCAAACAGGGTTAACGCGCGGTTAACTCTGGTCTTTCAGGTTTAGGCTTGTGCTTTTTGGTCTGCCATCGCGGCGGCAAAGCGTTCGAACAGATAGAAACTGTCCTGCGGGCCGGGTGAGGCTTCGGGGTGGTGCTGAACTGAATAGACAGGACGGCCCGTCATGCGGATGCCGCAGTTCGAACCGTCGAACAGCGAGCGATGGGTTTCGACCACGCCGTCGGGCAGGGATTGTGCATCTACCGCAAATCCGTGGTTCATCGAGGTGATCTCGACCTTGCCGGTTTCCATGTCCTTGACCGGATGGTTCGCGCCGTGGTGGCCGTGGTTCATCTTGACGGTCTGACCACCCAGAGCCAGCGCCAGCATCTGGTGACCCAGGCAAATGCCAAAGACAGGCAGGTCTGTTGTATCAAGAACCTCTTTGATCATCGGAACTGCGTATTCGCCGGTAGCTGCCGGATCGCCCGGACCGTTGGACAGGAAGACGCCATCAGGCTCATGCGCAAGTACTTCTGCCGCCGTGGCAGTGGCCGGCAGCACGGTCACGTCGCAGCCAGCAGAGGCAAGGCAGCGCAGGATATTGCGCTTGGCGCCGTAGTCGATAGCGACCACCTTATGCGCCGGGGCTTCCTGCCTCGGGTAGCCGTCGGGCCATGCCCAACGCATTTCATCCCAGCGATAACTCTGGGCGCAGGTAACTTCTTTGGCCAGATCCATCCCCTCAAGCCCGGCAAAGCCGCGTGCAGCTGCGATCAGGGCTTCGATGTCGAAATTGCCGTCGGGGTCATGAGCCAACGCCACATGCGGGGCGCCTTGCTGCCGAATGGCACGGGTCAGGCGGCGTGTGTCGACACCGCCGATCGCAATGCGTCCTCGACGCTCCAACCAGGTCTTCAGCTCTTCGGTCGAGCGCCAGTTCGATGCATCGGTCGGGTCCCATTTGACAACCATGCCTGCGGCAACCGGATCTCCGGTTTCATCATCCTCGGGGTTTACGCCGACATTGCCGATATGGGGGAAGGTGAAGGTCACGATCTGGCCCGCGTACGAGGGATCGGTCATGATCTCCTGATAGCCGGTCATCGCAGTGTTGAAGCAGAGTTCAGCAACCGTTTGTCCGGTTGCGCCAAAGCCGATGCCATAGAACAGTGTTCCATCGGCCAAAGCCAGACATGCGGTGGGCTTGGACGGGGCGTTCTGGGCCATGGCGCGACTCTCCTGCAAGGTAAACGGACGCATACCTAAGGGGGTTAGTGCGCCGGGTCAAGTCTGTTCAAATTTTGGGCTATCGTTTAAAATCAATGATTTAACCGCGAACACTCTTGTTGTGCCTGCCTTTTTGTTTCGATATGGTCAGGGTTCCTTTGCCATGGGGATGGACAGACCATATGGATATGCGATCAAGGGTGAATGCCGCCCTGAAGCAAGCTATGAAAGACAAAGCCGCCGAGCGCCTTTCGACACTGCGCCTGATTAATGCCGCGATCAAGGATCGCGACATTGCATCGCGTGCTTCAGAAAACGAAGAGGCCAAGGGCTGCGGTGATGCCGAGGTGCTTGAGATCCTTGGGAAAATGACCAAGCAGCGCAAGGAAAGCGCGCGCGCCTATGAAGAAGGCGGACGCCTGGACCTGGCCGAGCGCGAACTGCGCGAGGTTGAAGTGATCGAGGAGTTCCTGCCCAAGCAGTTAGACGACGACGAGGTCAGCAAAGCGATTCTGACCGCCATCACAGCCACTGGCGCGGGTTCGATCCGCGATATGGGCAAGGTGATGGGCGAGCTGAAGACGCGCTATACCGGGCAGATGGATTTCGGCAAGGTCGGACCAATGGTCAAAGACCACCTGTGCGCTGCATCAAACGGCGGCTAGCTCCGCAGCTTTCGCGTTAAATCATCAAATAGAGCGATCCGTTCGTCCTCGGACAGGAACGCACCGATTTCGACTTCGCGCCCGTCGCCGATCAACGTGACGTAGTGGGGTACCGGCCCACCGCTTGCGTGCATCTCGGGGCGCGCCCAATAGCGGTTGCAGGACCACTCCTGATCCCCTTTGCGCGGGTGATGATGCACAAGACGCGCCTGCGTTTGGTTCAGTGTCAGCACCTCAAACACGCTGCGTGCGCGATAGTTGGTTTGGATCGCCAGCCACAGGCCCAAGACTGTCAGTATCAGGAAGGGCAGCAGCCCCCACAGGACAACCGAGCCCAGCATTGCCAAAAGCGGGATCAATCCGAACAGAAACACCGACAGGATGACGATCATTGCGCCACGCGGCGGCAGAGAGTTGTGCGGCCAGAGGCGCAACTCCTGTTCAGCATCCGAGTTTTTCGTCCATTGATACGGCATGGCTGAAACCTAGCGCGGCGGGTACGCAAGGCGAAGCAAAAAGTCAGACGACGTGACCGACGCGCACCCAGGACAGGGCGTCATCCAGACGATCATCCCCCCAAAACACTTCGTCGCGCACAACAAAGCTTGGTGCGCCGAATACGCCCAGCTGAATCGCTGTATTTGTCTCGTCTTCAAGTGCGCTGGCAGCCTCGGGGCTACGGGCGCGCGAAAGGATCAGGCGCGGATCTTGCTGACACCGCAGTAGTGCCTCGGATATGGCACTTTCGCTGCCCGCCTCAATGCCTTCCTCGAACCAGATGCGATAGAGGTTTTGAGTAAACGATTTGCCCCAACCGTCCTGCATGCCCAGCAATGCCACCTGATTGGCAAGTGCCAGATCCGAGATCGGATAGGGCGCAGGTAACTTTGCATGGATATGGTATTTCGCAGCGCGGCGTTCGATATCACGCCACATATAGGCGGATTTCACAGGCTTGCCTGCAAAGGGAATATTCTGCTGTTCCGACATCACCGTGCGCACGTTGAAGGGGCGCCAGGTAACCGTCGCATCGTTTTCTTCGCACCAGCCATCCAGGCGCGTGATAGTTAGAAAACTGTAAGTGCTGCCGATGGAATACCAAAAATCGATCTCGGGCATGGCGGGGCTCCTGTCAAAAGGGGCTGTGCCTACCAGAATACCTCAAAATGAAGGATTTTTCGATCTTTGCCCAAATCAGGCGGTCAGAGCATCGCCTTATCAATAGGTTGGGTTGGCTGAGGGGCAGTGCCACAGGCCGTCATCTGGCGTAGGTCGATTTCGATCATGCGGCAGATGGATGAGATTGGAACATCGGTGACATCACCCTCGAAAGGATCCTCCATCGAGGCGCTGACGCGTTCGGTTACGAAGAAAATCCAGCACACCAACGCGCCGATCGGGGCAAAGACCATCCAGTCGAGCACGACCGCCTTTACCACGGGAAAACCCATGCCCGCAGTGAACGACCGCTGATCGTTCAGGGCCAGCGGCAGCATAAAGATGAAGATATAGCTGAAGATCCTGCCAACCTCGGCCACTTGCCTAGGGAAAGGGGTGTTCTTGATGCGCTCGCTTTGGCCTTGCGCATCCGTAAACCGCGCCAGCCTGTTCATCAGCGCCACGTGCCAGTAGGGATCGATCTTGCGGGATTGGGCGAGGGCTGACAGACGTTCACCTTGCAGAAACATCAGGTACGCAGCGCGGTTGGATTTACCCTCTAGCCGCGGCAGATCAGCTTCAAGCTGGCTGCTGCGCCAGCACTCAGGATCCTGATGCAACGCGATTTTGTCTGAGACGGGCTTGTGCCCGAACATCCACGGGCGGCGGGATCGCCCGTTGGCGGTGGGCTGACGCAGCTGAAAGGCCAGCATGTTCAGCCACGCAATATGGCGCTCCAACAGCTCGCGGCGGGTTTCGGGATCAAGCGGTGTTCCATCCGTCTGCACCAGATTGCTGATCGTATTTCCCCAGTCGCGGCTCGCATTAACCATATCGCCCCAGATTTTCCGCGCATCAACCCAGCGCCCATAGGCCGAGGTGTTTTTGAAACCCAGAAAAAACGCCACCGCCAGACCCAGCATCGTGACCGGGGGGCTTGAGTTCGAGATCAGCTCTAACGGGGTGACTTCATCGATCAGCTCCAACAGGAATATCCAGGCCATGACGATGCAAATGAACCCGGCAGAGCCTTTGACCAGTTGCCGAAGTGTGATGCCGTGATGGAGTATCATGTGGTGCGCACCCGTCGTAGATTATGCCGCTTTCGCAAATACTAGCGACCTGATCTTTGGTGCGTCTACGTGTTGGGTGCAGCAAGTTGCGGACTGGGGTCACAAAAACACAAAGCCCCACACAAGGCGGGGCTTTGCTGAATTTGGTTTGGATGGCGGGATTAGTGCGCGTGGCCCTTGTCCCAGTCTTCCTGCTTGGGCAGCTGCTCGAACGTGTGTTCAGGCGGCGGGGTAGGCAGGGTCCATTCCAGCGTATCCGCGTATTCGTTCCACGGGTTCGGACGGGTCTCTTTCGCGCCACGCAGCAGGGCGTAGATCACGATGCCGAAGAACAGCAGGAACGAGGCGAATGAGATGAACGCACCGATCGACGAAACAAAGTTCCACTGCGCGAACGCTTCGGGATAGTCGATGTAGCGGCGAGGCATGCCCTGACGGCCCAGGAAGTGCTGCGGGAAGAAGGTCAGGTTGGCGCCGATGAAGAACAGCCAGAAGTGAACCTTGCCCCAGAACTCTGAATACTGACGGCCCGTCATCTTCGAGAAGTAGAAGTATACGCCAGCGAAGATCGCGAAGACGGCACCCAAGCTCATCACATAGTGGAAATGCGCAACGACGTAGTAGGTGTCGTGATAGGCACGGTCCACGCCGGCCTGCGACAGCACAACACCGGTCACACCACCAACGGTGAACAGGAACAGGAAGCCGAAGGCGAACAGCATCGGGGTTTTGAACTCGATCGAGCCGCCCCACATGGTCGCAATCCACGAAAAGACCTTAACCCCCGTTGGAACCGCGATGACCATCGTCGCCAGCATGAAGTAGGCCTGCTGACGCAGCGACATGCCCACGGTGTACATGTGGTGCGCCCATACGACGAAGCCCAGAACACCGATTGCGATGATCGCCCAGACCATCGGTAGATAGCCGAAGATCGGCTTGCGCGCGAAGGTTGCGATCACGTGGCTGATGATGCCGAAACCGGGCAGGATCACGATGTACACTTCCGGGTGGCCGAAGAACCACAGGATGTGCTGATACAGGATCGGATCGCCGCCACCGGCCGGATCAAAGAAGGTAAAGCCAAAGTTGCGGTCCATCAGCAGCATGGTGATCGCGCCTGCCAGAACCGGCAGCGACAGCAGAATCAGCCACGAGGTGACGAAGATTGACCAACTGAACAGCGGCACCTTGAACAGCGTCATGCCAGGGGCACGCATGTTCAAGAAGGTGGTGATCATGTTAATCGCACCGAGGATCGAGGAGGCGCCCGATACGTGCACGGCGAAGATCGCAAGGTCCATGGACATACCGCCCTCGGTCGTCGACAGCGGAGGATAAAGAACCCAGCCAACGCCCGAACCAAGCTGATCGTTACCGCCCGGAGACAGCAGCGAAGCAACACCCAGCGAGGTACCAGCCACATACAGCCAGAAGGACAGGTTGTTCATCCGCGGGAACGCCATATCCGGCGCACCGATCTGCAACGGCATGAAATAGTTGCCAAATCCGCCGAACAGGGCCGGAATAACCACGAAGAACATCATCAGAACACCGTGATAGGTGATCATCACGTTCCAGAGATGCCCGTTCGGGGTACATGGATCGGCCATGAAGCCTTCGAGGCACATGTACTGCACACCGGGGTGCATCAGTTCGAGCCGCATATAGACGGTCATCAGAACCGAGATCAGACCGGCGAGTGCCGAGAAGATCAGGTACAGAATCCCGATATCTTTGTGGTTGGTCGACATGAACCAACGGGTAAAGAAACCGCGCTGGTCTTCATGATCGTGACCATGAATGGCTGCGTCTGCCATTTAGGTGCCTCCTGTTGCAACTACACCGCGCAGTCGGACCTCTCCAACGCGCGGGATTCCTGCTGGTTTTAGTTTGCCAAGGGGCGACCTTCAATGGTCGAGTTTGATCTGGATCAAGATTAATTGTCGCGGGCAGGTGGGCCTGCGCGTTTATTTGATCCTGGATGCGATGGATTTGGGTGTTCCGTCCCTGAATTCAAGTGGCGCTGGGGGAATCCCGCTTGACCGATACGGCAGCGCGGCTCAGAACAACGGAAAGTTCCAACGCCGGAGGCCCGAGATGACCGCCTATGATCCCGAAAACGTCTTTGCCAAGATACTGCGCGGGGAAATCCCGTCGAACCGTGTTTATGAAGACGATGACACGATTGCCCTGATGGATATCATGCCCCGGGCCGACGGTCATCTGCTTGTCATCCCGAAAACACCCTGCCGCAATATGCTGGATGCGACGCCCGAGCAGCTGGCTGCGGTGATGGCGACCGTACAGAAGATGGCACATGCCGTGAAAGCCGCCTTTGACGCAGACGGCGTTACCATTCAGCAATTCAACGAAGCGGCAGGGGGGCAAGAGGTGTTTCACCTTCATGTCCACGTTCTGCCGCGCCACGAAGGCATCTCCTTGCGTCCGCCGGGCAAGATGGGAGAGTTCGACTTGATCGCCCAGCATGCCGACAAAATCCGCGCTGCATTGAGCTAGGCCCGAAAGGGTTTAGCGGCGATTTCGCTGGAGAAACAGCAAGAGGTCACGCTTGTGCCTTAAGGCTGATTGGAATGCAAAACGGTGGCCCCAAAAAGAGAATTGCCGTTCCGATATGGGGTCGGAACGGCAGACTCGTAACCAAACACTTTCACGGATTTCGCAGGGCAGCCCTGAGATCACCGGTTAACACACCACTCACTCATGAACGGTCTCTACATACTATGTGGTCAGATGGCGTTTGTAAGGAGAGGATGTGAAAAATCCCTGAATTTGACGCGAATTGGGGCAATTCAAAGGAAATCTGCACGATTTTTTCGAAACAGAATGCTCTAAATTTTGGCATTGTCGTTTGGATATTCCGGTTCGATCACGCCGAATAAGTGGAATCACCTATTAGCTAAGCGCCCTCGGTGGCGAAGACCTCATCAAAGGTCTTTTGCAAGGCGACGTCGACGTCATCCATGGTCACAGGCAGGCCAAGATCGACCAACGACGTCACCCCGTGTTCCTGAATGCCGCAAGGCACGATACCCGTGAAATGAGACAGGTCCGGTTCGACATTGATCGAAATGCCGTGAAAGCTGATCCATTTCCGTAGGCGAATGCCGATGGCCGCAATCTTGTCTTCTGCTGGCTGGCCTGTGATCGTCAGCGGCTTGTCCTGCCGCTGGACCCAGACACCCACGCGACCGTCGCGTATTTCTCCGGCTACATTGAACTCGGCTAAGGCCGCGATAACCCATTCTTCCAGTTGTTTTACAAAGCGGCGTACATCATGGCCGCGTTTGCCGACATCTAGCATGACGTAGACCACGCGCTGTCCGGGCCCGTGATAGGTATACTGACCACCACGCTTGCTTTCATAGACTGGAAAGCGATCCGGGTCGGTCAGATCCTCGTGTTTGGCAGACGTCCCGGCGGTGTAAAGTGGCGGATGTTCCAACAGCCAGATACACTCATCTACCTCACCCGCCGCAATCGCAGCAACGCGCGCCTCCATGAAGGCGGTGGCCTCGTCGTAGTCAATCAGCCCGTCTGTAGTCTTCCATTCCATGCGAGTTCCTTAGCCCGTCTGCGGGGTAGGGGAAAGGGGTCAGGCGGCCTCGGCCAAGCAGCGTTGCAGGACCTGGGCATAGGTGTCAGCCCCTTGTGCACCGGTCAGCAGGTATTTCCCGCCAAACACCATCGAAGGCACACCTGAAATACCCCTGCTGGTCCAGAACTGTTGTTTCTCACGCACTGGCTGGACATGCGCACCTGTTTCGAGCGCCTGATGCGCCGCAATCGGGTTCAGCCCTACGGCCTCGACTGTGCTCAGCAATACTTCAGTGTCCGAGACATCTTGCTGCTTGGTGAAATAGGCATCGAACAAAGCCAGCTTCAACGGGTGCTGTCGCCCCTGCGTCTCGGCCCAGTCAAGCAGCTGATGCGCGGCAAAGGTGTTCACAATTCGACTGTCATCGCTGAAATTGAAAGTAAATCCAAGTTCAGCTCCTAATGCGGACAACCGCGCGCGCGCCTGTTGGCTTTGTTCGGGCGTTGAGCCGTATTTCTCGGCAATATGCTCGCGCAAATTCTGCCCTTCGGACCCCATATTGGGGTTCAGCTCGAAGGGATGCCAACGCAGTTGAGCCAGCACATTTTCTTGCTTCAATGCTGCATTGAGCTGGCGGTATCCAACAATACACCAGGGGCAGACCACATCGGAAACGACATCGATCTGTACGGTGGGGCGAGGATCGGGCGAGGGCATGGGGTGCTCCTGAAACTTCGGCGAGTCACGTTTAGATATGACAGCGTCAAAGGAATTCAATCGGCTGTGTTTTTGCCTCTTCACATCGCCCGGCTCAGCGTCTATACGCCCCTCTACCAAGTCATTGGCAGTGCGGTCGTGGCGGAATTGGTAGACGCGCAGCGTTGAGGTCGCTGTGGGGTAACACCCGTGGAAGTTCGAGTCTTCTCGACCGCACCAGCTTAATAGTGAAATATTATATAAAACAATAACTTAAAGACATATTTAAATTAAGAGACCACCCTTTGGACACCCTTGTTCTAACGCTAAGGTGCCGGATGGAAGTAAGCAGCTTCTACTTCCGCCAAATTTCCGCATGTACCGCGTAGCGGCGGTTCAGTAAAATTTGTCGAGCTTCCGCTTCGAGCCCACAGCCGACTTACCATTTTCTCGCTGCACGCGCTCGCAGCACGAAAATCGCTGCAGATGCGCTGTCTTCGGTGCTGCAACGCGACGAAGATACCGGCCGTTCGTGGGCGGCGCTGAGAAATTTGGAGGCCAAAGATCAAGTTGCGGACAAAGCCGACAAACGACGGAAGCTGGATGTGAGGGCCATTATTCGATAATCTCCCCAGCGAGCGGGGGAGTTCAGCATGCAACTAAGATCACTCTGTTTTGCAGCAACCTGCGCGTTTTTAGTCTTGGGTACGGCGGTATCTGCCGAAATGATTCATCTAATGGCGCGCAAAGGAGACGTTGCTAAAGTACAGGCGGAAATTGACAAAGGAGTTCCCGTTGATCTGCCAAGCACCACCGGCGCCCGCATCAAGGGCTCGTCACCATTGGTGGTCGCTGCACGCTTCGGTCGGACAAACGTAGTGTTAGCTCTCTTGGAACTTGGCGCTGATCCCAGTTACACAGTCCCAGACGCGGAAACGGAATTCAATTACTCCTACCCACTTCACGTGGCCTCCAGTAACGGCCACGCAGACATCGTTCGTATCCTGCTTGACGCTGGTGTTGATGCGTCATTCATTGACCCTTGGATCGGAACGGCCTTGCACTTAGCCCGCGTTCGGGGGCACACGGAAATTGAGGACATGCTAATCGAATCAGGTGTCCCTGACGGAAGGTCCTATCCAAGCGTTTCACATTTGCTTGTATCGGCCGATATTGAACGTGGTCGCCTTCTGACAGGCGCTTGTCGCCAGTGCCACCACATGGAAGCACAGCCAAGGAAAGGTCAAAAGGACGGTCCCCCTCTCTGGGACGTTTTGGGCAGGGAAGTAGGCTCATCTGAGGACTTTGAATACACTCCAACTCTGGCCAACCGGGGCGGACATTGGGATTTTGACACGTTGAATTCATTTATCGCGAGCCCCAGAGTATCGATTCCCGGTAACAGAATGGACATTGACGGAATTGCTGACGAGCAGGACAGAGTAGACATCATTGCCTACATCAGAACCCTTAGCGATAGTCCAATTCCACTACCTTGATTTCGAATTGACCGCTTTGGGCTCAAAGCGGTCAGCCGCATTGGCTCGTGGCCCATCAGGTCTTCCAAAGTCGGAAGCGCGGACGGAGCTGCGGCTCGCTCCACTTAGTCCTAAGTCGGCATTTTTGCCGAATAGGTGAGTGGGCTGCAAACCGTTGCTCGCTGCCGCCCGGGCGTTGGCGATGCGTACAACCAGCTTTTTTTCGTACGCCTCTTCTCCGAAGGCGCTGATAAAGCGATCCCGCCAAGCATCGCTGTGCATCATGGCGACTTCCTGATCAACAACACTTGCGTACCATTCGGAGCGGTTATTCGTCCGAATGCCGGTGAGCCCCGCATTTCGCATTTCGGCTTCTGTTTCGGCAGGTGTTTGCATTCTGAAGTCGAGCGACGAATGTGAACGCCATTCTTTGTAGCCATCCAAGTTCTCAGCATCTTCTCCGCACAGCCAGTCACTTGCGGCAAAGACCCCACCGGGCGTAAGTACGCGAAGGACTTCGTGTAGAGTGCGGACTTATCAGGCACGTGGATCAGGGAATCTTTACTAAAAACAATGTCGAAACGTCCATCTGCAAAGGGCAGCGGATCTTCTTCGACTAACTCCATCGAAACGCGGTCGCCCAAGCCTGCCGCCAACACATTTTCTTGCGCTGTTTCGATAAGGTATTCTTCAATGTCTATACCGACGACGTCAGTCGCGCCCAACTCTTCGGCGATCACCATGGCCGGACCACCAACACCACATCCAATATCAAGAACGGATTTGCCCGCGACATCGACTGTCTTCAGTATTTCCGCTACTTTCTCAGGGCCACCCGGCGACAGAAACCCTATGCCCCACTGCATCTGCATTCCTGCTACGAAATCGGGGGGATAATGAATATCGGCCATCTTGTCCTGTCAAAGCAATAACTCGCTGCGCACAGCCTACCGCGCATGGTTCAAATCTCAAAGGCACTGATGTCCGCCCTTTCGACTGCACCCTTTCGACAAAGTCTCTGCTTCAGGCTTAAAAGTCTCTGCTTCAGGCTTAAAAGTGCTTTCTATGAGGCTGCGGTACAATCGTATCTGGCGAGGCAAGACGGATTGATCTCCAACCACGCGTGAGAAGATGATCGAACCGTCGATCAGAGCGGGTAACAAGTCTCCCAACGCTTCCAAGTCTATGTCGATAGTCGGTGGGTGATGCGCGGCGACCTCGCGCAGTTGTGCCAAAGAAACTTCACGCCACTGAACCAATATCGCCTTTGCAACTTGCCTGACCTTGTCGCTCAACAGGCGGTCCTGATTGCAACAAGCAGTCGTCATATAGCCCGGAAGTCCTTCCGGCATGCCGCTCATTTCTTCTGCAAGCAATTCCAAAAAAGGCAAGGAACTTTCCAAGCGGGTCTGCATCGACATTTTCTGCGCCTCCCAGAAGGTCGGCAAACCATGTTTCATCAAGTTCCAGATTGCGATTCAGAATGGCCTCGATCATTTGGGCCTTATCTTGGAAGTGATAAAAGAACCCATTCTTCGACACTCCAACTTCAACGATCAACTCTTCAATTGTCGTTGCCGAAACACCTTTCTCGAGGATCGCTCGTTGTGCTGCATTCAGGATTTGCTACCTCTTGGAGGAGGTCGCGGCCTTGGTCTGATACTTCATCTACGGTCGCTCCCGAACATATCATTAGCATCATAAGACTATGCGTTGCTCACTGCACAACTTCCACTGCACCATCGGTCAACTAGACGTTGTGGTTGGTTTTTGTCCTGATGGAGAAACCGTCGAACACAAGTCTTTGCCCCCTAAAATTGGGTCACTACTTTGGCTGAGAAGGGGGGACAAGAGGTGGCTCGGAAGCGATACTCGGACGAGGACATTCTGAAGCTGCTGCGTGAGGATGAACTGAAGCTGGCAGATGGCGACGATGTTCGGACGGCCTGTCGTGGTGTCGGTGTCAGCGATGCGACATACTACAATTGGCGGCGTCGGTTCGGTGGCATGGGCAAGTCGCAACTGTCGGAGTTGCGCAGCCTGGAGAAAGAAAATGCCCGACTGAAGAAGATCGTGGCCGAACTGGAACTGGACAAGCTGATCCTAAAGGAAAGTCTGAACTCCCTGAAACCGAGGGCCTGACGACGAGCCAACTTCGTCAGACCGTCATTCATGCTCGCCAGAAGCTCGGCACATCAGAGCGCCGCACCTGCAAGGTGGTCGGCCTTGCACGCAGCTCCATGCAATACCAGGCCGTAGAGAAGAACGATGATGCTCTTCGACTGGCCATGATCCGTCTGGCCAAGAGCTATGGCCGGTATGGCTACCGTAAGGTGGCGCAGCTGCTTCGGGTCGAGGGCTGGCGTGTCAACCACAAGAAGGTAGCCCGATCCGGATCTACCTGGGCTCTCCCTGGGAGAAAGGATAAAATGAGAGGTTCAATGGAACGCTCCGCCGCGAGGTTCTCAATTCCGAATGGTTCACAACGACCAAGCTGGCACAGATTGTGATCAATTGCTGGCTCAGGCAATACAACCACACCCGACCGCATCAGGCCCTCAACATGCGCCCACCAGTCCCCGAAACTCTAGTCCGAGATGGCCCAGAACACGGGGCTAGACAAAATGCTGCGTCAGCAATAGCTGCAGGCGCACAAGGTGGCTTGTCCGCGTAGCAGACATTCACTGAATTCTGCCGAAGGTCTGCTCCGAGCCCGGATTGACCAAGGCGGCGCCTTCCTTGAATGTTTGCTTCCAAAAACAGCCCTTCTCGGACTAAATCGCAACTGCTCCCACAACGGTCACGAACTCACCGGGGATTGAATAGCTCCCATCAACTTTCTGATATGCGGAGATCGATGCCAAAAACTGATGGCAGACCTCTTCCCAGGTCGCTTTGTCGAACCGTTTAACCGCCAGGGCAACCGGGCCGCCCAACAAGACGGCATTAATTACGGCGGTTTCATCTTTGAAACGCAAGAATTCTGAATGGCGATGCTCCGCGATTTCCGTCAGTCCCGCCTGTTCGAAAATTCGGGGCAGAGCATTCGGCGCACCTGTTCCAAAGAACATCGGGCAAACTTCAGACGCGACCCGAGCATCGACAATTGGAAAGACATCTGCCCAGCCGCAGTTTCGGCGCTCGCCCCAGACCAACGCGGCCAACTTACCGCCCGGCTTAACAACGCGTGCCATCTCTGTGACGGCATTGGCGGGATCGGGCGTGTACATAAGCCCCAGCGCACAGATCGCGGCGTCGACAGCATTATCCGGTTGGTCCAGCTTTTCCGCTGGCATGCGCAGGGCAGTTACGTTCGCGACATCAAGAGCATTCAGCCGGTCTATAAGATCATCAATCATCCCCTGTGACAGATCGGTGGCAATGACTTGACCCGTTGATCCAACGGCGTCGGCCATGCGCAGTGTCGCCAAACCGCTACCGCAAGCCGTCTCGATCACTCTTTGACCTTGTTGGATGTCGGCCATGCGAAGGAATGTGTCTTGCGCAGGCTTTAGCTGCTTTTCCCAACTCTCGTGGTAGTGGCTCGCGGCTGCATCCCAGCCATAGCGCTGGACGCGAAGTTGCAAACGAGCGTCCATCACGCAGGCACCGACGCAAAAGAGACGTGTGTTTGCACCGGCTGTGCATTCTTGAATGCCAAAAACCACGGGTCACCGGACATTGCACGATCAATCATCTCTTTCAGTACGTCATTCGGCTCAGTGCTCTTAACCATAATTGCAATGCGAGTGTCGCTTGGCACTGGGCTTGCCCCATCCATTGCGAGGACTCCTCGATTGTCCCAGTCCTGTTCAATTCCCACTTCTACCGTTTCGAGGTGAAGGTCTTCCCGCGTGGCCGTCATCTTAATGCCGATGGCAAGGCAGCTACAAATCGCGGCGCGGCCATAGAAACCGGGTGTCAAGCCATCGTCGGTTCCCCCAATCGCTGAGGGCATATCGATGACCAGCTGATGACCCTCATTTGCATAGGTGCAGCGAAGGCCATCGTGAACTTCAGCGCTGCCGCAGTTCAGGACCTGTGCCGCTTCGGGTCGTTTTGTGAACACACTGATGGCCCGCAACTGCGCATCTCTTGCATGGATGTTCTTTTCCATTGGCTTTCCTTCGGAGTTTATTAGTAGGTTTTGTGACGGACCAGGCCGCCGAATTATGCGGCCCGGTCGATTTGACCGCTTAACCTGCGGCCATCGCTTTGATGTCGTCGGCGCTTGGTGTATTGCCGCCGATGCCCCATTGCCCGCTGCGCACTTCTTTCACGCGCACCCAGGTCACACCCCGCATGTTCTCGCCCTCGACCTCCACCATCGCGTTGGTCACTTTCTCAATCATCTGAGCCTTCTGAGCCTCATCGAAAACACCTTCGATTACTTCGATATCTACCAGTGGCATAGCTTGCCTCCCTTCCGTGAATTTGTGGTGTGACGAGACTGACATCGATGGTCGCAGGTGAACCAGTTCAGCAAATGCAGCAAACTAACTACATTTTCTGAAGTAGACAGTTACTGTGCCTGGGTGCTTAGCTGCCTTTGGAGGTAACGCTATGTCAGAGTCCAACTATCCCAGGTTTTGCCCTGTCGCTATGGCCGCAAGCCTTTTGGAACCACGCTGGACCATGCTGCTGCTTTGCGAAATGTGGTCTGGTTCCACCCGCTTCAATGAGATTCAGAGAGGTGTGCCGGGCATGTCGCCGGGACTGCTTTCCAAACGGCTCAAGGAAATGGAGCAAAACGGACTTGTTGCGCGTCATGCCGCTGGTGCCGGGGCGCATACCGAATATCTGACAACGCCTCTAGCCGATGAGGTGAAGCCGCTTATCTTCGCGCTTGGTGAATGGGCGCACAGGAACATCGACTGCGAGGTGTCTCTGCAAGAACTCGATGCTCGCCTTTTGATGTGGAAAATCCGGGGTAAGATTGACCAATTGCAACTCCCCAAGCGCAGAAGCGTCATCCAGTTCATCCTTGCAGAACCTTCCAAAGAGACGGTTAACTACTGGATCGTGGCAAAGCCTGGCGAGGAAACCGACCTATGTTACACGGACCCGAAGTATGATGTTGATCTTTTTGTCGTTTGCGAATTGCGAGACCTGACCTCCGCGTGGATGGGACATTCCACTTTTGAGGCGGAAATCGCGGCAGGGCGAATAACCTTGACGGGCCACGACCTGATGGCACGGACGCTGACCAAATGGCTCATGCGAAGCAGCTTTGCGAATGTTGCGTAACGCCCGCTTCGAACTCGCAACCACGCTGAACTCGTCTCATATATGATGCGTTCTTGCATTCAAAAACGAGCCTTCATATGCGGTGTTTTCTCCGGAGCGTTCACTCGAGTAACCGCAGCGAAAGCTCGCTATGCCCCGCACTTCGGTCGTTCATCTGAACTCGTCGAATGACTGCTTTGAACCCTGCGTGATCGATGCTGCGTGAGAGACAAAAGTCTGCTTTTGTACCCGCCGTAGAAGTCTCTCACACGTCACTAGGCAAGTTGCAGAATTTCGTTCCTGTCTTCTTTTGCCCGGTGATACAGCCAACGATCCATTGTACGCGCCAGCTTGGCATCTCCGCTTAAGAACAATTGTCCGCGATCCACTTCGCGCGATATTGTCGTGCGACTCAATAAAATTGAAGAGAGGGTTATCCGGTCGGTTTCAACGTAAAGGTCGATGTCGAAATCGGGGATCGTCGTACATATCTCAGTGCGCGCATCCGCCTTTCACAAGGATACCTAGTGCTGTGCCAGCCGGGCCTCAACGCTCCTGTTTGCCGTGAGGGTCAATTGGAAACTCTGGTTGGATCAGCTGTCGAACAATCTCAGGAAACTGCAGCACGAATGTCTGCTCCGAGCTCAAAGCGGACCCGTTCCCCCTTTTTTTGTAAGTTATATCTGAGCCTGTAACCGAACCCTCAAACAACCAATAGGTGGCGCTACTGAAGTACCAGTGAATCGATGGGATGCGCACACCGCTTTGCCGAGGGTAGAATTCGCTTAAGGCATATAGAAATAATGTGCAGACATTCCGCTACATTCCAAAAATTGGCTAATAAATTGGGCGAAGCGCCAGTCTGATGAAAAGTTTATTGGCCTTGGAATTGTGACCAAAGAATCTTTGGCTCAATTGAGACCCTATGAATCAACATCTAACTATCGTTGTCGTCGAACAGAACCAAGAGCGCGCCTTTGCAATTGTGGATGCTCTAAAAGAGACGGGAGACGTAGACGTTTCTGTAATCGGCAATGTCTCTGGGTTGGCGCGTAAAATCGCAATGCATAGCCCAGACATCGTTCTGATCGACATAGACAATCCATCGCGGGATATGCTGGAAGAGTTGACCGTTGCCTCCGGCCCGATGGAGCGACCAGTGGCCATGTTCGTCTCGGGCGCTGCGGGCGGATTAGCGAAAGCCGCGGTTGAGGCCGGGGTATCAGCCTATGTAGTCGATGGTTTGCAAGCCGAGCGCATCAAACCTGTGATCGATACCGCGATCGCCCGGTTTCAGGTGCTACGCCAGATGCGGACCGAACTGGCCGAGACCCGCCGCGCACTGGAAGAACGCAAGGTAATCGACCGTGCCAAAGGGTTGTTGATGAAAGCAAAAGGCGTGTCGGAAGACGAGGCTTATGCCCTTCTGCGCAAAACGGCGATGAACCAGAACCGCCGGGTTGCAGATGTGGCCGAAGCCTTGGTCACGGCTTCGGGGTTGTTGTCATGAGAACCGTAAACCTGCCTGTCGCCTATATGCCGCTGGTTGACGCGGCCCCGTTGATTGTCGCGCGCGAGATGGGATTCGACCATGCCGAAGGTATTTCGTTGGACCTGCGACCGGCTCCGTCATGGTCCTCTTTGCGCGATATGCTGGCCTTTGGGCATGTGGACGCGGCGCATCTTTTGTCACCTATCCCCGTCGCAATGGCCTTGGGTTTGGGCGGTATCGCGACGCCGCTTTCTGCGGTGTCGGTCATTTCCCTGAATGGCAACGTCATAGGTGTTGGAACTCAATTGGCCGGGCGTCTGATCGATCAGGGCTATGGCTTTGATTTCACTGATGCCGCTGCGGCTGGGGCTGCACTGGCAAAGGCTGCTGGTGACGTTTTGGTGTTCGGCGTGCCGTTTCCGTTTTCGATGCATGTTGAACTGCTGCGCTATTGGGTTGCGGGAACCGAACTGGCGTCGAAACAGGTCGAAATCCGCACTGTTCCGCCGCCTCTTATGTCGCAGGCGCTTGCGGGTGGCGAGATTGATGCCTTCTGTGTTGGCGAGCCTTGGGGCTCATTCGCCGTGGATGACAATGTTGGCACTTTGCTGCTGCCCGGTAAGGCTATCTGGACATGCGCACCTGAAAAGGTGTTGGCGGTTAGATACGAATGGGCCGAAACCGAACCGCACTTGCTGGGCAGCCTCATGCGGGCCGTTTGGCACGCGGGACGTTGGCTTTCAAACACGGACAGCACAACAACCGCATCCGAGATGTTGTCGCGCAAAACCTACCTTAACGTCTCACCCGAATTGATCGACCGGGCGCTGATGGGTGAGTTCACTATCTCGGCGCGCGGCGAGCAACGCCATGTGGATGGGTTTGTCGAGTTCTTTGATGGCGCTGCTACTTTTCCTTGGCGCAGCCAAGCGAAGTGGATTGCACATCAACTCGCCGTTCGTAACGGGTTGGACGCGGGTACTGCGGAGCGCCAGGCTGGCAGGGTCTTTCGAAGCGATCTGTATCGTCGTGAACTTCAGGGTTTGGGTGATGAGACACCTGGTGCTTCAGAAAAACTGGAAGGCGCGCTTGCCGAGTCGACGACGGTCGCTTCGACCAATGGTGGTTTGATTCTGCCGCAAAATCTGTTTTTCGACCGGCGCATTTTCGAGCCGACTGTATAAGCCTGCACATTTTTTTTGCAGTGCAGCGTAAATTATCGCTGCGATGCAGAGAAACCTGCGCTGAAACGCCGAAAACAGATGACGGCGCGAGCCCTGGCAGGCTTACTTAGCCTATCGGCAGGCAACGGAGCCCACCGACGGAATTCGCCCACAATCCAGGGCACCTCACAAGAGCAAAGCCGCTCGACCATCCGCCACCTCCTCCCGGCGGACTGCGTCGGCGGCTTTTTTTGTTTGCCCAAGGGGTTGGGCTGAACCGAAAGGGATCGAGATGAAAAAGCTTCTATTAGGCCTTGCCGCAACGACGGCGCTTGTGTCTCCGGCACTGGCCGAACTGGAACTTGAAAAAGACGAACTGACCTTTGGCTTTATCAAGCTGACCGACATGGCCCCGCTGGCCGTCGCCTATGAGAATGGGTACTTTCTGGACGAAGGCCTGTTTGTAACTCTGGAAGCACAGGCCAACTGGAAAGTCCTGTTGGATGGCGTGATCGACGGGCAGCTTGACGGCGCGCATATGCTGGCGGGGCAGCCTTTGGCCGCGACCATAGGCTATGGGACCGAAGCCCATATCATCACACCATTTTCGATGGACCTGAACGGCAACGGCATCACCGTGTCCAATGAGATTTGGGAAGAGATGAAGCCGAACATCCCTGTAATGGAGGATGGCCGCCCCCAGCACCCGATCAGCGCCGAGGCGCTTGCCCCGGTGGTCGAGAAGTACAAATCCGAAGGCAAGCCATTCAATATGGGCATGGTCTTTCCGGTTTCGACCCATAACTATGAGCTGCGCTATTGGTTGGCAGCGGGTGGGCTGCATCCGGGCTTTTACAGCCCCGAAAACGTGACCGGTCAGATCGGTGCGGATGTATTCCTGTCGGTGACGCCACCGCCGCAGATGCCCGCCACGTTGGAGGCCGGTACGATCTACGGCTATTGCGTGGGCGAGCCCTGGAACCAGCAGGCGGTGTTTAAGGGCATCGGCGTACCGGTGATCACCGACTATGAGCTGTGGAAGAACAACCCTGAAAAGGTCTTTGGTCTCAACGCCGAGTTCGCGGAACAATACCCCAACACCACGTTGGCCGTAACCAAGGCCCTGATCCGCGCGGCGATCTGGCTGGATGAGAGCGACAATGCCAACCGTCCCGAAGCGGTCGAAATCCTGAGCCGTGCGGAATATGTAGGCGCGGATTACGACGTCATCGCCAACTCGATGACCGGGACGTTTGAATACGAAAAGGGCGACAAACGCGAAGTTCCAGATTTCAACGTGTTCTTCCGCTACAACGCCACCTACCCGTTCTACTCGGACGCCATCTGGTACCTGACCCAAATGCGCCGTTGGGGTCAGATCGCCGAGGCCAAGCCCGACAGCTGGTATGACGAGGTCGCCAAGTCGGTCTACAAACCCGAGATTTACCTCGAGGCTGCGCGTCTACTGGTCGACGAAGGGATGGCAAATGAGGCTGATTTCCCCTGGGATAGCGACGGCTACAAGGCACCGACCCCTGCCGAAGATATCATCGACGGCATCGCCTATGACGGCCGCACCCCCAACGCCTATCTCGAAAGCCTGTCCATTGGTCTGAAAGGCGAGCAGAAAATCGTCGGCTCGGACGTACAAGGCTAATCCCGAAACGCCGCGCCCGGCATCGGTCGGGCGCGGCACCACAAGTTCCCCGCCATCGCAAGGACACAACAGATGACAACGGTCGATCCCGAATTCAACGCAGACGCCGCCCGAGAGGCGCGTCGCACCCGCCTGTTCACCCGCATCAACGCCGCCGACAAATGGTTCCAGGTGCTGGGCCTCAGCTGGGCCACTCCCGTCCTGAAGGCCGCTGCCGGAGATAACCCGCGCGCTCAGATGACCGAGATTTGGCGGTTGCTGATCGTCCCGCTGCTGTCGATCTGCGCCTTCTTGCTGCTCTGGGGGACATTGGCCCCCAAGGTGCAGACATCGCTGGGCGCGGTGCCTGGACCGGCTCAGGTCTGGGAAGAAATGGTAAGCCTGAACGAAGATGCGCAGGCCAAAGCCGCCAAACGCGCCAAGTTCGAGGCGATGGTCGAAAAGCGCAATCAGAAATTCATTGACGCCGGTCAGCCTGAGAAAGTGAAGGACGTCGCCTTCACCGGGGCGCCGACGTACTACCAACAAATCTGGACTTCGATCAAAACCGTTTTCTTCGGTTTTTTGATTGCCACCGTTATCGCTGTGCCGCTTGGAATTGCCGCTGGTCTGTCTCCGACTGCGAACGCCGCGCTGAACCCGTTGATCCAGATATTCAAACCGGTTTCGCCATTGGCATGGTTGCCGATCGTCACCATGATCGTGTCGGCCGTTTACGTCACGAATGACGGCTGGTTCGCCAAGTCCTTTTTGATCTCGGCCATAACCGTGACCCTTTGTTCGCTGTGGCCGACACTGATCAACACGGCGCTGGGTGTGGCGTCCATCGACAAGGATCTGGTGAACGTTTCCAAGGTGTTGAAAATGAACACCTATACCAAGATCACCAAGCTGGTGCTGCCCTCGGCCCTGCCGCTGATTTTCACCGGCCTTCGCCTGTCGCTGGGTGTCGGCTGGATGGTCTTGATCGCGGCGGAAATGCTGGCGCAGAACCCCGGTCTAGGTAAATTCGTCTGGGATGAATTTCAGAACGGCTCGTCCAGTTCGCTGGCCAAGATCATGGTTGCGGTCTTCACCATCGGCATCATCGGCTTCCTGCTGGACCGCGTGATGTACGCACTGCAATCCCTGTTTACCTTCACAAACAACCGGTGAGCACGATGAGCATTCTGAGCTTCAAGAACGCCTCGAAATCCTTTGGTGAAGGCACCGCGCGCACCGATGTGCTGAAAGGCATCGACCTGGACGTGCAAGAGGGTGAGTTTCTGGTGATCCTCGGCTTTTCCGGCACTGGCAAGACCACTCTGATCAACCTGATGGCAGGGTTGGACATGCCATCTAAGGGCGAAGTCACCTTCAAAGGCACCCCGATCAAGGGGCCGGGCCCGGAGCGTGGTGTGATCTTCCAGAACTACTCGCTGATGCCGTGGCTGACAGTCAGCGGCAATGTAGGGCTCGCGGTGGATACCGTCTTTCCCGGCCTCAGCAAGACCGAGAAGGCTGAAAAGGTCGCGCATTACGTCAAGATGGTAGGCCTCAGCCATGCCGCAACGCGTCGCCCGGCGGAATTGTCGGGCGGGATGCGCCAACGGGTCAACGTGGCGCGCGCCTTGTCGATGAATCCCGAGGTGCTGCTGCTGGACGAGCCTCTGTCAGCGCTCGACGCGCTGACCCGCGCCAATCTGGCCGATGAGATCGAACATATCTGGGATGCTGACAAGAAAACCTGTGTTCTGATCACCAACGATGTGGATGAGGCCATCATTCTGGCCGACCGCATCATTGCCCTGAACCCCGACGGTACGCTGGGCCAGGAATTCCGTGTTTCGATCCCGCGCCCGCGCGAACGCGGTGCGATGAACAACGATGAGACGTTCAAGCGCCTGCGCGCGGACGTCACCAAATACCTGATGGATGTGGGGATCGAGGCCAAGGTCGAAGGCTCGCGTATCCTCCCGGATGTCACCCCAATCCACGGTGTTCCAACCGCGGTGGCAGAGGCGCAAAAGGGGCTGATCGAGAACCGCTTCCTCGACTTTTCGCAACTGCACAAGGTCTATCCGACGCCCAAAGGCCCGCTGACCGTGGTTGAGGATTTCGACCTGAAGATCGACAAGGGCGAGTTCATCTCGCTGATTGGCCACTCGGGCTGTGGCAAGTCCACGGTTCTGACCATGGCGGCTGGGCTCAACGACATCTCAAAGGGTGCAATCAAGCTGGATGGTCGCCACGTCGAAGGGGCCGATCCCGAACGCGCCGTGGTGTTCCAATCCCCAAACCTTTTCCCTTGGCTCAGCGCCAAGGAAAACGTCGCGATAGGGGTGGACAAGGTCTATCCAAAGGCCAGCATGGCCGAGCGCCAAGATGTGGTCGAATACTATCTGGAACGGGTCGGACTGGCCGATGCTATGGACAAATCCGCCTCCGACTTGTCGAACGGCATGAAGCAACGCGTCGGCATCGCCCGCGCCTTTGCTCTGTCCCCCAAGCTGCTGTTGCTGGACGAGCCCTTTGGGATGCTCGACAGCCTGACCCGATGGGAATTACAGGAAGTCCTGATGGAGGTCTGGTCCCGCACCAAGGTCACTGCGATCTGCGTTACCCACGACGTGGATGAGGCGATCCTGCTGGCCGATCGCGTGGTGATGATGACCAACGGTCCGCAGGCAACGATCGGCAAGATCACCAAGGTTGAGCTGCCGCGTCCGCGCACGCGCAAAGCGCTGCTGGAGCACCCGGATTACTATGCTTACCGGCAGGAAGTCCTCGATTTCCTCGAAGAATATGAACATGGCGCCAAACCAAAAACACCCGCCCCCAAGGCGATTGCAGCGGAGTGAAATCATGAAGCAAAGACTTGTTGTCATAGGCGCAGGTATGGCCTCAGGCCGGGTGTTGGAACACCTGACCGAAGCCGCGCCGGATGCGTTCGACATCACCCTGTTCAACGCCGAGCCGCGCGGGAACTACAACCGCATCATGCTCAGCCCAGTTTTGTCGGGTGAGAAGACCTATGAAGAGATCGTCACCCATGATGACACCTGGTATGCCGAGCGGGGCGTGGCCTGTCGCTTTGGCGAAAAGGTGGAAAAGATCGACCGCGAGATGAAGGTGGTTGAGGGCGCGAACGGGCATGTTCCTTACGACAAGCTGATTGTTGCGACCGGGTCAAATCCGTTCATCATCCCTCTGCCCGGTCATGATCTGGACGGTGTGATCGCTTATCGCGATCTGGAAGACACCCAGCGGATGATGGGCATGGTCCCCGCCAACAAAGTCGTCGTAATTGGCGGCGGATTACTCGGGCTGGAGGCCGCAGCGGGCATGGCCGCGCATGGGGTCGACGTGACTGTGGTGCACATCATGGGTCACCTGATGGAGCGTCAGCTGGACGAAGCCGCAGGTTATTTGCTGAAGAAGTCGCTGGAAGACAAAGGTATCAAGATTTGCTTGCAGGCGAACTCCAAGGAAATCCTTGGGAAAGACGGCAAGGTCCGCGCGCTGCTGCTGGATGACGGGACCGAACTGCCCTGTGATCTGCTCGTTATGGCCGTCGGTATCCGCCCCAATACGGCACTGGCGCAAGAGGCTGATCTGGCCACCGGGCGCGGTATCCATGTGGATGATCAAATGCTGACCTCGGATCCGGATGTCTACGCCGTGGGCGAATGCGTCGAACATGATGGAGAGGTCTTTGGTCTTGTCGCACCGCTCTATGATCAGGCGAAAGTGGCCGCGCAGGCAATATTGGGCGAAGAGGCTGCCTTTGTTCAGAAAACCCTCTCGACCAAGTTGAAAGTCACCGGCTGCGATCTGTTCAGCGCAGGCGACTTTGCCGACGGGTCGGGGCGCGAGGATATCGTGTTCCGTGACCCCTCGCACGGCGTCTACAAGCGCCTCGTTATCGAAGAGGATCGGCTGGTTGGTGCTGTCATGTATGGCGACACCGCCGATGGCAGCTGGTTCTTCGGATTGATTAAGGACGGCACCAGCATTGAGGAGATGCGCGAGACGCTGATCTTTGGCCCGGCCTATCAGGGGGGCGATACCGCGGACCCTCTCTCAGCCGTTGCAGCATTGCCGCCTGAGGCGGAGATTTGCGGCTGCAACGGCGTATGCAAAGGCGCGATTGTCGAGGCGATCAATGCGGGGGACAACGATCTGGGCGCGGTGCGGGCAAGTACCAAGGCCAGCGCGTCCTGCGGGACCTGTTCGGGTCTGGTCGAACAGGTGTTGCAGGTCACTCTGGGTGACGAATTCCAGATGCCAGCGGCGCAACCAATCTGCGGCTGCACCGACCTGACGCACGAGGATGTGCGCCGACTGATCAAGGGCCAAGAACTAAAAAGCCAGGCCGCTGTCTGGCAAGAGCTAGGCTGGACAACGCCAAATGGCTGCCATGTCTGTCGCCCGGCAATCAACTATTACCTGCTGGCGGATTGGCCGCTGGAATACCAGGATGACCCGCAAAGCCGCTTTGTGAATGAACGCAAACACGCCAATATCCAAAAAGACGGCACGTTCAGCGTCGTGCCGCGCATGTGGGGTGGGATCACTACGCCGGAAGAACTGCGTGCCATCGCCAATGCGGCCGACAAATACGACGTGCCAACTGTCAAAGTAACCGGTGGTCAGCGCATTGATCTGTTGGGCGTGAAGGGTGAGGATCTGCCTGCGATCTGGTCTGATCTGAACAAGGTGGGTCTGGTCTCAGGCCATGCCTATTCTAAAGGCTTGCGTACAGTCAAAACCTGTGTCGGAACTGATCATTGTCGGTTTGGTACCCAGGATAGCACTGGCTTGGGTATCAAGCTTGAGAAAACCCTTTGGGGGTCGTGGACGCCGCATAAATTGAAGCTGGCCGTATCCGGTTGCCCCCGCAATTGTGCCGAGGCGACCTGCAAGGACATTGGCGTCGTTTGCGTGGACTCGGGGTACCAGATCAGCATTGGCGGCGCTGCCGGTATGGATGTGAAAGAAACCGAATTGCTTTGTCAGGTTCCCACCGAAGACGAAGCGATCGAAGTCGTTGTGGCCGTCACGCAGGCCTATCGCGAAGGTGGCAAGTATCTGGATCGTTTGTATAAATGGCTGGGCAAGGTGGGCATGGGCTGGGTCAAGGCGCAGGTCGTGGACGACCTTGAAAATCGCGCGGCCCTTGTCGCCCGGTTCGAGCTGTCGCAAAGCATCTACCGCAAAGATCCGTGGGCCGAACACGTCAAAGAAAAAGCGCAAACTTACGCGCCGATTGCAGATTTCACATTGGAGGCCGCGGAATGAGCTGGATCGACATCGGACATATCGACGAGGTTCCCTTGCGCGGGGCGCGTTTGGTGAAAACCCATATCGGATGCATCGCCGTCTTCCGCACTGCCGAGGCAGAGGTCTATGCCGCGACCAACAGCTGTCCGCACAAGGGTGGTCCCCTGTCCGAGGGGATCGTCCACGGCCAGTCGGTGACATGCCCGCTGCACAACTGGGTTTTTGACTTGAACACTGGCGAGGCACAGGGTGCCGACGATGGTCACATCACCACCTATCCGGTGCGACTTGAAGACGGCCGTATTCTGCTGGACGACAGCGCGGTTTCCCGGCGGAGCGCTGCCTGATGGACGGAAGCGGTCTGCCCGAGGTTCGCTCGACCTGCGCCTATTGCGGGGTCGGATGCGGTGTTCTATTGCGGCCCGATGGGGTCGGCGGTTTGACCGTTCGCGGCGATCCGGATCATCCGGCGAACCATGGTCGTTTGTGCTCGAAAGGGCTGGCTTTGGGCGAAACAGTTGGGCTGGAACACCGGTTGCTGGCTCCTCGCGCCTTTGGCCAAGACACCAACTGGGACAACGCGCTGCAACTGGTCGCAGATCGTTTTTCTGAAGCAATTCAGAACCATGGGCCGGACAGCGTGGCGTTTTACGTCTCGGGGCAGTTGCTGACCGAAGACTATTATGTCGCCAACAAGCTGATGAAGGGGTTCATGGGGTCGGCCAATATCGACACCAATTCTCGATTGTGCATGGCGTCTACAGTGGCTGGACACAAACGCGCCTTCGGCACAGATACCGTGCCCGGAACTTATGAGGATCTGGACGAAGCTGATTTGGTTGTTCTGGTTGGTTCAAACCTCGCCTGGTGCCATCCGGTTCTTTATCAGCGTGTTATAGCCGCGCGTCAGGCGCGCGGTACGAAGATTGTGGTTATTGACCCACGTCGAACGGCGAGCTGTGATCAGGCGGACCTGCATCTGGCATTGCGACCCGGCAGCGACGTGGCGCTGTTCAATCGCCTACTGAGCAGAATTTACCAAACTGGGCATGTAGCTGCGGATTTTCTGGATCGAAGTCACGGGTTCACAGAGGCCCTCGAACTCGCACAGCTTGATGATCCGGATGAGACCGGGCTCAGCCCTGACGACCTTGAGGCGTTTTGCGATCTGTGGATCGGCACCGAGCGCGTTGTTACGATCTTCAGCCAGGGTGTAAACCAATCCTCCAGCGGAACAGACAAGGTCAACGCGATCCTGAACTGCCATCTGGCAACGGGTCGGATTGGCCGCGCGGGGATGGGCCCGTTCTCGGTCACCGGTCAGCCAAACGCTATGGGCGGTCGAGAGGTCGGCGGATTGGCCAATATGCTCGCGTGTCATCTGGATATCGATAACGCGGCCCACAGAGCAGCCGTCCGAGACTTCTGGAAAGCGCCGAAACTGCCGGAAAAGCAGGGGCTTAAGGCGGTCGATCTGTTTCGCGCGGTCGAAGGCGGCCAGATTAAGGCACTTTGGATCATCCACACCAATCCGGCAGCCACCATGCCAGAGGCAGATCGGGTGCAGACGGCGATCAAAAACTGTCCATTTACAGTCGTCAGCGACCTGACCGCCAAGACAGATACGGCGCGGTACGCAGACTTGTTGCTGCCTGCGGCTGGGTGGGGTGAAAAAGACGGTACAGTGACCAATTCTGATCGCACGATCAGCAGACAGCGCGCCGTTCTGCCACCTCCGGGGCAAGCACGCGCCGATTGGGATATTTTGGCCGAAGTGGGCCGCCGCATGGGGTGGAAAGAGGCTTTCAGCTACGAGGCGCCCGCGCAGATTTTTCGAGAATATGCGAACATGACTTCGCTTGCCGTGACGTTTGGCAAAGACTTGGACATCGCGGAGTTGTCGGACATTGATGACGCAGGTTACGAAGCGCTAAACCCGACACGATGGCCAACGACATCCTGCAAATCGAATGGCCGGTTTTTTGGCGACGGGCAGTTCTTTCATTCCGACGGTAAAGCGCGTTTTATCCCCGTTGCGCATCGTCCGCCTCAGGCCGCGACATCTGAACAATACCCATTTCTTTTGAACACAGGGCGAAACCGGGATCAGTGGCACACTATGACCCGATCTGGTCTGTCACCGCGTCTTTCGGCCCACTTGGCCGAACCATTTGTCGAGGTTAACCCCCAAGACGTCAGTCAATTGAGCCTCGGCACCGCCGATCTGGTAGAAATGTGCAGCCCGGTTGGAAGCGGCATCTTTCGACTTCGCAGCACCGACACAGTCGCGCCGGGTCAAGTGTTTGCGCCGATTCACTGGACAGGTGAAACCGCTCCGTCAGCCCGTGTGGATGCGCTTGTTCCAAGTGTAACTGACCCGATTTCAGGACAACCGGAAAGCAAGTCAACGGCTGTCTCCCTGCGACGTCTGAACGCCGCCTGGTATGGATTTGCCGTTTCAGCGGCCGCGGCCGAACCCGATGCCGAGTATTGGGCAGCTGCCAAAACGACGAACGGGTACAGGATGGAGTTGGCAGGGAAAAAGCCCGTCGAAAACTGGGAAAAAACCGCGCGTGCTTGGTTTGGGTTACCCGACGCAGTGGCCACTTCAGTAGAAGACACCAAACGCGGCTCTTTCAGAATTGCTTTGTCAAACGGCCAAAACATCTTGGCGGCGCTTTTCGTCTCTCGTCAACCGATCACACTGATGCGGGATTATTTGGCAACTTTGCCTCAGGGCGCGCTCCAGCATGTCTTGTCCGGACGGTCATCAGCTATATCAGAAGACTGTGGACCAATTGTCTGTTCGTGTTTCGAGGTCGGACTAAAAACAATCATCGGCGCTATTGCCCAAAAGCGTTTGATTACTGTGGACGATATCGGAGACGTCCTTCAGGCTGGAACGAACTGCGGTTCATGTCGGCCAGAGTTGGCAGACCTAATCAATGAACATTCAAAACCGAACTGCACTAGACTAAAGAATTGCCTGCAAGAACAATTGCGATAAGCTCAGGGATTTCGAACAGGAGTTCGGCCAGCTTTGGTAGGTTGTCAACGTGAACGCGTGTTCCATTTACACCAAAATCGCCGCGACATAGAGACATTGAACGCGCGAGCGCAAAGCTGGGTCGAGGAATTCCCGGTGATGGGGGCGTTCCCGGCGTATCCGTTCTCGTTCTTTGATCGGGTCTTTTCCTTGACGGGCTACGGCCCGCCATTTCTCGGCCCCTACGCGGGCTTCTTTCAGGGAGACGGCAGATAGGGTGCCCAAGCCCATCTCTCTACGACGCCCGTGCACGTGAACCCCAAGAAACCACTTTCCGCCATCTCCATCTTTTTCGTGCAGCCACAGGCCTCCGCCATCCGAGTATTTGCCGGGTTGCGCATTCTTTACCAGCAATGATGATAGCTTGTTGAGTGCTGGCATTGGTCCACCTATTACTTTGAGACACAGTGAACCACTCTGACGCGGATGGAAGCCATATTTTTATGTTTTGCAGTGCTTTAGCTGCATTGTTGAGACAACCCGAAACGGTCAGAAATGTGCGTGTTCAAGTATTCAATGCATCTCGGCCGCACCAACATCCTGAAAATCGAAGCAGGTCATCATCAGTTTAAACGCGTGCCTTGTTCGTCGAAGCGGTAAGTGCGGTCTTGGGTATAGCCGAACCGGATGGGCTGGCCTGCGTTGACCTGATGTTGGCCGAATAGGCGCGCGGTGATTTGGTGCTCTTGCATCATGGCGATCACGTTGGTGTCTCCGCCCAGATGTTCGACATGAGTCACGTTCGCGGTCAGGGGGCCTTCGTCGGTCAGATACAGATCTTCGGGGCGTATACCCAGCGTGGTGTCCGCGCTGTCACCGATCACGCTGGCTGGGAAAAAATTCATCGAGGGCGCACCGAGGAAACCTGCGACGAACTGGTTGGCGGGATTGTTGTACAGCTCCATGGGGCTACCAACTTGTTCGACGCGACCATCGCGCAGGACAACGATCTTGTCGGCGAGCGTCATCGCTTCGGTCTGGTCATGGGTGACGTAAATCATCGATGCGTCGAGCTGCTGGTGCAGGTTCGCGATTTCCAGTCGCGTGTTCATGCGCAGGGCGGCGTCGAGGTTGGACAAGGGTTCGTCGAACAGGAACAGTTTGGGCTCCCGCACGATGGCGCGACCGATGGCGACGCGCTGACGTTGACCACCGGACAGCTCGGACGGGTAGCGGTCAATATACGGCTCAAGGTTCAGCATCTTGCTAGCCTTGGCAACGCGTTCCTCGATTACTTGTTTGCTTTGACCTTCCTGTTTCAGCGCCAGCGACATGTTTTTGCGTACATTCAGGTGGGGGTAGAGTGCATAACTCTGAAACACCATCGCAATGCCGCGTTTGGAGGGCGGGGTGAGGTTCATTAATTTTCCCCCAATGCGCACTTCGCCTGAAGTGACATCTTCGAGCCCTGCGATCACACGCAATAGGGTGGATTTGCCACATCCCGAGGGGCCGACAAAGACGACGAACTCACCATCTTCCACCTCGATGTTGACATCCTTGAGGACTTCGACAGAGCCGAAGGACTTGTTCACGTTCGTAAGCGTCAGGGCGGTCATTTGGAGGCCTCTTTCAGCGAAATAGGTTGGCCGGTGCGGATGCTTTTATCGGCAGCCAGACAAATGGCCAGCGATTGCACGGCGTCGTTCATGTGGCGGGTCAGGTCGATATCCTTGGCGATGGCGCGCAACATATAGGCTTGTTCAGCATCGCAGAGCTCCTGGTGGCCAGGTTCATCGGGCATGTCGATTGTCTGATCGCCTTCAGGGCGGTGTACCAGAAGGCCGCCGACCTTGGTGTGGCCCTCGATATCGGCTGACGCACCCTTGTTACCGTCGGTGATCGAGACCGAGCCGTTGGGCGAGACGATGTCTTTTACGAAAAACGCAGTCTCGGACATCATCGGGCCCCAGCCAGCCTCGTACCAGCCAACCGAGCCGTCCTCGAAGACCACCTGAAACTGGCCGTAATTATACATGTCTTCGTCGATTTCATCGCTTAGGCGCAGGCCCATGCCGTGGACTCGCACGGGGTCGGAGTCGGTGATCTGGCACATCACGTCGACATAATGCACACCGCAATCGACGATCGGGGAAGTAGTCTGCATCAGGGCCTTGTGCGTCTCCCACTCGGCACCTGAGGACTGTTGGTTCAGGTTCAGGCGGAAGACATAGGGCCCGCCCAGATCGCGCGCCTCGGAGATCAGGCGCATCCAAGAGGGGTGGTGGCGCAGGATATAGCCGATCACCAGCTTGCGGTTGGTCTCGACGGCTTTGGCAACGACACGCTTGGCGTCGGCCACCGTGGTCGCCAGCGGTTTTTCCACAAACACATGCGCGCCAGCCTCCATCGCGGCGCAGGCGAAATCGGCGTGGCTGTCGGAATATGTGGCGACGACGACCAGATCGGGGGTGGTTTCAGTCAGCGCGGTGTGAAAATCCGAATAGGCCGGGTAGCCCGCCAGATCGGGATGGTCCACGCGGCCCGACCGGTTCACCAGCCCCACGATCTGCGCGTCTGGGTGATGGTGGTGGGCCAGCGCGTGGCTCAGACCCATATTGCCAAGGCCGGCGATCAGAACTTTGGTCATTTGACAGCTCCTGAAGTGATGCCGCGGATCAATTGGCGCGAGAAGATGACGTAGAGCACCAGTACCGGCAGGATCGCCATGGAAAGCGCCGACAAAACCGCGTTCCAGTCGGTGACGAACTGGCCGATGAAGACTTGGCTGCCCAGTGTCAGTGTTTTGGTTTCCTCAGCCGGGGCGAGGATTAGTGGGAACCAGAGATCGTTCCAGATCGGGATCATGTTGAACACGGCAACGGTGGCCATGGCAGGGCGGACGAGAGGCAGGGCTAGTCGGAAGAAGATGGTGTATTCCGACAACCCGTCAACGCGGCCCGCGTTCTTCAGGTCGTCTGAGACCTGTCGCATGAATTCAGAAAGGATGAACACGGCTAGCGGCAAGCCCTGTGCCGTGTAGACAAGGATCAGGGCCCAAAGCGTGTTCACCAACCCGGTTGCCACCATCATCTCAAGTATCGCCACGGTGCCGATACGGATCGGGATCATAATCCCAAGCGCCAGATAGAGGCCCATCAGGGTGTTGCCCTTGAACTTGTACTCGCTCAGCGCAAAAGCAGCCATTGCGCCGAACAACAGGACAAACGCCAGCGACACCACTGTCACGATCAACGAGTTCTGGAAATAAAGGAAGAAATCCCCTTGTTTCATCACCGTCTGGTAACCGATCAGCGAGAAACTTTCGGCATCGGGTAGGGCGAGTGGCTCGCGGAAAATCGAGCGTCGGGTTTTGAAGCTGTTGATGATGATCACGAAGACCGGGAACAGGGCAATCAACGTGTAGAGGATCAACGCCCCATGCATGGCGGCCGTGTTCAGCGGGTTATGGCGAGCTTTGTTCATCCGGCGATCCTCACAGCTGATACCGGCGCATCCGGGTCTGGATGCCGAAGAGGTAGATACAGACACCTACAAGGATGATCGCGAACATGGCGCCAGCGATGGCGGAGCCCATGTGCGGGTCGCCCAGTTGCAGCTGGAAGCCAAAGAATGTGCGGTACATGAAGGTGCCCAGGATATCGGTCGAGAAATCCGGCCCCGCCAGTGCGCCTTGCGAGACGTAAATCAGGTCGAAGGCGTTGAAATTTCCAACAAATGTTAGGATTGAGATGATACCGATTGAAGGAATGATCAACGGTAGTTTGATCTTCCAGAAGGCTGAGGCCCCGGTGATGCCGTCAATTTCTCCGGCCTCGAGAATTTCTTCGGGGATCGAAAGCAGAGCGGCATAGATCAGCATCATTGGGATGCCGACGAACTGCCAGACCGAGACAAGTGCCAGTGTCGTCAGCGCGTATTCTTCCTTGCCCAGCCATGGTGCAAACAGAGACTTAAGACCAATCGCGTCCAACATCGAGGGCGCGATGCCCCAGAGCGGTGATAGGATCAGCTTCCACGCGAAACCGACGATTACAAAGCTCAGAATGGTCGGAATGAAAATCGCGGACCGGTAGAGCGCCGCAAACCGCAGCCGGGGATGCGAAAGTAGTGCGGCCAGAGCGATGCCAATCGGGTTCTGCACCAGCATGTGGATCAAGAAAAACCAGAAGTTGTTGCCCAAAGCGTTCCAGAACTGCTCGGACCATATCGGATCGAAGAACAGGGTGCGGAAATTCTGCAGGCCCACGTAGATACGTGTCTGATCGACCTCGGAAAACAGTGCGAGGCGCAGTGTGTTGAACAAGGGGAAGATCATCACCGCCGTGTAGACCAGTACCGCAGGGGCGAGGAAAACGGCAATGTGCCAGCGTATGCGGCGGGTCTGCATGGGAATCTCCGGGGGTATTAGTGCCCGGACGCGACGCGGCGGTCGCGTCCGGTGTGAGCGGGCTAGGTGTTACTGATGCGGTGCGTACCAGCTGGCCAGACCGTCCTGTAGCTGCTGGCCCAGAGCTTCGGGGGTCTCAGCGCCTTTGATGGCAGCAACGGATGCGCCCCAGGTCTCGTTTTCCAAGTTCGGCGTGCCGCGCGACAGGATTTGGTAGGTCGAGCGGATTGTGCTTTCGCACTCATCCCGCCAACCGACGATTTCCTTGGCCAGTGGGTCTTCCAGCTCGACCGGAGTGCTGGACAGCGGGAAAAAGCCGGGTAGGGCGTTACCGAAGATGCTGGCGAATTCCGGGCTTGCGACCCAAGCCAGGAAGGTGCGCGCAGCTTCTTGGTTTTCGCTCGCCGCGTTCATTCCGATGCCGATATCGGTGTGGTCCGAAATATAGCAGGTGTCGCCTGCGTTCTGGACCGGCGGCTTGAAAGCGCCCATCTCAAAATCGGCCTGTGTGTTAAAGCCCGAGATTTCCCAGCTACCGGCAGGATAGACCGCTGCACGACCCAGCGTGAACAGGTTCTGGCTGTCGGGATAGGTTTGCGCTTCATACCCGTCGCCCAGATAATCCGCCCATTTGGCCAGCGTCGCATAAGGGGCAACCCACTGTGGATCGGTCAGCTTCTGCTCACCTTTGATCAGCGCCTGACGGCCTTCTTCACCTTTCCAGTAGTTCGGGCCGATATTGTTATAGCCCATTGTGGCGGCTTCCCACTGATCGTTGGTGCCCATCGCCATCGGGATATAAGCGCCGTCTTCCTTGATCTTGTCGAGGGCGGCAAAGAACTCGGCTTCGGTGGTGGGAACGTCGATGCCCAACTCGTTGAACGCATCCTTGTTGTAGATGAAGCCGTGGATCACAGATGCCATCGGAACGCAGAAGCTGGCCGATCCATCATCGGTTTGCCACGCGGATTTCGCCACGTCCGAGAAATTGCCCATGGCCTCCAGATCGGACAGATCGGTCAGATGACCGCCTTCATACAGCGCCAGTGAGGCGTCAAACGGGCGGCAGGTGATCAGATCGCCCGCCGATCCGGCTTCGAGCTTCGAATTCAGAACGGCGTTATATTCCGCTGGCGCCGAAGGTGAAAACACTACCTTGATGCCCGGATGCTCGGCCTCAAACGCGGGAATGATCTTGTCCTGCCAAAGAGTCAGGTCGTCGTTGCGCCAGCTTTCGATCGTCAGCGTGGCGTCTTGCGCGTAGGCACTTGTGACCAGCGCCGTGCTCATCAAAGCAAGGCTTAGAACTTTGCGTTTCATTTTGTATCTCCCAGGTTGATAGTTTCTTTGTTATTAAGCTTCTCCAGCGCAGGGCGGAGGTGATCGTTGGTCTCGCGCAGCGCAATTTGCGCTTGGTCCAGAGACTGCGCCCCGGCGGCCAAAAGAGCGGCGCACTTGAGGTCCCCGTTTGCCGAGATCAATGCCGATGCTGCCTGCTCGGCATCAACGCCGGTCAGTTGGCAAACAATCCCATTGGCCCGGGCGCGCAGCTTGTCGTTGTCGGCGCGCAGGTTGATCATCATTCCGTCTTGGATATGGCCCAAATCCATGGCCATAAGTGTCGACAGCATGTTCAGAGCAATTTTCTGAGCCGTTCCGGCACCCATTCGGGTTGAGCCCGATATCAGTTCCGGCGGTGTGGGCAAAAGGATCGGGTGATCGGACAGTCTTAGCAACTCGGAATCGCGATTGTTCGCAATGCCGATGATTGCAGCTCCATGCTCGCGCGCGGAGCGAGCTGCAGCGACCGTATAAGGGGTCGTTCCGCTGGCTGAAACAGCGATCAGGGTATCGGCGGTTGTCATGTCGGCCAACTCGTCGGCAAGGCCGTGTGTAGCGTCTTCGGTATCACCTGGCATTTCAGTGCCGGTCGGCAAACCGCCTGCCATATGAATGCGAATCTGATCTGAGGGGATCGAAAATGTCCCGCCCAATTCGAGCGCATCCGAAGCTGCCATCAAGCCGGATGAACCTGCCGCAACATAGCGAAGCGTGCCGCCAGAGCGGATGGTTTGCGCCATCGCCTTCGCGCCAGCGCATATCGCAGTCAGGGCGGTGAGGGGGGCAGTTGCGGCTTCGGATTGGGAGCTTGCCAGCAGCTCGGCAACTTCGGCCAGCGGTCGGGTATCAAGCCCGATCGCCTTTTGATGCAGTTGTTCCGTTACTGGCGTGGCCACGTGATTCTCCCCCCGAGATTTCGAATATCATACCTTTTAGATACCATTAGTCTACCATTTTATTTTTGTGTCGATATGTATCAGTATTTTATCGCTATGCGTGCAGTTTGGTCGTTATTGGGTCTTCAAAATTGGAAATAGGTATTATAAAGGTATCTACATGAGTCGCCTTGCTGATACCATTGTGCTGGCCGCTGATGGCGGCGGCACGCGCTGCCGTATCGCTGTTTCCGATGGCTTCCGCGTTCAGCAGGTTGAGGTCGGGGCGGCGAATGTGTCGACCGATTTCGACGCTGCCTGCGCTGAATTGAAGCAAGGGATCTCCGTTTTGGCGGAGCGTATCGGATTGGAGGCAAGCCAACTGACCGGTACACCCGCCTATCTCGGGCTTGCAGGTGTCACTGGTAAAGCTTTGGCGGTGCGGTTGGCAGCAGAGCTGCCGTTTGATTGTGCGCGCATCGAAGATGACCGCCCCTCGGCATTGCGCGGTGCGCTTGGGCCTAAAGATGGGTTTGTTGCCCATTGTGGCACCGGCTCTTTTCTGGCGGCCCAGAAGAGGGATCAAAGTTTGTTTGCCGGGGGTTGGGGGCCGGTGCTTGGTGATCAGGCCTCGGCACAATGGGTTGGACGGCGCGCGTTGGCTTGCACGCTCGACTGTGTCGATGGCCTTCGATCCATGTCTGAAATGACGAATGTGTTGTTGTCACGTTTTGATGGTGCGGCGGGCATTGTGCAAGTGGCATCCGGGATGTCGCCTACCGAGTTTGGTGCGCTGGCACCCTTAGTGACTCAACACGCTGCGCAAGGGGATGCAGTTGCGGTCTCGATCTTGGAATCCGGCGCGCAGTATCTGGTGGATCAGATGGAGGCAATGGGATGGATGCCCGGCCTCCCGGTTTGCCTGACCGGAGGCATTGGTCCGCATTATGCGACTTATCTACCAGAGTTCATGCAGCAAGACCTGACTAAACCGCTGGGGGATCCGTTGACCGGAGCAATTGCGCTGGCTCACGCGTTTCAGGAGGATATCGAACATGAGCGTTGCTGACTTCCTGAAACCTGAGGGGTGGTTGGGACAAACTGCCGGTCCGCGCTATGTGCAACTGCGCCAAAGGTTGGAGCAGGGGATTGAAGAAGGCATTCTGGCCCCGAACAGCTCGCTCCCACCGGAACGCGAGATCGCTGAACTGACAGATTTGTCACGCGTCACTGTCCGCAAGGCCATTCAGGAACTGGTGCGCAAGGGGGCGATCGAACAGCGACAGGGGTCGGGCTCATTCGTGCGGCAGCCTGTTGCGCGGGTTGAGCAATCGCTTTCGCATCTCACCTCGTTTACCGAGGATATGGAGCGTCGTGGGTACGAAACAACTTCAACCTGGTTGGAACGGGGGATATTCCTGCCATCGCCGGATGAGATGTTGGCGCTTGGCCTGTCAGCCAATGACCAAGTTGCGCGTATCCACCGATTGCGCGCTGCCGGAGGGCGGCCCATGGCCCTGGAGCGCGCAGCATTGCCGTTGGATATTTTGCCAAATCCTACAGAAGTCACCGGGTCTTTGTATGCGGTCCTCGAACAATCGGGAAACCGTCCGGTCCGCGCGATTCAGAAGATCTCGGCGATCAATCTCGAAGCGACTGAGGCCGGTTTGCTGAACGTGGCCGAAGGGACGGCAGGGCTGAGTATCCAGCGGACATCATATCTTGAAAGCGGGCGTGTTGCTGAACTGACCCGATCCATTTACCTCGGCGATGCCTACGACTTTGTGGCAGAGCTGCGGCTGTCAACCTGAAAGGTGTGGCTCATGTCCACTGAAAAAACACAAATGCGTCGGGAAATCAATGAGATACCTGCCGCTGTTGAACGTCTTCTCACTGAAGGTGGCACGGCGATTGCCAAGACTGCAACCGCCATCCGTGACCACGATCCCAGCTTTCTGATCTCGGTTGCCCGGGGGTCGTCGGATCATGCCTGCAGCTATTTGAAATATGCGTCCGAATTGCTGTTGGGGCTGCCGATGGCCTCGGTCGGGCCAAGCGTGAAGTCGATTTACGGGGTGGATCTGCGTTGCCCCGGCACGCTGTGTATTTCGGTGTCACAATCCGGTCAAAGCCCCGATATTGTTCAACTGACACGATCTTTGACTGAAGGTGGTGCCTATTCGGTTGCAATCACGAATGATCCGACCTCGGCTTTGGCTGGCGTTGCCTCGTCTGCACTGCCGATACATGCAGGGCCCGAGCTGAGCGTGGCAGCCACCAAGACCTTCGTGACTTCGCTGGTCACCGGGCTTTGGCTATTGGCCGAGGTCAAGCACGACGATGCCTTGCTGCGCGCCATCCATAAGCTGCCAGACTCCTTGGCGCAGGCGATCACTTGTGATTGGGGTGCGGTTGTTGAGGCCGTTGATGGGCAGTCGCTGTTCACGCTGGGTCGTGGAACAACTTGGGCGATTTCAAATGAGGCGGCGCTGAAGTTCAAGGAAACCTGTCAGATCCACGCAGAAAGCTATTCATCGGCAGAGGTGCTGCATGGTCCGGTTTCAATTGTCGATCAGGGCTTTCCGGTGATTGCATTTTCGTCGGGGGATGCAGCGGAAGCCAACATCGCTGAAGTCGCCGACGCACTTGCAGGCAAGGGGGCAAAGGTGTTCGCGACAACCGATCAGGTGTCCAAGGCCGTATCTCTACCGCATGTGCGCACGTCGCATTGGATGACAGACCCGGTGGCCGCAATCGCATCCTTTTATGGAATGGTCGAAACGGTCGCCACACGCCGAGGCATCAACCCGGATGCTCCACGTCATCTCAGGAAAGTAACGGAAACGGTATGACCCGAGCATCGATCACCTTCGCGGGCGGGCCGATCTTTGACGGCGATAAGTTGCTTGAGGGGCATGCTGCGCGGTTCGTCGGTGGAAAGCTGGAATCCGTTCTGCCCGACGATCAGTTGCCTTCAGACGAATTGGTTGAGGACCTGTCGGGCGACGTTCTCAGCCCAGGTTACGTCGATTTGCAGGTCAACGGCGGTGGAGGTGTCATGTTCAATGACGATCCATCGGTCGAAACTTTACGGCGGATCGCCGCAGCGCATCGCCAACTGGGATCAACATCGATCCTGCCGACACTGATCACGGACACGCCGGAAAAGACGACAGCGGCCATCTTGGCCGCGAAGCAGGCCATTCAGAACGGCGTTCAGGGGATTGTCGGCCTGCACCTTGAGGGGCCGCATCTATCCGTGCGGCGCAAGGGGGCGCATGATGCTGCTCTAATCCGGCCGATGGAAGAGGCCGATCTGGAGCAGTTGTTAGATGCGGCCAGAGCCTTGCCAGCTTTGATGGTTACGCTTGCGCCCGAGAGTGTCACAACCGCTCAGGTCGAAACTCTTGCAAAAGCTGGAGTAGTTGTTTCGCTAGGGCACAGTGATGCTGATTTCGAAACCTGCGTGGCCTACACAAAGGCCGGCGTGCAGTGTGCAACACACCTTTTCAACGCCATGAGCCAGCTCGGCAATCGTGAGCCGGGCCTTGTTGGCGCGGCGCTGGCCAGTGGGGAAATGTCCGCCGGGCTGATTGCGGATGCGATCCACGTTCACCCACAAACCATGCGTGCAGCCTTCGCCGCCAAGCAAGGACCAGGGCGCTTGTTCCTGGTCAGTGACGCGATGGCCGTCGCGGGGACAGAATTGACCGAATTCCAGTTGGAAGGCCGCATTATCCAGCGTGAAAACGGCAGGTTGACCCTGCAGAATGGTACGCTGGCTGGGGCCGATCTTGATCTGACGACGGCGTTAAGCGTTTTATCAGAGCAAGTTGGAGTTTCTCTGCCAGATGCATTGGCTGCAGCGACGCGCATTCCCGCAGGTATCATTTCTCAGAATTCGCTTTCACACCTGAACACGCTGACGCAGACCATTCGAATATCTCCGGACTTGTCGCAGGCACGCCCTGTTGTTGCGGACTGACCTCCATCGGCGGCGATTCACAATGCTCCATACATTTCGCATCTCGTCCTAGCTGTGGCGGTTGTATAAGACATTAAGCGAATATGGATTGGGAATATCTTGATGCTTCAAGCGATGGGCAATAACGGCTTTAGGGCGACAGCCCGGACCATTCCATGAAGCGGAAGCCCGGCGTATTCATTGGTCAACGCAAGGATCGGATGGGCGCACGTCTTCTGATGATTCTGACCTGCATTCGGCTGGCCGAAGATTTCGGAACCGACTACCGCGTGAACTGGTTTCCGCAAGGGGCGGACGCGCCGGAGCTGGATCAGCCTGAGGAATTGTTCACCTCTGGCTGGATGGACGCACATTTCCTTGAACAATCCGAATTCGACGCGCTGGGCGCGACGGCTCTGCCGATTTGGGCTTTCCAGAACGATTCATCGCCGCAGCGGTTGCTGGACCATTTGGCGTCGGGTCGGTCGGTTCTGGTTGAAGAGGGCTTTGAGGTGCTGGCCTTCCCATGGGAAGATATCGAAGCCATTCGCCCGCGCTATCGCGACTTTATCCGCAGCGTTGGTTTTGTGGATGAGATTCGCCAGATCATGGATCGCGCGGATCAGAAGCTTTCGGGACAAGGGGTATCGGCCTATCACATCCGGCGCGGAGATATCCTGAACGGTTTGCCGTGGAAGCACTCGACCTGGCCTGCAAAGATCGAACCGGAAGAGTTTTATGAGGCGCATCTGGAGAAATCCAAGGACCAGACGGCGATCATGTTCTCGGATCAACCCGAGTTGATTGCCCGCTTCAAGCAGCGGTTTCCGCAGCTCATGCAAATGTCGGATATCGCTGATTTGTCCAGCTTGACCCGGGCGCAACGGGATTTTCTTGAACTTTATGCGATGTCGCGCGCCGAACAAGTAATCGCGCCTTACATTTCTGCGTTTTCAATGGCAGCGGCGCGGATTTCCGGCCAGCAGCGCAAAGTGTTTCGCGATGTGCTGACCGAAGAACAGCTGCAAGCGGCCAACGAAAGGGTCATCGAACGGGTCGCACACGGGCCATCTGCGTTTCTGAACCCCTCGGAAGCGGCGCACATCTATTCCAAGGCTGCACAATACCTGTCAGCGCAGGACCGCTGCGAAGAGGCGTATGAGAGCGCGAAGCCCATTCTTGAGGCTGGCGCTGACAATGCCTTTATGCCGCTGCTGCAATCCTTGAATTGCTTCTATTTGGACAAGTGGCAGGAAAGTGAGGCGCTTGCAAAGCAAGGGTTAGAGAACCCGCATCTCTGGCCTGAGGATTACGCTGTCATGTGCGCCTTACGCGGGGCCATTCTGGGTGTTCAGGGCAAACGCTGGGCTGCAACCCGGCATTTCGCGAAAGCGTTCTGGGCCAAGCCGTTACGACCTGACGTTGTGGTGCTTGGGTCCAGAATGCTCTATCGGTCCCATCTGGCGCACAGGCTGTTGCCGCCGGTCGATTGGTCGTTGCAGCGAGCCGTCCGGCAACGCCGTTTTCCGCCGTTCAATAACCTCTATCTGGTGCAGCACAAAGTGGTGTCTTGGCGACCCTGCAACTTCGATTTCGTTCTGCTGGATTGGGCGGATCTGGCGCTTGATCAACGTGCAAGGCGGTTGTTCGATCAGCGCAAAAGGCTTGAGGCATTGAGCGTGGCTTTGGATGATCTGCCTGACGTTTCGGCAGATGACCCGCGTTTGCTGAGCGCGCAGGTGGTGCTGCAGAGACATCTAGGCGAAATTTCCAGCGCCCAAGCGATCGATAACGTCCGGCATATCGTGGCAGACGTGCCAGAGAGCACCTTGTATCAAAAACGGCTGGCCGAGTTGTATGAAGCAGAAGGTGACTTCAAGGCCGCCCAAAAAACGATGGCCGAGGCGTTGGCTTGTGACCCGGAAAGCCCGTTTCTTTTGTTTGCAATGGGCCGATTGCTTGAACGGACGGGCCTAGCCGGGAAGGGTGAGAAGCTGATTCTGGAAGCAGCCGATCAAGATGAAATCACAGTCGCCATTCAGGGTGCGGCGGGTCAGATTCATATGCGTCGCGGAAACAAGAACAAAGCTCGCCCGTATCTAGAGAAAGCGCGTGATCTTTATCCGCCCTACAAGCGGTTTACCAATCAGTTGAACAGGCTTTCAGGGCAGGGGTGATCTTAGTCCAACGCAATCTCTTGCCGCAGTTTACCGGTTGTCTTGTCAAATATCATGATCCGGTTGTCTTCGGTCACGACCGCGTACCAGTTGCTGCCGATGGTCAATGCCTGTGCCCTTGCACCATCGGGTAGTTCGATCTGATCAGGCAGCCTTGGCGTCCGATCCGATAGGCGGATGACAATCAGGGCGAATGTCACTAGAACCCCGCCAATCATAACCGCGGTCAGCAACATGACCATGCGCCGCAGCAATCGAAGCTGAGGCGTTTCCAGCGGTTCCTGAGGTTCGGAAGGGACAGTCATGGGCACCCGCCTGATAGAGTTTCATATCGCGGCCGCACCGCCGCCCCGCCTTGATAAGGCGCTTGCGCGGGATGTGCCAGCGGAAGAGAACCTATCGCGTACCCGGCTGGCCCGGTTGATCAGTGACGGGGCCGTGACCGTTGATGGAATTGCGGTTGAGGACGCCAAGGCAAAGATTTTCGAAGGCGCGCTGGTTGGAATTACTGTGGCCGAGGCCGAAGATAGCCATATCGGGCCCGAGGATATCCCATTGGAGATCGTCTATGAGGACGACGATCTGATCGTGATCAACAAACCAGCAGGGATGGTCGTGCATCCGGCGCCGGGCTCGCCGAACGGGACGCTGGTCAATGCGCTGCTGCATCATTGCGGGGATGATCTCTCGGGTGTGGGGGGCGTCAAGCGCCCGGGCATCGTGCACCGGATCGACAAGGAAACCAGCGGGTTGCTGGTTGTGGCGAAATCGGATGCGGCGCATCACGGGCTGGCTGCCCAGTTCGAGGCGCATAGCGTCGAGCGCTACTATCGCGCGATCTGCTATGGTGTGCCGGATGCCAATGACCCTCGGTTGCGCGGGATCAAGGGTGTCAGTTTTGAGCCCGGCAACATCATGTGCCTAACAACTCAACTGGCGCGGCACAGGACGGATCGGCAAAAGCAGGCCGTGCTGTTTCACGGAGGCCGCCACGCAGTGACACGGGCACGGATTGTCGAAGTTTTTGGAACGCCCGGCGGTCTGTCCTTGATCGAATGCTGGCTTGAGACGGGCAGGACACACCAGATCCGTGTCCATATGGCCCACGCTGGCCATGGTTTGGTTGGCGATCCGGTCTATGGCGGCAAACGCAAGCTGGCGGCGCGCGCCTTTACAACCGAGGCTGCAGACGCGGTGCAGGCTTTCCCACGACAAGCCCTGCATGCCGCCGTACTTGGGTTCGAACATCCAGTCACAGGCGAGACGCTACGCTTTGAGGCGCCGCTGCCGCAGGATATGGCTGAGCTATTGGAAAATCTAAGAAAACCGTTGAAATAATCTGCAAAGGCTTGTGAATATGGCCTTTTCAGCTTTCCTTTACATAGGGTTAATTTCAGACTGTTATTAGATCCTCTTGAATGTACCGGGACGGGTACCCATATCCCATGTTAAGGGCTTAAACATTTGTCCAAGGGGCAGAAATAAATGGCAAATTACTCAAATCTTCCGGCGCCGTCTCCTGAAGGGGGACTGAACCGCTATATGCAAGAGATTCGCAAGTTTCCTCTGCTGGAGCCAGAAGAGGAATATATGCTGGCCAAGCGTTGGGTCGAGGAACAGGATACCGAGGCCGCGCATAAAATGGTAACGTCGCATCTGCGTCTGGCAGCCAAGATCGCCATGGGATACCGCGGCTATGGTCTTCCGCAAGCCGAGGTGATTTCCGAGGCCAATGTGGGCCTGATGCAAGCGGTCAAGAAGTTCGATCCTGAAAAGGGTTTCCGTCTGGCGACCTATGCCATGTGGTGGATCCGCGCCTCGATCCAGGAATATGTCCTGCGGTCGTGGTCGATGGTGAAGCTGGGCACGACCTCGGCGCAGAAAAAGCTGTTCTTCAACCTGCGCAAGGCCAAGGCTCGCATTGGTGCGTTGGAAGAGGGCGATCTGCGTCCCGAAAACGTTGCCAAAATCGCCGAAGACCTCGGTGTAACCGAAGAAGAAGTGATCAGCATGAACCGCCGGATGTCCGGTGGCGATGCCTCGCTGAACGCGACCGTCGGGTCCGAAGGCGAAGGCACGATGCAATGGCAGGATTGGCTGGAAGATGAAGATGCGGATCAGGCCGGCGACTACGAGGCGCGGGATGAGCTTGAAGCCCGTCGTGAGCTGCTGGCGGCTGCGCTGGACGTGCTGAACGATCGTGAGAAAGACATTCTGACTCAGCGCCGTCTGATGGACCAAGCTGTGACGTTGGAAGAGCTCAGCACTCAGTACAATGTCAGCCGCGAACGCATCCGTCAGATCGAAGTGCGCGCCTTTGAAAAGCTGCAAAAAAAGATGCGAGAGCTTGCTCGCGAAAAGGGAATGCTGGGATCAAACTGATCCCAGCCAATCATCAGCCCGCCAAATAAGCGGGCTGATTTTTTTATGCGAAGATAAAGTCCGACTCGGACAGGTGGCTTGCCCAGACACCTGTAAGATAGATGCTGTCGCCTTCGTCCAGTTCGATCTTGGTTCCGAAGAACTTGCCGTCGATATCGTCCTCTATGTCTTCAAAGCTTGTGATGCCATCGTACTCGGACAGATCGATCTTGTCCTTGCCGACGCGGAAATCGACGATCCAGTCCTGGCCGTCGCCGTCCTCAAAAAAGAACATGTCTTTACCCCGACCGCCGAATAGCTTGTCGTTGCCCTCACCACCGTCGATGATGTCTTTCCCGCGACCGCCAAAGATTTTGTCGTGTCCTTCGTCACCGCGCAAAATATCCTTCCCACGCCCGCCAAAGATTATGTCATTTCCGGCGCCTCCAAGCGCCACATCATTGCCCGAGCCGGTTTTGATCACATCATTACCGCCATCGCCGAGAACAAAATCATTCCCGCGTCCGGTATAGATGAATTCATCACTGCTATCGCCCAGGATGAAATCGGTGTTCTTTTTCCCAAGGATACCTGTCACGGACACCGGCAACAGAACCCCATCAAGCACGTGAATTATGCCGTTCGAGGCCTCGACGTCGAATGCGATAAGACCTGGATCGGCAATGCCAGGGTCTGCATCGCCCAGACTTGGTGGATCGCTTTCAAGGTTCAGTTCGACTGATGGCCCAAGCAGTGTGGGGATTTCGGCACCATCCCCGAGGCTGATCACCGTGGCGCTGTCGAACTCGCCGTCAACTACGTGGTATTGCAGAATATTGGTCAGCAAAGGTAGAGGGTCGCCGCCGCCAAGCAGCGTAAGCGCTTTGACGATGTGACCCAAAGCCCCGGCTTCGTCTGCGCCTTGATAGCCAAGAGTCTGCGCCAAGGTGATAAACGCAGCGTCGGCTGGGGCAAAAACCGTCAGGGCAGCCTCTGGGTCATTCAGTGCGTCCGCAAGCCCGGCCAAGATGACCGCTTCGCGCAGGATGTCGAAATCCTGATTGTCGTTGTCAAACGTCCCAGGGTCACCGCTTTGCAGTACCCTTTCAGTAATCGTGTGTGTTGCTGGCATTTCGGTATACCTCCCACCCTGTATGCCTTGGTTTTGGACAGAGCGAATGCATCTGCCTGTTGATGATTTGGCTACGCGGGGAATGACAGGGTGGATCAACAAAACTGCGTTGGAATCTGAAACGATGCCAGAGGGAAGGACGGTTTTGTCTTTGGTTACAAGCGCCTAATGCGGCGTCCTTAATCCAATCAATATTGTTGAAACAGTGCGAGATTTTGAGGCGCGTTCAGAAAGGCCTGACATGTTTGTTGGTGATTGCTAGACAGTTCCAGACCGAATTGTAGGGGCCTGCCGCGGGTGGGCACGATCAATATCTTGGGGGAACGAATATGCATAAGCCGGTGAATTGGGGCATCTTGGGCGCGGCGAAATTTGCCCGACAACAAATGGCCCCGGCAATCCATGCTGCCAATGGTGCGCGGTTGGCTGGGCTCGCGACATCCGATCCGGCCAAAGCTGACCCGTTTATCAGCTATTGCCCTGATCTAAGCGTCTACAACAGCTATGACGCGCTGCTGGCCGATCCTGAGATTGAGGCGGTCTACATCCCGCTGCCCAATCATCTTCATGTCGAGTGGAGCCTGAAGGCGCTGGAGGCGGGCAAGCATGTGCTGTGTGAAAAGCCGATGACCATGCGGGCTGAGGAGTTTGATACACTCATCGCCAAGCGGAATCAGACGGGTTTGTTGGCCGCCGAAGCCTATATGATCGTGCATCATCCTCAGTGGCATCTGACCCGCAAACTGATTGCCGACGGAGCGATCGGTAAGCTGATCCATGTCACCGGAGCGTTCAGCTATGACAACAGAACGGACATGGGCAACATTCGCAATCGTGCCGAGACCGGGGGCGGAGGGTTGCGTGATATTGGGGTCTATGTGATCGGCAGCGCGCGGTTTGCTACAGGGCAAGAACCCGTTTCGGTCAGCGGTGCAATTCGATGGGAAAACGACGTAGATGTTTTCACCGAAATCCGTGCGCAATTTCATGACTTTACTTATTCCACCTATGTTTCGACCCGCATGCACCCGCATCAGGAAATGGTGTTTCACGGTGAAGGTGGTGTGATCCGCCTGACCGCTCCCTTCAACGCACGGGTATTCGGGGAAGCGCGGGTTGAACTACACCGACCAGGGCTTGAGGTTCTGGTGACTCGGTTCCCCGCAGATAGTCACTATCAGTTGCAGGTCGAAGCCTTTGGCCGTTCGATCCGCGAAGGGGTCGCGTATCCCTGTCCACTTGAATTCTTACGCGGCACGCAGGAGGTGATCGATCAGGTCTTTGACACGGCTGTTTCGCTGTAACTTGCCACGCGTGCAGTGTCTCGCGTAACCTGATCCGACCAGATCAGGAGGGTTCAATGGCGGGCGGTTGGGCGCGCGACGGTGCGGTAAGCGAACAGATCGAAGCGTCGATTTCCGATGAACTGGCGCGGATGCAGGCGCAAAAGCGGCCGGTTGGCGAAAGCCTGACCCATTGCGCTGAATGCGAAGAGCCGATTCCTGAAAAGCGCCGCGTCGCTCTGCCGGGCGTCAAACTCTGCCTTGATTGTCAACAAGAGCGTGACAGCAGTTTTAAGGCCCGTAGCGGGATCAATCGGCGCGGGTCGAAAGACAGCCAGCTGAAATAACTTGGGGAACGCCGATGCAGGATCAACTGCAGAAATCACTGCTGCATAACGGGTTGTTTCTTGGATTTCTGGCTGCGTTTCTTTGGGGTACGCACAGTGTCATCGTGCGGTACCTGACCAGCGATCTCGGCGGGTTGCAGATTGCCGTATCACGCCTGTTCATTGCTGCGTTTGCGATTTACTGCATGCTGCGGGTGATGGGTGCATCGGTTTCGGTCCAATATCGCGATTGGAACTTTCGGTTGGCGGTGTTGTCTACCGTCGTGAACTACATATTGTTCCATATCGGCCTTGAACACACCGGTGCCGCGAATGCGATGGTGCTGGAAAATACTGCGCCGTTTTTCGTGTTGATATTCCTGTATTTCTTCGCAGATACCGCCGTCGGGCGCACCGACGTGCTGGCAACTCTGCTGGCGATCCTTGGTGTGTTTTTGACGGTCTATCGGGATTTTCAAGGCGGCGGAGAGCCTCTGTTGGGCGATCTGATGGAAATCGGGGCGGGGCTTAGCTGGGCGGTATTCCTGATTTCCAGCAGCCGTGCGATGCAATCGTCGGAGACCACCGCCGAAAGGCTGAATTTTCTGTTTGGCATTTTCCTGTGTTCAGGGGCGCTGTTGGTACCATTGGCAGCGTTCGCGTTTCAGATACCAAACGTAAATGACGTGGTCTTCTTGATCCTTCTGGGCGTTTTGCCGACCGCGCTGGCCTATTATCTATGGTACGAGGCCGCTGCGCGTGTCTCAACCTTGACGGCGACGTTGCTATTTGCCGCCTCGGTTGTGTTTACTTTCATCAATTCGGCGCTGTTTCTGGGCGCGACGATCACGCCGCTGGCGATTGTTGGCGCGGTTTTGATTGTGACGGCGATTTTCGTGACGACGATGAAATCAAGCAAAGAGAAATGAGGCAGCCTGAACCGGCTGCCCCTTGGCTTTAGCTTTCCATCGCTTCCAGTTCGTCAATGAAGCCAGAGATCATCGAAAGGCCCTTGTCCCAGAACTCGGGGTCGCTGGCGTCCAGTCCGAAGGGGGCAAGCAGCTCCTTGTGGTGTTTTGAGCCACCGGCGCGCAGCATATCGAAATACTTGTCTTCGAACCCGTCCGCTCCGCTTTCGTAGACCGAATAGAGTGCGTTCACGAGGCCATCGCCAAACGCGTAGGCGTAGACGTAGAAGGGCGAATGGACGAAGTGCGGGATATAGGCCCAGAAGGTCTCGTACCCGTCCATGAATTCAAACGCAGGCCCAAGGCTTTCGGCCTGGACGCTCATCCACAGGGCATTGATGTCATCCGGGGTCAGTTCACCTTCGCGTCGGGCAGCATGAAGCTTGCATTCGAAGTCGTAGAACGCGATCTGGCGAACGACCGTGTTGATCATATCCTCGACTTTGCCGGCCAGCAGCACCTTGCGCTGTTCCGGGGTCTCGGCCTGATCCAGCATTTTGCGGAAGGTCAGCATCTCGCCGAACACGCTGGCAGTTTCGGCCAGCGTAAGCGGTGTGGACGATAGCATCTCGCCCTGATCTGCAGCCAGAACCTGATGCACACCGTGGCCCAGCTCATGCGCCAGGGTCATTACGTCGCGTGGTTTGCCCAGATAGTTGAGCATCACGTAAGGATGAACTTCGGTGACTGTGGGGTGGGCGAAGGCGCCGGGTGCTTTGCCGGGTTTTACTGCCGCATCGATCCAACCTTTCGAGAAGAATGGGGCTGCAATTTCACCCATGCGCGGATCGAAGGCGTTGTAGGCGTCCATCACCGTCTTTTCTGCCTCAGCCCAATCAACGATGCGAGTGTCTTCCATCGGCAAAGGGGCATTGCGGTCCCAGACCTGCATGACGTCCAGACCCAGCCATTTGCGTTTCAGCTCGTAATAACGATGGCTCAGCTTGGGGTAGGCCGCGACGACAGCCTCGCGCAGGGCTTCGACAACTTCGGGCTCAACATCGTTCGACAGGTGGCGACCAGTCTGAGCCGTTGGGATGTTGCGCCAGCGGTCAACGATTTCTTTTTCCTTGGCCTGCGTATTATGCACGCGCGCGAAAGTTTTGATATTGCTTTGGAAAACGCCGGCTAGTTCGCGTGCGGCAGCTTCACGTTTGGTACGATCCTGCTCGGTCAGCAGATTCAGCGTACCTTCGATATTCAATTCTTCGCCATCAACGGTAAAGTTCAGGCCCGCAATTGTCTCGTCGAACAGGCGCTCCCATGCATCGCCGACCACGCCGAGATCGTGCAGAAATTTCTCAAGCTCGTCGGAAAGTTGATAAGGCTTCATCGCGCGGATACGGCGGAACACGGGTTCATACCGGGCCAGATCAGCATTGGCGGCGAAATGCGCGGCCAACGCGTCGTCTTCAATACGGTTCAGTTCCAGCGTGAAGAACACCAGCGGCGTGGTGAAGACCGTGATCTTCTCTTGCATGTCAGACAGGAACTTGGCGCGGTCGGCATCGGTTGTCAGCTGGTAATAACGCAGACCGGCGAACGACATGATGCGACCGGCGATGGTGTTGATCTTTTCGTTTCGCTGCACGCAGGTCAGTAGGGCTGCGGCATCCAAATCGGCCAGTTTGCCTTCGTAATCGGTTGCAAAGGCCACACATTCGCCTTCAAGCCAGTCTAGATCGCGGGACAGTTCCGGCGCGTCTTCCGAGGTGTAGAGATCGGTCAAATCCCATTCCGGCAAGTTGCCCAGATCATCAGAACCGCCACCTGCATTTGCGTCACGGACGGGGAAGGGAAGGTCGCGCATGGATCACCTCAATAAACTGTGTTGGCAAACATTTAGGCGCGGCTTAGCCGGATCACAAGCAGCCTGTTTGGATCAGCGCGACAGCGCGGGCTCTTTTTCGGATATGGATCCCGCTTTGAGGAAATGGGCCGCCAGTTGATCAAACACCGGTCCACGCACCTCGGGGGCTTCCATCAAGACTTCGTGCTCGCCGTCAGGTATCTCAACCAAAGTCCCGCTGGGCCAGTTCGCCATACGAGCGCGAATTGCCTTGCGATCGACGATCTGCTCATGGCTTCCGAGGAAGGTCAAGGCAGGGATGTCAGGTGCGGTTTGCTCCATTAGCCAGATGCACTCATCCAGCGCTTCGCGCAGCCATATCGTGGATGGTGCGCCAAGGGCCAGTTCAGGATGCGCGGCCAACTGGTTCTGCATCATCTGATACATTTCGGGATCACGGGTAAGCACGTTCCCCTCGAAAGGTTGCGATGCGACATAGCTTTCCAGCGTTGTCGTGGGCGGTGTCTTTTCTCCAAGCCCCAGACGCGGCCCCCAATAGGCGGTCAACTGGCTGAGCGGTTTCATGATCGGGGTAAAGAATATGCCCCACATCGGGCCCGTAAAGGCACAGGCCGCGAAGTCCACGCTTTCCAGAACCGCGCGCAACCCAATTGCTCCACCCATGGAATGGCCGATTATGTACCATGGTTTGGGCAGTTCCAGATGCCGGGCGAGTTCCAGTGTCGCGCGTACATCATGCTGATAATCGGTGAACTGCTCGACATGGCCAATCCGAGGATCATCAAGCAAACGATCCGCCAGACCTTGCCCACGCCAATCAATCGCAAGGCTGGCAAAGCCCCGGTTAACGAATTCCTTCGCAGTATCGCCGTATTTCTCGATATATTCCGTGCGCCCGGGGAACAGCATCACTGTACCGCAGGCATCGCCAGTGGGACGCCAATGGCCGACGCGGATGCGTTTACCGTCTTGCGTTGTCAGCCAATGCGCCGCTCCACCGGCGGGACCGCCGGCCACATCTTCGAAAAAGGGGGCCGGCGACAAATCCATCAGGCCAGCACCGAGGCAAGTTTCATGGCGATACCCATGTCTCCATCAACGCTCAGCTTACCAGACATGAACGCACCTGTTGGGTTCAGGTCACCGCTGAGAATCTGTTCGAACGTGTCCGCATCGGCGCTTAGGGTGACGTCGGCGTCTTCATCGCTGACCCGCGCGCCACTTGCATCCAGAATGATAGACCCCAGATCAGCGATTGCAAATTTGGCTGATGCATCGAAATCGCCGCCCGACAGTTTTTCGTTCAAGGCCTCTGCGGCTTTTTCCAGAATATCGCTCATGGTCTTCCTCATTTTGTTCATGCGCCGTGAATGGACATCCTCGGTCGCTACGCTACACTGACCATTGTTATGGGTATTGCAATCAACAATCTCAAAGGTACCGTCGCGGCACTTGCTGTCATAGTCACGTTTTCCACCAGTTCCCTCGCGCAAGAGGCGGATTCGCGGGATGAGGCAGAGCTGTTGCAGAAACTGGCGCAGTCCACGCCTGAACAGGCGGTGGGATTGGATCGGCAGTTGCAGGCGCTGTGGTCACAGTCAGGCTCGGCCTCGGCAGATCTGCTGCTTGAGCGTGGGCGAGAAGCGTTGGAAGATGGCGATATCGAGGCTGCGCTTGATCATCTAACGGCACTGACGGATCATGCACCCGAATTTGCCGAAGGCTGGCACGTCCGCGCGTCGGTCTTTTTTGGTATCGACCGGTTTGGCATGGCGGCGGCAGATCTTGAACATGCTCTGACCCTTAATCCCAATCATTATGAGGCCATCTATGGTCTGGGCCTGATTTTCGAGATTGTGGGTAAGCCCGAACAGGCGTTTCAGGCCTATTCGCGCGCGCTGGCTATACATCCCCATCATGAAGAAGTAACCAATGCCGTGAATCGGCTGAAGCCTCAGGTTGAAGGCAAGGCGCTGTAAGTCTTAGGGCGCAGGGGGCAAAGGTGAGCGGGTCATCCCGGGTAGTGGCCGTACTTGGCCCGACGAACACAGGAAAAACTCACTACGCGATTGAACGTATGCTGGGGTACCGGACGGGTGTCATCGGTTTACCGCTGCGTCTTTTGGCGCGTGAGGTCTATGATAAGATCGTCGCCATTCGCGGCCCCTCGGTCGTGGCGCTGGTGACGGGTGAAGAACGGATCGTGCCGCCTAGAACACAGTATTGGGTCTGCACGGTTGAGGCGATGCCCGAAGGCATGGGCGCGGATTTCGTGGCGATCGATGAAATCCAGCTTTGCGCCGATCCCGAGCGTGGGCATGTGTTTACCGACCGTTTGCTTCGGGCACGTGGTACCAATGAGACACTGTTTCTGGGCTCCGACACCATGCGCGGTGCCATTGCTGCGCTCGTGCCTGAGGCACAGTTTGTCCGGCGAGAGCGGATGTCTCAACTGGTTTATTCCGGGTCCAAAAAGATCAGCCGTATGCCCGCTCGCAGCGCCATCGTGGGGTTTTCGGTCGAAAACGTCTATGCAATCGCTGAATTGCTGCGTCGTCAAAAGGGCGGGGCTGCCGTTGTGATGGGCGCCCTCAGCCCGCGAACGCGGAATGCGCAGGTGGATCTCTATCAGAACGGCGAGGTTGATTACCTGGTCGCCACCGATGCCATCGGAATGGGCTTAAATCTGGATGTGAATCATGTAGCGTTTTCATCTCTGACTAAGTTCGATGGTCGCCGGATGCGACCGCTGGCCCCCAATGAATTGGCTCAGATCGCAGGTCGGGCAGGGCGCGGCATGTCCGATGGGACTTTTGGCGTGACTGGCGAAGCGCCGCCTTTGGACGAAGGCGTGGCTCAAGCCATCATGGACAGCCGTTTCACGCCGATGAAAAAGCTGAACTGGCGGAATGCTGCCCTTAGGTTTGGCTCGATCGAAGCGCTGATCACATCGCTGGAGGTCGGTCCCAACGATGAGCATCTGGTCAAATCACGCCCCGCTGACGACCTTAATGCGCTGAAATCTCTGTCTCAGGTCACCGAGGTTATGGCGCGCGCTAGCGATGGCCCGTCGGTCCGATTGTTATGGGATGTATGCCGAATCCCCGATTTTCGCGGCATCAGCCACGCCGAACACGCCAGCCTGCTTGAAGTGATTTATGGCCACTTGCACGAACGCGCATCGATCCCGGATGACTTCATGGCGCGACAAATCCGCCGGATCGACCGAACGGATGGAGATATCGATGCGCTCTCTAAAAGGTTGGCATATATTCGCACCTGGACATATGTTGCGCAACGAAACGGCTGGGTGCGTGACGAATCCCATTGGCGTGAGGAAACGCGCACTGTAGAAGACAGGCTGTCAGACGCTCTTCATGATCGTTTGACACAGAGATTTGTGGACCGGCGCACATCCGTATTGCTGCGCCGGCTCAAACAGAAGGAGGCCCTTTTGGCCGAAGTAAATGACAAGGGTGAAGTGACCGTCGAAGGCGAATTCGTCGGTCGTCTGGAAGGGTTCCGGTTTACCCCGGACAAAAGCGCGCAGGGAACCGAGGCGAAAGCCCTGAAATCGGCCTCTCTGCAAGCACTCGCGCCGCAATTCCATCTGCGTGCCGATCGCTTCTACAACGCGCCCGATACCGAAATTGATTTCACTGATCAGGGCGGCCTGATGTGGGGCGAATATGCCGTCGGCAAGCTGGTTGCCGGGGCAGAACCGCTTAGGCCTGTGGTTGAAGTTTTTGTGGATGAGGCCGCAGGGCCGGATGTCGAACAGAAAGTGCAGCGTCGTTTGCAGCATTTCATCGACCGCAAAGTGGCTGCTCTGTTTGAACCTCTGCTGAATCTGTCGCGGGATGAAGAGCTTACCGGCCTCGCCAAAGGCTTTGCCTTTCGCATGGTCGAGGCGCTGGGCGTGCTGCCCCGCGCCCAGGTCGCGCAAGAGGTCAAGGATCTGGATCAAGACGCCCGTGGCGCGCTGCGCAAGCACGGCATTCGCTTTGGTCAATTCACCATCTTCATGCCTCTGTTGCTGAAACCTGCGCCAACACGCCTGCGTTTGGTGCTCTGGGCGTTGTCCAGCGGTTTGCAGGAATTCCCCGAAGCGCCGCCTCCGGGACTGGTCACCGTGCCGGTCGCCAAGGATGCACCGCAAGGGTACGACACTATGTGCGGCTACCGTTATGCGGGCGAACGCTCGATCCGAATCGACATGCTGGAAAGGCTCGCAGACATGTTGCGGTCCGAGGACAGCCGGGGCGGGTTCGAAGCCAAGCCAGATATGCTATCGATCACCGGCATGACGCTGGATCAGTTCGCTGATTTGATGCAAGGATTGGGTTACAAGGCCGAGCGCGGCGAGCGCGACAAGGTCAAGCCAGCCCCCGCGGAGCAACCTGCAGCAGAAGCGACAGAGCAACCGGCAACCGATGAAACCTCTGCACAAGACAATTCAACGGAAGAGGTGAGCGCAGTCGCCGAGGCGCCAGCCGAGGCCACCGAAAGCACCGAGGCGGCAGCCGAGGCACCCGTTGCGGATGAGTCCGCTGCAGATGAGCCTGAGGTCGAAGTGTTCTACACATTCACCTGGGGTCGTCAGCGTCAGCAAAACCGAGGCCCACGCCGCGAGCAGGGGCAGGGTAAAGGCAAACCGCGCGGCAAGCCGCAGGATGGTCGTAGACCTCAGGGCAAGAAGGGTGGCAAGCCTCAGGGTGCCAAGTCGTTCTCGTCACGGCCGCCTAAGAAGGAAAAGGCCATTGATCCTGACAACCCATTCGCCGCAGCGCTGATGGGTTTGAAGGACGGCAACTGACCGACAATGGCCGAGGCCAAGCTGCGGATCGACAAATGGCTGTGGCAGGCGCGGTTCTTCAAGACCCGTAGCCTGGCCGCCAAACAAGTCAGCGGCGGCCACGTACGTTTGAATGGAAATCGGGTCCTCAAACCGGCTCAGGCCGTTGGACCCGGAGACGTGCTGACGTTCCCGCAGGGGCGCATCGTGCGGGTCGTGCGCATCGAACAACTGGGGGAACGCCGCGGCCCGGCGCCCGAGGCGCAAACGTTGTATTTCGATCTGACCGAAAAACAGGACGCGACTCCCAAGAATCCGGGTTTTGAAGGAAAAGGTCGCCCAACCAAGAAAGAAAGGCGCGCGCTTGATCTTTCTCGTACCCCAAAGGGGTGATCTTCTCTTGAAGAGGCGGGCAGACTGAATTAGCTAGTCGCCCAAAGCGCACATGGGAACTGAACAATGACCTACGTTGTCACCGAAAACTGCATTGGCTGCAAATACACCGACTGTGTCGAGGTATGTCCGGTGGACTGTTTCTATGAAGGTGAGAACACGCTAGTCATTCACCCTGACGAATGTATCGATTGCGGGGTCTGTGAACCTGAATGCCCTGCCGATGCGATCCGCCCCGATACCGAGCCGGGGATGGAACAATGGGTCGAGTTCAACCGGAAATTCTCAGAAATGTGGCCGGTGATTGTGACCAAGAAAGACCCGCTGCCCGAAGCCGAAGAGCGCGACGGCGAAGAGGGTAAGATGGAGAAGTATTTCTCGGAAGCGCCTGGCGAGGGTGGCTAAGCGATTCGGCTGCCAAGCTGGGCCGCACCGATACCCGGAAATACCTTATCCCCTTGAGTTAGAATGCGTTTTCAGCCTTGATCTGGGGCTGGTCTTTCGAGTGTCGTAAATTTGTGATATACTTACATCTGAATGATGACTGTGATGGGGAAGTGCTCCGTTAGTATGCCAACTATGGAGTCCTGATTTTATGACAAGAAATGCGCCTGACGGGGCCTTGTGTGGCCGCGCCTGGGGTGTTTTTGCCGTCTCATGTCCCGATCTGTAATGAAGGATGAAACTGAATGTCGAAGTCGAAAAAGCTTGAGTTCCGCCCGAACGATTATGTTGTTTATCCCGCCCATGGCGTGGGTCAGATCATTTCGATCGAAGAGCAGGACGTTGCGGGGTTCTCGCTTGAGCTGTTCGTGATCTCCTTTGAAAAGGACAAGATGACCCTGCGTGTGCCGACGAACAAGGTAACCGAATCCGGCCTGCGTTCGCTAAGCTCACCCGATGTGATCAGCCAGGCGATGAAGACGCTGAAGGGCAAGGCCAAAGTCAAACGCGCAATGTGGTCGCGCCGGGCGCAGGAATATGAGCAAAAGATCAACTCGGGTGATCTGATCTCGATTGCTGAAGTAGTTCGCGACCTGCATCGCACCGATGATCAGCGCGAGCAGAGCTATTCCGAGCGTCAGCTTTATGAGGCCGCGCTCGAGCGTCTGACCCGCGAAGTGGCTGCCGTGTCCGGTGCCGATGAAATCTCAGCCGCAAAGCAGGTTGATGAGGTACTGACCTCCCGCGCTGCCTGATCGCATTCGAATTCCATCAAGGGCCGTCCCAAAGATCTGGGCGGCCCTTTTTCGTGGCTTGAAGCTTGGTCGAATGGCGTTTGTCGGGTATTTTTCCGCAAATGCAGGAAGATACGGGGTCATGATCAAGCAAACTGTCAAGTTTCTCTACATCAGCCACGAGCCGATATCGGTTTGGTTCCGCTATGGGTTGATCCTGTTCGACATTGCTTCGATCATCTTCTTCGTTGCCACCGCAAACATCCCGCACGGGCTGGGATTGACCGCTGCAAGCATGGGGGTCGGGCTGATCATCCTGCTGGATTTCTGCGCCCGGATGTGGATTTCCAAAGACCGTTGGAAATTGCTGCGCCAGATTTACACGTTGGCAGATATCGTTGTGATCGTATCTCTGCTGCTTGATCCGTTTCTAACCGGCAACCTGGCGTTCCTGAGGATATTGCGGGCGTTGCGGCTAATCCATTCCTATCATCTGCTTCGTGACCTGCGCCGCGACAGCCCGTTCTTTCGAACGCATGAGGACGCCGTGATTGCGGCGATCAATTTGTTGGTCTTTGTGTTTGCAACCTCGACCGCAGTGCTGGTCTTTTTCGTCCCTGAAGATGCGCAAACGCCTTATATCGATGCGCTTTATTTCACGATGGCCACGCTGACGACGACGGGATTTGGCGATATTACTCTGGGCACACCTGCGGGAAAGCTGTTTTCCGTTTTCATCATGGTCGTCGGCGTGGCGCTATTTGTGCGTTTGGCGCAGGCGATCTTTATGCCGCAGAAGGTGCGCTATAAATGCCCAAGTTGCGGTCTGTTCAGGCATGACCCGGATGCGGTTCATTGCAAACATTGTGGTACGACGCTGCGTATTGAGACCGGTGGGGCATCTTAGATCGCGGCTGTCAGCGCCAAAAGGAACGTGATTTCCGAGATTTGTTGCGTGGCCCCCAGAATATCGCCGGTCTGGCCCCCGATTTTGATCTTGGCGGTGCGCGCGACAATCGCCGCCGCGATCAAGGCGCAGAGCATTGGTACGATGGCTGATCCGCCCAGCAGGAGCAACGACAGGAATATGGCCAGCCCGATGCCAGACAGAACTGCAGACAGAGGCGGAGCACCAACCGAATGGCTTAGCCCAGATTTGCGGGCGTTGGGTAACGCGCGCATCAGCGCGGGCATCATGGCGCGCGAGAAGACACAGGCGGTCAAGACACCCGTCAACAGGCCTGTGCCGATCAAAGCCATAACAGCCGCAATCCTGAGCAGTTGGGCAAACAAAAGTGCCAGCACGCCATAGGTGCCGATATGGCTGTCCTTCATGATCTCCAAACGGCGTTCGGTGGTGAACCCGCCCCAAAGTCCGTCGGCCGTATCGGCCAGCCCGTCTTCGTGCATCGCTCCGGTCGTGATGATGAGTACGGCGACCAATAAAGCAGCGATGGCGAAAGCCGGCAGTTGCGCCCAGATGGCGATCCAGGCAACCCCGCACGCCAGCGCTCCGACAACAAGCCCGGCAATGGGATAAGCCCAGGCCGCGCGCGACTGGCGGTCAAATGCCTGATCGGGCAGGCGAGGCAGCGGGAGGCGGGTCAGCAGGACCAGCGCCAGCGGGATATCCCACGCAGAAAACGGGACGGTGTCGTTTTTGGTCACTCCCAGGCCTTTCAAGGTCTTGTCGCATTGCCAGCTTCGGTTAAACACACAGGACCACTCTGATGCAACGAGGCTTTTCATGCTGCCCGAACTCAATGATCTGAACAGTTTCCGCAATGTGCTGACCGGCGCGCCCGGACCGGATACCTCCGCGCGGCAGGGCGCGGAAGAGCGTAATGGTCAACTGACCAAACCGCCGGGTGCGTTGGGGCGGCTTGAAGATCTGGCGATTTGGTACGCAGGTTGGCGCGGGGATGCGCGGCCACAGATCACTGCGCCTCAGGTCATCGTATTCGCGGGGAACCACGGGGTAACGGTGCAGGGCGTTTCTGCATTCCCGCCCGAGGTGACCGTGCAGATGGTCATGAACTTCGAACATGGCGGCGCAGCGATCAACCAACTGGCCAAGGCCGCGGGTGCGAAGATGGATGTGCACGCGCTGGAGCTGGACCGTCCGACTGCAGATTTCACTCAAACCCCGGCGATGAGCGAAGAGGAATTGCTGAGCGCGCTGCGCACGGGCTGGCAGGCGGTTGATCCGCAGGCTGATCTGCTCGTAGTCGGAGAGATGGGGATCGGAAACACAACTCCGGCTGCCGCTATCGCCTGCGCACTGTTCGGCGGAGATGCTGCCGACTGGACCGGACGTGGAACTGGTGTGGATGATGCCGGGCTTGCCAACAAAACCCGAGTGGTTGCCGAAGGCGTAGCCCTGCACGGTCAAGGGGACGGCTTGCACATCCTGCGTCGCCTGGGCGGGCGCGAAATCGCAGCCATGGCAGGGGCCATCGCCGCAGCGCGCGTATTGCGCATTCCGGTCATTCTGGATGGTTTCATCTGCACAGCCGCCGCAGCGTGTCTGGCGCAGATTTCGGACACCGCACTGGATCACACCATAGCAGGCCACCAAAGCGCCGAAGGTGCTCATGCAGCAATGTTGGACAAGCTTGGCAAGGAACCATTGCTAAGCCTTGGCTTGCGCTTGGGCGAAGGCTCGGGCGGGGCGTTGGCGATCAACATCCTGAAAAGCGCCGTGGCCTGCCATTCCGGCATGGCGACCTTCGCCGAAGCGGGGGTCTCTGACGGTTAAGCCGACTTCTTGGCGTGTTCTTCTGCCAGTTCCAGCAACGCGGTTTCTAGATCCTTTTCAAGTTGCCGCGCACGTTCGATATATTTCTTGTTTTCGGCGGTCGGCATGCCTGGAATCCACAGTTCCGCCAGCTCTCGCACCGATCCTCGGTCGTGGTGATAAAAGGTTTGTTCGGCTTGTGCGGCCTCGTATTCACTGAGACCTATGTTCTCCAGTACATAGCGGCCCGCGCGTAGCGATCCGTCGAACATCTCGCGTACGATGTCATTGGCTCCTGCTTGGTAGAGTTCGTATACGTGGTTGCGGTCGCGCGCGCGCGCGATGATGTGCAGATCGGGCCGCTGCCGACGTGCATAGCCGACCAGACGGGTGACCTGTTTGTAATCATCCATAGCCGCGACAAGAACCGCAGCCTTTTCGATCCCGGCGGCGCGCAGCAGCTCGGGGCGGGTCGGATCGCCAAGGAAACCTTTGACACCAAACCGGCGCATCAGCTGGATGGTTTCGATGTCGTGGTCCAAAACGACGGTCTTGAATCCGCTGGCCTGCACCAGCCGATTGACGATCTGACCAAAGCGGCCAATCCCGGCAATGATAACTGGACCACGCTCATCGATTTCTTCCGCCTCAACCTGCGGTTTGCTTTCACCGATTGAGCGGGAAAGCAGATCATAGATGATGAACAGTAGCGGCGTTATCAGCATAGTCAGCGCAATAATCATCAGCAGTTTTTGCGACAGGCCCGGTGGAATCACGTTTTGCTGTGTTGAAAAAGCCAGCAGCACGAAGCCGAATTCACCAGCCTGTGCCAGACCGAGTGTGAACAACCAGTGATCACGCCCACGCAGTTTGAAGGCGCGTCCGACGATGAAGAGGATGATGCCTTTGGCGAGTATGACCAGCAGAGCCAGACCGATCAGATCAAACGGATCAGCGAAGAAATAGCCTACATCAATTCCGGCCCCAACGGTGATGAAAAACAGGCCAAGCAGCAGCCCTTTGAATGGCTCAAGGTCACTTTCCATCTCGTGCCGGAATTCCGAACTGGCCAGAACGACGCCCGCCAGAAACGCGCCAAGGGCGGGTGAAAGGCCCACAAGCGTCATCAGGAACGAGATACCGACCACGATCATAAGCGCTAGTGCCGTGTACATCTCGCGCAGGCGGGTGGCGTGGATGAAGCGGAATAGGGGGCGGGTCAAATAGATGCCCGCTAGCACAACAAAGGCGACCGCCCCGATGGTAACGAGTGTCACGGCCCAGCCCGGCAGCCCTTCTACCAACGACAATGTGGCGTGGTGATCAGCACCGTGCGCCGCATCGACACCGCGATCGATTGAGCCGTCATCCTCGATGTGAATACTTGCGGGCAAGGCCAGCAGGGGCAGAAAAGCGAGAATCGGGATCACCGCGATGTCTTGCGTCAGCAAGACCGAGAATGTCGCGCGGCCTCCGTTGGTTTGCATCAGGCCTTTTTCTGATAGCGTCTGCAACACGATTGCGGTGGAAGAGAGCGACAAGGTCAATCCAACCGCCAGCGCGACCGACCATTGGTGCCCTGCATAAATGGCCACAGCTGCAATCACGGCAGTGGACAAGCCGACTTGCAGCCCGCCTAATCCCAGCAGTTTGTCGCGCATATCCCAAAGCGCGCGGGGTTCAAGCTCGAGCCCGATCAGGAACAGCATCATGACAACCCCGAATTCGGCCACGTGCTGCAAGCTTTCAGTTTCCGCCCCGACAAGACCCAGAATGGGGCCAATTGCGATGCCCGCGGCCAGATAACCCAGTACCGATCCCAGACCCAGACGGGCGGATAGTGGTACGGCGATCACCGCAGCTGCCAGATAGATCGATGCCTGATAAAGGAACTCGTTCATTTTTGTCCTCTTAAATCCGCTCAGGTCGGGAGCGGCGCGTCGCGTTTCAATTGGTCCATCACAATCTGGCTTTGCACCCTTGCAACAGCAGGATGCGGCAGGATCACTTCGTGAAGCAAGGTATTGAGTGCGGATAAGTCGTCACAATAGACATGAAGCAGGTAATCTGCCTCTCCTGTCATCGTCCACGCGCTGGTGATTTCGGGGCGGGTGTTGACCATGCGGGCGAAGCCGGCGGATTGTTCAGGGCCATGCGTACCCAGATGCACCTGAATAAACCCCTGAACCTGTAGACCCAGCTTCAGCGGGTCCAACCGGGCGGTATATCCGGTGATATAACCCTCGGCCTCAAGGCGCTGTCGGCGGCGGCCCGCCTGACTGGCAGAAAGATTGAGAACGTCGCCCAATTGCTGCGACGTCAGATGCGCGTCGCGCTGCAAGGCGGCGAGTATTCCGATATCAATCCGATCCAGCACGTGCGGCGATTCCTCAAAATTCCTCTTCAATATGCGGAGAATACGCATTTGATCCCAGTTTATACGAAAACAATGCGCAGAAACAGCGTGGAATAAGGCGTATTTTTGAATCAGCAAAGAAATTCCTGTTTTCCGAGGAGACGCGCCATGGGTCCTTTCCCGCATAACGCCCCGAAATCTGTCATCAGCGAAGAAAATCCCGCCGGCACCGATGGGTTCGAGTTCGTTGAATTCGCCCACACCGAACCGCAAGAACTGCGTGATCTGTTCACGCGGATGGGATTCGAGTATGTCGGCTATCACCGTGATATGCCCAAGGTCGAGCTGTGGCAGCAGGGTGACGTGACCTACATCCTGAATGCTGACCCTGACAGCTTTGCCGCCAAATTCGTGGCCGAGCACGGCCCCTGCGCCCCGGCGATGGGCTGGCGTGTTGTGGATGCGCAAAAGGCATATGAACATGCGATTGCCAAAGGGGCCGAGCCCTATGACGGCGCCGACAAAACCATGAACGTACCGGCGATCAAGGGCATCGGTGGCTCTCTGATCTATTTCATCGACCGCTATTACGACACCTCGCCCTATAATGAAGAGTTTGAGTGGCTGGAGCAGTCGAAACCGCGCGGCGACGGATTCTATTATCTCGATCACCTGACCCATAACGTCTTCAAGGGTAACATGGACAAGTGGTTCAAGTTTTACGAAGACCTGTTCAACTTCCGCGAAATCCGGTTCTTCGACATTCAGGGGAAGCATACAGGCCTGTTCAGCCGTGCGCTAACTTCGCCTTGCGGTCGCATCCGCATTCCGATCAACGAGGATCGGGGCGAAACCGGACAGATCGTATCTTATCTCAAGAAATACAATGGCGAAGGCATCCAGCATATCGCTGTCGGCAGTGACGACATCTACAGCTCGACCGATGCCATTGCCGAGAAGGGCTTGAAATTCATGCCCGGCCCAAACGAGACCTATTACGAGATGTCATACGACCGTGTGACCGGCCATGATGAGCCCAAGCATCGGATGATGAAACACGGCATTCTGATTGATGGCGAAGGCGTTGTTGATGGGGGTGAGACCAAGATCCTGCTGCAGATCTTTTCGAAAACCGTGATCGGCCCGATCTTTTTCGAGTTTATCCAGCGCAAGGGGGATGACGGATTCGGCGAGGGTAACTTCAAAGCCCTGTTTGAATCGATCGAGCGTGAGCAGATTGAATCGGGTGAAATCTCGGCTGCCTGATCTGAGGTTTATTTAAAAACAAAGCGCTCTGTTCACTGAACGGGGCGCTTTGCGTTTATCCGCGCGGCATCTTGAGTGTGATGTTCTTTCCGCGTTTCTGGTAACGCAGCTCGCTGTCGCCGATGGCCACAACATTCCCGCCATCAATGCGGTCGCCCACTTTCAGCTTCTTGTAGCGCCCGCTGGGAAGGCGGACCAAGGCACGGCGGTTGGCCGGGGTGCCGTATACGCCGATCAGGTTCAACTTGCGCAGGTTAATCGCATTGTCGATGGTTGCCTGTCGTGCGACGGATGCCGAGGACGGGATCTTGGGATTAACCGTTCTGGGCTGGAATGAACCGGGTTCGTCAGCATTGCTCGCCACATTTGCAGTTGATGCTTGTGAGGCACTGGCCGCGCTCGCCCTTTGCGTTGCGCGGGCAGCAATTCCAGCAGGTCGATTTTTTGGGCGGGGCACGCGCACAACGGCCAGCGCTGTCGGCGTTTCGTCAACTTGCGGCGGAACTTGCAACGAATCTGGTCGCAGTTTGGGCCTGACCGACGCCAGCTCCTGCCGGGAGCGTCCCCCCAACTGCCGTCGTTCGAACTGGTCCACAAGATTTTCCGGACGTGGGCGAGGGCGGATACCTGCGAGCCGTTCATCGACCTCTTCGATCACAACCGGCTCAGTCTCGAACCGGGTCGGTGGCTCAGGGGGGACTGACGAGGGGCGCCCGAGATAAACCACTACCCCGGCAGGGTTCAGCGTTCCCTCGGTGCTTGGGGCTACTAGCCCGCGCTCATCCAATTCGAACCGCTGCCCCGCCTGGCTGGGAAGAGCGATGGGTTCAAAGGGTGCGTCCGTATCCAGGCTGGCAAAATCGGGAAGCGCGACGACATCGGTCGATAGGTCCGAGCGATCTATGGATGTGAGATACAAGTCGTCATCGCTCTGCTCGGGCGGGGCGGTCAGATCGGAAGGCTCAGCAGGGGCTGATCCTGTGAACTCGAGAAACTCGGTTTGGGTTTCAGGCGGTTCAGCAATGCTCTCAACGGGTTGCGGTTCAATCTTCAGTGCTTCGAGGATCGCTTCGTCCGTGGCGGTGAGGGCCTCTTCTGCGTCCACCGCCGGCTCTGGCACCTCTGGTTCAAACGGAAGGCTTGCGATTTCTTCTGCGTTCGCTTCGGGTTCCGTCTCTTCGAGCAGTACCTCGGTTTCGTTCGATGTGATTTCGGGCTCGGGCTGCAGCTCGGGGTCAAGCTCTGCCGTCTCAGCCACGTCGACGCTTTCAGGTTCAGAACTGTTGAAGGACCAGGCACCCAACAACATCCCGAAGAACACCGACGCGGCAATTGTTGGAATGGCAAAGCGTTTCAGGTCGATCCCGGCCTTTTCGGGTGCAAGGATCGCGTTGGTTGCGGGTTCAAAGGCCGGTGGTTCGGCATCCTCAGCGATGGCGTGGACCGGTATGTCCGGGGCATCTTCGGTTATGGCTGGCGCAGCCGCGACCACAGGTGGTTCATCACCTGCGATCGGCAATTCAAGAAACGGTTGGTCCAGCGTATCCACACCGGTTGCACTGACCCAGAATGCCTCGGGGATAAAGCCGTGATCGGTGGCGAACGCACTGGCCTCGTCCAATGTTTGCTGAGCCACCGCAGCAACTTGGGATTCGACCCCTTGCGCATCGGTTACATAAGAGAGTTCCGACAGCTCATAGGGTGTGGCTGAAGCAAGCGTCTCTTCGATCTTCTGCGAGGCTGCGTTTGAATCCAGCCCTTCTGTATCGACCGACAACAGGCGAACCTGATCTGATGGAATCACAAGCTTGCAGCTCAGGTCGTTTTCCAGCGCGAATCCCTGTTCCCGAAGCGCCTGCATCTGATCCGAAAAATCCGGCGCATCCAACGGTACGGTTCCAATGCAGTACCAGTCTCCATCCGACTGATGATGCAAGGAAATGCCGTTTTCAGAAAATGACAGCGCAAAGGCGGGTTTCATAATCGCGATGAACCATAATTGTCAGCTTCAATGCAAACGCTTGGATGTCTGCCCAGCGAGATTAGAGCAGGAACCCGCCGAGGGAAAGAAAAAGGCGCGTTTCCCCCTTGCCGTGTGCAACCAGACACCCCCATCTATAGGGTAAGCATTCAGGAGGGATCACCTTGAAGACACTTGCTTTTTTGGCTGCGATGACCGCAGCCATCGCCACATTGCCCGCCCATGCGGAAGAACGTCGCATCACTGTCAGCGGCACCGGAACAGCGCTCGCCGCACCTGATATGGCGACAATCACGCTGGGCGTGACCAATCAGGACGCTCAGGCCTCGGTTGCGATGCAGGCGACATCGGATGCGGTGACGCAGATTCTCAAACGCCTGGACGAAATGGGGCTGGAGTCACGTGATGTGCAGACCCGCGATCTGTCGCTCTCGCCGGTTTGGTCTGGGCGGAACAATGCAAGCAACGAGGCACCAAAGATCACCGGTTTCACAGCTTCGAACCGCGTGTCGGTGCGCGTTCGAGATTTGGACAAGCTGGGCCAGATCATGGATGCTGTCATACACGACGGTGCGAATGATTTCGGGGGTCTGAGCTTTGGTGTGCAAGAGCCCAAACCGCTTGAAGCCGAAGCGCGAGCCAAAGCTGTGGCCGATGCGACGGAAAAGGCGCAACAACTGGCGCAGGCCTCTGGCGTCACGCTCGGGCCGGTGATTTCGATCAACGATCACGGTGGGGGCGTTCGTCCGATGGCGCAGATGCGCGAAATGGCGATGTCGGATGCGGGTGGCGTACCTGTCGCGGGCGGAGAGATTTCCGTGTCGGTCAATATCGCGATGGAGTTCGAGATCGCCGACTAGGCTAAGCCTCAGCGCGGGCTTGCAGCGCTTGGCGCTGTTGGCCTGCTACATCGAAATTCCCCGGCGCGAGCCAGTTCTCGAAAGCGGCGCGGATGCGCGGCCATTCGCCGTCGATAATCGAATACCAGGCGGTATCCCGATTGCGTCCTTTGTAATGGGTCGCCTGCCGAAAGACGCCTTCGAACGTGAATCCCAAGCGTGCGGCCGCACGCCTTGAAGGCGCATTCAGGGCGTCGCATTTCCATTCATAGCGGCGATAACCAAGCTCATCGAATACCCGGCGCATCATCAGATACATCACTTCGGTCGATTGCGGTTTACGCTGGAGCAGGGGAGAGAAGTGGATATGGCCCACTTCTATGGCACCCACAGCAGGTTCGACACGCAGATACGAGGCAATCCCCACGGGTACCTCATCCGCGTCGAGAACTGTATGGAACATCGGGTCCGCATCCATGCAGTTTGACTGCGCCCATGCGGTGAAATCAGCCTCAGAGTCGAACGGGCCGTAGGGCAGGTAAGTCCAATTGTGGCCGTCCGTATCGTTGGCAAACGCCCGGTACAAGCCGGGCGCATGCCGATTTACATCCAGTGGCACAACCGAGCAGAACCGGCCCTCCATCGGTGTGTAAGGCGGCGTCGGGCGAGGAAACTCGCCCGTGACCGGCAAGCCGATGGGTTGACCCAGTTCATTTGTGTTGTGCTTGGTCACGGGTCAGGCACTTGCTTTGGACAGAGCCTGATCCAGATCAGCGATCAGATCGTCCGCATCCTCGATGCCGATTGAAACCCGCACCACGCCGGGGCCTGCGCCTGCAGCCTCTTGTTGCTCGGGCGTCAGCTGACGGTGCGTGGTCGAGGCTGAGTGAATGATTAGCGACCGCGCATCGCCAAGGTTGGCGACGTGGCTGAAGATTTCCAGAGCATTGACTAGCTTGACGCAAGCGTCATAGCCGCCCTTGACCGCAAAGGTGAACAGGGCACCGGCGCCGCGGGGATAATGCGCTTTGACCCGGTCGTGATAGGGCGACGAGGGCAGGCCCGCGTAGGTTACGTAGTCAACGCGGTCATCCGCTTCTAGCCACGCGGCGATCTTCTGGGCGTTCTCGACATGGCGCTCCATCCGCAAGGACAGTGTTTCGATCCCCATCAACGTATAGTGCGCAGCTTGCGGGTTCATCGTCATCCCCAGATCGCGCAGACCAATAGCGATGCCGTGGAAGGTGAACGCCAGCGGGCCGAAGGTCTCGTGGAATTTCAGGCCGTGATAGGCGGCTTCAGGTTCGCTGAGCGAAGGGAACTTGTCATTCGCGGACCAGTCGAACTTGCCCGAATCCACGATGCAGCCGCCGGTAACAGTGCCGTTTCCGGTCAGGTATTTGGTGGTCGAATGCACGACCAGTGTTGCGCCGTGTTCGATTGGGCGGCAGAGGTAGGGCGTGGCCGAGGTGTTGTCGACGATCAGCGGAATGCCTGCACCGTCTGCAACGTCTGCCAACGCACGGATGTCGGTGACATAGCCACCAGGATTAGCAATGGATTCGCAGAACACCGCGCGGGTGTTTTCGTCGATGGCATCCTTCACGGCGTCCAGATCATCGGTATCGACAAACTTGGCCGACCAGCCAAAGCGCTTGATGGTCTGGCTGAACTGCGTGACCGTGCCGCCGTACAAGCGGGTCGAAGCAACGACGTTGCAGCCCGGTCCCATCAACGGAAACAGCGCCATGATCTGCGCCGCATGACCGGACGAGCAGCATACAGCGCCAACACCGCCCTCAAGGGTTGCCACGCGTTCTTGCAGCACTGCAACCGTGGGGTTGGTCAGGCGCGAATAGATGAAGCCTACTTCCTGCAGGTTGAACAGTGCAGCGGCGTGCTCGGCATCGCGGAAGACATAGGCCGTGGTTTGATAGATCGGTGTCTGGCGCGCACCCGTGGCGGGGTCGGGGCGGGCCCCGGCGTGAATTTGCAGCGTATCGAAACCGTAGGTGGGGCCGTCAGACATCGTTAATAACTCCTGTTGGAATGTGTGTTGATGAATCTCTAGGGCATTGCCCGGCTCGGCACAACGCTTGCGTCAGCGCAGCCAAAGCCCCTTGGACTTGATGGTTTTGCGAATGACCTGTTCCCGCGCCGGCAGGGTATTGCGATCAAACAGCGCCCGGATTTTGGCGCCCTTGCGTTGGATGACCAGCTTCTTTAGCGGATCGTAGCCTTTGAGCACTTTCTTGATCTTGTTGGGGGCGACAACGGTTTCCAGTACCTCGACCACATGATCGCTTTCGCGGGCGTAGAGCAACGGAAACAGGCGATAGTGACAGCTGATCGATCCATCTAGCAGACCTTCGGGCAAAACATCCCGACCCCCGCCAAAGGAATGAATGACCAGCGGCAAGGCGATCTGATCCAGCCACGGTTCCAAAACCTGCCCGGTCAATTCTGGGATGTCTTCGTCTTGAATAGCGCGAGCGTAGTCCAGAAAACGCTCTCCGAACTGGCGGGGGCATTTATAGAAGAAGTAACCGGCGTTGAAATACAGGTAGTGCCGCCAATACCCAGACGGCTGGCTGGGATCGAGTGAACTTTCGAAATCCAGACCGAACCGGTTGTACAGCGACCGCCAAATACCTTCATAACCGGGGCCGTAGAGCGTTGGCTTTGGCCATGTTCCTTCAACCCGCAGAGACGCTCCGGGTCGGTTGAAATCAAACGGCACGTCGGCAAGCTCACCCGTGATTAGCGTATCGCTGTCGAAGAAAATGAACGGCTCGCCCTCGGGCATCGCCAGCAGCGCTTCGATCTTGTTTCCGTGAGGATAGCGCGCGCCAAAGACACGAGATTCAAAGGGCAGGATTTCGGCACCTAAATGCTGCAACGCCTCAAGCACCTCGGGGTCCTGAAGGCTGGGGCTCTGTGGCCAGAGCGGGCCGGGTTGCGGCACACCCACGAACAACCGTCCCATGAAACCCGGAGAGCTATGTCGCAGTGAGGCCGCAAACAAAAGCGCCTCATATTGCAAGCGGTTGTTTTGCCCGATGATGAGGATGTTGAATGTCGTCGGGCTTGCCTGCATCTTGTCGCGCTTTCTGATCGGGCCGGAATTCGGCATTTGCCTCAATGGGAAGTACAACAAGCTGTGTAGGGCGTCAAAACCCCAAAAGGCCTTGGTTTGGATTCCTGGCCCGATTTTGAACTCAATTTCCTTCATTGCAGAATGCTTGAAGAAGCCGATCAACAAGGAATTTGCGCAACGGGTCGCCGTTCGATTTGACCGGATCAGGTGGGTTGCTTCATTTGTCGCCAGCGTCGAGCGTAAGGTATTGGACCGCTCTGGAGGAGTGGTCTGACGCCACGTGTGCCATCAAAATAGGCAAATATAGCGCAAATCCGGGCTAATCCGACGCTATTTTTCATTTTTTGACCATTTGGCAAATTTTACCAATTGATAAAAAATTTCTTTGTGGCAAGCTGTAACTCAGAACAAACATATCTACAGGGAGTAGAGTGATGGCACAGGGCCAGATGGCACCCGGGATCGTCTCCGGGCGGCTTTCCAGCGATGAACTGACCTCGAATTTCACCGATCTGCATCCGCCACTGGCCCCGCATGAGGCCGCCGTGGCCGCTGATCGATGCTATTTCTGCTATGACGCGCCATGTGTGACGGCCTGTCCGACGGATATCGATATTCCGTTGTTCATTCGCCAAATTCAGGCCGGGCAGCCGCAAGCGGCAGGGCAGACCATTCTGGAGCAGAACATTCTGGGCGGCATGTGTGCCCGGGTTTGTCCCACCGAGACTCTGTGTGAAGAGGCTTGCGTGCGTGAGACGGCTGAGGGCAAGCCGGTCGAGATCGGGCGCCTGCAGCGTTATGCAACCGATGATGTGATGGCATCGGGCGTGCATCCGTTCGCGCGCGCTGCATCGACGGGCAAGACAATTGCTGTGGTCGGGGCGGGGCCCGCCGGCCTGGCTTGTGCGCATCGTCTGGCGATGCTGGGGCATGACGTGGTGATCCACGAAGGCAAACCCAAGCCGGGTGGCCTGAACGAATACGGCATTGCGGCATACAAATCGACCAACGATTTTGCGCAGGCTGAGGTCGACTGGCTGTTGAAAATCGGTGGAATCGCAATCGAGACCGGTTCGGTCCTGGGCGAGACGATTTCTTTGGACGGGCTTCAAGAGAACTACGATGCTGTGTTCCTGTCGATCGGACTGGCCGGGGTGAACGCCCTGCGCGCCGAGGGAGTCGAGAAAGACGGGGTGCGCCCGGCGGTCGACTTTATCTCGGATGTGCGGCAGGCCAGCGATTTGGCTGATCTTCCGGTAGGGCGGAATGTCGTTGTGATTGGCGGCGGCATGACAGCGGTGGACGCGGCAGTGAAATCGAAGCTGCTGGGGGCCGAGCATGTGACCATTGCCTATCGCCGCGGTCGCGACGCGATGGGGGCCAGCCGGTACGAACAGGATTTGGCGGCGTCGCACGGTGTTCGGATTTTATGCAACGTTCAACCTTTGGCAGTTCACGGAAATGGGGCCGCAGCAGAGATCGAATTGGAGTATACTGCTAGCCATGATGGTCGACTGACCGGAACGGGTGAAACTGTCCGTGTGCCCGCCGATCAGGTTTTTAAGGCCATCGGTCAGACGCTTGACGGTGCGCCGGAAGGCCTAACGCTGGATGGCAATAAGATTGCCGTGACCGGGGCGGGACGCACTTCAATGACCGGTGTGTGGGCTGGCGGAGACTGTGCGGCAGGAGGCGAAGACCTGACCGTGACCGCTGTAGCCGAAGGTCGCGATGCCGCGATGGATATCCACGCTGCTCTGAGCGCGTGAAACTCAAAGACAAAGATGCAGAACTGCATCAGGGAGGCCGGATAAATGGCTGATTTAACATCAAACTTTCTTGGAATATCAAGCCCGAACCCGTATTGGCTGGCCTCCGCGCCACCGACGGATAAGGAGTACAATGTTCGCCGCGCCTTCGAGGCCGGATGGGGCGGCGTAGTGTGGAAGACCTTGGGGGCCGAGGGGCCTCCGGTCGTGAATGTGAACGGCCCACGCTATGGCGCGATTTATGGCGCGGACCGCCGGTTGTTGGGACTCAACAACATCGAACTGATCACAGATCGGCCGCTTGAGGTGAACCTTGAGGAAATGGCCCGCGTAAAGGCGGATTATCCAGATCGCGCCCTGATCGCCTCGATTATGGTGCCCTGTGAGGAGGCTGCTTGGAAGGCCATTCTGCCGCGTGTGGCTGAAACCGGTGCGGACGGGATCGAGCTGAATTTTGGCTGTCCGCACGGGATGAGTGAACGGGGTATGGGGTCTGCCGTCGGGCAGGTGCCGGAATACATCGAAATGGTGACCCGTTGGTGCAAACAGTATTACGACCGCCCAGTTATCGTGAAGCTAACGCCGAACATTACGGATATCCGCAAACCGGCAGCGGCAGCCAAGAATGGCGGTGCGGATGCTGTATCGCTGATCAATACGATTAACTCGATCACCAGCGTCAATCTGGATACGTTCAGCCCCGAACCCTCGATTGACGGTAAAGGCAGCCATGGTGGCTACTGCGGACCGGCGGTGAAACCAATCGCGTTGTCGATGGTGTCCGAGATTGCGCGGGCCGAAGCCACGCATGGGCTGCCGATCTCAGGCATCGGTGGCGTCACCACTTGGCGCGATGCAGCAGAGTTTATCTCGCTGGGTTGCGGCAATGTTCAGGTCTGCACTGCAGCTATGACCTATGGGTTCAAGATCATTGACGAACTGACGGCTGGCTTGTCGGAATGGATGGACGAAAAAGGCTATGCCAGCGTCGACGAAGTGATCGGGCGGGCGGTGCCCAATGTGACGGACTGGCAGTATCTGAACCTCAACTACATCGCCAAGGCAAAGATCGATCAGGATCAGTGTATAAAATGTGGCCGTTGCTACGCGGCTTGCGAGGATACCAGCCATCAGGCGATTTCGATGTCGGCAGACCGCGTGTTTGAGGTCATCGATGAAGAATGCGTGGCCTGCAATCTTTGCGTGGATGTTTGCCCGGTAGAAGGGTGCATCTCGATGGTGCCAATGAATGCAGGAGACGTTGATCCACGCACGGGCAAAGTCGTTGATCCAGATTATGCCAACTGGACGACGCATCCGAATAACCCGATGGCAAAAGCAGCAGAGTAGTCAGAGATTTTTCGTCGAAAAATCTTGGTGGAGAAAATTCGACGAACTTTCTCAGAACAGAATGTCGATCGGGCCGTTGTGGCAGATTATGACATATTGATTGGCGGTGCGGATCAGGTGATATCCGCGCCGTTTTACTTCGGCCTGAAAGGCTGCGTGACCAACTTCGCGCTCAACCCAGGCAACCGAGCGGCGCACGATGGCGCCCTTTCGCGCAGACCGGGATGAGAAAAGCTGAGTGATCCATGGCTCGGGATCTGGCCGATACGTCATCATCCCCCGAACTTTTCTCAATAGGGTTAATCGTCCCTTAAGGTGTGAGCAGTTTCCGATAGAGTGTTTCTATAAACGGGGCGGCACCTTCGTAAGGGTCTTCGTCCGCGAGAATCGCCCTGACCTGAACGTCGAAATCTGCGTAGTGCTGGGTCAGCGCCCAGATCGAGAAGATCAGATGGTGTGGATGCAAGTTTGCGATTTTGCCTTGGTCCATCCAACGGGTCAGAATCGCTGCTTTTTCATCGACCAGCTTTTTGAGGTCAGTGGACAGCGCATCGTGAATTCGGGGCGCGCCCTGGACCAACTCGTTGGCAAATAGTCGGCTTTCGCGGGGAAGGTCGCGGCTCATTTCAAGTTTGCGCTGGATGTAGGCCAGTATCTCTTCCAAAGGGTCGCCGTTTTCATTCAGTGCATACAAGGGGGCGAGCCAGACTTCGAGCAATCCGGACAAAAGCGCTGTGTGGATCGCCTCTTTCGATGGGAAATAGTACAGCAGGTTTGGCTTGCTAAGCCCAGCCTCGGCAGCGATCTGGTCAACGGTTGCGCCTCGAAAACCATGAGCAGAGAACACGTTCAGGGCCGCCTCCAGAATCGCTGTACGGTTCTTTTGTTGAATCCGGGTAGGGGCGCGGTCTTTGGGCATATTCACCTGATGTCTCTTTTTCGGCCAGATGGGCGTCAATTATGTCGAAAATTCCGGCAGGTCACTGCAATTTCTTGACTGATGTCGAACCCGTGATAGCGTGAGTTTGACCAGATGGTCAAATCAAGACACCAAAAGCGAGCCAAATCGCAAGCAACAGGGAAGAACAAGATGGCAGCTCCGGCGCAGAACCTAAGGATCAATGGCGATAGGTTATGGGATAGCCTGATGGAGATGGCCAAGATCGGCCCAGGTGTTGCGGGCGGGAATAATCGCCAGACCTTGACTGACGAAGACGCTGAAGGGCGCGCCTTGTTTCAGAATTGGTGTGAGGATGCGGGCTGCACCATGGGGTTGGATCAGATGGGCAACATGTTTGCGCATCGTGAAGGGGCTGACCCTGAGGCCCTGCCTGTGTACGTCGGATCGCATCTGGACACACAGCCAACCGGTGGCAAGTATGATGGCGTATTGGGGGTACTTGGCGGATTAGAGATCATTCGGACGCTGAATGATCTTGGCATCAAGACCAAGCATCCGATTGTCGCGACCAACTGGACCAACGAAGAAGGGACGCGATATGCGCCCGCAATGCTGTCTTCGGGCGTATTCGCCGGTATGCACACACAAGATTGGGCTTACGATCGCGAGGATGCCGAAGGTAAAAAGTTTGGGGATGAGCTGAATCGTATCGGATGGCGCGGTGAAGAAGAGGTCGGCGCGCGTAGGATGCACGCGTTCTTCGAATTGCACATTGAACAGGGTCCGATTCTGGAAGCCGAAGGCAAGGACATCGGTGTTGTCACACACGGTCAGGGGCTAAGCTGGACGCAGGTGACGGTGACCGGCAAGGATGCGCATACTGGATCTACGCCGATGCCAATGCGCAAGAACGCCGGGCTGGCTATGGCGCGTATTCTTGAAAAAGTGGATGAGATCGCGTGGTCGCATGCGCCTCATGCCGTTGGCGCGGCGGGCCATATCGATGTCTATCCGAACTCGAGAAATGTTATCCCGGGGAAGGCGGTGTTCACGGTCGATTTCCGCTCGCCCGAGCTGGACGTGATTACCGACATGGAAAACCGTCTGCGGGTCGCCGCCGAAGATATCGTTGAAGAGATGGGGCTGCAGATCGAGTTTGAGAAGGTCGGTGGGTTTGATCCGGTTAAGTTCGACGAAGGTTGCGTGGCGGCGGTACGCGGTGCGGCCGAGCGTTTGGGCTATTCGCATACGGACATCATCTCAGGGGCCGGGCATGACGCCTGCTGGATCAATCGAGTAGCGCCAACCGCGATGGTGATGTGCCCATGCGTAGATGGGTTGAGCCATAACGAGGCCGAAGAGATCAGCAAGGATTGGGCTGCAGCCGGGGCGGATGTTCTGTTGCATGCGGTCGTTGAGACAGCAGAGATTGTGGAATAGGGGGCTCTGCCCCCGTCGCCCGATGGGCGGCTCCCCCGGGATATTTTTAGCCAGATGAAGCAAGCGGCGCAGACCGCATCAGGGAGTTTAAGATGAGCACTGTGATCAAGAACGGAACCGTTGTGACGGCTGATCTGACCTATAAGGCGGATGTAAGGGTCGAAGGCGGGGTGATAACCGAGATTGGGCCGGACCTGCGAGGTGACAAGGAACTGGATGCGTCGAGCTGTTATGTGATGCCGGGTGGGATCGATCCCCATACGCATCTGGAGATGCCATTCATGGGCACCTATTCCAGCGATGATTTCGAAAGCGGTACGCGGGCTGCTTTGGCGGGTGGAACCACGATGGTGGTGGACTTTGCGCTGCCAAATCCAGGGGAGAGCCTGTTGGATGCTCTGAAACGCTGGGACAATAAGTCGACGCGCGCGAATTGTGACTATTCGTTCCATATGGCGGTGACCTGGTGGGGCGAGCAGGTGTTTGATGATATCAAAACCGTCATCGAGACGCGCGGCATCAATACGTTCAAGCATTTCATGGCCTATAAAGGCGCGTTGATGGTGAACGATGATGAACTGTTCGCTTCGTTCAAGCGTCTGGCCGAGCTGGGTGGCACTGCCATGGTCCATGCTGAAAACGGCGATGTGGTGGCAGAGCTGAGTGCCAAGCTGCTGGCCGAGGGCAATACCGGGCCGGAAGCGCATGCTTATTCTCGCCCGCCTCAGGTTGAGGGTGAGGCCACGAACCGCGCGATCATGATTGCCGACATGGCGGGAGTACCACTTTATGTGGTGCATACATCCTGTGAGGAGGCCCATGAGGCCATTCGGCGCGCCAAGATGCAGGGCAAGCGGGTATGGGGAGAGCCTTTGATCCAACATCTGACCTTGGATGAAGGCGAATATTTCCACCACGATTGGGAACACGCGGCGCGGCGGGTCATGAGCCCACCGTTTCGGAACAAACAGCACCAGGACAGCCTGTGGAACGGCCTTCAATCGGGGACGCTAAGCGTTGTGGCAACGGATCATTGCGCCTTTACGACCGAACAGAAACGCAATGGCGTGGGGGATTTCACAAAGATCCCGAACGGGACCGGCGGGTTGGAAGATCGGATGCCGATGCTGTGGACTCATGGTGTGAATACCGGGCGTCTGACGCCGAACGAGTTTGTGGCCGTGACTTCGACAAATATCGCCAAGATATTGAATTGCTATCCAAAAAAGGGTGCAGTTTTGGTGGGTGCGGATGCGGATTTGGTGGTTTGGGATCCGGACAAGGCCAAAGTCATTTCCGCCGAGACACAGCAGTCGTCGATCGACTACAACGTTTTCGAGGGTAAGGAGGTACGCGGGTTGCCTCGGTTCACGCTGACGCGTGGTGCAGTGGCTGTCCATGATGGAGAAATTCAGACACAGGAAGGGCACGGGAAGTTCGTGGCGCGTGAGGCCAATACCCACGTGAACAAAGCGCTGAGCACCTGGAAAGAGCTGACAGCGCCTCGGCCTGTTGAGCGGACCGGCATTCCGGCCTCAGGTGTTTGATCGCGGCTGAAATGAGTTTGGAATTCTGGCTGGATATCTCGGCGGATGTGGCGGCGATCCTTGCCGCGCTGGCTGTGATCGTGACAACTGCGTTTGTATGGCGTCAGATGCGATTGCAAGCGCGCGGGCAGGACAAGGATGAGCGTCGGTTTTTGCGTGAGTCGATCCATGTGATTCACGAAACGCTGCAGGCTGCACAGTTTCGCGAGGCGAGACAGCGTTTCTTTGCTGGCTTGCACACGCAAGACTATGGCGACTTGGAAAGTGAGGAACGCGGGTTAGCGCGTTATATCCTCAGCATTTATGGGCTGTTGGCGCGGATGATCAAGCATGGCGCGATTGATGAGGATATCCTGCGTGACTACTGGCGCACAGCGCTCTATCGAGATTGGGACAGGCTTGAGAATTTCGTCAGTGGCGAGCGTCTGCGGGCAAAGAATGGAAACCTTTTTGCAGCGACCGAGCATATGGTCACCCGCTGGAAGGCAACGGACAAAGAGACATGAACGAAGCAGGCAATACAGTTATTGAGGCCAACAACTTGGACCTCACCTTCCAGACAAATGATGGGCCAGTTCATGCCCTCAAGGACGTAAACCTATCCATTAAGAAAGGGGAGTTCGTGAGTTTCATCGGCCCTTCGGGCTGCGGCAAGACGACCTTTTTGCGTTGTATCGCTGCGCTTGAGGCGCCGACAGGTGGAACTCTGACCGTGAATGGGATGACCCCGGATGAAGCGCGGCGAAAGCGGGCGTATGGCTATGTGTTTCAGGCGGCGGGGCTGTATCCCTGGCGTACCATCGCAAAGAACATCAAGTTGCCGCTTGAGATCATGGGATACTCCTCAGCCGAGCAGGATGAACGTGTCAACAAAGTGCTGGAACTTGTTGATCTTGCAGGGTTTGGTGCTAAATTTCCGTGGCAGTTATCGGGCGGGATGCAGCAGCGGGCCAGTATCGCGCGGGCCTTGGCGTTTGATGCGGATATCCTGTTGATGGACGAGCCGTTCGGCGCGCTGGATGAGATTGTGAGGGATCACCTGAATGAACAGTTGCTCGCATTGTGGGCGCGAACCGAAAAAACCATCGGCTTTGTTACACATTCGATCCCCGAGGCGGTGTATCTAAGCACCAAGATTGTGGTGATGAGCCCGCGGCCTGGGCGGATCACAGATGTGATCGACAGCCCACTGCCGAAAGAGCGGCCTTTAGACATTCGTGATACGCCTGAGTTCATCGAAGTGGCCCACCGCGTGCGCGAAGGGCTGCGGGCGGGGCATGGGGATGACGTGTGATGGCGGGCAATGACATCAGAAAGGCAACGGTGGATGACGTGGCCGCTTGCGCTCGGGTCATTTGGACGTGGCTCGATGAGACGGAGTGGATGCCTGAAGACCTGCCTCAGCAACAGCTAGAGGATTTGATCCGCGAGGCATTTCCAAAACGTGACATCTGGGTCGCGGGCGATCCAGTGGATTGCTACATGTCGGTTGATCCGGTCGAAAAGAAAATCGGTGCGCTTTATTGCCTGCGGACAGGCGAGGGCATGGGCAAAACATTGCTGGACATGGCCAAAGAGGATCGCGACTACCTTTGGTTAACGACCCACGTACCCAACGTAGACGCGCAGCGGTTTTATAGGCGCGAGGGGTTTGTTGAGACAGGGACGGAGCCGCCGGTGCCGCCCGATACGGTCCCGGTGATCCGGATGGAGTGGCGGGCATGAAGCAATTCACAGCCGTAATGTGGGTCATCGCAGCCATTGTGGCGATCTGGTATATTGCCTGCATCCCGATGAATATCGACAGCGCGTTGAACGCAGCCGAGCGCGCGGGCGAGGAGGTGGACCCGCCGACCGCGAAAGAGCGCTTGCTGGAATACGATATCATTCTGGTCTGGGACAATAGTTTCGCCATTCCAGAGACTTGGGAGCAAGATCGTCCCCGTCTTCCTGCTCCGCATGACGTGGTGCTTGAGTTGTGGGATTCCACGGTCAACAAGAAGATCACCTCGAAACGCTCGCTGGTTTATCACGGTTGGATCACGCTCAGCGCGACGATCTTGGGCTTTGCGATTGGCACCGGGCTGGGCATTCTGCTGGCGGTCGGGATCGTGCATAGCAAGGTGATGGACCTGTCAGTGATGCCTTGGGCGATTGTCAGCCAGACCATCCCGATCATTGCGCTGGCGCCAATGATCATTGTGGTTCTCTATTCCATCGGAGTGCAGGGGCTTATACCAAAGGCGATCATCTCGGCCTATCTAAGCTTTTTCCCGGTCGTCGTCGGCATGGTCAAAGGCTTACGCAGCCCGGATGCAATGCAGTTAGATCTGCTGCGCACTTACAACGCCAGCCGGTCACAGAGTTTCTGGAAGCTTCGCCTGCCTGCGTCGATGCCTTACTTGTTCACGTCGCTGAAAATCGGGATCGCGGCGTCTTTGGTCGGGGCCATTGTGGGTGAACTGCCAACCGGCGCGGTTGCGGGGCTGGGCGCGCGGTTGCTGGCGGGCAGCTATTATGGCCAGACGGTTCAAATCTGGTCAGCCCTGTTCGGAGCAGCCATCCTGGCCGCCTGTCTTGTGGGCCTGTTAGGGCTGCTGGAGCGGACGGTTCTCAAGCGAATGGGGATGGCGCAATGATACTGGTTTTTTGTGCGATCCTTTTGTGGCTGTTCGGCTGGTGGCTCAACACCCGCCTTGCAAGCGGGCCGCAGGCAAACAGCCAGATGGTGCGCCTTCTGGCCCCACTGATCTTTGGCCTGACCATCATCGGTATGTGGGAACTTTTGGTGCGCGGGCTCGACGTACCTCTGGTCATTCTGCCCGCGCCGTCGGTGATTGCGGTGCGCTTTGGTGACAGCCTCTCGATCCTTTGGGCAGACTTCGTGCAGACGATCATCAAAGGTGCGCTGAGTGGCTATTTGATCGGCTGTGGTGCGGCCTTCCTGATGGCGATTGCCGTGGATCGGTGGGATTTCCTGCGCCTTGGCCTTTTGCCTGTAGGCAATTTCGTCGCGGCGCTGCCGATTGTGGGCACGGCCCCCATTCTGGTGATGTGGTTCGGGTTTGACTGGCATTCCAAAGCGGCTGTGGTCGTTGTGATGGTGTTCTTTCCAATGTTGGTGAACACCGTCGCTGGGCTGCGCGAGGCCACAGCAATGCAGCGTGATCTGATGGAAACCTATGCGGCCACCTATTGGCAAAGCTTTCTGAAGCTGCGCCTTCCCGCCGCGATGCCGTTCATTTTCAACGGGCTTAAGATTTCTACGACTCTGGCTCTGATTGGCGCTATCGTGGCCGAGTTCTTTGGCTCACCCACTTTGGGCATGGGCTTTCGGATATCAACCAGCGTCGGGCAGCTGTCGCTGGATATGGTGTGGGCCGAGATTGTGGTGGCCGCGCTGGCAGGGACCGCTTTCTATGGCCTGGTGGCGATGATCGAAAAGGCGGTGACCTTCTGGCACCCGTCGCAACGCGGATAAGGGCAACAATTCAACAGATCCCGAAAACGGGACAACAATAGCAACTAGGAGACTTGAAGATGAAAAAGCTACTCAGCGGGGCGGTTGCCGCCTTTAGCCTGGCCGCAACCACGGCCTGGTCGGCGGATGAGGTGACATTGCAATTGAAGTGGGTCACGCAGGCTCAATTCGCAGGCTATTATGTAGCCAAGGACAAAGGGTTCTACGAAGAAGAGGGGCTGGATGTCACCATTCTGCCTGGCGGCCCTGACATCGCACCCACACAGGTTATTGCTGGCGGCGGTGCCGATGTAACCGTCGAATGGATGCCTGCTGCGTTGGCCGCGCGTGAAAAGGGGCTGCCGCTGGTGAACATCGCCCAGCCCTTCAAAAGCTCGGGCATGATGCTCACCTGCTGGAAAGATGCGGGGATTGCTTCACCCGAGGACCTGAAAAACCGCACTTTGGGGGTCTGGTTCTTCGGCAACGAATTCCCGTTCATGAGCTGGATGAGCCAGTTGGGCATCAGCACCGATGGCAAAAGCGACAGTGGTGTCGAGGTGCTGAAGCAGGGCTTTAACGTCGACCCGCTGCTGCAGCGTCAGGCGGATTGCATCAGCACCATGACCTACAACGAATATTGGCAGGTCATCGACGCGGGCGTCACGCCCGAAGAGCTGGTGACTTTCAAATACGAGGATCAGGGCGTCGCCACGCTTGAGGATGGCCTTTATGTGCTTGAAGAAAATCTGAGCGATGCAGACTTCACCAACAAGATGGAACGGTTTGTTCGTGCCTCGATGAAAGGTTGGAAATACGCCGAAGAGCACCCGGACGAAGCGGCCGAGATCGTTCTTGAGAACGATGAAACCGGTGCCCAGACTGAAGAGCATCAAAAGCGTATGATGGGTGAGATCGCCAAGCTGACCGCAGGATCGAATGGCGCGCTGGACCCGTCAGATTTCGACCGCACGGTTGATACGCTGCTGGCAGGCGGCTCTGATCCGGTTATCACCCAGAAGCCCGATGGGGCCTGGACCCACCAGATCACGGATGCTGCGCTGAACTAAGCGCTGCTTAAATCGCTGTAGTCTAACGCGGCCCCTCGGGGCCGCGTTTCTTGTTTTGAATGCCGAATTTGTGTCTGTACTTGTGAGACAGAGTCTTTAGTATTTCCCTGTATTTTAACGCATTTCGTTAGAAATTGGGGTGATATCGGTAGAAAATGCAAGGTTTTGCATCAGAATTCAGTCACGCGCTTTCGCTGATCCTTGAAGGGGATTCTGAGCTGTGGGCGATTGTGCTGTTGTCGCTGCGCGTTTCGATCTTCGCGGTGCTGATTTCGGCGGTCATCGGGATGCCGATCGGTGCAGCTCTGGCCGTCGCGCGGTTTCCGGGGCGTCGCGCGCTGATCATTCTGGTGAATGCTTTGATGGGGTTCCCTCCGGTTGTTGTCGGCTTGTTGGTGTACCTGATGTTGTCTCGGTCGGGCCCCCTGGGCGTGCTGGAATTACTCTATACCCCTACCGCCATGATCATCGCACAGATGGTGCTGGTAACACCGATCATGGCTGCACTGACCCGACAGGTTGTCGAGATGCTGGCCGAAGAATATGCCGAGCAGCTCCGTTCGCTTGGCGTGTCTCGGTTGGCCTCGGTACCGGTGCTGTTGTGGGATGCACGGCTGGCGCTTGTCACTGCTCTGTTGGCCGGGTTTGGCCGCGCGATTGCTGAGGTCGGGGCGGTGATCATTGTGGGTGGCAATATCAATCACGTGACCCGGGTCATGACGACGACAATCGCGCTGGAAACTTCGAAGGGGAATCTGGCGCTGGCGCTAGCCTTAGGGGTGATCCTGATCGGTCTGGCCGTGGCGGTGAACGCCATGGTCAGTGCCCTGACCCTGCGGGCCGAGCGGGAAGGGTTACGCCATGCGTGATGTAGTAACCGGAGCGCCGGGCATATTAGAAGTCTATGACCTGAGCATCGCGCGTGATGGCAAGGTGCTGCTCGACGTCCCGAATCTTTGCTTGGATGGGCCGGGGCCGACATTGATCCTTGGGCCAAACGGGGCTGGGAAAAGTCTTCTTCTGCGTTGCCTTCATGGCCTGATCCATCCAGATACGGGACGTGTTCGCCAAAACGGGCTTGTTCTGAATGCAAGCCACACCGCGCGGCAGGCGATGGTGTTTCAGAATCCCGTTTTGCTGCGCCGTTCGGTTGCCGCCAATCTGGATTTTGTGCTGAGGCGGCAATCTCTCTCGCGCAGTCAGCGGAAGGCACGCATTGATGCCCTGCTGGCCGAAGGTGGCTTGGGTGGTAAGGCGCGCCAGCCTGCGCGCTCGCTCTCAGGGGGTGAGGCGCAGCGGCTGGCAATTTTGCGCGCGTTGGCTTTAGACCCTGAGACCTTGTTTCTGGATGAGCCCACCAGCGCCCTTGACCCGAGCGCCACGCAAAAGATCGAGCGGATGGTCCTGCGCGCTTCGGAACGCGGTGCACGTTTTGTGATGGTGACGCATGACATCGGACAGGCGCGGCGCTTGGCGTCGGATATTGTGATGATGCAATCGGGAAATGTTGTGGAACATGGGCCTGCTCGGCAAGTGCTGGAGAAGCCCGAAAGCGACGCGGCGCGCCGGTATCTGGCGGGTGGTCTGGTAACCTGAAAAAACTTGAATGGAGATATCGAATGATCCCTGATTTCATTCGGGCATCAATTGTTGCGATGGGGCTGACGGCTAGTGCCAGTTGGGCAGACGAGCCTTTCATCATCGTGCAATCCACGACCTCAACACAAAACTCGGGCCTGTTGGACTACATCCTTCCGGGGTTTGAGGCAGAGACGGGCATCGATGTGCGCGTCGTTGCGGTCGGCACCGGGCAGGCGATCCGAAATGCGGTCAACGGCGATGGTGACGTGCTGCTGGTCCATTCCAAACCCGCGGAAGAACAGTTTGTGGCCGATGGTTGGGGCGTCGAACGGTTTGATGTCATGTATAATGACTTTGTGCTGGTTGGTCCGAAGTCCGATCCGGCCGGAGCACGCGGCGGGAACGATATCGTTGCTGCTCTGACTGCAGTGGCTGAGGCAAGGGCGCCCTTTACCTCGCGTGGGGATGACAGCGGCACCCATAAGGCTGAGATGCGTCACTGGGAGACGGCGGGTATTGATCCAACCGCCGCCTCGGGCACTTGGTACCGCGAAGCGGGCGCAGGGATGGGGGCAACGCTGAATGTAGCGAGCGGAATGGACGCCTATGTCCTGACCGATCGTGCCACGTGGTCTTCTTTTGGCAATCGGGGCGATCTTGAGATTCTGGTGGAAGGCGACCCCCGTTTGTTCAACCAATACGGGGTAACCTTGGTGAACCCGGAAAAACACCCCGGAGTGCGCGCTGCAGCGGGGCAGCGGTTCATTGACTGGCTGATCGGGCCTGATGGTCAGGCTGCGATTGAATCCTATCAGTTGGATGGGCAGCAGATGTTCTTTCCGAACGCGCGGTGATTTCGCCTTCGGCGAGAGTATTTGGGAAAAGATGAAGGATCAGCCGCTGGCACCGTTGTGGTGGATTTGGCCCAGATCCGTCAGGTCGTACCCACCCAGTTCGGCTGCGCGTTCTTTAAAACGCTGGGATTGCAGGAACTGGGTCAAGGTCTGCATCGGCGGTTCAAAAACTGCGCGTCGCCAGATGGCGAGGTCAAGCCGCTCGGGATGAGTGGGTACGAAACTCAGGCCATTCGGTCGGGACAGTGCTCCAAGGCCGAACCCAACCTCGGCTTTGCCATCCCGCAGGGCGGTCGCAAGTTCTTCTTCGGTGCGGGCGCAGACGGGCAGGGTGTTCAGATTACTGCGTGTCAGTTTGTGGGCGCTGAGCTGCGCATCAAATAGTCGCTGACTGGCGGCACTGTCTTGCCGCAGGATGATCCGCCTGCCTTTCAGGTCCTGAAAGCCCGAGATGCCTGATACGCCGGGTGCCAGAAGCAGGCCGCGTTGTCGCAGTGCAATCTGGTAAAGGATCACCGGCGCTTCACCCATTGTGTCGCGCAGGGATTGGATGTTGAAGCCGTCCGGTTCATGGATGTGCAGGGCTGCCGCCTGCGCGCTGCGATCGGCAAGACGGTTCAACCCGTCGAAAGAGCCATCGTAATAGGTTGCCAATCCAGAGCCACTTTCCCGCAAAGCCCAATCCAGCAGCGGATCGTGACTGCCGGCGACGATCGGCGGCAGAGGCGGCTCGGCCACTTGCGGGCCTGAGCGTGAGGCGTTCAGCCAGGCGATGATCTCGGCCTTTGGGAACAGAAGTTTGCCCATGGCGCGCACACAGGGGATCTCCCCCGATGAGGCCAGATCATATGCTTTCCGCTCACCAATGCGCAGCAGATCAGCCAGTTCTCGGGTGGTAAGGTATTGCGTCATTCAGTCGAGGCGGACTGCCGAACCAGAAGTCCTATCTTCGGCGCTGAACCCGAACTGATCCAGCGTATACGGGGCGGCGACTGTAATCACGACCATTGCGGCGACAGCAGTCAGAAAGGCTTTCATTTGGTCCTCCGGCTCAATCCTGTGATGCGGTGGCGCTCTGCAGAAACGTGATCAGATCGATCCGGTCCTGCGCTTGCGTGATCCGCTGCATCGGCATCTTTGACCCCGGAATGTAGTGGTCAGGGCCTTCGTCGAAAAGAGCATTAATGGTCTCTTCATTCCAAATGATATCAGAGTCTTGCAGCGTGTCCGAGTAGAAATATCCGGGCAAGGTTCCAGCCCGCCGTCCGAAGATCTGATGCAATGTGGGACCCGCGCGCCGTTCACTATCCGGTGTCAGGCTGTGGCAGATTGAGCATTTGCGAGCGAATTGCCGTTCACCATTGTCCATCTTGTCGGGGTCTTTCAGAAAACTCGGCTCAGCTGCTGCCATCTGTTCCTGATCGCGCAGGGACTGGACTGGCCAACTGTACATCGCCTCATCAATGCCGCCTGCATGGATGTTCTGCCCGTCCGCAGAAAATGCCAGTGCCCAGACCGGACCGCGCAGGGTGGCGCGGAAATCCTGTGCGATGCGCCACTCTTTGGTGTCGATGACCATGATATAGCCTTCGCCATCACCAACTGCCAAAAGCTGGCGATCAGGGCTAAGCGCCATAGCAAGGATGGGTCTTCGATCCAGTGTAAAGTCGCGCTCTTCCCCTGTGGTCAGGTTCAGGATGCGGGTCACGCCGTCAACGGCCCCATAGGCGATCCATCCGTCTTGTGTGTTCAGGACCAGTTCGTTGATGCCGAAGCCATGCTCGACAAGGCGATCCGTCTCCTGACCGCTGGCGACATTCCAGATACGAAGCGAGCCATCGACACCTGCCGAATAAAGCTCTGCGCCATCTGGGGTAAAGGCGACAGCATTTACACCGCTGCCGGTTGGGCCAAGTATTGTGGGATTTGACCCATCCTCTGGCCACAGTCCGATGGTGCCATCCCAACTTGCGGTCGCGACATGCGTTTTCGATGCCGCGATACCGACGATCTTGCCTTTGTGTTGCCCGACCACTTCGCCTCCGGGCCAGCGGCGTAGTGTGAAATCATCCCCTGCGGAATAGATCGCGGTTCCGTTGAAAGCGACCGTGTTCACTGCGGCCTCATGCCCCTCTAGCCATTCCGGTGTCTGTCCGGTCCACAGACCGACCGAATTGTCGAAGCTGGCGGTTGCAATGCGCCCGTCCGGGGCGGTGGCGATCCCCATGATCGGCCCGCCGTGGCCTTTGAGCGTAAAGAACTCGGCCCAGGCGGGTAGGGGGATCAGGGCAACTGCAAGAACCAGCCAGCGCATCTATTCTGCGGGTGAGGCCGCCGCCTTGCTGGCCTCTTTTTCCTGCACCTCTTCCAGCCAAAGCGAGTGATGCTCGCGCGCCCATTGCTCTTCGACTTCACCGGTGCCCATGGCATCGAAGGCACCTTCCATGCCGACCGAGCCAAGGTAGATATGGGCAATGATGATGGCGATGAACACATAGGCGACCATTACGTGCCAGACTTGTGCATATTGCATCTCTTCCTGCGGTGACATCTGAACGGGCAGGTTCAGGCCCAAGGCTTGCGGGATGCCGGTTGAGTTCGCCACTGCGAAGGTCTTGGCGAACATTGGCAACTCAAACGGGAAGAGCAGTGACAGACCTGACAAGCTGATCGAGACGCCGAGCAGGATACAGGCCCAGAAGATCACTTTCTGGCCCGCGTTGAACTTCTTGGCGGGTGGGTGGCTGCCTTTGGTGAACAGGCCCCCTCCGGCGGCCAACCATTTCAGGTCGGTCCGGTTGGGGATGTTATGGGCGATCCAGTTTATGGTGACGATGATTAACCCCAGCATAAAGGCCCAGGCGAGGTTATTGTGCAGCCATTTGCACCCCTGCGCGATGGTCGCAAAGCCTTCTTTGCCAAAGATCGGGATTAGGAAGTCGCGTCCATAAAGTGTTAGCAGACCAGAAATCGCCAGCACAATGAACGACCCGGCAAATAGCCAATGACCAAACCGTTCGAAACTGTTGAAACGCAAGACGGTGCGGCCGGTCTTTTCTCCATCGATCCGAATTCTTCCACGGAGCAGGAAGAATAGCGCGATGATGGCGATCATGCCGAGTAGAATAAAGGTTCCATATTCGCGCAATGGCCCGGTCCGGAAATTCAGCCACCACATGCCGCCGTCCTGAATCAAAACACTGTCAGCCGGTCCATGAGAGGAAACGCTGACGTCAGCCGAGCCAAAGCGTAACGCCCGATAGACGTCACTGTCCGAGGCCACGCCGCTTGCACCGAACTGACCTAGCAGTCCTTCAACATTGCCTTGCCCAGTGTTCTCCGAACGATACGCATTGTCCACCTTCTCGCCACGCTGCCGGGCCAGAATGTCCTCAAGCGTGGTTGCGCCTCCGGTTGTGGAGCGCTCATTCTCGGTTGCAGGGGCCTCGGCTTCGTTGGTTTGCGCAACGGTGGTCTGAGCCAGCCCAATGGTGAACAGCAATGCGATGAGTAAGCGGAGCATCTGAACCTCGGTCATAATCCCAGATCAGGCGACCCACGAATGCGGGTCGCCTGTTTGGTTTATGGAGAACGGTCTTAGCCGTCCTTCTGGTCGTAGGCAGTGCCCCAACCCCATGCGCCCGAGCCAAACCCGCGCGCAACGACGCGCTCGCGGTAGATGGCCGAGACCACATCGCCGTCACCGGCAAGCAGGGCCTTGGTGGAACACATCTCGGCGCAGATGGGCAATTTGCCCTCGGCAATCCGGTTGCGACCATATTTGGCGAACTCTGCGGTCGAGTGCGTTTCTTCGGGGCCGCCAGCGCAGAAGGTACATTTGTCCATCTTGCCGCGTGATCCGAAGTTGCCCGCCTGTGGATACTGCGGCGCGCCGAACGGGCACGCGTAGAAGCAATAGCCACAGCCAATGCACAGGTCCTTGGAGTGCAGGACGACCCCTTCTTCGTTCTGATAGAAGCAGTCGACCGGGCACACCGCCATGCAAGGCGCATCCGAACAATGCATACAGGCCACCGAGATGGAGCGTTCGCCCGGGTCACCGTCATTGATCGTCACCACCCTGCGGCGGTTTACGCCCCACGGCACCTCGTGCTCGTTTTTGCACGCGGTGACGCAGGCATTGCACTCGATGCAGCGTTCGGCGTCGCAGAGAAACTTTGCTCTTGCTGCCATTTTCTCTTCTCCTCCTTACGCTGCCCAGATCTTGCACAGAGTCGCTTTGGTCTCTTGCATCTGGGTCACTGAATCATAGCCATAGGTCTGGGCGGTGTTGGTACTTTCACCCAGCACATAGGGATCAGCACCGGCGGGATATTTGTGCCGCTGGTCCTCGCCCTGGAAATGGCCACCAAAGTGGAACGGCATGAAGGCCACACCGGCACCGACCCTGTTGGTCAGCATCGCCATCACCTTGACCTTGCCACCCTCAGGACCTTCGACCCAGACCTGTGATCCGTCACGAATACCAAGATTGTTGGCATCACGCGGATTGATCTCGACGAACATGTCCTGCTGAAGCTCGGCCAGCCACGGGTTCGACCGCGTCTCATCCCCGCCACCTTCATATTCGACCAGACGACCAGATGTGAGGATTATCGGATAATCCTTTGAAAAGTCGTTCTTTTGGATCGAAGCATAAAGGGTCGGCAGGCGATAAGCCTGACGGTCGTCGTAGGTTGGATAGTCCTCCACCAGATCGCGCCGGTTTGTGTAAAGCGGCTCGCGGTGCAGTGGGATCGGATCCGGGAAGGTCCAGACAACCGCGCGGGCTTTGGCGTTCCCGAAGGGCGCACAGCCATGAGCGATCGCGACCCGCTGGATGCCGCCGCTAAGGTCGGTTTTCCAGTTGGTCTCTGGCCCCGCAACGGCGTCGATGGCCGCGCGTTCCTCAGCCGTCAGGTCACCGTCCCAACCAAGGTCCATCAGCATTTGCATCGTGAATTCGGGATAACCATCCTGAATTTCCGATCCAACGCTATAGACCCCTTCGGCCAGCAGGTTGTCGCCATCCCGTTCAACGCCAAAGCGCGCGCGGAAGGTCAGGCCACCTTCGGCCACCGGTTTGGACATGTCATAGAGGTTTGGTGTCCCCGTATGACCCATCTCAGCGGTTCCCCAGCAGGGCCAGGGCAGACCGTAATACTCACCGTCGTTAGGTCCACCAATGGCTTGCAGCGTGGTTCTGTCGAACGTATGCTGGTTGGCCATATGGCTTTTCAAACGTTCCGGCGACTGACCGGTATAGCCAATGGTCCAGAGGCCCGAGTTGAACTCGCGCGTGATGCTTTCAACATTCGGTGTCTCTGGATCTTCCATTTCGATGTTGCGGAAGAACCGATCTGCCCAGCCAAATTTGTTGGCGAATTTGGCCATGATGACCTCATCCGGCAGGCTTTCGAACAGCGGATCAACCACCTTGTCGCGCCACTGCAATGACCGGTTCGATGCCGTGACCGAGCCACGGGTTTCGAACTGCGTACAGGCGGGCAAGAGATAGACGCCATCGGTGCGGTCATGCAGAACAGCAGAAACGGTGGGATACGGGTCAATCACGACCAGCATGTCCAGCTTCTCCATCGCTGTCTTCATTTCCGTCATCCGGGTCTGCGAGTTGGGCGCGTGGCCCCACAGAACCATTGCGCGGACGTTGTTGTCCTGATCCATGTTGGCCGGATCTTCCAGAACACCATCGATCCAGCGGGAGACCGGGATGCCGCGCTCATTCTGCAGCGGTTTATCCTTGCCTTCCTTGTCTTTGATCGTGGCGAATTGGCCAGCCAGCCATTCGGGCTCTTCCCCCCAAACGCGGGCCCAGTGACCCCATGCGCCTTTCGACAAGCCATAGTAGCCGGGCAGGGTGTGGGACAGAACACCAAGATCTGTCGCGCCCTGCACGTTGTCGTGGCCGCGGAAGATGTTGGTGCCACCACCCGTTGTGCCCATGTTGCCCAAGGCAAGCTGCAGAACGCAGTAGGCGCGGGTGTTGTTGTTCCCGTTGGTATGCTGGGTACCACCCATGCACCATACGACAGTGCCGGGACGGTTGTTGACCATCGTCCGGGCCACGCGGCGCAGCTGCGAGCCGGGTGTGCCGGTGACGCGCTCAACCTCTTCGGGGTTCCAGTTGGCAACCTCTTCGCGGATCTGGTCCATACCCCAGACACGGGTGCGGATGAACTCTTTGTCCTCCCAACCGTTGTCGAAGATGTGCCACAGGATACCCCAGATCAGAGCGACGTCCGTACCGGGGCGGAAGCGAACATATTCATCCGCATGGGCCGCGGTGCGCGTAAAGCGCGGGTCGCAGACGATCAGAGGGGCATTGTTCTGCTCTTTCGCACGCAGGATATGCAGCAGCGAGACGGGGTGCGCCTCGGCCGGGTTACCACCGATGATAAAGATGGCCCGGCTGTTATGCATGTCGTTGTACGAGTTGGTCATGGCGCCGTAGCCCCATGTGTTCGCAACGCCCGCAACAGTGGTCGAGTGGCAGATACGGGCCTGATGGTCCACGTTGTTCGTGCCCCAGTAGGCGGCGAACTTACGGAACAGATAGGCCTGTTCGTTGTTATGTTTCGCAGACCCCAACCAGTACACGCTGTCCGGCCCGGATTCTTCGCGAATGCTCATCATGCCATCGCCGATCTCGTCGATCGCCTGTTCCCAGCTGATGCGCTTCCACTCTCCGCCTTCCTTTTTCATCGGATATTTCAGGCGGCGCTCACCATGAGCGTGCTCGCGGACCGAGGCCCCCTTGGCGCAGTGCGCACCCAGGTTGAACGGGCTGTCCCATCCGGGTTCCTGCCCGACCCACACACCGTTCTGAACTTCGGCAACAACTGTACAGCCGACCGAGCAGTGGGTGCATACGGATTTGATATTTTCGACGGCGGCGTTTGCCGCTGTCTGGGCGCTGGCGGGCGTCACGGTTCCACCCGTGGCGCTGATCGCGGCGAGGCCGCCGATCGTCAGGCCCGAGCCACGCAGGAATGCGCGGCGATCGACGGTTTTTTCGCCGACCTGGGACAGGATACTTGTCCGCTGGGGGCGTCTCGCAACCCCGTTGGTCTTTTTCCTAAGCATTTCTTTCCTCCCTTGCGCGCCGTGTCAGCCACGGCTGGCTTGGTACTGCTACGTCCGACGTCAGGGCCAATCGCAACCGTCTGTCGGGTGGTGAAAACGTCCGGCTTAGAACCGGGTGCTTTCAAGGTATGCGCGCGTGTGCGCGGTATCCTGCATCCGGGTATCATCCGTTGGCAGCTCGGCCGCTTCGGCTTTCCCGGTCAGGCTGGCAGCGGCAACAGCAGCGGGCGCTGCGGTTCCGGCCAGTTTCAGGAAGTCGCGGCGGGTTGCGCCTTCTTCCTTGGTCTTGCTCATGGGCTCCTCCTGTCCCAATTGCGGTTTGATGCCCAGAGGGCACCGGTGAATGGCGGGTTAGGCCGCCGTCATTCGGAAGGCTTCACGCTCGATCTCCATGAACACCCGCCCAGCCGTGCCGACCGAGGCATAGAGAACCGAGTTTTCGGCGCCCTCCAAATCCGAATAGAAATGTGCAGCCCATGGGCCGATATGTTTGTTCCAGAACGCCTTTTGATCTTCGAGCGTCGCGGGCGTGCCAAACCGACCGACGATCATGCCCGCCATCATCTCCATCAACGAGGCGATGTTGTCTTCGGGTTCATAAACATTCTGCGCCCGCGTGATGCCGCGCGCAGCCATGTCATTGCGTAACTGCGCCAGAGGTTTCTCGTTCAGGAATCCGGTGAGGTAGAAGCTAGCATAGGGTAGCAACTCGCCGCGCCCCAGCCCGATGAACAGCGCGTTGAACTCGCGTTCGGCAGCCGCGGGTTTGGTGACTTTGGCCACGCGTGCCATCGCGCCTATGGCCTGACCCAAATCTGAATCATCCCCGCTCAGCCCCGCCATTTGATCCAGCAGCAACTGATCTGGCGGGCCCGCCAGCAGCAGGCCCAGAAAGTTGTAGAAATCCGCGCGCAGACGATCCTCGGCCGAGATATCAATGGTTTGCGCGTTGTCTGCGGTCATAGAGTTATCCTTCGAATTCAAATTTCATACGGCGCGGAGCGGGGACGAGGTCGGTTTCCTCTGGTACTTCCACTTCGGCCATTAACACAGGTTCTGAAACAGGCTCGGCGGTGATTGCGGGTTCTTCGACGGCCTCAGGCTCTTCGGTTTCGGGTTCGGTTGCGTTTTCTTCAGGCGCTGCCTCGGCAGCAAGTGCTTCGACATGCGCGAGCATACCCTTGCCAACCTGATAGGCGGTTTGGATGTTCTCTATCACGCAGGCGGCGTCGGTATAGTCTTCTCCGTAATCAACCAGCCCATCGACATTGGCCAACACCGGGTTCAACCTCCACAACCGACGCAGAGCCCGACGGCGCAGGCGATCAGGGACGGCTCTGGCCATGAAGCCCGAAACGTCATCTCCTGCTTGCAACGTATCGGGATCGGGCAGGTCGAATTCGGCCAAAATCTCGGCGTCGGACTTTTCTTCCAGCTCGGCGTGTTGTGCCGCGACGATTTCGTTCTCCGCTGCCAAAGCCTCGGCCTCGGCTTCGGCCTGTACGGCGGCCTTGCGGCGTGACCAGAAATCGCGGGTCTCAGTCATTGCAGAACCCGCCGTGGTGCACGGTAAACATCCGAGTCTTGCCGAATGCGCGCATCCCCTTTGCCGTCTTCGATCAGATCAATGCGCTTCTTGTCGCGGCGACGTTTCACAAACACCTCGTCCTGATGATACTGCAACGTGAAATCGCGCACCCAAGCGATCAGGCCCTCTGTCATCGGAATTTTCTCGACAATCTCTTCGCCGGTATCGGCATAGTCCTGACCCTCAAAAGGCGAGGCGGTCAGGAGTACGGCATTCAATGGCGTCTCGCCCTCTAGCTCATTACGAAGCACAAGATAAAGAGACGGCTGCCCATCCGATAGGTTGACCATATAGGCCTCGGTTTCATCTGCCCAAAGCGTCAAAGGGAGCGTGGCCGCGTGGTATTCAACGGCCTCGCCTTCACGGCGCAACTCCTGCCAGTTTGCGGGTCCGGCACCAGGCAAAAGGGCAACTGCACGCCAGTTCCACTTCGCCCAGCGAGTTACCCCGGGTGTTTTGCGCACGATGACGCCAATTGGCATTTCTTTCTGGCTTGCGGCCTTGGCCACTGGCTCCTCCCCGAAAGGCTCTCCCCTGCCTCTATGCGATGTACTATGGTACATAAATTGACGACCTGCCAAGCCCTGTTTTGGTTAATTATGTCGCATTCACTCGCTATTTATCCGTAAAGTACCAATGTGATAGGTCGTGCAGGGTGAAAAATAGTGCATAAAGATATCTTTTATACATCTTTTCACGTGACCTACGGATTGCTTCCGCGGGGATAAGCCCTAAGGTGCTGGGGAATTGCCAGCAGCGCCAGGAGGGGATATGGCCAGCAAGCTCGTATTATGTGATTGCGAGGGAACTCAGTCTCTGAACGCGGAAGGTATTTCTGCGGCCTGCGATCTGGGATGTTCAAAGGTTCATACGGCGTTATGTACACGCGAGCTTGAAACCGCGGCTGAGCTGATAAAAGGCGATGAACAATTGGTCATTGCCTGCGGTCAGGAGAGAGCTGTCTTTCGTGAGCTCGCTGAAGAGTTGGGTGTGAGTGAACCCGGCTTTGTCGATTTGCGCGACCGGGCCGGTTGGTCTGAACAAAGCGCCGACGCAACCCCTAAGATGGCGGCGCTTGCGGCCGAGGCGCTGTTGTCGCAACCCATTACGCCCAGCGTTGATGTCATCAGCGAAGGCACCTGCTGTATCATAGGGTCGGGTGAGGTTGCCTATCCACTGGCGGAACAGCTTTCTGGTGTCCTGGCCGTGACCGTGTTGGTGACGGATGACGCTGAGCCCCTCAGCCGATCATACGACGTTGCCAGGGCGCAGGTTCGCAATCTTGGCGGCGCACTGGGCGGTTTCACTTGGCACTTGGATCAGGTGCAGCAGCTGCTACCCGGCGGGCGCGGAGATTTCAGTTGGAGCGCCCCGCGCGATGGCGCGACATCACGCTGCGATATCGTTGTTGATTTAACCGGTGCGTCGCCGCTGGTTGCGGCGCCGGACAAACGCGAAGGATATCTGCGGGCTGATCCTCGTGACCCTGTGGCTGTTGCGCGTATGGCGTTCGATGCGGTGCAATTGGTCGGAACCTTTGAGAAGCCGCTCTATGTCAGGTTGAATGAATCGCTATGCGCCCATTCCCGGGCCGAGCAAACGGGGTGCTCGAATTGTCTGGACATCTGTCCGACCGGAGCAATTACACCTGCGGGCGATCACGTGGCGATCGATCCGATGATCTGTGCCGGATGCGGGGCTTGCGCGGCCCTCTGTCCATCAACGGCTATTACATATGAAGATCCGCCCGTATCCGCTGTGCTTTCTAGGATGCACATTCTGGCCCGAACCTTCCGGCGCGCGGGCGGCTTGGCACCGCGCTTGCTGGTACATGATGCCCATGGCGCGCAGATGATACGGATGGCAGCCCGCTACGGCCGGGGCCTGCCTGCCAATGTCATTCCGCTGGAGCTTAATGTGGTTTCGGGCTTTGGTCATGCTGAAATGCTGGCCGGGCTGGCGCATGGCTTTGCCCGTGTCGACGTCTTGCTGGGCCACAAGACTGAACGCGACGCACTGGATCGGGAACTTGCACTAGCGCAGGCCATTTCGGGGCAGGACGTGCTGAGCTTGATCGACGTAGCAGACCCGGACGCACTGACTGATCTGCTTTATTCGCAAGAGGTTTCGCAACCTATTTCAGAACCGGTTCTGCCGCTGGGCAACCGCCGACAAATCGCGCGTCTGGCGGCGCAGGCTCTAAACCCCGAGGCCGAGGAACCGTTGGCCTTGCCCGAAGGCGCGCCTTATGGTGCGGTTGCGGTGAACACCGACACCTGTACCTTGTGCCTGAGCTGCGTTTCGCTTTGCCCGTCAGGCGCTTTGATCGACAACCCGGATAAGCCGCAGCTCAACTTTCAACAGGATGCCTGTTTGCAATGCGGGATCTGCAGCACGATCTGCCCCGAACAGGCGATCACGTTGGTGCCTCAGCTTGATCTGAGCGACAAAGCCCTTTCGCAGCAGATGCTGAATGAAGAGGAACCCTTCGAGTGCGTCGAATGCGGCGCGGCCTTTGGTGTCAGATCAACGGTTGAGCGGATCATGGAGAAGCTGTCGGGCACGCATCCTATGTTCGCGACTTCGGATCAGGCGCGGATGATCCAGATGTGTGACAATTGCCGGGTGAATGCCCAATTCCACAGCACCGAGAATCCGTTCCAGTCGGCCCCAAGGCCACGGGTTGTCACGACCGACGACTATCTTTCAAAACGTAAGGATCACTGAAGTTGCAGCGGAGCGCCAAGGTCGGCGGCGCGGAGGGCGGCGACGAAAGCCAGAATCGCTTCGAGGTCATCCAGACTTATCTCGACCGGATGGATGGGCGAGGGGCGCTCGGGCGGGAATGGTTCGGTCAGGCCTTCGATCTGAGTGAAGGCAGGATGCGGATTCAGGGCAAAGAAGGCCTGAAACCGCTCGGACCAATCCGGCATCGCGCGCAGCACCGCAAAGGACGGGGTGGATCCCAACCCGTTCATACGGTTTTGCGGGCCAATCACATGGCAGCGGCCACAGTGGGTCATCGACAGGTCTTCACCCAGCAGCGCATTGCCGTCGATCTCAGTATCCTCGGTGACCACAGCAATTTCGAAACTTGCGCTAAAGGGCGTGCCTTCAGTGGGGGCGAAACCTTCGACCGTGCGCTTGCCGATATCGGATTGAAGCCAGTCCCGGAACCGAGCCTGTTTGGCATCGTCTTCGATGCGCAGGTGGTAAATCACATCGCCGCGCGCAAAGACCGGATCACCGGGCGGGGACGGAGCCAGTGACATGACACCACTTTCTTCAGCAACAACACGTATTCCGGTCTTGAGAGAGAAGCGGGGAAGAATATGTTGCAAAAGGCCCGATTTTGTCACCTCATCCGGGGCGGCAAGACCCAATGCCTCTTGCGACCAAGAGGGGGTGGCGGTGAGCGTCAGGCTCAGGCACAACAGAACAAAGCGCATGGGCAAACCTAACGGCGACAGACCCAATGCGTCAAATGAACAGAAAGAGACGGAGATACATGCAATGAGCGGCGACTTTAAAGTGTCGATACGCAATGCCCATCGTGCAGGGCAATTCAAAGGGAATATGGCATGAGCATCCGTGACGCCGTTCTGTCGAACTTGAAAAAGATCACCGACCCGGTTTCGGGACAGGATATTGTCAGCGCGGGCATCGTGCGCGCGCTGAATGTCGAAGGTGATACCGTCAGGTTTGTGCTGGAGATTGATCCCAAGCAGGCCGAAAAGATGGAACCCGTCCGCGCAACCGCCGAAAAGGCCGCGCAGATGGTGGACGGGGTCGCCAATGTCTCGGCCATGATGACGGCGCATTCGGAAAAGGCGCCACCGGACTTGAAGCCAAAGCCGAAACCGTCGCAAACAGGCCCTCAGGCCGTGCCGGGCGTGGACCGGATTATTGCTGTGGCTTCGGGCAAAGGGGGTGTTGGAAAGTCGACCGTTTCGGCGAATCTTGCCTGCGCTTTGGCTGCTGAAGGTCGACGCGTGGGTCTGCTGGATGCGGATGTCTATGGACCCTCGCAACCCCGCATGTTGGGTGTTTCCGGTCGTCCGGCCAGCCCCGATGGCAAGACAATCTTGCCGCTTCGAAATCATGGCGTGACCATGATGTCGATGGGGCTGATGACCAACGAGGGGCAGGCGGTTGTATGGCGAGGGCCGATGCTGATGGGGGCTTTGCAACAGATGATGAGCCAAGTGCAGTGGGGTGCGCTAGATGTGCTGATCGTCGACCTGCCGCCCGGCACCGGTGACGTGCAATTGACGCTGAGCCAGAAGTTTCAGGTGGATGGCGCAATAGTCGTCTCGACCCCACAGGATGTGGCTTTGATCGATGCCCGCAAAGGGATCGACATGTTCAATCAACTCAAGACACCTATCGTCGGGATGATCGAGAATATGTCGACGCATATCTGTTCGAACTGTGGGCACGAAGAGCATATCTTTGGACATGGCGGAGTGGCCTCCGAAGCCGAGGGGCTGGGCGTTCCGCTGTTGGGGGAAATCCCGTTACACCTGGACATCAGATTGGCGGCGGACGGTGGCGCACCGATCGTGGTCAGCAAACCGGACAGCACGCAAGCCGAAGCCTTCCGCAAGATCGCCCGCGACATGATTGCCAAGGGGAACGCATGACCCAGCCCGTCTTTCCCCCTTTGCTTAGCGGACATCCTGCCAAAGCCGGAGAGGACCCGTTCGAGCGGGCTCAGTCGATGGCGGCGCTGGGCTGTGACGGGGGGACGGTGGTCTACAACATTCAGGCTGACCGCCTGCGTGTGGCAATTGTGTTTGCGCCCGAGGTTCCTTTGCAGGACGCGATGGCTATGCTTCCGCTTTGCGCCGTTGGGCTACAGAATGCGCTGGGCGCGCTGGCCCCCCCGGAGGTTGCGGTACATCTGGGCTGGGACGGGCTGATCTGTGTGAATGGGGCCAAATGCGGGATGTTCAAGGTTGCGGCTTCGTCTGCTGATGCTGGCGAAGTTCCCGATTGGCTTGTAATCGGCTGGGAGCTTGCTTTGATGCAGACCGGCGACGCGCCCGGCGAGACGCCGGATGTCACCGCTTTGTATGACGAAGGCTGCGCAGAGGTATCAGCGACACAGCTGGTCGAAAGCTGGTCGCGTCACACGCTGACCTGGCTGAACCGCTGGCAGGATGAAGGCAACGCACCAATCCATGCCGAGTGGATGGGGCTGTTGCGCGGTGTCGGAGAACCCATCGGGGAAACCGGTGTCTTTCTTGGCACTGATGAGCGGTTCGGCATGCTGATCCGTGACGGTGCTGACACCCACCTACGCCCATTGACGATACTGTTGGAGAACGCCTGATGAAACTCGCCCGTGCTATCCACTTTGATGAAAGTGATATGAACGTGTTTCATTCGCCCGCAAGAACAGGCGAATGGTGCATCTCGGGCGGGTTCGAATTCTCAAACTGGGGACAGGCGGATCTGGAAGGCAAGGCGCGGCAAGCCTTTTCCAATGGCTGGTTGGGCCTTGAGACATTTGGGCGCGTGACCTTCGTTGCGGTCACGCAGGTTGAGCAGGCAGAGATCGACAAGATCACTCAGAACTTGGCCGATCATTTTGTGCAATTTTACGGTGCGCCTTCAGCTGATGCAGCGATGGATGTTGCACAAACCGAAATATCTCACATGGCCGAAATGTGCGAGGATCACCCGCCGAACACTCTGCTAACTGTCGTCCGAGAACTGACGGAAGCAGGCGTGCATGAGGCGTTTCGTGTGATTACCCCGCAGGAAACCCAGCTTGAAGCATTGGCCGTCCACGGTTCGCTGGACGATTAGATAAAGTCCGCGAAACCGCCAAACTGACCGCGTTTGAATATCAGACCTTGACCCGGACGGTGCATGACCTTTTCGACATGGCCCACAAGGATCAGGTGATCCCCAGCCTCGTGTCGGGCTGAGAGGCGACAGTCGAAACGGGCAAGACATTCGGCCAAACGGGGCCGACCGGCTTCATCTTCCTGCCACTCTGCATGGGAAAAATCAGACCCGTTGCGCGCGAACTGTAACGCCTGATCATGCTGATCTTGTGCCATCACGTGGATCGCATAGTGCTCGCAGGTGCTGAAGGCGTCATATCGGTTCGAGTTCCGGTCGAGGCACCACAAGACCAAGGGCGGGTCCAGCGACACGGATGCAAACGAGTTTACGGTGATCGCGGCCGGGCCTTCGGAGGTATTGGTGGTGACAACGGTGACACCGGTACCGAAACAACCCAAAGCGTCGCGAAATGCAAGGATTTGCTCGGGACCGGGAATGAATGTCTTTTCCGTCATCGCACGCTCGTTCAATGGGCCAGTCTGAGGTGCCATGCGACGTAGGGATTGTCCATGGAAAGCTGATGTGATCTCGGGATTTTCCGATCAGTTCAGGTCTTCCAGCAACCGACCGTGTTTGCGCGTTTCAGCGATAACGTCGCCAAAGGTCACCATGCCGCGCGCGTTCAGCATTGGCAGCATCAGAACCAGCACTTCTGCCGTGGCGACCGCATCGCCTAATGCCGTGTGACGCAAGGTATCGGGGATTGTGATACCCAGCCGCTCGCATACCGCATCCAGAGTATGCGTTTCGCTTGCCCCGAAAAGCACCGCTGACAGCAGGACGGTATCTAGAATGGGGTGAGTCCACTCGACCTCCATACGCTTTGCGTGGCGGTGTAGAAATGCCATGTCGAACGGCGCGTTATGCGCAACAATAACTGCATCGCGGGCGAATTGGTGAAAGCTGCGGCCAGCTTCGGCAATATCCGGTGCACCCTGAACCATCCTGTCACTGACCTTGTGCACCTTGGTCGAGGCTGGCGGGATCGGTATGCCGGGATTAACCAACGTGTCCAACCGCTCGCCCTCGACAATTTTGCCCTTCACGACGCGCACCGCGCCGATCTGAACGATTTCGTCCTTATGCGGTAGAAGCCCCGTGGTTTCGGTGTCAAACACCACAAAGCACAAATCCAGTAACGACCTTTCTTCAAACGCGTCGTCGCCGGGTGTTTCAAGAAGCTCGAAATCATAGACCAGTGGGCGCGCTTCGTCCGGTTCGATCTGTGCTGCGCTGTCGTCGAAAACCAGCATATACCCGGGCGCATCGCCTAAGGGTTTCATTCGCGCTGAATAGGTTTGCCGCCCGTCAACACTGGTCAATGTGCAATGCACATCCTTTCCGGTCTTGATCAGCTTGGCATAGGCATCCGTCAGGCCGGTGGCTTCGAGGTAGTCAAACAGCGAAGCATTCAAACGCGGATGCGCGATTTGCGCAAGAACCTCGGCTGCCTGCGCGTCATACAGAACAATCTGATGCTTGGGTCCCGCCAGCAGCATGGCGACCGGGATTTCGGTCAGCAGCGCGGTGAGGCGCTGTTTTTCCGACGCCAAATGAGCGGTCTCAGCCGCCACGGCCTCTGCTGTGTTCATGGCATTCGCAGCCAGTTGTTCGGCAAGCCCGGCAGCGGCAGGGGCCAGATCGCCCAGATAGCGTGCGGCCTGGAGGTCCAGATCGGTGCTGACACCTGCATGGGCGCGCGCGCGCAGTTGGGCCGAAAGCCGTTCGATCGGTTTAGCAACGTTGTCATCAAAAAGAAGCCAAACTCCGGCAACCAGCGCCAGCATCCCAAATGCGATCAGGATTTCTGCAAAGATGAACGCGTCCAACAGACCGGGATCACGTGCACGTTGATAGCCAACCCACAAAGCCAAAGCGCTGATAACCAGCCCTCCCACTGCAAGCAGAAGGAAGAACAGAAAGACCCTCAGGCGCAGGCTCAGATGGTTCAGCATTGTCAGACCCCGCAGGTTGCCTCGATCACCGGATCATCAACGTCAATCTTGATCCAACTGGCGTTCAGGAGGCGCCCATCATCAGCGAATTCTGCCCCGTCAGCCAGATTAGCCCGGCTATTATCGGCACAATTGACCGCAACGGGCATCTTCGACACTGGCGCCCAGCGACCGAAGAAATACAGATCGACCAAACGTTCGTCGGGCACGCTGTCATTGGTACGGACCGTGGCGGAATCGATCGCGGCAAAGCGGTCTACAAACGGTACCGCGTAGGTCCAGGGGCGATAAAAGGCACGGCTCTCGACCTCTTGCACCACAGTCAAACTGTCGGGCAGTTGGTCACGTGTGCGATCGTACCAAGAGTATTCACTGGTGATCGTCATCGCGATCATGCCGATGCCCGCTGCAACCGGTGCGGCCCATTTGGGTAGGCGTCCCCCGGTCAGCTTGTTCACAACCATCACGACACCCGCAAATGCAAAGCCCGCAAAAATCGTGCCGATCAGTTCCAGAAACATATGGTTTCTCCGTTCATTTCCAGTTCTCTAACCCAGCATTCCCTTGCCGTGTCCAACCGCCGATTGCATCGTTTTTACCACCACAAATGCATTGCGGAGATGACTTCGCTCAAAGTCGGACAAATCAGCCGGAGGGAGGTAGTTGTCGGGCGCATCACCGGCCTTGACCAGACGTGCCTGATGTTCAAGTCGGGTCTCAGCGATGAGATCATAGGCGTCCAAAAGATCGCGTGCTCCAGTAGCGCTTAGGACACCAGCCGCCTCAGCGGCGCTGAGCCGCGCGCGAGTGTTCGCCTCGGTCAATTGCCCCTGCAGGCTGTAGATGCGCGCCAGATCCACGACCGGCACCACACCATTATGCTTGAGGTCCAGCGTGTTGCGATGCTCGCCCGAGCGGATCGTCGCAAAGCCGCGCAACAGACCCAGTGGAGGGGTGTGTTTCAGAGAGTTCGAGATCATATGCGCCACAAAGATCGAGTTCGCATTGGCCGCTGACAAGGTGTCTGCCTGCAGATCGGTAAACAGGTCGAAGGACCCGCCAATAGGGCGCAGGTCGAACATGACCGAGGCCAGCATCTGTGCCTCGGGATTGGGCTTGGCAATCCAGCCATCAAAATACTCACGCCAGACGCTAACGGGCTGACACCAGCGCGGGTTGGTCGCCATCATTTCCCCGGGGCAATAGAAATACCCACAGGTATCCAGCCCGTCCGAGACGAATTTAGCCAGTGCAGCGAAATACGCCATATCGTCTTCGGTTACGCTGTCATCCAGCATCAAACAATTATCCTGATCCGAAACACCTGTCTGCTCCTGCCGCCCTTGTGAGCCACAGGCCAACCACAGGTATGGCACCGGCGGTGCGCCAAGCTCGGCCTCTGCCAGTGCCAGCAAACGCCGTGTTGCGGTGTCAGCGATGTCGGTGATCAGTCGTGTCACGATTTCGTGCCGGTTGCCGCCCGCGACGAGCTGGACCAGCAGTTGGGGGATTTCGGCAGTGACCGTGGCCATCTCGTCAGCGGTGTTGGCACGGGCGATCCGGCCCACCAACTCGGCAGAATTGACCGCCTGATAGCGGGTGAGATCGGTTTGAGTGACAATGCCAACCAACCGTCCGGCCTCGGAAATCGGGATATGCCCGATACCACGCTCCATCATCACATGCAGCACGTCCGAGCCGATATCGGTGGGGGACAGCGTGATCGGGTTGGTGGTCATAATGGCCGAAACCACTGTGTCTGCTGGCATCGCCTCGGCAATGAATTTGCCCGAAATATCGCGTAGGGTCGTGATGCCCAGCAAACTGTCCCCCTCGGTCACGCAGAGGGATGAGATATGTCGGTCGCGCATGATCTGCGCGGCGTTTTGAACCAGTGTATCGGGCGGGCAGGTGGCAGGGTTGCGCACCATCAAAATGTCAATTGAACTGGTGGCCAGGCTTTGCGGCCCGCTGCGTCCACCGCGTGTGCGGTTGAAGAATTTTGAGACCACGTCATGTCCGTCGATCAGGTTCTTCACCAGATCTGGTGGCAGTACGATCAGCACCGACGGCGTGTGCGCTTGCGCATGGGTGGCAGCCTTGCCGTCTTTCAGCAATCCGCGCTCACCAAAGGAATTGCGCAATCCCAGATGTGAGACGACAGCGCCGTTCTCATCGGTAATCTCAACCTGTCCTTCGTAGATCACAAAGACGCCGGGCAGGTCATTTCCTAGCTGGTAAATGCTGCCATTTGCGTCGACTTCGCGCACCTCGATCTGCTTGGCAAGATCATCCAACGCATCTTGGGGTAGGGCGTCATAGGGGTGGACGGATTTCAGAAACCGGGTGATTTCGTCATGTGACAGGGGCATTTACGCTCTCCGGAGTTCCGAATAAAAATCCCGCCCGGTGGTGTGCCGGGCGGGAACAGTAAGTCGAAAGACGCGACCGAAGACAAGAGCCGCCGACCGCATCACACTCAGTGATCCTGAGCTGCGCCCGCACCACGGGGAATGCGAATGCTTTCGACCATATCTTTGATTTCCTGCGGAGTCTCTTTGGTTGCGCCTGCTACAAAGTAGGCGACCGCAAAGTTGATCATCGCACCGATGGCGCCGAACGAGGTCGACTTGATCGGACCCAGCAGCGGGTCAGCATCGGTGAACGAGTTGGTGCCCGGAATGAACAGCCAGCCCTTATGCAGGAAGATGTAGACCAGGGTTACGGTCAGACCAGCCAGCATACCTGCAACCGCGCCGGTGTTGTTGATGCGGGTCGAGAAGATCCCCATCATCAGCGCCGGGAAGATCGAGGCAGCCGCCAGACCAAAGGCCAAGGCCACGGTTTGTGCCGCAAAGCCCGGAGGGTTGAGACCCAGATAGGTTGCAACGACGATGGCCACAGCCATGGCAATCCGCGCCGCCAGAAGTTCACCCTTTTCAGAGATCGACGGGTTGATCGCACCTTTGACAAGGTCATGGGACACAGCCGACGAGATCGCCAACAACAGGCCCGCAGCGGTCGACAGAGCAGCCGCAAGACCACCAGCAGCGACCAGACCAATTACCCAACCCGGCAGGTTTGCAATCTCGGGGTTGGCCAGAACCAGGATGTCACGGTTGAACTTGGTCAGTTCGTTACCAACCCAGCCTTTTTCTTCCGCGATCGCGGTCATGGCTTCCGACTTGTCGTTATAGTACTGGATTTTGCCGTCGCCGTTCTTGTCTTCCCAATCCAGCAGACCGGTTTTCTGCCATGTGGCCATCCAGTCGTAACGCGGATCATTGTCGATCTCTTCAACCGAAACAGCACCACCATCGATGCCACCATTGGGCCACATCATGTCGGTGATGTTCAGACGCGCCATAGCACCAACCGCAGGGGCGGTCAGATACAGCAGAGCGATGAAGACCAACGCCCAGCCTGCCGACCAACGTGCGTCAGACACTTTGGGGACGGTGAAGAAGCGCATGATGACGTGCGGCAGACCAGCCGTACCAATCATCAGCGACAGGGTGAACAGCACCATGTTCAGCGTGTTCGAGTGGTGGGCCGTATAGTCGTTAAAGCCCAGCTCGGTCACGATGGCGTCCAGCTTGGTCAGCAGGGGCTCACCGCTGGCGGTGTCACCAAACAGACCCAGTGCCGGAACAGGCGTGCCGGTCAGCTGCAGCGAGATGAAGATCGCCGGGATGGTATAGGCGGTGATCAGCACGCAGTACTGAGCGACCTGAGTGTAGGTCACGCCCTTCATCCCACCAAACACCGCGTAGGCAAACACAACGCCCGCACCGATTAGCAGACCAGTGGTGTTGGACACCTCGAGGAAGCGGCCAAAGGCCACGCCAACACCGGTCATCTGACCGATCACGTAGGTCACCGATGCAACGATCAGACAGATCACCGCAACGATACGTGCAGTCTGGCTGTAGAAACGGTCGCCGATGAATTCCGACACGGTGAACTTGCCGAACTTACGCAGGTAGGGTGCAAGCAGCAGCGCCAGCAGCACGTAGCCACCGGTCCAACCCATCAGGAAGGTCGAGTTATCATAGCCGGTAAAGGCAATCAGGCCCGCCATCGAGATGAACGAGGCCGCAGACATCCAGTCTGCCGCTGTCGCCATACCGTTGGTGACCGGGTGAACGCCGCGACCAGCGGCATAGAATTCCGATGTGGAACCCGCACGGGCCCAGATCGCGATGCCGATGTACAGCGCAAACGACGCGCCCACAAACAGCAGGTTGATGGTAAACTGATCCATGCCGATTACTCCTCGTCCACGCCGTGCTCAGCGTCGAGCTTGTTCATGCGCCAGGCGTAGTTGAAGATCAGTACCAGAAAGACCAGGATCGATCCTTGCTGAGCAAACCAAAAGCCCAGATCTGTACCGCCAACGGCGATGCCGGACAGTAGCGGACGCAGCAGAATGCCGAATCCAAACGACACCAGCGCCCAAATCGCGAGGCTGATGTAGATGAGGCGCAGGTTGGCCTGCCAATAGCCCTTGTCGGCTTCGGCAGTCTGCGCGGAGTTTGTTGAATGATCCGCCATCGCGGGTTCCTCCTTCGCTTCCCTCATTGGCGGCCCGTTGCCCAACTCCTCCAGTGCCGTGGGCCGCTTCTCGAAATTGCCAGATGCCGGATGGCGTCAGGCATAACTTCTCCGGTCCGCCAAGGCGGGTCCATTGAAGTATTCTGTTTTAGGATCAAAGACCTAGGGCTTATCTTCTCCCCTTAGTCCATGACTTCGCCGACAAGCCCGTGAAGGTCTTGAGCGATGTCGTCGATTTGACCCATTGCGTTAATGCCTTTCAGCACGCCCTGGGCTTGATAGTAGTCAATCAATGGTGCGGTTTGCGCGTGATATGCGGCGAGCCGCGAGGCAACCGTCTCGGCATTGTCATCGGCGCGGCGCTTGAATTCTGTGTGGCCGCACTTATCACAATTGCCGTCTTCCACGGGCTGCTTGTACGTGTCGTGATAGCCTTCACCGCATCCGGCGCAGGTGTAGCGACCCGAAATCCGCGTAACCATCTCGGCGTCTTCAACCTCAAGGCTGATGGCCGCGTTGATCATCTGATCTGAAGACGCGAGCAAACCATCAAGCGCTTCGGCCTGAACTGTGGTCCGGGGGAAACCGTCCAGTATGACGCCCTTGGCGCAGTCCGGTTCCGCCATGCGGTCGCGCAGGATCGCGATAACGATGCCGTCGCTGACAAGATCGCCTGCTTCCATAACGGCCTTTGCAGCTTTGCCAGCCTCGGTGCCTGCGGCGACCGCGTCGCGCAGCAGATCACCGGTGCTAAGTTGTACAAGCCCGAATTTGTCTTCCAACATACGGGCCTGCGTACCCTTCCCGGCACCCGGAGGGCCGAGAAGGATGAGAACAGCGGGTGCTATGGTCGTGGCAGCGTCCATCACACCCTCACTTGTTCGCACGGTTTTCGATCAGGTCTTCGACGACCGAAGGATCAGCGAGGGTCGAGGTGTCGCCCAATGAGCCAAAGTCATTCTCCGCGATCTTGCGCAGTATACGGCGCATGATCTTGCCCGAGCGTGTCTTGGGCAGCCCGGGCGCCCACTGAATCACATCCGGGCTGGCAATCGGGCCGATTTCGGTCCGGACCCATGTCCGCAGCTCTATCAGCAGCTCATCCGAAGGTTCGCGATCATTCATCAAGGTGACGTAGCAATAGATGCCTTGCCCTTTGATTTCATGCGGATAACCAACCACGGCGGCCTCGGCCACGGCAGCATGAGCAACCAGCGCGCTTTCGACCTCGGCAGTACCCATACGGTGGCCGGAAACGTTGATCACATCATCGACGCGGCCCGTGATCCAGTAGTCACCGTCTTCATCGCGACGGCAGCCGTCACCGGTGAAGTAGTAGCCTTTGTAATCCGAGAAATAAGTCTTCTCGAACCGCTCATGATCACCCCAGACGGTGCGCATCTGGCCGGGCCAGCTGTCCTTGATGCACAGAACACCCTCGACTCCGTTGCCTTCGATCTCGACACCGGATTGCGGATCCAGAACCACGGGCTGGATGCCAAAGAAGGGCTTCATAGCCGAGCCGGGCTTCATCGCGTGTGCGCCGGGCAGAGGGGTCATCAGGTGGCCACCGGTTTCGGTCTGCCACCAGGTGTCAACGATCGGACAACGCCCGCCACCAACAACCTCATTGTACCAGTTCCAGGCTTCGGGGTTGATCGGTTCACCCACTGTGCCCAGCGTCCGCAGGTCGCTCAGGTCGCATTTCTCGACCCACTCGTTGCCTTGACCCATCAGGGCTCGCAGCGCAGTCGGCGCGGTGTAGAACTGGTTCACCTTGTGCTTTTCACAGACCTGCCAAAAGCGCGAGGCATCCGGGTAGGTTGGCACGCCTTCGAACATAAGCGTGGTCGCGCCATTGGCCAGTGGGCCATAGACGATATAGCTGTGGCCGGTGACCCAGCCGACATCCGCCGTACACCAGTAGATATCGCCCTCGTGATAATCGAACGTGATCTCATGCGTCATCGCCGCATAGACCAGATAGCCACCGGTGGTATGGACGACGCCTTTGGGCTGTCCGGTCGAGCCAGAGGTATAGAGGATGAACAGCGGGTCTTCGGCACTCATCTCGGCAGGCGCGCAATAATCATCCGCCTCCAGCGCCATTTCGTTATAGTCATAATCGCGGCCATCGATCCATGTGGTCTGCCCACCGGTTCGCTTGACCACCAGACATTTCACAGTGTCCTTGCAATGCAGCAGGGCAGCATCCGCGTTCGACTTTAGCGGGGTCTTGCGGCCACCGCGCGGTGCTTCATCAGCGGTGATAACGACTTTGGCATCGCACCCATTGATCCGCGCTGCCAGAGCGTCAGGCGAAAAGCCAGCAAAAACAATCGAGTGGATCGCGCCAATTCGCGCGCAAGCCAGCATCGCATAAGCGGCCTCGGGGATCATGGGCAGATAAATCACAGCGCGATCGCCTTTGCGTACGCCCATCGACTCGAGGATGTTGGCCATTCGGCAGGTGCGGCGGTGCAGCTCGGCGTAGGTAATGTGCTGAGCTTCGTCGTTTGGATCATCGGGTTCCCAGATGATTGCCGTCTGATCGCCGCGCGTATTCAGATGACGATCAAGGCAGTTGGCCGAGACGTTCAGCGTGCCATCTGCGTACCAATTGATGCCAACAGAACCAAAATCATAGCTGACATCCTTGACCTGAGTATAGGGCTTGATCCAGTCAACGCGCTTGCCTTGCTCATCCCAGAACGCCTCGGGGTTCTTGATCGATGCAGCATACATATCTGCGTATTTGTCGGCGTCGACATGCGCACGGGCGACGGTTTCTGCGGATGGCGGATATGTCTTGGCATCTGCCTGGGCAGCGGTAGTCATTTTTGAGGCTCCTCCCTCTGGACTGGATTACATAGGATCGATATCGCCCGCCGATCAGGCAAAGTCGATCCTGTTCCTCCCCAATTTGGATAATACGGGGATCAGAAAAGAAATAAATAAATTGCCATAATCCTTGGATTTCTTTGTAAATAAATTTTTTGATTGCTGAGAAAAAAGTAAACATTCAAGAAAAGATTTTAAAAAATAGTTTTAAATCAACTTCATGGATGTAACGAATTAGAGGCACTTTGGAGTGTACTTTTTGCGTTAGCTTCCAGTCTAGCTATGCTCTCTCGGATTGATTGCGGTAACACTACATCTGCGTGCAGGGGTTGGCAGATTCCGGACTTGGCGCTAGCTTCTCTTTCAAGCGCTTCGATAGGGGGCGCACCAATGGGAGAGATCACGATGAACAAGATATTGAGCGGTGCGGCCTTTGCCGCCCTGAGCGTGGCATTTGTCACCGAAGCGGCGGCGACTGAATGGAACGCTTCGGTTTGGGGTAAACGCCGTGCTTTTACTGAACATGTCGAGAAACTGGCCGAGTTGGTCAGCGAGAAAACCGGTGGCGATTTCACAATCAATGTCAGTTATGGCGGGCTGTCGAAACCGCGCGAAAATCTGGATGGGATCGAAATTGGCGCATTCGAGATGGCGCAGTTCTGCGCGGGCTATCACCGCGACAAGAACCGCGCGATAACCGTTCTGGAACTGCCGTTCCTGGGCGTGAACACTCTGGATGAAGAGGTGGCGGTCAGCCACGCGGTTTACGATCATCCAGCGGTCAAGGATGAGATGGCGCAATGGAATGCCCGCATCATCATGACCTCGCCAATGCCGCAGTATAACCTTGTTGGCACCGGTGATCCACGTGATGAACTGGCCGAGTTCGACGGTATGCGCGTCCGTGCCACCGGCGGTCTGGGGCAGGCTTTTGAAGCGGTCGGCGGCGTGCCCACATCCGTACCCGCTACTGAAGCTTTCAATGCGATGGAATCCGGCGTGGTCGACACCGTGGCCTTTGCACAGCACGCGCACCTGTCTTTCGGGACGATTAACGAAGCGGATTGGTGGACAGCCAACCTGAACCCCGGAACTGTGAACTGTCCGGTGGTTGTGAATATCGACGCTTACGAGGCTCTGCCCGCTGAGCATCGCGAGGCATTGGATAGCTCTATCGACGAAGCCATTGCGCACTACCTAGCCAACTATAGCGGGCTGCTTGAAAAGTGGGACGGCGTTCTTGCAGAGAAGGGCGTTGAAAAGGTCGAGATTGACGACGCTGTACTTGAGGAGTTTCGCGCCAAGGCCGCCGATCCGATTCGTGCGAAATGGATCGAGGACATGACTGCGCAAGGCATGCCTGCGCAAGAGCTTTACGATCTTGTGCAATCCACGCTGCAGCAGCAGCGCGGCGGCAACTGATCGCCTTAAGCCGGGTGCCTATGGGCACTCGGCTTTTCCTTCCAATAAAGGAATAGAAAGATGGCAGGACATGCCACGGTGCTAGAGGACGGCAGTCTTCTCAGCCGGTTGGATCACCGTTTGCTTCAGTTAGAGCGGTTTATGGCGTTGATCAGTGGTTTGGCGGTCTTCGGACTAATGGTTTTGGCCGTCATCTCGGTGAGTGGGCGTAATGCACTGAATGCGCCCTTGCCGGGCTATGTGGACTGGATCGAACAGGCGATGCCTCTGATCGCGTTTTTGGGCATCTCTTATGTTCAGCGCGATGGCGGACATATCCGCATGGACATCGTGATCTCTCGCCTGAAAGGGCGGGCGCTGTGGTTGTTCGAGCTGATTTCGGTCGTTTTGATTCTGCTGCTGATGCTCGCTCTGGTTTGGGGTAGCTGGTCCCACTTTGACCGCTCATTTGACTTTGGAGCTCCGCTATGGAGCCGTGACAGTTCGATTGACATCGGAATTCCACTCTGGCCCGCAAAACTGCTGGCACCGATTGCCTTCTCGGTTCTATGCGCCCGGTTGGTTCTGCAGATCTGGGGATATGGGCGCGCCTTTGTGTTGGGGCTTGAGACCCCGGTTGCTGTCCCGCTGATACAAGACGCGGCTGCGCAGGCTGCGGCCGAAGCCGAACAATTCGAAGGGCGGACCTGATCCATGGATACGGTTGAAATCGGCCTTTGGGTTACCGCTGGGCTATTGGTTCTTGTCGTCACTGGCATGCGCGTTGCCTTCGCTGCTGGTTTGGCGGGCCTGGTCGGCCTGATTTGGATTTTCTGGGCCAAGTTTGGATATGACCCCGAGCGGTTTGGCAAGGCGATGACAGTTGCTGTCAAAACAGCCGGGCAGGTGCCGCATTCCAAGGTTGCATCGCATACCCTTAGCCTGATCCCCACATTTATCCTGATCGGTTATCTTGCTTACTATGCCGGTCTGACCCGTGCTTTGTTCGAAGCGGCAAAGCGCTGGGTGGCATGGGTTCCCGGTGGACTGGCCGTTTCAACGATCTTTGCGACTGCAGGTTTCGCCGCCGTCTCAGGTGCGTCGGTAGCCACTTCTGCCGTCTTTGCACGCATCGCTATCCCCGAGATGCTGGCCGTTGGTTACAACAAACGTTTCGCAGCCGGAGTTGTCGCCGCCGGCGGGACCCTGGCCTCGCTCATCCCGCCATCAGCGATCCTTGTGATCTATGCAATCATAGTCGAGCAGGACGTGGGCAAACTGCTGCTTGCGGGTTTCATCCCCGGCGCGTTTTCGGCGGTTATTTATGGCTTACTGATCGTTGGCATCGCGGTGATCTTCAAATCCGTTGGACCCCCGGTAAGAGGCTTTACCTGGAAGCAACGATTTACCGCACTTCCGGGCGCGTTGCCCATCGTGGCGGTAATCCTCATCATTATCTGCTTCGTCTACAATCCATTTGGCGACAAGGCCTGGGGTACCCCGACCGAGGGTGGAGCCATTGGGGCCTTCATCGTGTTCTGTTTCGCGCTGATCCATGGCATGCGTTGGCCCGAGTTCAAGTCAGCCCTGCTGGAAACCGCCAAGCTGACCGCCATGATTTTTGCGATCATTTGGGGGGTTCTGATCTACGTGCGGTTCTTGGGGTTCGCAGATTTGCCGGGGGCGTTTTCCGATTGGATCACCTCGCTCGAAATGTCGCCCATGTTGATCCTGATCTGCATCCTGCTGGCCTATGCTGTGCTGGGCATGTTCATGGATGCTATCGGTATGCTGCTCTTGACCCTTCCGGTCGTGTATCCTGCTGTAATGGCCCTGAACGGAGGCGAGGCGGTCAGCGCTGCAGACAGCGCCTTTGGTATGTCCGGACCGATGTGCGCCATCTGGTTTGGAATTCTGGTGGTTAAAATGGCCGAGTTCTGCCTGATCACACCTCCCATTGGCCTGAACTGTTTTGTTGTCGCTGGTGTGCGGCCGGACCTCAGCGTTCAGGACGTGTTCAAAGGTGTTACGCCGTTTTTCATTGCGGATGCTTTGACAATCGCTTTGTTGGTGGCGTTTCCGGGGATCGTTCTCTACCTGCCATCGCTTGCTGGATAAGAAATACCCCGACCGGGGGCCGGGGTCAGTCTTTGATGTGCGGGTTCTCTATCCTGCCCGCATTAACATCCCGAACAGGTCCCTTGGGTCATCGGGGTCGGCCAACATGTCCAGAGGTTCATAGAAATCAGTGCCTTCAATCGCACTTTTGATGTAGCGCAGGGCCGAGAAATCTTCGATCGCAAAGCCCACGCTATCGAACAGAGTGATCTGCCGATCATCGGTACGCCCTTTTGCCTGTCCGGTCATGACTTCCCACATCTCGGTGACCGGGTGATCATCCTCCAGCGCTTGAATTTCACCCTCGATCCGCGTTTGCTCGGGGTATTCTACAAATATTTTCGATCGCAGCAGGATATCGCGGTGCAGTTCGGTCTTGCCGGGGCAATCGCCTCCGATCGCGTTGATGTGCACGCCGGGGCCAACCATGTTGTCGGTCAGGATGGTCGCGTATTTCTTGTCAGCGGTGCAGGTCGTGATGATCTGAGCACCTTCGATCGCGTCCTCCGGCGTTTTGCAGGGCACGACCGTCAGCCCTTTGCCCTGCAGATTGGCTGCACATTTTGCCGTTGCATTCGGATCGGTATCGTAGAGCCGGACAGTATCGATCCCGCACATGGCTTTGAAGGCGAGGCACTGGAACTCGGACTGCGCGCCGTTTCCAATCATCGCCATCGCCGTGGCCGATTTGGGCGCGAGGTATTTGCCGACCAGCGCCGAGGTTGCCGCCGTCCGCAGAGCGGTCAGCATCGTCATTTCGGTCAGCAAAGTTGGATAGCCGGTGTAGACATCGGCCAGCAGACCAAATGCTGTTACGGTTTGCAGGCCTTCGGACGTATTCTTGGGGTGCCCGTTAACGTATTTGAACCCGTATGCCTCACCATCCGAGGTTGGCATCAGTTCGATTACGCCATGAGGCGAGTGGGCCGGGATGCGGGGCGTTTTATCAAAACTCTCCCAGCGTTTGAAATCGGCTTCGATCTGCGCGGCGATCTGTGTGATCATCTGTTCGACACCGACGTGGTGAACCAGACGCATCATGTTGTCGACGGATACAAATGGCACGAGGGCCTTATCAGAGGGTTGCATCAAAGACTCCTATCGACGGGAAAGATGGATACCAGCGATCATACAACGTACGGATCCACCGGCTGTTTCAATTGTGGGAACCGAGAGCGGCAGCGGGGTCGCGCTGGCTTCGATAACCGAGACCTGAGATGGCGTAAGAGCCTTCAGCGCTCGGCTGGACAACGCCAGAACGAGACCATCTTTGCCACTAAGCTCAATCGCGTTTCCGGCAAAATTGGCGATCTGTTCATGGGACAGATCGATGACAGTGCGACCCGACTCTTCCAGCCGCGCCCGAACTGTTGCGCGGCGCTCTGGGTCAGAGATCATGTCCAAACAGATCAGCGCGTAGTGCGTCCCGATGCCCATCAGGACATTGGTGTGATAGACATCCCGGCCTTCGGCGTCCTTTGCATCGAACGCAATCGGCTCATAGTTGAAATGGGTACAGAATCTTTCCAACAAAACCGGATCAGCGCGGTTCGATCGAACGGTGTAGGCGATGCGGCCAACGTGATCCAAAACCATTGCTCCGGTTCCCTCAAGCGCAAGGTCGTCTTGTTCGAGGCCGGAATAGTCTATGACGTCCTGAACCCGATATTCCTGCTTAAGCAGTTCGATTACGTCTGAACGCCGCTCGCGTCGGCGAGAGGGAACGAACATCGGATATACGGCGACATGCCCGCCGGGATGGGTCGAAAACCAGTTGTTTGGAAAAACACTATCTGGCGTATCGTGTTCGCCTTCGTCGTCAAACAAATGAACGGTTACACCGACAGCGCGAAGCCGTTCTACAGCTTCGTCATGCTCATCACGCGCTGCTGCTGAGGTTGCCGCAGCGGATCGATTTGCCAGCGTTTGAAACGCATTATCGTCACGGGTTTCTGGGTTCGACGCGAAGGCATGGGGGCGAACCATTACGACCGCTGAAGGGGATTGCAGAGATATCATCAGAAGCTCCGGGTTGGGCGATCGAAAATGCGTCGCCCCATCAGCGATGCTGCGAGGTCGACCATCAGTTTTGCAGTTCGACCGCGTTCATCAAGAAACGGGTTCAGCTCAACAAGGTCCAGCGAACAGACGAGGCCGCTTTCATGCAGCAGTTCCATGACCAGATGCGCCTCGCGCTCGGTGGCGCCACCCGGAACGGTTGTGCCAACGGCGGGCGCGATGGATGGATCAAGGAAATCTACATCCAGCGAGACATGCAGCATGCCGTTCGCTGCGCGCACTTTGTCAAGAAAGGCCAGTAGGGGGGTCTTGATACCGTGTTCATCGATGCTGCGCATATCAGCGAGCATTGCCTGATCTTTTTCCAGCGCGGCACGTTCGGCAGGATCGACCGAGCGTAGACCGATCATTCCCACGCGGTCCGTTGGGATTGGGGCTTCCAAAGCAGGAAAAGCCTCAAAACCATGCTGACCAGTGAAATAGGCGACCGGTGTGCCGTGCAGATTGCCACTGGCGGTGCTGCTGGGCGTGTGAAAATCACTGTGCGCGTCCAACCAGAGGACAAACAAGGGGCGCTCGATGCTCTTTGCGTGGGCTGCCATCCCGGTCACCGTACCCATCGACAGTGCGTGATCACCGCCCATAAAGATGGGAAGGCCATCCTGTGCAGCCTCTTGCGCCGTGCGGCAAAGTGCTTGTGTCCAACCCACGCATTCCGGCAGGGCGTAAAGATGGGGGTCCTCCGGTATGCCAACAGGATCCGGTTGCGTATTGCCGATGTCAGTAACGGTGTGACCAAGGTCCGACAGGGCCTGTGCCAACCCCGCGACGCGATAGGCGTCGGGACCCATCAGGCAGCCTTGGCGGCGTTTGCCGACGTCCATAGGGGCTCCGGCGAGAATGATGTTCTTTTTGCTCATAAGCCTGTCTACCGACGCGATATGAGTTGAGAAAAGGGGGCAAATTGGTCAAACTGGATCAACTAATTCCGATTTGGTAATCACATATGGACGAACTGGACAATCGATTGTTGAACGCGTTGCACAGAGATGCGCGTGCATCTTTGTCAGAGCTGGCAGAACTGCTTGGTGTAACCCGCACGACTGTGCGCAGTCGACTTCAGCGTCTTAAGCAATCCGGTGAAATTGTGGGCTTCACCGTGGTTACACGGCAAGGTGTGTCGGAAAGCCCGGTGCGCGGGCTGATGATGCTTGAGATTGAGGGCCGAGGCACCGAACGCATCAGATCGCGGATCGCCGCCATGCGTCAGGTTCGCGCTGTGCATTCGACCAATGGCAGTTGGGATCTGATCGCCGAGATCGGAACAGATACGTTGGATGAGCTAGATGAGGTCCTGTTTCAGATCAGGCGGATGGAGGGCATTACACGGTCTGAAACCAACCTATTACTTTCAACACGCAAAGGCCGTTCGTAACTGGCTGCGCAAGGCGCTTTGCCTAATGGGAAATTCGTGCAAAGCTTTGAATTAACATTGATCTGAAGATCGCAGGGCAGGGACCACAGGAATGACCACAGAACCGACAACCGAAGATACGCGCGCCATGCGTCTGGCCGAGCGTGTGACAGGGCTGTTGGAAAAGCCTCTGGTCAAGATCGCGGTTCCTTTGTTGATTACCGGCATTGCGCTGGCGGTTCTGCATGACCTGTCTGCGCATGTGCAATGGTCAGATATTCAAAGCGATATCGCGGCGAAGCCATGGAAGTTCATGTTCTTCGCGATGTTCTGGACCGCGTTCAGTTTTCTATCGCTCTCGTTCTACGATGTGCTTGCGGTGCAGAGCGTTGCCGATGGCAAAGTGCCGTTGCCTGTCGCTGGGATGGCTGGGGCCAGCGGTTATGCGGTGTCAAATTGCCTCGGGTTTTCCTACATCACGGGTACGGCAATCCGGTACCGCATCTATGCGTCCCTGGGGCTTGATCTTGGCCGCGTCGCCGGGGTGATCGCGACCTCATGGGTGGCGTTTTGGATGGGGCTAATCCTGCTGCTGGGGCTGTTGCTGACCATACACCCGGACGGTATCTCCAAGGTCTTGCCAATCAGCGAGACGGCCGAAACCGTGATCGGGCTGTGCATGTTGGCCGGGCTTGTTGCTTTGTTCGTCTGGCTTTCAAGCGGTGGAAGGCGTTTGTCTTACGGTGGTTTTGGGTTCAACTTGCCCGGTGGCAAGCTGGCCAGTCTGCTCACCGTTGCTGCTGTTGGCGATCTGTTCGGTGCCTCAATGGCGCTTTACGTACTGATGCCGGATGATCTGGGGGTTGGATTCCCCTATTTTTTCGCAGTCTATATCGGCGCAATTGCGGTGGGTATCTTGAGCCATGCACCGGGCGGGATTGGCGTGTTCGAAGCCACCTTGATTGCAGGTCTGGGGGCATCGGGCCGGTCTGATGTAATCGCAGCACTACTGCTCTACCGGCTGGTCTACACGTTTTTGCCGTTTGCCATTGCAAGCTTGTCGATCGCGGTCGCTTCCGCACTGACCCAGCGGCATCGCATCGGGGGTGCGCTGACGTGGGTGTATCGCGCTATTCGACCCATTGTACCAATGGTGGCTGCAGGTGTGGCCGCTGTGGCAGGGGTGATCCTGCTGGTCTCGGGCGCATTGCCCTCAAGCTCTCAGAATTTGGGCGTGCTGCGCGAGGTTTTGCCGCTGTCCTTTGTCGAGGCGTCCCATCTTGCAGGCAGTGCGGTTGGCGTGCTCCTGTTGCTGGTCTCACGGGGCCTGTTCCGCAAGCTTTACCGGGCATGGGTCGTCGCCATGCTGCTGATGGTCGCCGGGTTCTTCGCCTCGCTCGCCAAAGGGCTGGACACGCACGAGGCCATTTCGTTGCTGTTTACGATCGGGCTTTTGGCGATGTTCCGGGGGGCGTTCTATCGGGTCAGTGGGGCATCGATCTTTCGGCTGAATATCCCATGGTTGGTCAGCGTGGTGGCCCTATTGGCCGTGATATTCTGGATCGGGTTGTTTGCCTATTCCCACGTCCAATACCAGAATGCGCTGTGGTGGGATTTCGCTTGGAACGGCGATGCTTCCCGTTTCCTGCGATCAAGCCTTGTTGTTGCGGTGATCCTTGGCATCGTTGCCGTAAACTCGCTATTCGGGCGTGAAATACCTGCTCCGGTCCGGACCGAGATTCCCGAGGTTGTCGAGCGGCTTGTGATGGAAAGCGAAGACACCGAGTCGCAGATATCGCTGACCGGTGACAAACAATTCCTTATCTCGCCGGATGAGACCGCATTCATTGCCTATGCCGATACCGGCAACGCGCTCATCACCAAGGGGGAACCCGTGGGTGATGAAAAGGCGGGCCAGCAACTGATCTGGCAATTGCGAGAGATGGCGGACCGGGAAGGCAAGCTGTGTGCGTTCTACAGTGTCTCAACCAAGTATCTGCCGACATTTCTGGACCTCGGGCTGTCGATCCTGAAGATTGGTGAGGTGGCCCGCGTGCCGCTGCAGGATTTTTCATTAGATGGAAAATCGCGCAAACGGTTCCGGCAGGCAAAGAACCGGGCTGAGCGTGAAGGGTACAAGTTCGAAATCATCCCCAAGGAAAAGCTTGCGCCTGTGTTGCCCGAGCTTCGCCAGATCTCGGACGATTGGCTTGCTCAAAAGGCCGGTGAGGAAAAAGGCTTTGCCTTGGGCGGGTTTGACGATGACTACTTGTCTTACTTTGACCATGCGGTCTTGCGGGACGAGACGGGCAAGATCATGGCCTTTGCAAACCTGTTTCAGGGCGGCAACAAGTCCGAGCTTTCGTTGGATTTGATGCGTTATGAACCAGACAGTCCCAGCTTTGTCATGGATGCATTATTTGCTGAAATGATGGTCTGGGGCTCTCAGCAGGGGTTCCACTGGTTCTCGCTGGGTGCGGCACCGTTTTCAGGGATCGAAAACCGTCAGTTGGCCTCGCTCTGGAACAGGATCGGTGGATTCGTTTACGAACATGGCGAGCAATTTTATCACTTCGAAGGCCTGCGCTCCTTCAAGCAGAAATTCGATCCGGAATGGAGCCCCAACTATCTGGCCAGCCCCGGCGGATTGGCGGCGCCGCGTATACTCTATGAGGTGAACATCCTGATCTCGGGCGGCCTGCGCGGGTTGACCAAATAGCGCTTAGTTCAGGCTGGCGCGCGTTGGCGTTTTCTCAAGCAGATCACCCCAATCGGTTCGATAGGCCATCTCGGCCAGAACTGTTTCGGGCAGGAACTCCTGATTCTGGCGGATCTGCCAGCCGCCGCCCAAACCCTTGTAGATCGCGACTAGATTTGACGAAACCTCTTGCTGTGCCTCGATCAGATTAGCTTGTGATCTCAGTAATGCAGTTTGCGTGTTCAGAATGCGCGAGTAGCTGGCGATGCCGTCTCGGTACTGGTCAACCGCTATATCGGCAGCCTTGCGCGACGCGTCGACACTGCGTTGATAGAATGTGACCTGCTTGCGTGCCTGTGCATAGGCGACTATCGCGCTTTCAACCTCGGAATAGGCGGTCAGGACTGTGTTCTGGTAGTTCGCGATCAGCGCCTGATAGGCGGCGTCTTGCGCGCGGACGTTGTTCTTGATCCGGCCATAGTTCAGTACATTCCAGACGACACCGGCGCTTGCTAATCCAGTTGCGCTGTTGCTGCTGAACAGGTCCCGCCCGCCCGAGGCCTGAAGCCCGATCGCACCCGACAGGATGAACTGCGGGTAGAGGTCCGCCAAAGCGATCCCTACCTGCGCCGACTGTGTAGCCGCTGCCAACTCGGCGGCGCGTACGTCCGGGCGGCGGCGTAGCAGTTCTGCGGGTACGCCGACGGCCACGTTGCTGCGTGCTGATGGGATGCGGCCTGAATTGCCGATCAAGCCCGCCATTTGTGAGGGTGTTTTGCCCAGCAGCACCGCCAGAGCGTTCTTGGCCTGCTGAATATCGCTTTCCAACTCGGGCACCAGCGCCTTGGTGTTGTTCAGCAAAGCGGTGGATTCCTGCACATCCAACTCGGTCGTCACACCGTTGTTAAATCGCAACTGGGTCAGATCTGCCGATTCCTGCTGGATCGCTATGTTCTCCCGTGCGATGCGCAGTGCCTGTTGCAGAGAACGGATGTTGATATAAAGCGCCGCAACATCGCCCGTCAGCGTGACCAATGCGTCGTCATAGTTTGCGACTTGCAGCGCGAGGTTTGACCGCGCGGCCTGTACGCCGCGTCGTTGCTGGCCCCAGACATCCAGCTCCCATTGCGCGTCGAACCCCACCTGCGAGGTTGAGAATTCGGTGTCCAAGGGAATGATCCGCCGGATATCCGAAATCGGCCCAAGGTTGTCGCTAATCTGGCGGCGCTGCAACGAACCGCCAACGGCTTGTGATTGTGGGTAAAGCTCTCCAAACGCGATTCCAAGTTGTGCACGGGCCTGAAGCACGCGTGCGCCTGCGACCTGTAAAGTCAGGTTCTGCGCATAGGCCTCTGCGATCAGCTTGTTCAGCGTTGGGTCGTTGAATGTTTCCCACCAACGCACAACAGGCGCGCTGCGCGAGGTTAGGCCGCTTTGGCCTGTGCTGGGGCTGTTGACCTCGATCCATTGCTTCACAACCGGCGAGTTCGGGCGCACGAAATCAGGGCCAACCGGAGTACAAGCCGCGAGGGTGGCGGCGCATAGGGCGGTGCCGAGTAGACGGCGGAGGGTCATGGCGCGTATCCTCAGATGTCCAGCGGTCGGATGAAGTTGGCGAAGGAATAGAGACGGATGTTGATGCGTCTCAGAAACTCAAAACTTTGGCCCATGCCGGTATAAATCGCCACTGCAGCGTGACCACCGGCAGGGAAGGTATGCCCTTCAGGCACATCAACCGAGATTTGAACAGCGATCCGACCGGGCAGCTTTGGCAGCTCAAAGCGGGGCAGGCGGCCAGAGGGCAGGTACTGGCCCTGGCGGGTCGCCCACCAGACCGCCTCGACCTTGCCGGTCAAGATTTCGCCGGGATAGAGATCCAGCGCAACTTCGACAGGCTGACCTACCTCGACAAACTTCAGGTTCTGCTGGCGGAAAGTGGCCAGAATATAGGGGCTGTCTTCGGTGACAAAACTCGCGATTGCCCCTAGCCGGATTTCCCCCACGACCATCCCGGGGCGCGCCTGTTGCGAAACGATCATGCCGTTTTCAGGCGCATAGATGGTTGTGTTCTCGAGAAAATACTCGGCTTCGGCAAGCTGAGCCTCAGCCTCAAGAATGCCGGTGTTTACCCCATCGATCTGTGAATCTAGCGCAAGATTGGCCTTTTCCAGATTGGCCTGCGCTTCCTTGATCTTCGCCTGATCTTCCGCGACCTGTTCGTTCCAACGATCAAGCTCGTCCTGACGCGCGCCACCTGCGGGAACAAGGTTTTCATACCGCGCCTGCTCGGTCTGCGCATAGGCCAGTTGCGCGTTTGCACGCTCAACCGCTTCGCTGGCCGCGATGACATCCTGTTCCAGAATTTTTGCATTTTGCTGCGCCGCCACCAATTGGGCATTCGCCTTGTCTACGGCCAGCGAAAACACGGTGTCGTCGAACTTATACAGCGGCTCACCCTTGGTGATCCAGGTGTTAGGCTCGACCAGAACATCGGTCAGGATTGTGGGCTGTGTCAGGCGCGGCACGATCTGGATGGTGGACCGCACGACGTGGCTATCGACCGAGAAAGGCTGAAAAAACCGCAACGCGACCAGAAAGATCAGCAGCAGGTGCGCGCCCACCCAGAAAGAGACAATCCCCCACATGATGTTGAATTTCAGCCATTGCACCTTGAAGAAGATGAACCAGACAAAAATGATGTAGAACAGCGTGATGCCAAGGGCGACGAACATGAGTGCTGAATTCCTTTGGCTTTAGGCTTGTTTTGTTTCGTCAGTATCCAGCGGGTCCTGGTATTCCGGTTTGACGGTTCCGCCCAGGCGCTTGATCTCATCCCGGATTGCCTTGCGCTCGTCTTCGGGGCCGCGGCGCATGTCGACAGTTACACCATCGTGAAACGCCCAAATGAAAGCGTGCACCCATGGGACGATCGCTAGAAACCCCATCCAGCCCATGATCTTGACCGCCTCGGCATGGGGATGGTTGCGTTTGATCGCAATACGTCCCGGCAGGCCCATGAGGAACAAAAACAGCGCCATCACAGCCGCCAGCAGCAGAATAAGCGCCACAAATGTCAGATAATCATAATAGCCCAGCGGCTGCCCCAAAAGTCCCATGCTCGCGCCTCCTGTTGGGCAAACTGTTCCATCCTCGGGCGCTGTTGTCCAGCTAATCAATCAATTTCTAGCTGATCGGTGTAATGCGTCAGCATTCAATGATTTGGGTCTGCCAGTCTTTACACTTCTGAGGCAAGTCTCCGGGCAGGGGTTGATCGGTATAAACCATGTCTACATCGGCCAGCGAGGCGATGCGCGCCGGTGCGGTGCGTTGGAATTTTGAAGCATCTGCCACAAGGCCGATTTTCCGGGCTTGTCCGATGATCGTCTGGCTGACAAGCACCTCTTGCAGGTCAAAATCCATCAGATCTCCATCAATGTCCAACGCTGAACAACCTATGATCGCGTGGTCGAATTTGAACTGTCGAATGGACGAGACCGCAAGATTCCCGACCAACCCGCTATCTGATCGGCGCAGCATGCCGCCTGCGACAACGATCTGGCAATCCGGATTCTCAGCCAGGATATTGGCCACGTTCATGTTGTTGGTCACGATCATCAGGTTCTTGTGGTTCAGCAACTGGCGCGCAACCGCCTCAGTCGAGGTGCCGATATTCATAAAGACCGAGCTACCTTCGGGGATGTCGGCCGCGCACCGCTCGGCCATACGAGCCTTGGCCTCATAGTTCAGCCCACGCCTGTCTTCATAACCGATGTTGGAAACACCCGATCGCAGTACGGCACCCCCATGGACCCGATCCAGCTTGCCGGCCTCAGACAGTTCGGCCAGGTCGCGGCGTATGGTCTGGACCGTGACCTGAAAACGCTCGGCAAGCCCATCAACCGTGACGCGGCCCTCTTGTTTGGCGATTTCAAGGATGTCTGCTTGGCGGAATGAGAGTGACATTGGCTGCCTATTCGTTTCGATATGTTCGTTTTTGTTCTAATTTCGAAGTTTGGCAAGAAGATTTACAGGTTTGACCACAGAATCTGATGAATTATCGTAATTATCGAAATATAACGAAAATAAAAGTTGACGATACGAAGTGTCATGCGGCTAATGCGGTCGAAACTGCCACTTTGGGGAATCATTTGGACATGTCATCGGACAGCAACCACGCCACCGATATTTTTGTAATCGGCGGGGGCATCAATGGATGTGGCATTGCACGGGACGCAGCGGGGCGCGGCTTGTCAGTCACTTTGGCTGAAATGAACGATTTGGCCTCGGCAACATCTTCTGCTTCGACCAAGTTGTTTCACGGTGGGCTACGATATTTGGAGTTTTTTGAGTTCCGTTTGGTGCGTGAAGCGCTAATCGAACGCGAGACGCTGTTGCGCGCGATGCCTCATATCAGCTGGCCCATGCGCTTCGTGTTGCCCTATCATGCCGATATGCGTTTCGATACAGAAACGCCAACCTCGCGATTGCTTAGCACGGTGATGCCGTGGATGCGTGGGCGAAGACCTGCTTGGCTGATCCGGTTGGGTCTGTTTCTATATGACAATCTCGGTGGTCGAAAAATCTTGCCGGGTACGCGCTCGCTGAAACTGCGTTCGGCGGCCGAAGGCGCTCCGCTGCAGGACAAGTTCGAAACCGCATATGAATATTCGGACTGCTGGGTCGAGGATTCGCGGCTGGTGGTCCTGAATGCCCGCGACGCCGAGGCACATGGCGCGAAGATCATGGTGCGCACCGAAGTTCTTTCTGCGGAGCGGGTCGACGATTTGTGGAAGGTTACAATCCGGGATCGGGACAGCGGAGAAACTGAGACCGTCTTTGCCAAGATGTTGATCAATGCAGGAGGTCCATGGGTCGGCGATATCATCCAGACCAAGATCCGGGTCAATTCCCGCGAGGGCGTTCGATTGGTACGCGGCAGCCATATCGTGACGCCCAAATTGTTCGATCACGACAAGTGCTATTTCTTTCAAGGCGAGGACGGGCGCATCATATTTGCGATCCCGTATGAGCAGGATTTTACCTTGATTGGAACGACGGATCAGGATCACTCGGACCCGTCCGAACCTCCGGTTTGTACCGAGGCTGAGCAGGAGTATTTGTGTGCATTTGCATCGAAATACTTCGCAAAGCCCGTCACCCGTGAAGATATCGTCTGGACCTACTCCGGCGTTCGCCCGCTGTATGATGATGGCGCTAGTAGCGCCACGGCGGCGACCCGAGACTATACGTTGAAGGTCGACGCCGAGGGCGGCGCCCCGGTGCTGAATGTCTTTGGAGGTAAAATCACAACCTACAGGCGGCTTGCGGAAAGCGCGTTGGAGAAGATCGCAGAGCATTTTCCAAATCTCGCAGGTCCTTGGACCGCAGGTGTTTCGTTGCCCGGCGGTGACTTCCCTGTGGATGGTGTACCGGATTTAATCAGTGTAGCGCGGGCCGATTTTCCGTTCCTTAGCCAGTTTTGGGCACATCGGTTGGTACGGGCTTATGGGACAGAAACTTGGGACATTCTGGGCTCAGCAAAAGACCAGGCCGATTTGGGTGAGGATTTCGGGGCAACTTTGACCGAAGCCGAATTGATCTGGCTGGTGGACAAAGAATATGCGCGTTCAGCAGAAGACGTTGTTTGGCGGCGCAACAAACTCGGATTGCGTCTGACGCCTGAGCAGATTGGCCGGATCGATGAATGGATGGCCAGTCGTCTAAGCAATTAGGTTGTCCATAGAAAAACGCCCCGCAGAATTGCGGGGCGTCTTAATTCTTGATGCCAGAGTTAAGCCGTTTCTTTTGACGGTCCCGGGTCGTTCTTGCTGCCTTTGATCCACTCACGCAGGCCTTGCATGACGGCATAAAGGACAGGAACTAGAATGACCCCGAACAAGGTCGCCGCCAGCATACCGCCGAAAACGGCGACACCGATTGCCTTCTGGCTAGCGGCACCGGCACCATTCGCAGCCAGCAGGGGAACCACGCCCAACAGGAACGACAGAGCGGTCATCATCACGGCGCGGAAACGCTGATAGGCTGCCTCGGCTGCGGCGTCCTTGATGGACAGGCCTTTGGCGCGTTGTTCCATCGCGAATTCAACGATCAGAATCCCGTTCTTCGAGGCTAGCCCGACGAGCATGATCATCCCGATCTGCGTATACAGATTGATGTCGCTGCCAACGATTGCCACCGCCGCTACCGCGCCAAACAATGCAACCGTCACTGACATCAGGATCGATACCGGCATTGTCCAACTTTCGTATTGGCCAACGAGGAACAGATATCCGAACAAGATCGCCAACCCGAGGATCACGACAACCAGGTTACCCGATGCCAACTGCTGTTGCGCGGTACCCGTCCATTCAAAGGCATAGCCGGGCGGTAGGGCTGTTGCCGACTCCTCGGTCATGGCAGTGATTGCGTCACCCGTAGAAAGCCCGGCTGCGGGAACAGCGGTCACGGTGGCTGACCGGAACAGATTGTGCCGTTTCAGCAGGACCGGGCCCAATACGTTCTCGACGTCGATAAGCGTACCCAGCGGGACCATCTCACCTTTGTTTGAACGCACATAAAGCTCTGAGATATCCTCAACCTTATTCCGGTACGATCCTTCGGCCTGAATCATCACGCGATAAACACGCCCGAACAGGTTGAAGTCGTTCACGTAGTACGAACCCAGCTGTGCCTGCATCGTCTGGAAAATCTCGGCCACAGATACCTGCAGGGTCTTGGCCTTTTCCCGATCCAGATCAACAAACAGTTGCGGCACGTTCGCGCGGAAGGTTGTGTAAGCCTGTGCTATCTCGGGTCTTTGGTTCGCAGCGTAAACATAAGAGCCAACCGCTGAGGCCAGATCCTGTGGCGTCCCGCCACCGGTCTGCTGAACCTCCATCTCCACGCCAGCCGACATCCCAAGGCCCTGAATAGGCGGTGGGTTAAACGCGACGATCGACGCCGCGGATTCACCGTAAGCGATCGCAAGAACCTTGTTGAGGATAGCATCCGCACTCAGGTCAGGCTCTTGCCGTTCCTCCCAGTTGGTGAGGTTGACAAAGATCGCCGCTCCGTTCGTGGTTGTGCCGTTTAACAGCGAAAAGCCGTTGACCAAAACCGTACTGGCCACGCCCGGGATCTGCTGAATCTGCTCGTCAATCCGAGCTGATACGGCTTCGGTCCGTTCAAGCGTCGCAGCGTCGGGAAGCTGGATATCGACGAATAGATATCCGTTGTCCTCTAGCGGAATGAAACCTTTGGACGTGTTGCCCATGATGGTCCCGGTGCCCGCGGCGAAGGCCGCAATGACACCAAGTGAAATGACCGGCAGGACCAATAATTTGCGCACAATGGCGACATAGCCGCTGCGCATGCCGCCGATAAACTTCTCGAACACGGCCAGCAGCCCTTTGGGTGGGCCTGAGCGCGCCTGCAAAACCAATCCGCACAAGGCTGGTGAAAGGGTCAGCGCGTTGATCGACGAGATCACAACAGCGGTCGAGATTGTGACGGCAAACTGCGAATACAATCGCCCGGATATGCCGGGCATAAAGGTCACCGGCACAAACACCGCAAGCAGAACCAGCGTGGTCGCGATCACTGGTCCGGTAATCTGGCCCATGGCTTTTCGAGTCGCCTCGGCCGGAGGCAGGCCTTCATCAGCGATGATACGTTCAACGTTTTCCACCACAACAATGGCGTCGTCCACAACGATCCCAATGGCCAGAACCAACGCGAACAGTGAGATCGTGTTCAGCGACATGCCAAAGGCCAGAAGGAAGGCAAACGTTCCGATTAACGAGACCGGGATCGCCACCGCCGGAATGATCGTAGCTCGCCAACTGCCGAGGAAGATGAACACCACCGTGATCACCAATATGAACGTCAGGATGAGAGTCGAGACCACATCGTTAAGGGATTGTTCAACGAAGTCCGTGGTGTTGAATGGAACATCATATTCGACATCGGTAGGAAAGGAGCGTGAAAGCCGATCAAGCTCGGCCTGAACACGTTCGGACACGGCAAGCGCGTTTGCGCCGGGGGCCTGGTAAATCCCGATAACGGTCGCAGGGACGCTTTCGAAATAGCCCGAGGCGGAATAGAACTGCGCCCCCAATTCGACCTGCGCGATGTCTTTGACCCGCACAATCGCGCCAGCTTCGCCGGTGCGGATCACGATATCCCCAAATTCGTCAGCCGAGGTCAGGCGGCCTTTAGTTTTGATCGTGTATTGAAAGGTCTGGCCTTCGGGCACTGGAGGTGATCCGATTGAGCCTGCAGAGACTTCGATGTTCTGTTCGCGGATGGCATTGATCACATCGCCCGGAGTGATCGACAGCGCGGCCATCTTATCCGGATCCATCCAGATGCGCATAGCGTATTCCAGATTGGTCAGAACATCCGCTTTACCCACACCCTGAACTCGCGCCAGCGCGTCTTTCAGGTTAATCGACGCATAGTTGGACAGGAAAACGCTGTCATAAGTGCCATTGGGCGAGGTCAGAGTGACCAGCAGCAACATGTTGGTCGAGGCTTTTTGCGTGACGACACCGGAAGAGGTCACCTCGGATGGCAGCGATGCCATCGCCTGTGCCACACGGTTCTGAACGTTCACCGAAGCAATATCGGGGTCAGTGCCAACCTCAAACGTTACATTCAACGAATATGAGCCGTTATCCGATGAGGTCGACGTCATGTAGATCATGTCGTCTACGCCGTTGACCTGCGCCTCGATTGGGGCGGCAACGGTGTTTTCGACAGTTTCGGCGTTTGCACCTGTATAGGTTGCCGAGACGCTGACCACCGGGGGAGTGATGTCTGGAAACTGCGCAACCGGCAGAACCAGATACCCGATCCCGCCCAGAATGGTCAGGACCAGCGAAATGACAAGCGCCAGCTTGGGCCGGCTGATAAACAGGGCTGAGAACATCAGTTATTCTCCGGCTGCTCGGACGCGACAACCGCATCAACGGCAACGCCGGGACGCACGCGTTGCAGGCCTTCGACAATGACGCTTTCACCTTCGCGCAGACCATCTGTCACGATAATGGCCGTGTCCACGGTATCGCCGGTCGTGATATAGCGCTGCTCGACCATTTGCTTGTCATTGACGACCAGAACGAACTCTCCACGCTGATCCCGCTGCAGCGCTGCTTGGGGGATCAATACCTGCAGAGTTGGCTCAAGCGCTTCGATCTGGACATTGATGAAGGCGCCATCAACAAGCAGCCGTTTCGCATTCTCGAATTCGGCGGTGATGGTGATCGCACCTGTTAATGGATCGATTCGGTTATCGACAAAGATAATCTCACCCGTTTCATCCAGTTCTGTTCCGTTCGGCAAAGTCACGTGAACATTCGGGCTTTTGTTGCTTTCAGCCAGCGTGGCCGGGTCTTCACCAAATTGTTCAAGAACCGAGGTGAACTGCTTTTCATTCAACGAGAAATTCACGTAGATGGGGGCTTCGCTGACCAGTGTCACGAGTGGCGGATTGTTGGGGCCGACTACATCACCGACGCTGGTTTCAACGCGACCGATCCGGCCTGAAAAAGGGGCGTGAATCTGGGTGTAGCTGAGATCGAGCTCTGCCTGTTGGATCGCGGCATTGGCGGCCTTGACTTCGGCTTCGGCAACCAATTCGTTCGCCCGGGCGATATCACGTTCTGATTCCGGCGTCGCATCGCGCTTGTACAGCTCTTCTTTACGCGCCAGATCAACCTTGGCCAGTTCGAGATTTGCCTGCGCCCGGTCCAGATCCGCTTTGCGCGCGTCCAGCGTGGCTTGATATAGATCAGGCTCAATCGTGAACAGCAGTTCGTCTTTGGTTACCGGAGAGCCATCTTCAACGTTCTGGCTGTCGAGAAACCCGCTGACCCGAGCAATGATATCAACTTTGTCGATCGCTTCGGCCCGCCCGATAAACGTGGCTTGATCGGTGATCTCTTCGGTATAGGCCGCCGCGATTGACACTTTGGGTGCCGGGGCGTCGCTCTGATCCTGTGCCATCGCCATTTGCGGCAGGTTCGAACATGCAATCAAAACGGCTGAAACGCCTATCGCCCTGAGATATCCGCTTTGACGGTCTATTGGCTTCTTAAATGCAAGGGACATGATGGCGCCTCGTTCAAACTAAAGATTGCACAACCGGGCAACAGGAACGCCCGGACGAGTCGATTGATTTTACAGGCAGGATGGCGGGTTTATCGCAGTTACTCAAGCGTGTTGAGGCGGAGAGGCCAGAGGAAGGTGTTCGGAATTTCTTGCCAATTGGCAGGCTTAGCCTGAATCCGAAGGATTAATATGCCCGGAACGATCTAATGCGACCGCACCATAATTCGTCAACAACGTTCGAAGCAGAGACCACTCGGGTCCCCGCTGCGGCATTCATAAATCTAATTTTGTTGTTATTCGCGGGTTCCTGCGAACTGATTCTGCCAATCTTCACGCTGCTCATCGGTGATCTTGGCAAACAGAACGTCGGGAACCGTGAATTCATGCCCAGCGGGCAGGGCGCTTAGCGCGGCGGAGATATCGTCAGGCCAGCTGGTATCCAGCGTGTTCATCGCACTGAGCATCTTTGCCGAGGCATCCGGAATGAACGGCGCGCTCAGCACCGCATAAAGCCGGATCAGGTTCAGACCCAGGCGCACCTGCGCGGCAGCCTGTTCCGGGTCTTCCTTGAAAGTTGACCATGGCGCGGCAGCCTGCAGATACTCGTTGCCTGCAACCCAGATCGCACGCAGCTCTTGCGCCGATTTTCGTACGTCCATCGCTTCCATATGGCCTTCGTAAGCGCGGATGCGTTTGGTGAGTTCGTCAATCAGGTTCTGTTCCCGTTCGCCGTATGCGCCGCCTTCGGGAACCGTCTCGCCGAACTTCGAGCGGCAGAATTTGGTGATCCGGCTGACAAAGTTGCCAAGCACATCCGCGAGGTCCTTGTTCACTGATTGCTGGAAGTTTTCCCACGTGAACTCACTGTCGCTGCTTTCCGGCGCATGGCTCAGCAGCCACCAGCGCCAGTAGTCAGCGGGCAGAATGGCCAACGCCTGATCCATGAACACTCCACGGCCCTGCGAGGTCGAGAATTGGCCGCCATCATAGTTCAGGTAGTTAAACGATTTCAGGTGATCGACCATCTTCCAGGGCTCGCCCGATCCCAGAATGGTGGCCGGGAATGACAGGGTGTGAAAGGGCACATTGTCTTTGCCCATGAACTGAACGTAACGCACGTCGTCTGCGCCTTTGTCGGTGCGCCACCAACGCTCCCAATCGGCATCAGACTTACCATTGGCGTCGGCCCATTCCTTGGCGCAGGCAATGTATTCAATGGGGGCATCGAACCAGACATAGAAGACTTTGCCTTCCATGCCGGGCCAATCTTGATCACCTTTCTTGACCGGCACGCCCCAGTCCAGATCACGAGTGATGCCGCGATCCTGCAGGCCGTCGCCATCGTGCAACCATTTCTTGGCAATAGATGTGGTCAGGATCGGCCAATCAGTCTTGCTGTCGATCCAGGCATCCAACTGATCTTTCATCGCCGACTGACGCAGATACAGGTGCTTGGTTTCGCGCACTTCCAGATCGGTCGAGCCGCTGATCGCGCTGCGAGGCTCGATCAGGTCGGTTGGGTCCAGTTGTTTGGTGCAGTTTTCGCACTGGTCGCCGCGTGCGCGATCATAACCGCAATTTGGGCAGGTGCCTTCGATATAGCGGTCGGGCAGAAAACGGCCATCGGCGTTGGAATAAACCTGCTTTTCGCTGACTTCCCGGATCAGCCCGGCCTCATCCAGTTTGCCCGCGAAATGCTGGGTCAGCTTGCGGTTCTGATCGCTGGAGGATCGGCCAAAATGATCAAAGCTCAGACCAAAGCGCTTGGCGATATCGGCCTGCACCGCGTACATCTCGGCGCAATACTCCGCCACCGGCTTACCCGCTTTGGCGGCGGCCAGCTCGGCCGGGGTGCCGTGCTCATCGGTTGCGCACAGGAACATGACCTCGTTCCCCCGGCCACGCTGATAGCGCGCGTACAAATCGGCTGGTAATTGCGAGCCGATCAGGTTGCCGAGGTGTTTGATCCCGTTGATGTAAGGGATCGCCGAGGTGATGAGAATCCGGGCCATAATGCGCTTCCACATATCTGTCTGCGCGCCCGTCTACCTTATGTGGCCCGCAATCAAAAGCCCGCATTCATACCCGTTTGAATTTAGCTGGAATTCCAAGGCACCTATGAATACGCCCAGTCAATTGCGCTGCCCGCATTGGCAAATTCACCTCGAGCGCACCGATCGTGTATGATGCTAAGGCAAGCTCAGTTCAGGGGGATTTCAATATGCAAAATATATGGTCTCGCCGCAGTGCAGTCGTCGCTGTTGTTTTTGGAACTGCTTTATCGTTGATGACCAGCGCCTTTGCCGACCAGAAAGCCGCAGATGATCCGGTTCATGCATTTGATCATGCAATGCTCTCGATCTTTCACCGAGGTCAGGACGCGCTGACCAAAGAAACCCGGCCTGTCATGGTCATTGCGCGGGATGTAGCAGTCATGACCAAGGACGGAGAGGCGAGCTATCCAAGGGATGCGCCGGCCTATCAGCATCTGAAATCAACCTCGCACGTTGTACTGGGATTGATCGGGGCGGTGACGCCATGGCCGGATGAAGATACTGACGACGCGCGTTGGAAGGCAGAGTTTGCAAGTATCATCAAAGAAATAGACACGTTTCTTGCAGCGTTTGATGAGTTGAATATCGCCGAGGACGACGCGGCGAGCCAGCGCCAAATGCTCGAGATGGCGCGCGATTTTGCTCAGGCCGCGCTCGATAAGGATCAGATCACGCGAGAGGCCGTTTCGCAGGCGATCAACGACATGCGACCGATCTGGGCCGAGAATATGGAGAAATCTGCGCGAGCGGAGTTAAACGCGCTGCATTCCGCCGTGTCAGATGCGCGCGCAGCGATGAGCGAGGACGAATGGGCGAAGATGTACGTCGTGCATCACGGTGGCTCCAGCGTCAAAGACGTTAATGTTGTGCTTTTGTATCTGCAACGTGTGATGCCGGAAAAGGTCGCCGCCGGGCAGGTTTTGTTTGCTGAGAACGCACACGGGAACGATGCTCTGGCTGGATACGCCGGTTACGTCCGGATGCAGAGGCATGTCGGTGCCTGGGCGTTTGGTGATCCGGGGCGGATGCGGGTTGATCTGCTGGGATATGAGGCCGGAGCGATCTTGGATGAGATGATCCCGGCACCTCCGCCAAAGCCTGCAGACTAAAGGTTTTCTTAACTTATGCAGACAAGCGTTGCGTATTGCATGGGCTGGTAGAAATTGGGCTTTTATCAGAATTGCTGATTGCACATGATTTTGTGCTGTGAATAACCTCTGGTTGAACCACGGAATCACAACCTCTTGAAATAGTAGTGATGACTTCCCATCTATAGTGTATACAAAAGTATACAATAACGAGGGCAACCTGCTTATGTTCGACTTTCTGCTAGAGGGCGCGTTTGTGCCCTTTACCCTATCTCTTGCGCTATTGTTCGGTCTGCTGGGCCTGGAACTGATCGCATTGGTTCTGGGCGGAAGTCTGCTTGCGGGTGAGGGTGAGGTTGATCTGGATACGATCGACACACCCGATCTGGACGTGGCCGATTTTGACCTGGATATCGACGCCGACATCGATCTGGGTGATCTGGAGCTGGCCGAGATCGAAACCGACGTGCCCGAGGCTGCGCCCGCTGGTCCATTCGGATGGCTGGGCATCGGTAAGATGCCGTTCATGATCTGGCTCGTCGTCTTATTGGCCGGTTTCGGCCTCAGCGGCATGGGCCTACAATTGGCGCTACGCGATCTGCTGGGTTTTGACCTGCCTTCATGGTTGGCTGCAATTCCGGCTGGGGCATTCGGCTTGTGGTTTGCACGTGGCTTCGGCGGTGTCTTCGCTCGCCTATTGCCCAAGACTGAGACCGAAGCGATGTCGGAGCGGATGCTTGCCCGACGCCGGGGCGTGATCACCCAGGGCACCGCGTCGCGTGGCCGCCCGGCCGAAGTCCGCGTGATGGATCGCTTTGGCAACACCCATTACCTGCGCGCCGAGCCGTTGCAGGACAAAGATGCGCTGGAGCAAGGTACAGACGTCCTTGTTCTACGCGACCGACGGCGCGACCGGTTCGTTCTGGTTCGCATGTCTAATTAGCCCAAAAAACTTAACCCCAATCCGGAGGATATTGCATGGAACTTCCATTCCTAGCCGTCACAATTGTGACCATTTTAGCGGTACTCTTGTTCATTGGCCTTGTGCTTGGCCGCCTTTATCGACGCGCGACCCGCGAGGTTAGCTTGGTGAAAACCGGCGCGGGAGGCAAAAAGGTTATTATGGATGGCGGCGTCATCATCGTGCCGCTGCTGCATGAGGTGAGCCCTGTAAACATGAAAACCCTACGCCTGGAAGTGCAGCGCAGCGGCGAGGCCGCGCTGATCACCAAGGACCGCATGCGCGTTGATGTGGGCGTGGAATTCTACGTTTCGGTCATGGCGACCGAAGAGGGGATCGCGCGCGCGGCTCAGACGCTGGGCGATCGTACCTTTGACGTCGAGCAGCTGCGCGAGATGATCGAAGGCAAACTGATCGATGGTCTGCGCGCTGTGGCGGCTCAGATGACCATGGACGGTCTGCATGAAAACCGTGCCGACTTTGTGCAAGAGGTGCAGAATGCGGTGTCCGAGGACCTTCTGAAAAACGGTCTGTCGCTGGAATCGGTATCGCTGACTGCATTGGACCAGACGCCGTTTGAAGCTTTGGATGAAAACAACGCCTTTAACGCGGTGGGTATGCGCAAGCTGGCTGAGGTGATAGCGACCTCGAAGAAAGAGCGCGCGCAAATTGATGCCGAAGCCGAGGTGGAAGTGCGTCGTGCGGCGATGGAAGCACAGCGCCAGAAGCTGTTGATTGAAAAGGACGAAGAGCAGGCACGCATCGAGCAGACGCAGCAGGTTGAAACACTGCGTGTGGCGCAAGAGGCCGAGATTGCAGCGCGAACCGAGGATTCGGTGCGCGAGACCGAACGTGCCCGGATCGCCCGTGAAGAAGCTATTCGTGCGGCCGAAATCGAGCGTGAGCGCAAAATCCGCGATGCCGAGATTGCCAAGGAGCGTGAGATCGAAGTCGCCGAGCAAGAGCGTCAGATCATCATCGCGCAAAAATCCGAAGAGGAAAGCCGTGCACGTGCATCCGCTGATCTGGCCCGGGCCGAAGCAACCAAGGCAACCGAAGCTGTGGCAACAGCGCGCGAAGTGGCTGAGGCTGAACGTCTCAAGCAGATCGCTCTGATCGAGGCCACCCGTGAAGCCGAACGTCAGGCCACCGCGATTCGTCTGGCTGCGCAGGCCGAGAAAGAGGCTGCTGCTGACCGCGCCGAAGCCCGCCGTGAAGAGGCGCAGGCCGAAGCAGACGCGCTGAACATCCGCGCCGAGGCCAAGAAGAACGACATGCTGGCCGAAGCGGAAGGTAAGCGCGCGATTGTCGAGGCGGATAACGCCCTGTCGGTTGAACAAATCCGCATGAAGGTTGATCTGGCACGGATCGAGACCATGCCGTCGATCATCTCGGAAATGGTCAAACCCGCTGAAAAGATCGACTCGATCAAGATCCACCAGGTTGGAGGGATCGGGGCAGGCTCCGCGGGTGGGGCGGCCAACAGCGAAAAACCAGTGGTCAATCAGGCGCTGGACTCGATCATGGGCATGGCCGTGCAGATGCCCGCGCTCAAGAAGCTGGGCGAAGAGCTGGGTCTGTCGATGGAGAACGGCGTCGGCGGCGTGGTCAACGGGGCGCTTGAGTCCACGGTTGAGGCCTCGGAAGTGGTCGAGGTGGTTGACGACGACGCCGCACCGACACAGCAATAACCCATAAGGGCCGGGATTTCCCGGCCCTTTTCATTACTTCTCGCGCGATCCTTTGAGCAACCTACCAATCATAAAGGAAGTCCGAGGCGCATAAACATAATTCGTTCTTTCCTCGGGCGTTGGGCGAGAGCGCATCCGCGCCAAACCAAACCCGATCAGGAAGACATGGCCCAAAGCGACAAATGCAAACAGCGCGGGCGGGCCGAAGTTCTGGATCAGGGTGGAGGAAATATAGGGCGAGGCGATTGCCCCGAGCGCGTACCAGAACATCAGCGCAGCTGAGAGCTCGACCCTTTGTTCGGTTGTGGCAAAGTCGTTTGCGTGGGCGGATGAAACCGAGAAGATTGGGAAGGTGGTAAAGCCAAACAGACCGGCGGATAGCATCACCCCGAGTGTCCCAGTGCCGCCTGCAGCCATTGTAATCGCACAGCTGACGACCGCTGCGGCCGAGAGCCAGATCAGCACCCAACGCCTGTCATATTTGTCCGCGAGCCACCCCATTGGGTACTGCGCCAGCGCTCCTCCAAGGACGAAGGACGCGAGGAAGAAGGCGATCTGATCGACGCCCAGACCAACCTCTTGTCCATAAACCGGACCAACCATCCGGAATGATGCAGAGCTGAGGGCGGCCACAATTACACCTGCGACGGCCAGTGGCGAACTATTCCACGCCAGCTTGGGACGCAGGCGAGGGGCGGCAGGGGTTTCGGGCTGGCTGGCACGGGTCAGGGCGAGGGGCAGGATCGACGCGCAGCACAGGATGGCCAGCAAGTTGTAGGAAACATACGAGGCCGGTGGCAAAACTGCGATAATTAACTGCGCACAGAGTGACGCGCCCATGTCAACAATTCGGTAAGTGCCCATAGCGCGACCGCGAGTTTCATTGGTGACTTTTGCGTTCAACCAAGCCTCGATCACCGTATAGCAACCAGCGACGCAAGTGCCCGAGGCGATCCGAAGGGCGGCCCAGATATAGGGGTTCTCGGTCAACGTATGCCCGATCAGCCCCATCGCGCCCAAAGCGGTACACACCGCGAAGGCGCGCGAGTGGCCAACGCTGCCCATCAGGCGCGGTGCCCACCAGCAGCCGACAAAGAAGCCAACAAAATGTGCCGACCCCAGCAGACCGATTTGCTCGGTCGAAAAGTCAAGCGTCAGGCCCGAGATCGCATCCAAAGGACCAACGCCACCTGTTGAGAGTTGTAGCAGGATTACGGAAAGGAATAGGGCAGCAAATGAAATGATCGTACGCATGATAAGGTCAACTTGTCTTGGCTGCCACGAATTGCGCGCGCCTATTCGACGCCCTTAGGTCGTTTTTTGCCTTTGGGCCATTATTCTTGCCGTAGAATCTCGGCGTGGATGTCCAGACCTATAGTTGGTTGCACAAGATCGGGATAGCCCGAAGCACCAAATTCGTTTCGATTGAGTGCGCCCACCAATCTGATCGACAACTCATCCAGATCATCCACTGCACTGCCCGGTTTTCTGTATAGATCTGCCCTCAATGTCAAAGGGCGGGTGACATCACGCACTGTCAGGTCTCCGTTCACGGTAGCGCCTTCCGAGATACGGCCCGTTGGTCCCAATTGTATTTTCGTCGTGGTGAACCGAATGGTGGGATAGCTGGCCGAGTTCAACACACTGTTGCCCAGCATTGGGCCACGTGCAAACGGCAATTTCGTGCGTGCGCGGGTCACGTCCATCACAACATCGACCCGACTGTCTTGAAGGCGGTGCGTGTCGATGAGAATTTGCGCTGACTGCACTGGCATTGTCCCTGATTGCGCTGTGCCAGACAGAACGTACGTGAACTCGACCGTACTGAGCGTCTTAGCAAGAACATATGGGGTTAGTGCTGCATGTGCCGCGCGCGCAAAAGGTGCTGCTGAAAGCCCCGCGATCACTGTCCGTCGGGTAAGATCGGTCATGCCATCGCCGCGGTTCCACGCGGTCTTGAGCGTTTCATGAGCATCAGCACGATGGCGATGTTCAACCCGTTCCACAGGATTCCGTTGATGAAGGCAAGTTGATAGCTTCCGGTCACGTCATAGATCCAGCCGGACATCCAGCCGCCCAAAGCCATGCCCAGAATGGTCATCATCATCACAAAGCCTACTCGTGCGCCAGCCTCTTGCGGGGGCATGTATTCGCGCACAACCAGTGCATAGCTTGGGACGATGCCGCCTTGCGCTAGTCCAAACAGCATGCTGACAACATAGAGCGATACCATGCCGTCATACGGCAGGAACAGAAACAGCGCGATGCATTGCAGGACCGAACCGATCAGCAGTGTCGACAACCCTCCCAATTGGTCTGCGACCAAGCCTGAGATCACGCGGCTAACCACACCGCCCAGTAGCATCAGTGACAGCATTTCGGCTCCGACGGCTGGGCCGTAGCCAAGGCCGACGCAGTAGGACACGATGTGAACCTGTGGCATCGACATGGCGACGCAACAGCCGATACCAGCCAGCCCAAGGATGTACTGAAGGGTTCGCGGCGAAAAGCCGACGCTTTGCGCTTTGATCTGTGCGGCGGCTGCGGCGGTGCTGTGGGCCTCAACCGGGACCTGGCGACGCAGGAGCAGGGACAGGGGAATGACAACGATCAGAGTGATGACGGCGAGGCTCAAATAGACCTGCTGCCATCCTTCACGTTGCAGCATGCCTGACAACAATGTCGGCCAGATTGCGCCCGACAAATAGTTGCCACTGGCCACCAGCGCCACAGCGATCCCACGGCGGCGCATGAACCAGTGTGAGATGTCGGCGATCAGGGGGCCAAACCCGATCGATGTTCCCAATCCCAGCAACAGATGCGCAACCGAAAGAAGGCCTATGTTCGGGGCAAGAGTTGCCAGCAGATAGCTTAAGGCGCTTAGCAGGGCCGCCCCGATCAGCGCTTTTGTTACCCCCAGACGATCCACCAGTCTGCCAAGCCACATATTGCCGAACGCAAAACCGATCATGGTGAGTGTGTAGGGCATCGATGCTGCGGCCCTGCCAGCTCCAAAATCGGTTTCAATGGCGGGCATCACGACGACCACAGCCCACATGCCGACATTGACCACAGTTGCGATGGCCAGTGTGATCAGCAGGCGAAGCCAAGAGTATCGGCTGTCATGGATCGGATGTGTCATGTCGGCACGCTAGGGTGCGCGTCAGGCTTTGGCCAGTCACAAGTTATGTGATCGCGGGCGCGTCTTTGGATTTGATCTGCTGCAATTGCAGCTCGGAATGAGGGGCGGCCCGCGTCACGTGCCAACTGGTCGGGGGCAGGGCGCGGGCGCGGCGGCGGGTCAGGATCCAACTGCAGGCCGCGTCCTGATAGGTCGGCTGCATATGCCAGCGCGTTTCAATCCCCTGCGCGCCGCCATCGTCAGGTGTCAGCAACAGCCCCAGCGGGGCCTGTCCCGACGCGCCGCCCTGTTCTGCGGCCAAGTGCATCCGACGGACCGGCGTCAGGCCCGGCGGGCCGGGCAGGTCGCCGACGATCAGCGGGGCGGCGCTGCTGCGCAGGGCCTCTTCCATGCACCACAACAGGTCTTCGGGTTTATCAGGGCGGACCAGCAGAAACCGGGACGGATCGGCAAAAGGCAACATGCCCTCGGGGTGCAACTGCGCCACCTCCCACGCCGGAGTAATCCACATCACCGGCCCTTGAGTCTGCCCCGCCACCCACAGTGCAAAGCTGCGCCGGGCCGGGCCGCAGGCCTCGTGCACACGGGCCAGTTGCAGGCTGATCTGTGGGTGCAGGGCGACCCCGGGCGGAGTGCGCGCGGGTTTTCGGCCAAGAAGATGGGTGGACATGCTGATCACCCTAGCATGTTCTTATTTTGTTCTCAATCAGGGAATGCCGTCAGCGCGACAGTATTAACCGCCCGTCGGCAAACTGGATGTTCGAAAAGCGGTGCAGATACGCCATCCCCAACAAGGATTGATCCAGATCGCCTTCGTTGACCGAGGCCGGGATATCGCGATCAGTGATCGGACCCAAAGACAGGCTGTCTAGCCGAACCGGGGCGGTTCGCACGACGCCATTGGCGGTCGAGGCGCGACCCAGATAATTCAGCTGATCCGTATCGATGCCAATTCGTTCAGCGTCTTTCGGGCTAATGACGATATTGCTGGCCCCGGTATCGACCAGAAAGGTCACCGCAGTACCATTCACCAACATCGGCATATAATAATGCCCGTCAAATGAACGCGGCACCTCGATCCTTTGATCCGTCACGGTGAGCTGCGGTGTGGGGCTGACGGTCGAGCGGATATCATCCCACAGTCCGACAACAGCGATAACGCCGATAAAGATAAACACCCAGGCCGCAACCTGCTGCATGGTTTTGCCCAAGGACTGGCGGTTCTGAGTGATAAACCACATCAACAGGGCCGCACCCAGCAGAACCAGATAGGTCAAGCGCCCAATATCGTAGCCGTCCATTCCATCACCCGAAGTCAGTTATCTCATACCAATATGGTGGTTCACGAAGCGAAACCAAAGGCTTTGAGCCCATCAAGAATGAACTGAACCGACAGTGCGGCCAGCAGCATACCCAGCAGCCGGGTCAGCACGTTCAGCCCGGTTTTGCCCAGGATACGGGCGATCAGCCCGCCTGCCAGAAAGAACACGAAAACCACCAGCATAACGGCCAGCATAACGGCGCAGGCGGCTGCGATCCCTTGAATGCCCGGGTTCTGCCCGGCCAAAAGAATGATGGTCGCGATCGAGCCGGGGCCGGCGATCAGCGGAATGGCCAACGGGAACACCGACGGGTCAGGATGCTCTTCCTCCTCCGCGCGGTTTTCTCGCCGTTTGGTGCGCCGCTCGAACAGCATGTCAAGCGCGGTCAAGAACAACAAAGCGCCACCGGCTACTTTGAATGCTGGCATCGAAATACCGACAAAACCCAGAACCGCCTCACCAAACGCGGCAAAGGCGATCAGGATAAAAACAGCTGTCAGGCAACTGCGGATCGCGATCTTACGGCGTGCGGCAGCGTCCATTTCTTGCGTCAGGGCGACAAAGATTGGCGTGGTTCCGAAGGGGTCAATCACCACGAACATCGTGGTGAAAGCGGTTATGAAAAAGGCCATGTCGATCATGCGGTGTTCTCAGCCTGTTCCAGACGTTCTGCGGCGGCAACCCAAAGCGCCTCGGCCTTTTGCATGGCTTCGACCACTTCGGCGAACTTACGGTTCCAGGTTTCCAAATCGTTGATCCGATCATCCTCGTAGAGCGCCGGGTCCGCCAGCTTGGCCGATAGCTTGTCGTGCATATCCGTGAGTTTCTCGACCCGATCTTCACATTTGCGCAAATCTGCGCGCAGTGCCAATACCGTCTCGCGCGATGGGCGTTTGGGCTTGGCCGCCTGTGGTTTCTCTTTCACAGGCTTGTCACGCGCAAGCAGAAGGGCGCGATAGGCCTCGAGGTCGCCATCGAACGGTTTGACGGTGCCATCCGAAACCAACCAAAGCCGGTCCGCCACCAGCGACAGCAGGTGCATGTCGTGGCTCACCAAGATGACCGCGCCGGAATAGGCGGTCAGTGCTTCGACCAACGCTTCGCGGCTTTCGATGTCCAGGTGGTTGGTCGGTTCGTCAAGGATCAACATATGCGGCGCGTCGATCGTGGCGATCAGCAGCGACAAACGCGCCTTTTGCCCACCCGATAGACGCCCGACCAGCGTTTCGGCCTGATCCGCGTTCAATCCGAACCCGGCCAGCCGCGAGCGCCACTTGCCCGGAGCTTCGTCGGGGCGCAGGCGGCGCAGATGGTCCAGAGGTGTTTCGTCCACATGCAGCTCATCCACCTGATGCTGCGCGAAATAGCCGATGCGCAGTTTGGAACTGCGGGTCATTTTGCCAGCCATCAGGGGCAGGCGGTCGGACAGCAGTTTCGACAAGGTCGATTTGCCCTGACCATTCTTGCCGAGCAATGCGATGCGGTCATCCTGATCAATGCGCAGGTTCAGCCGACGCAAAACTTCGGTCTCACCATAGCCGGTCACACCGCCCTCAAGTTGGATGATAGGGGGCGACAGTTCTTCCGGTTCAGGGAAAGAAAAGGCGCGCAAAGCCGCCTCTTGCGGGGTTGAGACTAGCTGGATGCGCTCGATCATCTTGAGGCGAGATTGGGCTTGAACAGCCTTAGACGCCTTATAGCGAAACCGATCCACGAAACTCTGCAAGTGGGCGATGCGCGCCTTGGCTTTGGCATTTTCGGATTCAGCCTGCGCCAGGCGTTCGGCGCGACGTTCGGCGAATTTATCGTAAGGCACCGCGTAGTAGGTCAGCTTGCGGTCTTCCAGATGCAGGATTGCCCCCACGGCGCGGTTCAACAGACCACGGTCGTGGCTGATGATGATGACAGTGTGGGGATATTTGGCCAGATAACTTTCAAGCCACAATGCACCTTCAAGGTCCAGATAGTTGGTCGGTTCGTCCAGCAGCAGCAGATCGGGCTGCGAAAACAGCACCGCTGCCAGCGCCACGCGCATCCGCCAGCCGCCCGAGAAGTCCGAGCAGGGCTTGAGCTGATCCTCATCATCAAAGCCCAATCCTTTGAGAATCGACGCGGCACGCGCCTCAGCCGACCAAGCGTCGATATCGGCCAGACGGGTCTGAATCTCTGCAATTCGATCCGGATCGGTCGCACTGTCAGCCTCGGCCATCAAAGCACTGCGTTCGACATCCGCTGCCAGAACCGTGTTGATCAGCGAAACATCTGATGAGGGCACTTCCTGCGCCACGCCCCCGATCCGTGCGCGCTTCGGCAGCGCGATATTACCCGATTCCAAAGACAACTCGCCCCGGATCAATCTAAAGAGCGTGGTTTTACCGGTGCCATTCCGCCCCACTAGGCCCACCTTGTGACCATCCGGAATGGTTGCACTGGCCCCATCAAACAGGGGTCGCCCTTCAACGGCGTAGGTGATGTTCTCGATCCGTAGCATGAGCCGCTCTTACCAGAGCATCCAAACCGCCGCCAGAGGTCGCCATGTTCAATTCAGAAGCAATGTGTTAGCGCTGTTCCGGTTCGTCTTCCAATTGGTTTCGCTATGCGTGCGGCTCAAACACCTCCGACCCTGATAACACTGATCTTTGCGACGGCATTGTCGGTTCTGACATTGAACATGTTCCTGCCGTCGCTGGCGCATATGAGCGAAGATTTTGGTGTGGAGTATGGCCTGATGAACGTATCCGTGGCCGGGTATCTCTGTGTCTCGGGGGTCTTGCAGTTGATCGTTGGGCCCTTGTCAGATCGCTACGGGCGCAGGCCAGTCCTCCTGATTGCGATGGCTGTTTTTGTTGCTGCATCAATTGGATGCGTCTTGGCCGAGTCGATCTGGGCTTTCCTCTCGTTCCGAATGATTCAGGCCGCAGTGGTAGCCGGGCCCGTGTTGTCGAGTGCCTCAATCCGCGACCGATATCCACCAAACGAGGCCGCCAGCAAACTCGGCTATGTTGCGATGGCCATGGCACTGGCACCGATGCTTGGGCCAATGCTGGGCGGCGCACTGGACATGCTGTTTGGTTGGCGAGCCGGGTTCGTGCTGTATTCGCTGCTTGGGGCAGGGGTGCTGCTGCTGCTGTGGTTCGACATGGGAGAGACCAACACCAATCGATCTTCCACCTTTGCGGCGCAGATGCGCGAGTATCCGCACTTGTTCCGCGCGCGTAGATTCTGGGGTTACGCCTTATGCGCATCGTTTTCCATTGGCGGGTTTTTCAGCTTTATTACCGGAGCACCCCTGGTCGCTGCGGCGTGGTTTGATCTGAGCCCTGCAATGCTGGGCCTTGGCATCGGGATCATTACTGGCGGGTTTATGGTCGGCAACTTTGTGACGGGGCGCATCGCCAAGCACACTCAACTCACCACAATGATCCTGATCGGTCGGATCGTGGCATCTGTCGGACCGTTCTGGGGGCTGTTGCTGTTCATCGGCAACATGGGCTCGGTCTGGGTGTTTTTTGGATCGGCCATCTGCGTCGGGTTCGGCAATGGCCTGACCAATGCAAATGCCTCGGCCGGGGTGATGTCGGTGCGCCCAAAACTGGCTGGCAGCGCGGCGGGCTTGTCGGGTGCGTTAATCGTGGCGTTAGGGGCTGTTTTGACCCTAATGACCGGTACATTTGTAAGCCCTGAGAACGGGCCCTATCTAGTGCTGGGTATGATGTTTGGCAGCAGCTTCGCAGGCCTTTTGGCGGTGCTCTACGTCCGAAGGCTTGATCGTACTGACCCGCTGCCTGATGCGATCTGAGTGATAAACGATCATAACGCTTTTCATGAGGCAAATACCATGTTAGGCGGCGCGCGATAGATTTCGGCGCGAGGACCGCGCCCTTAAGTCAAGGAGAGGCCAATATGGCACTGGAACGCACATTCTCGATCATTAAACCCGATGCAACCCGCCGCAACCTGACTGGCAAGATCAATGCCAAGTTCGAAGAAGCTGGTCTGCGCATCGTTGCGCAAAAGCGCATTCACATGACCAAAGCCCAAGCAGGCAAGTTCTATGACGTGCATGCTGAGCGTCCGTTCTATGACGAACTGTGCGAATTCATGTCGTCGGCTCCGGTTGTTGTTCAGGTTCTGGAAGGCGAAGGCGCCATCGCAAAGAACCGCGAAGTCATGGGCGCAACCAACCCTGCAGACGCGGCACCCGGCACCATCCGCGCCGAGTTCGCCGAGTCGGTTGGCGAAAACTCGGTCCACGGTTCGGACGCACCGGAAACTGCTGCGGTTGAGATCGCCTACTTCTTCTCGGGTATCGAACTCGTCGGCTAATCTGTCGTCAGATTAAATCTAGGCCGTGCCTTTTTGCGGGGGCGCGGCCTTTTTCATTGCTCAAACGGGTTTGAGATCTTTCGCCGTCACGCGCACGCCAACGGCATCCAGATCCGAGATCAACTGGCTTTCAGGGGCCCGACTGGAACTGGCCTTGATCGCATCGAACCGTTCACGCAGCGCCTTCTTTTCCTCGCCCTTGCAATCGTTCCAGGGTCGGCCTTGCAGACCCATGACGAGAACATAATAGCCAATGAAATGCGGGCGGGTTCCGGCTTGGAGCAGGCGCGAATAGGCCTCATCCGCGCCGAGCGTACGTAACTCCTGAGCTGTCATGATACCAGCGCGTTCGCAGGCTTGCTCGAACGCGGGACCAAGGTTGCGAATGGATGAGATCGGGTCAGACATGCCCTGTCTTATCCCGCCCTTTCCGACGTGTCACCTGCACATGGTTGTTTGAAGCGTCCCTTTCCGCTACCCAAATGTTGGGAGAGCGAAGTATGAATGATCTAAGCCTTGAGAATATAGCGCAAAATCTGGACCTGATGAACCCGCCTGTCGGGTTTGTTGATGATCCATTTCAGTTCTACGACGCCTTGCTATTGCATGCGCCTATTCTGCGGCAGCCGGACGGATCGATACTATTGTCGCGCCATGCGGATCTGGATGCCATCTATCGCAACACGACGCTTTATTCCTCGGATAAAGAGGCTGCGTTTGGCCCGAAATTCGGTGTTGGGTCGCCTCTGTTCGAACATCACACAACCTCACTGGTGTTTTCCGATCCGCCACTGCACACTCGGGTGCGCAAGATCATGACCTTAGCTCTCACGCCGCGCGCAATCGCGCGAATGGAGCCGGGCCTAATCGATACCGTTGATGCTCTGTTGGACGGTATGGCTGGCAAAGGGCAGGTCGATTTGATTGAGGACTTTGCCTCGACAATCCCGATCCAGATCATCGGTAATCTGCTGGACGTGCCCATGGATGAACGCGCACCGTTGCGGGATTGGTCCTTGGCTATCCTCGGCGCTTTGGAGCCTGCCTTGACGGAAGCTCAGCTTGAGATCGGACACAACGCGGTGCGCGAATTCAAAGCGTATCTTCGCGATCTTGTTGCCCGTCGCCGTGCCGATCCGGGTGACCCCGAGACAGATGTTCTGACGCGCTTGATCCGTGGCGAAGGCGCAGGCGAGATGTTGAGCGAAATTGAGCTTTTGCAAAACTGTATCTTCATCCTGAATGCCGGGCACGAGACAACCACCAATCTGATCGGCAACGGCTTGGCGTTGTTGAATGATTATCCCGAACAGCGTGAATTGTTACTGGAAAATCCCGAGCTGATTGTTCCAGCGGTTGAGGAGGTGCTGCGCTTTCGATCCCCGAACCAGTTTGGCAATCGGGAAACGACGACGGAGGTAGAGATCGGGGGCCAACGGATCGCGAAGGGAACAAACCTGCATCTATGTATCGGGGCGGCGAACCGTGACCCAGAGGTTTTTGTCGATCCAACCCGATTTGAAATCACGCGCAAGCCGAACAGGCATCTGGCCTTTGCAGGCGGACCGCATGTCTGTGTCGGCCTGACCTTGGCACGGCTTGAAGGCCGCATCGCACTAGGTCGGTTATTGAACCGGTTCCCCAACTACGGAATTATGAAGGAACGGGTGCAAGGCGGTCGCATTCGCTTTCACGGTTATGCATCGCTGCCTGCAGTTCTGTAACGTAGGCAAACGTTTAGGTGGCGTTCTTTATGCGCCTAAGCGTTGCGTGAGAGCTTTAAGGTCGTCTCTAGCCCTGGCTTCCGATTGCGGGCCAGAAATGTGCCCTCGTGCATATGCGAAATTGCCGCAACAAGTGCGAGGCCAAGACCCGCATTGCGTTCAGTTCGGGCCGGGTCAAGCGTGACAAATGGCATCTGCAATCGGGGCAGATCGCTTTCTGGCACACCGGGGCCACGGTCGCGAACGCTCAGCAACGCATTGTCGTCTTCATCCTTGATTTCGATCGTGATCGCCGTACCGGGCGGTGCATAGCGCATCGCGTTTTCAAGAAGGTTTGACAGCGCCTGTGACAGCAGTGGGCGGTGGCCCTGGATCGGTTGAGCATTACCAACAACTTCAAGCCGAATGTTCTGATCTGCGGCGACCGGCTCATAGAGTTCAACCACATCGCCAACCAGTTGCGGCAGCTTAACGGGCTCAAACTGTTCGCGCCCAAGTCCGGCCTCAGCCCGCGAAATCTCGGTCAATTGGCTGAGAACGCGCAGCAGATGATCGATTTCCCCAGTCGCACGCGCCAGATCGATTTCGCGATCCTGCTCGCTTTTACCTGGCTCGGCCAGCGACTCAACTCTTTGGCGCAGCCTCGACAGGGGGGAGCGCAGGTCGTGCGCGATTGAATTCGATGTGGTGCGCAGGTTGCTGATCAGTTCTTCAATGCGGTCCAGCATGTTGTTCAATGTGCCCGAAACCTGATCGAATTCGTCCCCCGTACCGCGCATCGGCATGCGCAGAGCCAGATCGCCCGAAACGATATTGTCGGCAGTGTCGGCAATGTCTTTCAGCCGTGAAAACACCAGCCGGGTCAGCAGCCAGCCGGTCAGCAAACTGAGCGCCAGCGCGGTAACCAGAGCAAGCGCGACCGAGCGAAACAGAACGCGGTCAAACTGCTGCCGCGCCAGCGCATCGCGCCCGACAAGCAGTCGTTCTCCGCCCGGTAATCTGATTGAGGCTGCCGATATCGGAACAAACTGCTCCGTATCACCCTTGCGGAGCTGCAGGTCGACCCAGCCACTACCTGGCGTGATCCCTTCAGGCCAGCGCACCAAATTGCCTGCCAGTTTGCCGCCTTGGGGGCCGGTTAGCAGATACAACGCATCGCGTTCGGCAGCCGTGGGTAAACGCCGCTCAATCGCGGTAATCAGCCCGATCATGCCGCGCCGTTCATATTCATCCGCTAGACCGGTCAGTTCCGCTGAGACGACCGAGCGTGTTTCGCCTGTAATCGTGCGATTGGCGGTGACATAGACCATGGTCAGCACGGCCGCTGTTAGCAACGTGCTAAGAACCATGCTGGCAAGAACCAGTCTCGTACGCGAATTTTTCAGCGACAGGCGCAGGTTATCCATCCGAAACCATGTAACCGGCCCCTCGGACCGTTTCAATGATCGGGGTTGCCCCGTCTTCGTCAAGCTGACGGCGCAGCTTTGAGATATGCACGTCAACCACATTGGTGTTCGGGTCAAAGTGATAGTCCCAAACACCTTCTAGCAACATGGTGCGCGATACGACGCGGTTTTTTCGACGCAGAAAATACTCCAGAATTTGGAACTCGCGTGGGGTTAGCGTGATCTCACGCCCATTACGTGTGACCTTTCGCGTCAATAGATCCATTTCAAGATCGCGGCAGGCGAGCGTTGGTGCCTCTTCCGCCTCTTGTGGACGTCGCAACAGCGCCTCGATCCGGGCATGGAGCTCCTGAAACGAGAAGGGCTTGACCAGATAATCATCTGCGCCTGCACGCAGGCCTTTTACCCGCTCGTCCACCGCGCTCATCGCGGTTAGCATCAGAACAGGGGTCTTCAACCCAGCCGCGCGCATTGATTTGATCAAAGACAAACCATCCAGCCCCGGCAACATCCGGTCCAGTACGACCGCATCGAACCCGCCATCCGTGGCGTGATACAGGCCTTCTCGCCCGTCTGATGCGACCTCGACAACATAGCCTTCCTCACCAAACCCTTTGGCGATGAAGTCCCGCGTGTCCTGGTCATCTTCAACGATCAATAAGCGTCTGCTCATGGTCAGGGCTCCTTCTAACTGGGATATAAACATACATACTCTTTGAAAAAAACATGCCGGGTGCGATTTCGCACCCGGCAGCTCCGGCGGCGCGTGGACAATCCGTGCCGGCCAGATTAAGCGCTCCAGATTTCCCCATCATGTGGCGCGCTTAGGTGTTGGGTTAGGCGATCTCGACCGCGACGAAGATCTGGTTGCCACCGCGATTGATCAAAACCAGAGCCGGATCCGTCTTCTCGCTTTCCAGCGCTTCTTTCAGCGCATCTGGTGTCACGGTATCCAGATTACCCAAGCGGACAATCACATCACCGCGTTGCAAACCGGCTTTGGCCGCAGGGCTTTCAGGTTTCAGATCGGTGACGACAACGCCATCGACATTCTCGGCCACGCCATTTTCGGCGCGTGCGGTTTCAGTCAAAGGGGCCACGGTCACACCCAGTGAGGTGCCTTCGAACTTATCTTCAACCACGCTATCAACCGCTGCTGAAGCTGATTGATGTTGACCGATCGTCAGTTCAATCTGTTCTTCCTTGCCATTGCGCAACACCGTCAATGTGCTGTCAGTACCGACTTTGGTCGTTCCGACAATAATCGGCAGATCGCTACTAGAATCAACGGTTTCGTCGTTGAAGGACAGGATGACGTCACCTTGCTGCAATATTCCATCGGCGGGGCTGTCCGGAACAACATCCGATACCAAGGCACCCGTTGCCTCATCGATACCCATGGCTGCCGCAAGTTCGGGGCTGACATTCTGGATCGACACACCCAACCAGCCCCGGCTGACTTCGCCATCATCCAGCAGATCAGCTGTGATATGATCGACGATGTTCGACGTGACAGCAAAGCCCAGACCGACCGAGCCACCGCTGGGCGAATAGATCGCCGAGTTCACACCAATGACTTCGCCTTCCATATTAAACAGCGGACCACCAGAATTGCCTTTGTTGATGGCAGCGTCGGTTTGTATGAATTCGGCGTAGGGACCTTCCGAAATGTTGCGTCCCTTTGCAGAGACGATGCCAGTCGTCACGGTAGCATTCAGGCCGAACGGGTTGCCGATGGCGACTACATCCTCGCCAACGCGAATAACGTCGCTGTCGCCCATCTCGACCGCTTGCAGGTCTTCACCTGCATCGATCTTGAGAACCGCGATATCCGTCAGCGGATCGGTTCCGATGATCTCCGCTTCGAACGTGCGGTCGTCACTCAGACGCACGGTCACTTCGGTTGCGTTGTCGACAACGTGGTGATTGGTGACGATATATCCAGCCTCATCAAGCACGAAACCCGATCCAAGACCTTGGCTGGGGCCGCGTTGTGGCATTTCGAAACCGTCCGGCCCACCGAAGCGCTTGAAGAATTCACCAAAGGGGTGACCTTCGAAATTGAATTCCTGTCCCTGTGCGGGGGTCGGTGTGGCGTCCTGTTTCGCGATGATGGTCACCACCGAGGGGGAAACCGTTTCGACCAGATCGGCCAGCGCCTCGTCTGCCATTGCGGGCAGGGCGGTTGTGGCCAGCATGGCCGCGCCCAGTGCGCTAGCTCCCATCCAGTTGGATGTGCGTGGAAAAAGCAGTGAGGATTTGCGGATGCTCATTTTGACTCCTGTCTGTGTTTGGCGGTTTATCCCGCGCATTGAGAAAGGAGATGCCCCAGCAACCTTTGGATATCCTGAGAGAAAAATTAAGAAACCTTAATTTCGCCATGTTTTGCCGTTTAGATGTGGCCGTTCTGAGGCGCCTAGCGGCAAGAATCAGCTTGGGTGAATCGGGGCGAATCGGTGGATTGTTGCCGACAAAGTCAATGATTTAGAAAAAGCATTGAATTGATTCATTTTTGTTAACAAAGAAACGGCGCTTATCCGAACATCAAAAAGCTTCTCCTAAAAGTTGCAACGTATTCTGTGTTTGAGTTTTGAGCGCAGTGAGAGAAGCTTGTGAAATAGGCGTGTTGACCGAATTAGGTCCATGAAATTGCACGAAAGTCCTCAGTTGCATACAGCATCATGCAACCACTGGTAGAATCTCAAGTGTTGCAATGTTGCGCAAAAGACAGTCCGGTTTTGCGGAAATTTACCATTCCATCCAATTTTACGTTGTTTGAGCGCATCTGATGAGCGACATTGGTTTTGCCCAAGTGAGGGGGGCCCGAGACACTAGGGGGTGTCAAAGGCACATCTCAATCTCCATAGCGCTGAGCGGCATGTTAACGAGGGGGTCTTGTTTAGGTTCGGCAGCTCAAAGCCAGATAGCCTGATTGGCGGTTTGGTAGCGGTTTAGAGATTGGTGAAAGTGGTAGTCCTGTTTTTGGGCAACCGGCCCGGTCGAAAACGACCGGGCCGTGTTCACTTTAAGGTTTGGTTTCGGGACCGTTTGGCGCGCCACTGCGCCCAGTCATCTGGTGTATCCAAATCGAGCAGAGCGTTGCGAGCGGGTAGTGGATGAAGATGCACCTTGTCCTTACAGCGCCGCACGGCAGATTGAGCACCGCTGTCACCGGCAAGTTCACTTAGCTCAGAAAAAAGAGATCGATCAAAAACGACCGGGTGCCCAGGTTTGCCTTCTTGGGTCGATCCGCGCCAAACCAGATTGTTTGGGTGTGTTTCAACCGACTGGATAACGTCTATCAGATCTTTTGTCGTAAGATCCGGTAGATCCGACAACAGGATCATGACTGCAGGCGCACCAGACGGAACAGCGGCCATCGCGCCCCTTAGGCTGGCATTCATACCTTCCTGCGCATCGGGGATTTCGACAGGCATCACATCCAACCCCTCCAGCGCATCAAAGCGCGGATGAGAGAAGGAGGGAAGAGCGACAATAACAGGGCCTGCGGCAAGGGCCCTCTGGGCGGAACGGCGCAGCAGCGGCACGCCGTCAACCGGTTGCATCAGCTTGTCAATTCCGCCCATGCGGCTGGATTGCCCAGCGGCGAGCAGGATGATGGGTATCTCAATCATTTCGCCAGCATGTCGCTAAGGGCGGTTTAAGTCACGCTCGCATTCTTGCGCCGTCAGCGTCAAACAAGGGCGCCGCAATCACCCGCGCCTTGCACATCTGACCAAGTATCTCGATCTCAACTTCTCGCCCTTCGGTTGCCTGATCGGTTGGCAGGAACCCCATGGCGATCGATTTGCGCGCATAGTGGGAATAACCACCTGACGTGCAGAAACCGACGACCTTGCCATCCAGCCAAATCGGTTCGTATGCGTTCACATCAGCATCCGTTGCATCAACATCAAACGCAACCAACTGGCGATTGGCCCCGGCGGCGCGTTCGGCCTCGGCCGAGGCGCGACCGATAAAGTCGGTGTTCTTCGTGAACGAAATAAACCGGTCCAAGCCTGTCTCTGCTGCGGTGTAATCCGGCGAAAACTCCCGCATCCACGAGCCAAAGAATTTATCAAGACGCAGGCTCATCATCGCGCGCATGCCAAACGGAGTGATTCCGTGGGGCTGGCCCGCCTGCCACAAGGTCCACCAAAGCTGCCGCTGAGCCATCGGATCACAATAGATTTCATAGCCCAGATCGCCGGTATAGCTTACGCGCTGAACGATACAGTCAGTCATGCCAATGGTCATCTCTCTGACATCGAGAAACTTGAGCGAGCCAGCATCGTCGCGGGTACAGGCCGAAAGAACCTCGGCAGCCTTTGGGCCCGCAATCTGGAATCCGTTGAGACGGTCGCTGATATTCTCGATCTTTACCCCTTCCTCCTGGTTCTTCAGGAACCAGCGCATATGGAACGCCTGGCTTCCGTAAGAGGCGGTGAGGTGAAACAGGCCGTCATGCAGGCAGGAAACTGTGAAATCCCCGATCAATTTTCCCTTGGGCGAAAACATAGGCGTCAGCGAGATGCGGCCCGGTTTTGGAATGCGGCCTGCCATGACGCGGTCCAGCCACGCGCGTGCACCGGCCCCAGTGATGCGGTATTTGCCGAAATTGTGGACTTCGTTGATCCCAACGCCCTCGCGTACGGCGCGGACTTCTCGTCCAGTGGCCTCAAAGGCGTTGGAGCGGCGGAACGATGGTGTCTCAAAATCGGGCTCATCGCCTTGGGCAAAATAGTTTGGTACCTCCAACCCATATTGCTGCCCCCAGACGGCACCGAGGTCACTGAAGATGTCATACATCGGCGTGGTGCGGTTCGGACGCGCAGCGGGCAGTTCCTCATTCGGGTAAGCGACGCTGAAACGCTTTTGATAGTTTTCGATCACTTTGGGGCGCGTATAGCCCGGGTTGATCCAGTCACCAAACCGCGCCACATCCATAGCAAATACATCGCGTTCGGGTTCGCCGTCGATCATCCATTGAGCCAGAGTTAAGCCAACGCCGCCGCCCTGACTAAAGCCCGCCATGACACCGCAGGCCGACCAATAATTCCGGACTCCGGGCACAGGCCCGACCAGAGGGTTGCCGTCCGGGGCAAAGGTAAACGGTCCGTGGATTACGGATTTGACGCCCGCTTCGGCGAGCACGGGGAAGCGTTTGTAGGCGAATTCGATGCTGTCCGTGATCTTTTCGAAGTCATCGGGCAGCAGTTCATGGCCAAATTCCCAAGGTGTGCCGTCTACGGCCCAAGGTTTGCAGGGCTGTTCGTAAAATCCGATACACAACCCGCGCCCTTCTTGCCGCAGGTAGCTTTCTCCGGCTGGATCCATCACGTGCGGATGTTCACCGCCTGCGTCGATGATGGCCTCAATCTCGGGGATGTTATCGGTGACCAGGTACTGATGCTCCATCGGATGCAGCGGGAAGTAGATGCCCGCCATTGCGCCGATTTCGCGCGCCCACAAGCCGCCCGCATTGACGATATGTTCGGCGTGGATCGTGCCCTTATCGGTCACCACATCCCAAGTTCCGTCCGGGCGCTGATTGGTCTCGTGCACCATGCAATGGGTTTCGATCGTGGCGCCACCCATACGTGCAGCCTTGGCATAGGCATGAGTGGTGCCCGATGGATCAAGGTGCCCATCCAAAGGATCATAAAGCGCGCCAAGAATGCCATCTGTGTTGGTTATCGGGGCGATTTTCTTGATCTCTTCGGGGCCTACGATCTCGGTCTCAAGGCCCATGAACCGATGCTTGGCGCGTTCCGCGAGCAGCATGTCGAACCGGTCTTGATTATCGGCCAATGTCACGCCGCCAACATGGTGCAGGCCGCAGGACATACCCGTGATCTCTTCCAACTCTTTGTACAGCCGGATGGTATAGCCCTGCAGGGCAGCCATATTGGTGTCGCCGTTCAGCGTATGAAACCCACCCGCTGCGTGCCACGTCGAACCACTCGTTAGCTCAGAGCGTTCCAGCAGCATCACATCCGACCAACCCAATTTGGTCAGATGATAGAGGACCGAACATCCGACGACGCCCCCGCCAATAACTGCGACACGAGTGGTGGTTTTCACGATTGATCTCCAGATTTTTTTTGGCAAAATTGTCGAGCAGGTGTCGAGATTACTATTCTGTTAGCGACAACAGGTGTCGTAACTCATGCTTTGCACCAACTTTGGATCTGCAATGCCTTCTCTCGCAACCAGAGCACATCAAAGCCTCCGATCAGTCGGTAACCACGTGAAAACAGGTCGGCTGCCTGTGCTTCGCTCATCGCGGCATTGCCAAGGGGAATTCCGGCTCCGAATGCAGCTTTTTCGACCTTCTGAACAGCTGCGATAAAGTCGGGATGGTCGAACTGGCCCATCAAACCCAGTTCTGTACTCAGATCGAACTGTGCGACGATTAACAAATCGACGCCGGGAACAGCGCAAATTGCGTCAATGTTCTGAATGGCTTCGGCAGTTTCGATCAAGACACAGCAAATCAATTCCGGCTCAACAACGCCGGGATAGGTGGCGAGAGTTTCCCCCCAGCGCGATTGCGCCAGAAACGGCCCAAACCCTCGCGTGCCATTGGGCGGATAGCGTAGGCTGTCAACGGCTTTTTGGGTATCTTCAACGGTTCGAATGAGGGGAAATACGATGCCTTCCGCGCCCAGATCCAGAGCTCGCTTTACGTCAGATGGCCGGTTTTCTGCCACGCGCACCAAAGGCGCACAGTCCGTTCCTGCAGTCGCCGCGATCATCGCATGGGCTGAGGCATAGTCGACCGCTCCGTGCTCAAGATCAATGATCAGTGAATCAACACCGCACGCCGCAAGCGCCTGCGTGACAGTCGCTGAAGGTATCGTGCAAACGATTGAGCTGACCCGATCTTCAGTGTCCTGCAATTTTCTCTTGAGGCTGGGCATCTGTCATTTGTCCTGCAATTGATTGACGTTATCGATTGCGGGCACCTTAGCAGGGCGTCAGAAACTCATGAAAACATTTCGTAAGCGCTAGAGTGGGCGAACCTTCAGTGCCGTTATACGATTCCCTTCGCGCGCAGTGACTTCAAAGCGGAAACCATGAAATGAGAAAACCTGACCAACAATCGGGATCATCTGTGCCTCGTGGATCACCAGACCGGCTAGCGTATTGGCCTCTTCGTCCGGTAGAGTCCAATCGAGCGCGCGGTTCGCGTCGCGGATGGTCATCGCACCCTCGACAAGGAATTGGCCATCGTCGGTGCGGGTCACGGGAACCTCTTCGTCGATGTCAAACTCATCGGCGATCTCTCCGACGATTTCTTCCAGGATATCTTCCAGCGTGATTAACCCGCGCAATGATCCATACTCGTCCACAACCAATGCAAAATGGCTGTGCATACGAAGAAACTCGCGCATCTGGTCGTCCAGAGTGGTGGTTTCGGGAACGAAATATGGATCATTCGCGACCTTCGCGATGTCAAAGTTCTTAAGCTGATCCGTATCCCCCTCGGGGCCACCAACCTGCGCGTACATCGCGCGAAACAGGTCTTTCGCGTGGACGACACCCACGATGTTTTCCTGTTCTTCCCGGAACACGGGCAGGCGGGTATGCGGGCTTTCCAAACACTGTTTCAGGATCGCTTCGGGTTCGTCATCCGCATCGATCATTTCGATGTTCGAGCGATGCAGCATGATCTCTTCCACCGTGCGATCACCAAGATCCAGCGCGCCCAGAATGCGGTCGCGGTCTTCTTTTTCAACCACGCCTTCCGAATGTCCCAGTTGCAGCGCGCCTGCGATTTCCTCGCGGACCGCAAGAATGTTGCTGTCGGGATCGATCTTCACGCCGAACAGGCGCAACACGCCGCGCACCAAAAGCCGGACGGCGGCCACGACCGGAGAGAACACCGTGACCACGACACCAATAACAGGCGCGACCAAGGCGGCGGCTTTTTCTGCATTGGTGATGGCATATGTCTTTGGTAGAACCTCGGCAAAGATCAGTACCAACAAGGTCATCACCAGCGTGGCAAGCGCCACGCCGCTTTCACCGAACAGCCGTGTGAACAGGGCAGTCGCCAGCGAGGCGGCAAGGATGTTGACCAGGTTGTTGCCCAACAGGACCGAGCCGATCAGGCGCTCATTGTCGTCGGTTATATCCAGCGCCTTTTGCGCTCCGCGCGATCCTTTGTCGGCCTGCGCTCGCAGCTTACCACGTGATGATGCGGTCAGTGCCGTTTCGGAGCCCGAGAAAAAGCCCGATAGGACAAGGAGAAGAAGAATGGATCCTGACGTGATCCAGAATGCGCCGTCAAGCAGAGAAGGGGTGGGTTCCATTGGTCCTAGGTTGTTCTTGTTGCTGCATCCGTTATGGGGGTGCGGCCCCTACCAATCAAGGGGTTAGCCATCATCTGTCGGGGTGTCTTTCGCCAACGGGTGGTGTTCCAGCACCAGTTCCGAGAGGCGCTCGTCCAGAACATGGGTGTAGATTTCGGTCGTAGCGACATCCGCATGACCCAGCAGAGTTTGGATCGAACGCAGATCAGCCCCGTTTGCAAGCAGGTGCGTCGCAAAAGCATGTCGCAATGTGTGCGGAGTGACTTTTTCGGGCGAAACGCCACCTTCAACGGCCAGTTCCTTGACCAACAGAAAAAAACGATGCCGGGTCAGATGCCCGGATTTCCCGCGCGAAGGGAACAGAAAACGCGATACTTGGCCGCCGTTGGCGATTGCGTTCTCCTCAGCCACGTCGCGGACTTCCAGCCACTCGGCCAACGCCTCACGGGCAGGGGGGGACAAGGGCACCATGCGCTCTTTCCCGCCTTTGCCGAGGACCAGCAGCATCCGCGGGTCGCCTCGGGCCGAACTAACGGGCAGCGACACCAACTCGGTCACCCGCATTCCCGTGGCGTAGAGCAATTCCATCAGGCAAGTGTTACGCACTTTGTCCGCGTCGGATCGGCCCGTTCGACGCGCAGCAGAAATCAGGCGGTCCACTTCGGGGACATCCAGCGTTTTAGGCAGTCTTTTTGCCCGCCCAGGACCTTTGATTTGAATTGCCGGATTATTGTCCCGCCAACCTTCTTCGAAAGCAAATCGATACAACTGCTTGATCGCCGACAAACGCCGCGCGCGAGTTGAGCGTGAAAGCCCCTGCGCATCACAATCGATCAGATAGCCTTCGATCCGGTCACGATCAGCCTCGGTGAAATCCGATTTCCGGCGCGTCAGCCAATCCGAGAAATCCTTTAGGTCCCGGCCATAAGCAAGCAGAGTGTTCGTTGCCGCCCCAAGCTCGGCGGCTTGCGCTTCCAGGAATGTGGATATCCAAATGTCCTGTGTCGCAGGCGCGGTCATGATCACGTCCCGTTTAGGATCATCAACTGCAATGCCGCACGACGGGCGGTATCCTCAAGCCCAACGCGACGGAATGCAGCGATCGCGGCAGTCAGGTCTACAAGATTACCGCGTGCACCATGGGCAAACAATTGCATCGTTTCCAGAATGGCTTCGCCCAATTGATCATTGTTAAGCAATGCATCGATGTCCGAGGGGATGGGGGCAGACCAGGCAAAACCCTGCGAAATCGCATCCGCCAGAGGGGTAGGCGACGCTGCGCGTTGAGGATCGCCCTGCGCGAGGGCCGAAAGAAACATGTTGGCCTCTGATTCGCTGGGGACGGTTTGGGCCGCATCCTCATAAAGCTCGGACAAAAGCAGTATGCGCCAGCGTAGATTTTCGGTGGCCTGATCCGGCAGAGTCATCGACGCCAGCCGGGGGGCGAAGAGTTCAGCGAAAGGAACCTCCAAATCCACGGTTTTCATCTGTGACCAAACGGATTTCAGCGCCTTTGAAACTTTTTCTGGGTCGCCTGCATCCAAGGCCGCTTCGAATTTTTGAATAGCTGCGACTCGATCCCATACTGCGCCCGAGGCCGCAGGCGAACGTGCAGTATAAAGACCCAGCAACTGATTGGGGGTCAGCGCACCAATGCGCGTCAGCCGTTCAGCAGCTTCAACCTGTGCTTTCCATCCGGCCACGTCGCGCAGATCCGCATTGGCAAAAGCCCGCGGCAGAGAGGCTGTTGGCAAGCGCTCTCCGATGGCTTCGAACAGACGGAAGGTAAGCGGATTGGGATTGTCGGGCTGCGGCAGATATTCTGCACCTTCAAACAATTCCGGGCTGAGAAATCGGTCAAGCAGGGCGAGTTGGTCTTCGGGCAAAACCTGCAGCGCGTGCACAGCCTCAAGCGTCAGGGCTGCCGAAGCCCAGTCGCCACGACGGGCTTTGCAGAAGATCTGAGCGGCATAGTCCCGGGACAAATTCGGTTGCGCGATCAGGGCCGTGCAACTGCGGTCCTCATCACCGGTCAGCAAGGTCGCATCAAACCAGCGCTTGAAGCGGTCTTGTGAATCGGTCGGACCGGCCAACTGGACCAAGGATTGCACCGGATCAGATGCTCCCAATTGCATTAGACGATCCAGGCGCGCCTTCAGCAGTATATCTTCTGCCTGACCTCCGGCAGGTGCGCGCGCCTCGGACAGCAACAGTGTGAACAGCAGTCGCTGCATGGCGGGATTGGATTTGACCCGAACCTGCGCTATAAGTTCGGCCAACCGTTCTGCATTGCTGCCTTGCCAGAGGTCCACGGGCAATCCCGTCACCGAAGAGGCCACCAACCCCAACGGCGCAGACAATGCCTCAAGCGGGGTCACCTGCACATCAGGTTGCAGCCCCGTTTGTGTTACCGGAGGTTCCAGAAGAACGGTACCCGGCAGATTCTCAGGTGGATTGGTCAGCCAGTCGATGATCGACAATGGCTCTTGCGTTTGTGCCTGCGCGGTTCCGGCCAAAAGAAGCGCCAGCAAAGTGCTTCTAGTCGGCATTAAGAATGACCGGTTCACGTATTTCGCTTTGCGGCGCTGAGAAGTCCACGCCAAAAAATGGTCCGATATAGGTATACCCGACCAACCCGATAAAACACAGGCAGATGAGGTAAATCAGGAACTTGATCAAACGGCCCATGGGTGAACGCTGCCTCAATTTTTGCTTTTACCCAAGTTATAACTAGCATTTTTCTTAAGATCACGTCATTCACGACGAAATGAGCGAAATTAAGCATAACACGGTGCGTTCCGACACAGCGGCGCAGTTTCGACTGCACAAAACGGTTGTATTGGTCGGAATGATGGGGGCTGGTAAGACGGCGGTTGGCCGAGCGCTGGCGGCACGGCTGGGTGTTCCGTTTCTGGACAGCGATGCCGAAATCGAATCGGCGGCCAATATGACCATCCCCGAGATATTTGCCCGCGACGGAGAAACTTTCTTTCGAAGTAAGGAAACTCAGATCATCGGGCGGCTTTTGGACGAGGAAAAAGGTATCCTATCGACCGGGGGCGGTGCGTTTATGTCGCAAGGCAATCGCAAAATGATCTCGGAGCTAGGCGCGTCTGTATGGTTGCGGGCTGATCTGAACGTCTTGTGGAATCGCGTCAAACATAAAGATACGCGGCCTTTGCTGCGTACGGCCGACCCGTATGCGACCTTGCGCGATTTGTACGTGGCGCGCGTGCCAATCTATGAACAGGCCGATCTGGTGGCCGACTCTGATGGTGAAACCGCAATCGAAGATATGGTGGATCGGGTCATTGCCGCACTGGCGACACGCCCGGATATTTTGGAACGAATTTAATGCATCAAACCGTACATGTTGATCTGGCCGAGCGTTCATATGATGTTGAGATCGGTCCCGGCCTTTTGGCGCAATCCGGGGAATGGATTGCTCCGCTGATAAAGCGTAAGCGTGTCGCGGTTCTGACGGATGAGACTGTCGCAGGCCTGCATCTGGATGCATTGCGTGAAGGCCTGGCCTCAGCCGGGATCGAGATGAGTGCTCTGGCACTGCCAGCGGGTGAGGCCACCAAAAGCTGGCCGCATTTTGAGCGCGCAGTGGAATGGCTGCTTGCGGAAAAGGTAGAACGTAACGATATCGTAGTCGCGCTCGGTGGGGGTGTTATCGGCGATCTGGCGGGTTTTGCCGCCGCAGTGATGCGACGCGGGGTGCGCTTTGTGCAGATACCGACATCGCTGCTGGCACAGGTCGATAGTTCGGTCGGCGGCAAGACTGGGATCAATGCGCCACATGGAAAGAACCTTATCGGTGCGTTTCATCAGCCTTCGTTGGTATTGGCGGACACGGATGTACTGGGCTCTTTGCAGGCGCGTGATTTCTTGGCCGGGTATGGCGAAGTGGTCAAATACGGTCTTCTCGGAGATGCCAAATTCTTTGAATGGCTGGAACAGAACGGCCCGATCTTGGCATCGGGCGACATGGCGGCGCGGGTGCAGGCTGTCACACGCTCAGTTCAGATGAAGGCTGATATCGTGGCGCGGGACGAGACCGAGCAAGGTGACCGGGCGCTGCTGAATCTGGGCCATACCTTCTGTCACGCGCTTGAGGCTGCAACGGGGTATTCAGATCGACTGCTGCATGGTGAAGGTGTCGCCATCGGGTGCGCGCTGGCGTTTGAAACGTCATCTCGTCTTGGCCTGTGCTCGCAAGAAGACCCAAGCCGTGTCAGGGCGCATTTGCGCGCGATGGGCATGAAGACCGATCTTGCCGATATCCCCGGCGAGTTGCCGAACGCTGAAACGCTGGTTGATCTGATGGGGCAGGACAAAAAGGTCATGGACGGCCAACTGCGCTTTGTCATGGCGCGCGGGATTGGGCAAGCTTTCGTCACATCAGATGTACCGCGCGAAACGGTGGTTTCAGTGCTTAAGGATGCGTTGGAGGTGTGATTGGGATTAGCGGCCCTGGATCACCATCAACTCACCAATATTCTCACGTGTAATGTAGCCTACCATCTGGCCTGACTTGGTGCACACGGCAATCGCAGGCGCGCCTTTGTGCAGCCCGTCCAAAACCTTGTTCAGCCCGCTGGTCAGCCCGACCTGCGGGATATCGGTCTCCATGACCGAGACGGCGGATTCCGATCTGGGGTGATCACCAGCAAGCGCCGTGAACAGCCGATCCCGGGTGACAAACCCCAATAGGCTGCCATCATGTGCCAGAACAGGAAATTCGTGCTGCGTCGTGTGAATGACAGCCTGCGCGGCCGTTGCCAGCGTGTCATCGGGCGATAGAGCTCTGAACTCTGTGATCATCGCATCCCGCGCCATCACGCGCCGCGTGACCGAGCGCAACGCGACGTCTTGATTTTCAGCATTCGCCGCAATGAAGACAAAGACAGCGATCAGCACAAGAATGGGATTGCCAGTTGTAAGTCCCAGAAAGCCAAGCCCAACCGCAACGATCTGACCGCCGAGGGCCGCAATGCGCGTGGCTTTGGTGCGTTCCATTTTCATGCACAGCAATGCGCGGAATACGCGCCCGCCATCCATGGGAAAGGCAGGGATCATGTTGAAAGCGGCCAGCAGCAGGTTCACGTATGCCAAACGGCTGAGCAGGCTGGTCCCGGGCGAGTCAATCTGCGCCAATGAGCCAAGCTGTATGCCCGCACCCAGCACAACCAGGATGGCCCATATGGCTATGTTCACCGCGGGGCCAGCTAATGCGACCCAAACCTCTTGCATCGGTTTTTCCGGCATTCGCTCAAGACGCGCCAGCCCGCCGATGGGTAACAGGGTGATGTCTGGCGTACGGATGCCATATCTCCGCGCCATCAGGGCGTGTCCGAATTCATGCGCCACGACGCAGGCAAACAAGGCCAGAACGAATACGATGTTGTTGAGCGCGGCAGCCCACCCACCGCTGGAATAGGCTGCAAACCCAACCCAGGCCAGCAGCAGGAAGAAGGTGACATGGACCCTCAGTTCCGAGCCGAGCAATCGGCCAAGTGAGAAGGACCATGCCATGTTGTTTCTCCGTTTGGTTTAGAACGGAATCTCGTCGTCATCGATACCACCGGATGCAGGGGCAGGGGCGCTGGACTGGCCGCCATAGGGATCACCATAGCCACCGCCAGCTTGACCGCCGCCATAGCCACCGCCACTACCGCCACCTTCACCGCGGGAATCCAGCATGGTCAGTTCGCTGCGATAGGGCCGCAACACAACCTCGGTCGAATAGCGATCCTGCCCCGACTGATCCTGCCATTTGCGGGTCTCTAGCTGGCCTTCGATATAGACCTTGCTGCCTTTGCGCAGATACTGCTCAGCAACGCGAACCAGAGGTTCCGAGAAAATGGCGACCGTGTGCCACTGGGTTCGATCCCGTCGTTCGCCCGTGTTGCGGTCTTTCCACGTTTCAGACGTAGCGATGCGAAGGTTGCATACCTTACCACCGTTCTGGAACGACCGCACTTCGGGGTCGGCACCAAGATTGCCGATCAAAATCACCTTGTTGACTGAACCCGCCATATATTCCCTCGTTCTACTCTGATTGGATGGCGCCCGAATCTGGCGCTGCGTTCTGCTGCTGACCCTATACGGGCTGCGACTTGGTTAAAACATGATTGATCATGCAACTGTGACCATCAAAATTTTAGTCTGGTCTTAACCAAGCTTTCATTTCGGACTGTTTTAACTATAATCTGTCTGGTTGTTGAGGGTGCAGGATTGGCATTAATGCGTTTTCTGGTTGGTGGTATCTCGGTATTGGGCCTTTGCCTGACGTCGTTTGCGACGCAGGCTGAAACGCTGTCTACCAAGAATCGCAAAGCGTTGTTCCTTAAGCAATCCAAGGTTTTGGACAATCGCGCTGCCAGCCAATATCGCGATTCAGAAAGGCTGAAACCCAAGACTGAGCGTGGAAAGTTCGTCAAGCGCTACACCGGTAACTATCGGGGGCAATATCTTGAACACGCCCGAAACGCTGCACGGCAGCACAACATTCCCGAAGAGCTGTTTCTGCGTCTTGTGCAGCAGGAAAGTGGCTGGAACCCGCATGCTGTTTCACACAAAGGTGCTTTAGGTTTGGCGCAGTTGATGCCGCAGACAGCCAGATTGCTGGGTGTTGATCCACGAGACCCGATTCAGAATCTCGAAGGCGGTGCGCGGTATCTGTCGTGGCAATATCGCAAGTTCAAATCCTGGCGTCTTGCTTTGGCTGCGTACAATGCAGGCCCTAAGGCGGTTGAAAAACATGGCGGCATCCCACCTTACAAAGAGACCCAGAACTATGTGAAAGTGATCTGGGGCGGCTAGCTGCATCGCGGCGAGGCCGATTGTTGATCGATCTGCGCGCACTGACATAGTCTGGGAAGGTAGTTCCCAGCTTTGGTGCGTTTTCGTGATGCTTCAGGATCGACCAGAAATTCCCTCTGACACATTGGTGAACTGGCAGCGCCTGGTGGATTTGGTTTCGCAACTGGCCGATGTGCCTGCCACCTTGATCATGAAAACCGATGCGCCAGATCATGCAGTCCTGATCACTTCGGATCACCCCGAGAACCCGTACCCTGTTGGCATGAACTTTCGCCTAAACCCCAAGCTATATTGTCAGGGCGTTCTTGAGCGGGATGGCGAATTTGTCGTCGAAGATGCCACGTGCGACCCGGCCTGGAACGATAACGAAGATTTGGAACATGGGATGTCCTTTTACATTGGATACCCATTGAAATGGCCGGATGGTGCAGTGTTTGGAACCATCTGTGTCTTGGATCGCCACCGCAATCGCCGTGCCCTATTGTTTCGTGAAGGGTTGGCGCAGTTCGCACGCATGGTCGAATCAGATTTGGCTTTGATTCAAGAGGTTTACCTACGCCGCGCCCTAGAGGATAAGCTGAACGAAACGTTGGCACATTTGGAAAATCGCGTCGAGGCAAGAACGCGCGAATTGCAGGAAACGAACACGGCCCTACGGGTGTTACTGACCAGTTTGGATGATGATCGAAAGGACCATGATCAGGATATTGTTGAACGGGTTCGCACGATGGTCATGCCTTATCTGGACAAGCTGCGTGGACAATTGACCGAAGGTGATACTGCGCAAGTTTATCTCGATCTGGCCGAAAGCAATCTCAGAGATATCACGTCGATGATCTCTGATAAGCTTTCGGAAGCGTTTTCGGTCATGACGCCAACGGAAATCGAGATCGCACAGTTGGTCATGTCGGGTAAATCCACCAAAGACATCGCCCGCGCCATGTCGCGCGAGACGTCTACGATTGATTTTCATCGTAACAATATTCGCCGGAAACTTGGCCTTGAAGGCCGGGATCAGAACCTGCGCAGCCATCTTTTGTCGATTTCGTGATCTAAGAATATGGGGATTACCCCCATATTTTCCCCTGATTTTTCTGATCTGAGCCACTCGGGTTGACCTTGCTAACCTGATCAGAAGGGCACGGAACCAGCCGTGCCCAGTCAATCGGGAGGATGAATATGGATCGCAAAGATCTAAAGTCGGTATTTCTGAACGGGGAACGCGACGCGCTGGCGAAGGGCCTTTCGCGTAGGTCGTTCTTTATGGCAGCTGGTGCCGCAGGTGTGGGGGCAGGTGCCTCGTTGCTGGGCAGCAAACCAGCCCAAGCGCAATCGCAGGCGTGGCTGCAACCGGGCAACAACAACCACGTGGTCGAGCTGCAGGGTTCAACAGGGCAGGCCAGCACCGGAACCGTCGGGATTGATTACTACGGTCACTGTGCGATCAAGATCACTTCACCCAACGGGGCGACGGTATTGTTCGATCCCTGGCGGGACGATCCGTCGGGTGCCTGGGGCTTGTGGTTTCGGAACGAGTTTCCGCAAATCCCTGTCGATATTACCATGTCCACCCACGCGCATTTCGACCATGACGCTATTGAACGACCCAGCTCGACAATGGTTCTGGATAGAATGGTCGGCAATTTTGAGTTCGCAGACCTCAAGATTACCGGTTTTGCCGACAAGCACGCCTGTGTTGCACCGGGCTGGTATGAGTGGACGAATGCGCTGGCCGAATTTGGTGCCGAGGCCTGCCCGCCGAACAATGTCGGGCACATGGATATGGTAGTGTATCTTGTCGAAACCGGAGGCATTCGCACCCTTATCTGGGGCGACAATCGGCACAATCCACCGCAAGAGTTCTGGGATGCCATTGGGCAAGTTGACGTACTTACACTGCCTATTGACGGATCGCAGCATATCCTCAGCTATGATCAGGGCAATGACATTGTCTCTAAACTACAGCCCAAGATCATCATCCCGACGCATTATCTGAACGATGTAACATCCTACACGCTAACGACGCTTCAATCCGCAGATGAGTGGGTCAAATCGCAGCCCAGCTTCAAGATGCTTGATAGTGCGAGCCTTCAGTTGAACGCCGAAGAAGTCGCTGGGATGTCCAACGAATTCATGCACTTCGGCAGCAACGTTATGACGGGCTGAATAGAATTTTCTACCTCTCACACGCAAATTGTGTCGCCTGTCCCCCAACACCCCGTGACACAAAAAAAGGGCCGGTCATGGACCGGCCCTTTTATCTCTTGCTGTGCCTTACTCGGCTGCGATTTTGATAACCGGCTCCATCTTTGCCAGAATATCCTCGGCAAGGTGGCATTTCACCTGATGCCCATCCGCAAGCGTCTGTACCGGAGGTACATGGGACTCACACCGCCCATCGGGCACCTCGGACTTCCAGCGACAGCGCGTCTGGAATGGGCAACCGGGTGGCGGATTCATCGCCGATGGGATATCACCCTCAAGCACGATATGCTGCTTCTCAATCGAAGTATCTGCGATTGGAACCGCACTTAGCAGAGCCTCGGTGTAGGGGTGATAGGGTGGGCTGAACACCTGATCGGTGGTCCCCAGTTCTACCACATGACCCAGATACATCACCATCACACGGTCGCTGAGATAGCGCACAATCGACAGATCGTGGCTGATGAATAGCAGCGTGGTTTTGTGTTCGCGCTGGATTTCCATCAACAGGTCGGTGACCGCCGCTTGAACCGAGACGTCGAGTGCAGAAACCGGCTCGTCCGCAACAACAATTCGCGCGTCGCCTGCAAACGCGCGGGCGATACCCACGCGCTGCTTTTGACCACCGGACAACTGACGTGGCATCCGGTCCGCAAAGGCCCGAGGAAGCTTCACCAGATCCAACAGTTCCAACATCCGTTGCTTGCGTTCAGCTTCCGAATTCCCGACGCCAAAGATTTCCAATGCGCGTATGATCTGTCGACCTACCGTCATCGACGGATTCAACGTGTCGAACGGGTTCTGGAAAACCATCTGCACTTCGCCCACGGTCTTCGCGTCCCGCTCCTCGATCGGAACATCTTCGATGTTGCGATTGTCCAGCAAGATTTGCCCGTCAGTGGCTGTCTCAAGCCCCATCAAAACCTTCGCAAAGGTCGATTTACCGCAGCCGGATTCGCCCACAATGGCGAGCGTTTCCGATTCATGCGCCTCAAAGCTGAGCGTCTCATTGGCCTTAACGACCTTGGTTTCGCCGCCCCCGAACAAGGCATTGGCCGCAACCTCGTAATATTTCTTGAGGTTGTCCATCTTCAGAACGGTTCGGCCGATTTCGCCTTTTTCTTTTTGTTCACCCACAGTGATCGGCGCGTTCCAGTCGATTTCCTGGAACTTCAAACAGCGCGTGTGGTGCCGGTCGTTGCCGGGCACCGCCTCCATCAAAATGTCCTTGGCGTCGCAGCGACCTTCTTCGAAATAGTCGCAGCGTGGACCAAAGTTACAGCCCGGGGGCCGTTCATGGGGCAGGGGAAAGTTCCCCGGGATTGCCACCAGCGGGCGCGAGTTCTTGTCAGCTCCGGGCAGCGGGATTGAGCGGAACAGCGCCTGTGTATACGGGTGCTGCATTTCGTCGAATACATCTTTGATCGAGCCGCGCTCGACCGCTTCGCCTGAATACATCACGCATAGCCGGTCGCAGGTCTCCAGAACCAGCCCGAGATTGTGCGAGATAAACAGCATAGAGGTGCCGTATTTCTTGCCCAGATCCTTGACCAGTTCAACCACTGCGGCCTCAACGGTCACATCCAATGCAGTCGTCGGTTCATCCAAGATTAAAAGCGCCGGTTTCGACATCAGCGCCATCGCGATCACGATCCGCTGCTGCTGACCACCGGACAGCTGGTGCGGGAATGAATTCAACATCCGCTCAGGGTCGGGCAGTCTAACATCAGTGACCACCTCCAAGGCACGGGCATAGGCCTCTTCCGCGCCCACGCCCTCATGGATCATGGGCACTTCCATCAGCTGCTTACCGATCTTCATCGCCGGGTTTAGCGACGCCATTGGCTCCTGATAGATCATGGCGATTTCGTTGCCGCGAATGTCTCGCAGTTCTTCGGTCGTCATCTCGCTTAGATCACGCCCCTTGAACTTGATCGATCCGCCAACGATACGGCCGTTCTTGCCAAGATCCTGCATGACCCCAAGGGCCACAGTGGATTTGCCGCAGCCGGATTCACCAACCAGCCCTACAGCCTCACCGGGCTGAACACTGACCGAAAAGTCCATGACTGCAGGGATTTCGCGCAGACGGGTGAAGAAGGATATCGACAGCTTGTCGATCTCCAGGATCGGGCCGTCAAATTCCGCCATTTTGCTCATCTTGTTTACTCCTCGCGAGAGTCAGGGGGATCCCCTTCATCTGGCTAAAAATATCTCGGGGGTCCGGGGGCAGAGCCCCCGGCCTCGGTCACATCAATCCTTCAGACTTTCTTCGCGCAGCCCGTCTGCCAACAGGTTCAAACCAAGAACCAGTGAGAGCAGTGCAAAAGCAGGCGGAAGGGCAGGGTGCAGATAGATCGACAAGAGCTTGCGGCCCTCGTTAATCGTCGACCCCCAGTCCGGGCTTTCGGGTGGCAGACCCAGCCCGAAGAAACCCAAGGTTCCCAATAGAATGGTGGTATAGCCAATCCTAAGGCAGAAATCGACGATCAGTGGGCCGCGTGCATTGGGCAGGATCTCCCACAGCATGATGTACCAAGGACCCTCGCCACGGGTTTGCGCCGCCGCCACATAGTCCCGCGTCTTGATGTCCAGCGCCAACCCGCGCACGATGCGGAACACCGTGGGCGAATTCACGAAGACCACCGAGACAAAGACCACCAGGATACCACCCGGAATATCGAACAGATCCAGATATGTGGGCAGCCCCCAAATGCGGTAGGCATCAGTGTTGATGATATACCCTCCGGTCGAAATCAGCGACAGGTACAGCCAAACCGTAATGCCCAACACAGCAATCAAAAGCGGTGTCCGGAAACTGGGGCGCGTATAGAACCGAGAGTTCAGCAAAACCGCCAAGAACAGAATCGGAAAGACGAACAACACTGCCGCCATGTAATTCGGCACCCCGGTTGCAACGATCTCAGGCGTCACCAACAGGTAGAACAGCAGGATGACGGGGAAGGCCAGGATCAAGTTTGCCAGGAAGGACAGGAACGTGTCGAGACGTCCGCCGTAGTAGCCTGCGGGCAGGCCCAAAGTAATCCCGACCATAAAGGCGAACATGGTCGCCAGCGGTGCGATCTGCACCACGATCCAGGCCCCTTTGACCATGCGACTGAAAACGTCGCGGGCCAAGTTGTCCCCACCCAGCAGATACCAGGCGAGCTCTCCATCTTCCACATTCGGCAGCGGAGTTCCCGGCACCTTGTTTTTCATGCCCGAAACCTGTGTCAGCGGGTCATGGGTGACGATCATGTCCATTGCACCAAAGATGCCAGTAAACACCCAGAACATCACAAGGCCAAAACCAATCATGCCGATGGGGCTGTCATACAGCTTGCCATACAGACCCAGGCGCCGTTTGAAGGCGATGGAAGACGCGAACATGATGATCAGGGCAACCCAAACTGGCAGGAATTGCTGGGACATTGCCCCGATAATTCCTGCACTCGTGCCCATCACGATGCCAAGCAGCAGATAGGCCACAGACAAGCCAACACAGGCAAGGAAACTGTAGTTTAGTGCCAACTGGATCAGGCCGCGAAACCCGCCACCGGAACTGACAGTCCCGTCAGAGTTTACTGTGATTTGTTGCTCGGGCAGGAAGATGCTCGCGACGATCCAGACCAATATAGACAGCACAAGCGCCGCCAAAGCGATCATCAGGATCGGATTAAGGAAGGCGATAGAGCCGGTCCAGCTTAGAGGTTCCATAGTCTATCCCTTCTTACGAAATGCGAATGCGCGGGTTGAGGTAGACATAGCCGATGTCTGAAATCAGCTGCGTCACCAGAACAACAAAGACCGACACGACCGAGATCGCCAGCAGCAGCTGGATGTCGTTATTGCCTGCGGCCTGAACCAACGCCCAGCCAAAGCCCTTGTAGTTGAACAGGGTCTCGACGATCACCACACCATTCAGCAACCATGGGAACTGCAGCATGATGACGGTGAAGGGCGCGATCAGCGCATTGCGCAACGCGTGTTTCATGACGATGTTGCCGAACGACACACCTTTGAGGCGTGCGGTTCTGATGTATTGCGCTGTCATAACCTCGGTCATCGAGGCGCGGGTCATCCGGGCGATATAACCCATCCCGTAAAGCGCAATGGTCAACACCGGTAGGAAGAAGTTCTCGAAGGTCGGGTTCTCCATCGCTTGTGTTGCCGTGCCCTTGAACCATTTCAGGCCAACAGTCGACGAGGTGAAGATCGCGATAAAGATAACACCCGAAACATATTCTGGGGTTGCGGTCGTGATGATCGAGAATGTCGATAGCGACCGATCCAGAGCAGACCCTTCGCGCATCCCCGCAAGTACCCCAACCAGCAAGGCAGAGGGCACCATCAACACGAGCACCCAGAACATCAGATAGCCAGTATTGCCAAGGCGTTTTGCGACAATTGTACCCACTTCATCCTTGAAGACGGTGGAATAACCCCAATCGCCCTGCAGGACACCGCAGTAGCGTGGCGTGGTTTCCTCGGTCGAGCCGGGACGCGTACAGCTTCCAACAAATGTGCCGTCATCCAATGTGTTGGTAAATCCAGGCGCGACCCCAAGCCACTGACCATATTTGATCAATGTAGGCTGCAGATAGCCGCGGTTTTCCAGCCAAGTCTGGACCTGTTCGTCCGACATCCGCTGGTTCCCTTGAGTTTTGGCAAGTTTTTCGAGGTTTGGGTATAGGTTGGTCAAAAAGAAGACCACGAAAGTCAGGCAAAGCGCTGTCAGCAGCATTACGCCAAACCGTCGGAGGATGAAGAGTCCCATGATGGCCCCTGTTGTTTGGGTGTTCCGCAGATCAGTGGACCATTATCTGGCCTCGGACGTCCGACCCCGTGTCGGCAAGTCTGCGGCTGGAAAGGGGCGCCTGAACCGGCGCCCCTTGTCATGAGTAAGCAGTGATTACGCGGCCCAGCCCCACTTATACTGGTGATGCTCGAAAGCGACGTGCATGTCGGTTCCCACAAGACCATCTTTCATGTGACGGTAGAGTGAGCGCCAGTAGGGTTGGATGGTAACACCTTCCTCCTGGATCATGGCCTCACCTTTGGCGACGATTTCACGGCGCTTATCGGCGTCGGCGATGGCCAACGCTTCGGCCAGGATGGCGTCGAATTCAGGATTTTCCCAACCGAATTCATTCCAGGCTTCTCCAGATTTGTAGGCCAAGGCCCAGATCTGAACACCCAGCGGACGCGGGTTCCAGTTGGTTGAACTGAACGGGTATTTTGCCCAGTCGTTCCAGAACGTGTTGCCGGGAAGAACGGTACGCTTGACCTTGATGCCAGCATCCCGAAGCTGAGCGGCTACCGCATCGGTGGTATTCCGGCGCCAATCGTCGTCGATTGAAAGCAGCTCATGCTCATAATCGGCCATGCCAGCCTCTTCCATCAGAGCAAGCGCCCCTGCGGGATCGACCTTCTGCTTCGGCAACTCGAAGTAGTCCGGGTGGATTGGTCCGACATGGTGGTTTTCAGCAGGCGAACCGCGACCGCCGTATCCCAGCTCAAGACAGACTGAATTGTCGACTGCCATTGTCAGAGCCTGACGCACACGCTTGTCGGCATAGGGTTTTACGCCGTCCACTTCAGCAAGTTGGTTGGGCCGGATCACGATGGTTGCCATCGTGACAACTTCGGACTTCACGTAACCGAGGCTGTCCATAACGTCGATGAATTCACCGACCGACTCGTAGAGCATGTCGACTTCGTCAGATTCCAGCGCGGCCAGCCAGGCCGATGGATCGGTTCCGTAATCGATATACTCGATCCGGTCGAGCGCAGGACGCCCGAATACTTCCTCGCCCCACCAAGTATGGTCCTCATTGCGTACCATTACGCCTTTCACGCCGACTTCCAGCTCTTGCATTAGATAGGGGCCGGTGCCGACGTTGTTCAGGAGATCGGTTTCGCTGAAGGATTCGTGCACGATTGCAGCGGGATAGTCCGACATACCAGGGATCAGCGTGATATCTGGGGCAGGCAGGTTCAGTTGAACTGTGTGATCGTCCACGACCTGAATACTGCCTTCAATCGCCTGACCGGTATCGTCGTCAACCAATGTCGCAAAGCGACCCGCCATCGAGTTGGTTTCCGAGCCCTTGTCACACCACCGCGCAATGTTGCGAGCCACATCGTTTGCGGTAAAATCATCACCGTTGTTCCACTTGGCACCTTTACGGACTTTCAGTGTATAGACAGTGGCGTCGTCGTTGATTTCCCAGCCTTCCAGTAGCATGCCGCGGAAGGAACCATCCGAGTTGTATTCAACCAGATATTCCAAGGTGCCGCGGCTGAAGTTGGCAATCTGCGACCAGTCATAAGTCCGTGGATCTTTCAGAGCCCGCACTTCCATTTGAACGCGCAGGGTGCCACCCTCTTTTTTGGCATCCTCGCCTTCTGCAACGGCAGGTGTTGGCAGGCCAATCAAGCTGTAGGCTGCCGCTGCCGTCACGCCGAGGCTTGTGGCGCGCGTAAGGAATTCGCGTCGGCTTAGTTTGCCGTCACGATATTCCTGAGCATGCATCTCTGCTGCCCAATGCACTGGCTTTCCGTTGATTGTTTGGTTCTCCATAGATGTCTCCCTGTGACACATATTTTTGTTAGATTTCGTGTTTCTGATTGATTCAAGACGGGCGCTACAGGGACCGTTTGGTATCGGTCGGTAGTGCCGAGGGTTTGGATTTTAGATTTGTGTACATCCCCATGGTCGTATTCGGCACCAGTTTTCACGTGGCGTCAATGTTGGAAATCGTCATAGATGGTTCAAAAGCGACATCATTGACAAAAGTATGCCAAGATAAGCTTCGATCTGAAACCTGGCGGATCAATAAACGATTGGCTAATTTTGGCATGCAATTGCATACCAAGTTTGCCTAATAAAATACTGATTTGTATATGTGATTGAGTGCCTATGAGCTAAAGCGTTGAGCCAGCGGCTTCAATGTGATTCCATGATTTCATGCGGGCGCGAAACCAGGTGCGTTGTCGCTTGGCGAACCGGCGTGTCGCAATTGTTGCTTTCTCGCGGGCTTCGTCCAATGTCATGCGACCTTCCAGACAGGCCATCAGCTCCGGAACCCCAATCGCTTTGCAGGACGGTAAATCCGGATTGTAACGATCGCGCATCGCGGCCACTTCGTCCATTGCTCCCTGTTCCACCATCAGATCAAACCGGCGACTGATGCGTTCCAACAGCCAGTTCTTTTCGGCGTCGAATACAATCGGAACGGTGTCTCGGATGCCCAGTGTTGGCGCAGGGGTATCGGCCTGCCATTCAAGCAGGGAACGACCTGTAGCAACCTTGACCTCCCAAGCGCGTTGAACTCGGGCGCGATTTTGAGTGTCGATTTTTCGCAGCGTCTGGGTGTCCAAGCCCTTGATCAATTGTTGCAACGGGATTGTGTCGGCTTCCGCCCGAATATCCGGTGGCGTAGCGGGTATGTCGGCCATACCTTCAGTCAGGGCAGTGAAATAAAGCCCGGTACCGCCGACAATAATTGGGCGCTGCTTTTGGGACAGTAAGGGCGTAACCTCTCGCAGCCAGTGACCTGTTGAATAGGTCTGATCATGGGCGATGTGCCCGTACAGTCGGTGCGGCGCGCGCGCCTCATCTTCGGGCGAAGGCCGGGCCGAGATGATCTGCCAGCAATCATATACCTGACTCGCATCGGCATTGACGATCTCGCCCCCGCAACGCTCTGCAATTAGCAGTGCCAGCGCCGATTTGCCTGAGGCCGTAGGCCCGGCAATCAACACGGGTTTGTCATCGGGAATTGACGGCAATTGCGCCCAAAGCCGGTTCTCGGTGTTGTCGGCCATTGATGCTTGCCTTGTTCCTGACGATCCGCATTGAACCTGCGGAGATTTTGCTTCATTTTGCGCCGGAAAATAACCCCGTGCCAGCCCGGAGCGCAACATGAGCCTTTCCTCATCCATTGAGACCACAGAAACCCCGAAAACAACCTATAACCGCGTCATGTTGAAGATTTCGGGGGAGGCGCTGATGGGGGATCAGGGATTCGGGCTGCATCCACCAACCGTTCAGCGCATCGCGCAAGAGGTCAAATCGGTTCACGATCTGGGGGTCGAGATTTGTATGGTGATTGGCGGCGGGAATATCTTCCGCGGGCTATCTGGATCTGCGCAGGGGATGGAGCGGACGACGGCCGATTACATGGGCATGCTGGCGACTGTCATGAATGCACTGGCGATGCAATCCGCGCTTGAGGGTGTTGGGGTCTTTACGCGCGTGATCTCGGCCATTCGCATGGACGAGGTTTGCGAGCCTTACATCCGCCGCCGCGCTGTGCGTCACCTTGAAAAGAAACGGGTTTGCATCTTTGCAGCCGGGACCGGGAACCCTTATTTCACCACCGACACAGCCGCGACTTTGCGTGCGAACGAAATGGCCTGTCAGGCCATTTTCATGGGCAAGAACGGCGTGGACGGTGTGTATGACAAAGATCCGAAGGTTCACGAGGATGCGGTGCGTTACAATACTGTGTCTTACGATGACGTGCTTGCCAAACGGCTGCGAGTCATGGACGCATCGGCGATTGCACTGGCACGCGACAATAATCTGCCGCTGATTGTGTTTGGTCTGGATGAGCCGGGCGGGTTCCGCGGAATTCTGGCGGGCGAGGGCACCTATACCAAAGTGCAGGGCTAGTTTCCGCGCTGTTTTAGTATGAGGTCGGGCATTTACGCCCGGCCTCTTTCATTTTTGGCCTTCGAAGAAACCTACCGAGTTGCCATCGGGATCGGTTGCATAAATGAACCGGCCTGCGGGAATGGAAATCGGGTCAGAAAGAACCTTGCCGCCAGCCCGTACAACGCGCATCATCGTATCCTCAATTTTGCCCTGCGCGGCCAAATGCAGAGTGGGACCTTCGCCACCTTTGGCAGGTTTGCCCGGATACAAGTGCAACGCTACACCGATCTCAACCTCAGCAGGTTTGAAGACGGCCATCGGGTTTGGGCCGCTTTCGTCCAGATGCAGCTCAGCCCCAGTCACCTCGGCATAGAATGCTATGGCCTTGTCCAGATTGCTGACGGGCAATTCGCCCCAAACCAGAAAATCTTTGGGTGTATAGTTCATGGTCTTTCCTCTTGGTTTTGTATTGCGGCACCTTCCCATCCCATGATGACAAAAACCGTCATCAGAACAGGTGCTTGACCCACAAGCAAAGCTCTGGCTATCTGGCGCGGACCTTTGGTAGCAAACACTCACGCCAAGGGCTGCCGCCGACCTTTCAACGCTGTTGAGCCCGCGGCTGGGCTGGAAGACCTGCCTTGTTTTCGGAGTTGACCGGATCATGCGCGGGCAAACTCCTGAAATGTGGCGCATGAAACAGGAGAGATGCGATGGGCACCCTCGATATTGATTTCGTCCGGGCGCAGTTCCCGGCCTTTGCCGAACCCAGCTTGCAAGGTCAGGCGTTTTTCGAAAATGCCGGGGGATCATACACCTGCAAGCATGTGATTGACCGGTTGACCCGGTTTTACACCCAGCGAAAGGTCCAGCCCTATGCACCCTACGAGGCCAGCCGCCTGGGTGGGGAAGAGATGGACGAGGCTCGCCTGCGTCTGGCCGCCATCATGGGGGTGGATACGGATGAGCTGAGTTTTGGCCCATCGACCACTCAGAACACCTATGTTCTGGCGCAAGCCTTCCGCCAGTGGATGCAGCCCGGCGATGCCATTGTTGTTACCAATCAGGATCACGAGGCCAATTCCGGCCCCTGGCGTCGGCTGGCTGAACACGGAATTGAAATCCGCGAATGGCAGATTGATCCAGAGAGTGGGTCCTTGGACCCGCAGGATCTGGAGAACTTGTTGGACGAGAAAGTGCGCTTGGTCTGTTTCCCACATTGCTCGAACGTGGTGGGAGAGATCAACCCGGTGACCGAAATCACCGCCATCGCTCATGCTGCAGGCGCGTTTGTCTGCGTTGATGGCGTCTCTTACGCGCCGCACGGTCTTCCGAATGTCGGAGATTTGGGTCCGGATATCTATCTATTCTCGGCCTACAAAACCTATGGCCCGCATCAGGGCTGCATGGTCATCCGGCGCGCATTGGGCGAGATGCTTCCAAATCAGGCGCATTATTTCAACGCCGATACGCTGTACAAGCGGTTTACCCCGGCAGGGCCGGATCATTCCCAGATTGCGGCGAGTTCCGGTATGGCCGACTATATCGATCTTCTGTGCGACCATCATGGCGGGCCCGAAACTGGCGACGCTGCGCGCGGTGCCTTTGTGCATGATTTGATGCGTGGGCATGAGGTTAAATTGCTGCAGCCTCTGCTTGATGCTGTCAAAGACCGCAACGCGCTTCGGCTGCTTGGTCCCTCCAAAGCAGACAGGCGGGCGCCGACTGTGGCATTATCGTTGAACCGCGCGGCAGAGCCAGTTGCCGCTGAGCTTGCAAAACATGGCATTATGGCAGGCGGAGGCGAATTCTACGCGGTGCGCCCTTTGCAGGCGATGGGCGTCAATGTTGATCAAGGCGTGCTGCGGCTCAGCTTTACGCACTACACGTCGCAACAGGAAATTGATCAGCTTTTGGAGGCGCTTGACCGCGTTTTGTGATCCAGTTTCCGCGTCGCCTCGTAGATCGAAGAAAACAAAGGGCGGTTATGGAATCAGAGCACTCTCCGATCATTTTGTGGTTCAGGCGCGATCTGCGATTGGGGGATCACCCAGCACTTGCAGCAGCGGTGCAGTCGGGTCGCCCTATCGTGCCCGTTTTCATACTTGATGATCAGGCTCAAGGCTTGGGGGCAGCTCCGAAATGGCGGCTTGGCTTGGGTCTGGAAGCATTTGAGAAAAGCCTGACGCAGATTAGCAGCAGGCTGATCTTGCGTCGAGGGACAGCGCTGGATGTGCTGCAAGATCTGCTAAAGGAAACTGGCGCAAAATCTGTTTTCTGGTCGCGCGCTTATGATCCAGAGGCAATTCGCCGGGACAAAGAAATCAAGGCGACTTTGACCGACCAAAGGATCGAAGCACGGTCCTTTGCAGGCCATCTGCTGTTCGAGCCTTGGACAATTGCCACCAAAACCGGTCAGCCCTTTCGTGTGTTTACTCCGATGGGGCGGTCAGTACAGGGGCGCGATATCCCGACGCCGCGGGCACGCCCTTCGGAGCTGATCATGCCGGTTGCTTGGCCAAAGTCGGATCAACTGTCTGATTGGTACCTGGATCGGGACATGCGTCGCGGGTCGCGGGTCGTTCGCCCGTATGTCCGACCTGGAGAAGACGCGGCATTGGATCAGTTGGACGCGTTCTTAGAGCGCATCGATCAGTATTCCGTACAGCGCGATCAACTGGATCAGAACGGAACTTCTGATCTGTCCGAATATCTTTCACTCGGTGAAATTGGGCCCCGAACGATCTGGCACCGTGTACAAAACGCTGAACTGACCGGCACACGTGGTGGCGAGGCATACTTGCGTCAGCTTGTTTGGCGCGAGTTTGCTTATCACCTGATGTACCATTGGCCGCATCTGCTAACGGATAACTGGAAGCCCGAATGGGATGCATTTCCCTGGAACACTGATCCAGATGCGCCCGAAGTGCGCGCTTGGCAACAGGCCCGAACAGGCATACCGCTTGTCGACGCGGGGTTGCGGCAAATGTATGTGACCGGACGGATGCACAATCGGGCGCGGATGATTGTTGCAAGCTACCTGACAAAGCATCTGATGACGCACTGGAAAATCGGTGCGGATTGGTTCGCCGACTGCCTGATTGACTGGGACCCAGCTGCAAATGCGATGGGTTGGCAGTGGGTGGCAGGATCCGGCCCGGATGCTGCACCGTATTTCCGTATCTTCAATCCCGATACTCAGCGTGAGCGGTTTGACACGAATTCTGACTATCTGCATCGCTGGATCGCTGAGGGTAGGCTAGACCCGTCGCCCACGGCACTTGCCTATTTTGATGCGGTACCACGATCCTGGGGCCTGTCCCATCAAGACGCATACCCTGAGCCAGTGGTGGGGCTGAAAGAGGGCCGTGCCCGGGCATTGGGTGCATATAATTCCAGAAAAAACCAGTAAGGAACTGAAAACTTGCCAGAAACCGAATCCCGTCCTAGCTTTATTCCGCAACCGCAGAGGGGAGAGCGGATGTTCTTGACGAGCACCGAAGGGCAGGAAAATCTGCCAAGATATTTTGCACAAGTCTTCAAGATGCTGAACCGGATGGAGAGCGGGCGGCTTGATATCGCATTGCCAGATGGTCGCGTTTTCCGAGCCGACGCGCCCAAGCCAGGCCCGGTCGCTCATGTCGATATTCACGACCCTGATGTGTTTGCGCGGTTGGTGCGAGAAGGTGAATTGGGATTTTCTGATGGTTATCTGGAAGGGGATTGGAGCACGCCTGATTTGCGCAGCTTCATGGACCTCGTGCACCTGGGAACCGAAACCGTATACGACGACTTTACGGGGAAATTTCTTGTTCGCGCCTATGAGAGGCTGCGGTTCTGGTTGCATCGCAACAACAAGACCCAGGCGAAAAAGAACATCTCGTATCATTATGATTTGGGTAATGATTTCTATGGTCTTTGGCTCGACGATACGATGACCTATTCCAGCGCCATTTTTGAAACCGGACAAGAAAGCCTCGAAAAAGCACAGACTGCTAAATATGCCAGTATGGTTGATGAAATGGGCGCCAAGCCTGGGGACCATATCCTTGAAATCGGATGTGGATGGGGTGGGTTTGCCGAATATGCCGCAAAAGAACGTGGGCTGCATGTAACAGGGCTGACCATCAGTCAAGAGCAGTTAAAGTTTGCGAAAGAACGTATTGAAAAAGCAGGGCTTTCCGATCTTGTAGACTTTAAACTGCAAGATTATCGCGACGAGCAGGGGCAATATGACGGAATTGCCTCGATCGAAATGTTCGAGGCGGTTGGTCAGAAATATTGGCCTGCGTACTTCAATACCGTCCGAGATCGACTAAAGCCGGGCGCGCATGCGACCTTGCAGATTATCACTGTCGCGGATCACCGCTGGGACGTTTATAAAAACGGCGTTGATTTCATTCAGAAATATATCTTTCCGGGTGGAATGCTACCAGCCCCGACAATCCTGAGAGAGCAGATTGATCAGGCTGGGCTGACAGTGGTGCGATCCAAAGAGTTTGGCAAAAGCTATGATCTGACGCTGCGCCGTTGGTACGAGACGTTTAATGCCAAATGGGATCAGATCTCGGACATGGGTTTCGATGAGCGTTTTCGCCGCATGTGGAATTATTATTTAACAGCATGCGGCGCAGCCTTTGACACGGGTAATTGTGATGTGACACAGATCACAGTAGCTAAACCCAGTTGAAGAACGGATAATCCGAATGCCTACAGCCTCACGTCTCGTTGCCGCGTTGTGTCTGCTGGTGATCGCATTTCTTGTTTCGGGCATGATTATCGACAACGGGGAAGAGGGCAAGGATTACGGCTACTTCACCTATATCAACATGGGTCTGGGTCTGATCTGTGGCTGGGTCGTTATGGGGAAACGTGCAGGCCGCGGCTGGACCGCAGCCATCAACAACGGCTTGACCGGGGTTGCGGCGCTCGTGTTCTGGGGACTTTTTGTCCAAGGCACGCACGAGATGTTCAGCCAGGCCATGCGTCACCGCTTTGGCGGCCCGTTCGAAGCCCTGCTTGCCATTTTCGAGATTGGGATCGACTTTGGCAAACAACTGGTGGTACCCGAGATTTTGATAACACTTGGGGTCGGCGCGATACTAAGCGGAATTCTCACCGAAATCGCCTCTCGCCGCTGGCGCTAAGTCTGATCTGCCAAATCGGGATCTCTAACTTTGTCTGACCTGTTTTTCTATGGCACTTTGCGCCATGTGCCTTTGCTCGAACTTGTTATGGGGCGCAATGCTGACGCTTTGTCGGTAACTCAAGCGGTGTTGCCTGATCATGCGGTATACTCCGCTTTGGATCAGCCCTTTCCAATGATAATGGCGGAACCAGGCAGTGAGGCCAAAGGCGTGCTGGTGCGCGGGCTAGGAGAAGCAGAGCGTGCCCGCTTGGCATTTTACGAAGGCGGATTTGAATATGACCTTCGCCCAAAAACAATCATGGCAGCCGATGGGACCCAACATCAGGCTTTGGTGTTCTTCCCTGATCCTGCCGCTTGGGAAGCAGGCACGTCATGGGATATCGAAGACTGGACCAAAGACTGGGGCGCGGTTTCATTACTGGCTGCGGAAGAGGTGATGGGCCATTACGGCAGAATTGATGCCGCTGCCATAGCGCGCAGTTTTCCGGCCATACGCACGCGCGCTTGGGCAAAGCTTGCAGCAAGACAGCGCGGAACTGGCGATGATCGTACCATCGCACGTGACGTGATCGTCAAAGAACGCAAACAGGCCTATGTTAACTATTTCGCAATGGATGAGGCCCAGCTCCAGCACCGTCAGAATAATGGCGCAATGAGCCCGGTACTACATCGCAGCGGAATGATGCAGGGAGCGGCTGTGATCGTCCTGCCTTACGACCCGGTGCGCGACACAGTTTTGTTGGTAGAACAGTTCCGCGCGCCAGTATTTTTGATTGACGATCCCGAACCATGGATGTGGGAGCCCGTCGCCGGCATGATCGATCCCGGTGAAACACCCGAACAAGCGGCCCTGCGCGAGGCAAAGGAAGAGGCGCAAATATCACTGAGCCGGTTGGAATTTGCCGGTGGTGCCTATTCCTCGAGTGGGTCCTCTACTGAATACGTCTATCTCTATGTTGGGCTGGGTGATCTGACCCATACAGTTGAAAGCGGCGGATTGGCGTCGGAAGGCGAAGATATCCGAAGCAAAATTCTACCTTTTGATGAATTCATGAAGATGGTAGACGCCCATGTTTTCAAGGATTTGCCGCTCTTGACCTTGGCGCATTGGTTGGCGCGAAACCGTGAGCGCCTGCGTACGTGACTATCCCGACTTGTGATCATGTCGGGGCACCTGTAAATCTGCTGAAATACCTTATGACAAGAGGACGCCATGCGCATTGCAAAAGACCTTGCCGACGCGGTCGGGAAAACACCTCTGATCCGGCTGCGACGCGTCAGCGACGAGACGGGCTGCGAAATCCTCGGCAAGGCCGAATTCATGAATCCAGGCCAGTCGGTCAAAGACCGTGCCGCGCTGTATATCATCCGTGATGCGATCGCGCGTGGCGACTTGAAACCGGGCGGCACGATCGTTGAGGGCACAGCAGGGAACACGGGCATTGGCCTTGCGCTGGTTGGTGCTTCGATGGGGTTCAAGACAGTGATCGTGATCCCCGAAACCCAATCGGAAGAAAAGAAAGACATGCTCCGCCTTGCCGGGGCGCAACTGGTGCAGGTGCCTGCAGCGCCTTACCGCAATCCCAACAACTTTGTGCATTATTCACGTCGTTTGGCCGAAGAACTGGCGCAGACCGAGCCGAACGGCGCCATCTGGGCGAACCAGTTTGATAACGTCGCAAACCGTCAAGCGCATGTGGAGACAACGGGTCCCGAAATCTGGGAACAAACGGGCGGCAAAGTCGATGGCTTCATCTGTGCCGTTGGTTCCGGTGGTACCCTTGCAGGTGTGGCCGATGCGTTGCAGCCCAAAGGTGTCAAGATTGGTTTGGCGGATCCGATGGGGGCAGGGCTCTACTCCTATTACACCACTGGTGAGATCGCGATGGAGGGTGGCTCGATCGCGGAGGGCATCGGGCAAGTTCGGATAACGAAGAACCTAGAAGGGTTCACCCCAGATCATTCCTGGCAGATCACAGACAACGAGGCTCTGCCATATATCTTCGATCTGCTGCGCGAAGAGGGCTTGGTGATGGGTGGCTCGACCGCGATCAACATTGCCGGTGCTGTTCGTCTGGCAAAAGAGCTGGGACCGGGACATACCATCGTAACCATCTTGTGTGACTATGGTACGCGCTACCAATCGAAGCTGTTCAATCCCGAGTTCCTGCGGGAGAAAGAACTGCCTGTTCCAGACTGGATGACCGAAGCGCCGCGTAGCATTCCCGGCGTGTTTGAGGACGTGTAATGCTGCGACAGGTCCGCCTGTTTCTGGTACTGATTTTAGTCTGTCTCATCGGGCTGGGTGGCGTCGCGTCTGCCCAGCTGACCGATAGACAGAGTGAATATTATCAGGGCTGGGTCAGCACGGCGGACCGTGCGGAATCTGTTATCCGGGCCAATCGGGCCTCGAACGCCGCGCTCGAGAATTTGCGTTCAGAAATAAATAATTACCGCGAAGACTTTAACAACGCGCGGAGCGCAAATACAGATCGGCTTCAGACGCTTGAAAGCCAGCTTAAGGCGCTTGGGCCGAAGCCTGCCGAAGGTGAATCTGAGCCTGAAGATATCGCCAAGTTGCGCGAACATCTCGAAACCCAGATAAACAGTTTGCGGGTCCCGCGTATTATCTCGGAAGAGGCGTTCAGCCGAGCCAACGGTCTGATCAGCGAAATCGACCGGATCATCCGTGATCGACAGAAAAAAGAGATGCTGGAACGTGGGCCATCGCCGCTCAATCCAGTTTATTGGGCCCCCGCTTGGTCGGATATCAAAGAAGCGACGCAAAGCCTTGTCAATGAAACCGTCGGGAACATGCGGTCCGACGTGGTTCGTGAGCAGGTGCGCGAGCGTGGTCTTGGTATCTTTGTCCTGTTGATCATCTCGGCAGTGCTACTGCTTTTCGGGCGCAAGTGGTCAGAGAAAGGGGGCGAATTTCTGCGCTCATTCGGCGGCAGTGGCAGTGGCGTTTGGACCTTTGTCGTCTCGCTGTTGCGCATATTGCTGCCATGGTTGGGCGTAGTGGCATTGGTGAGTGCCATCGTCATGACAGGCGTACTTGGCTTACGCGGTACACTGTTGTTCCAAAAAGTTCCCTATTGGGCCGCAATCATATTCTATTTTGATTGGATTGGCCGGCAGGTTTACCTAATGGGTGCTGCCCAGAATTTTCAAAGGTTATCCGCAGGCAAAATCAAAGAGTTGCGGGTCTATATTGATCTATTGGCGGTCATGCTGATCCTGCATGATCTTACGCTTCTGTTTGAACAGATTGAGAATATCTCGGACGCGACCCGTGCGGTTGTGAGTTTTCCAATCGTTGTGGCGACCGCCTTGCTTTTGCTGCGTGTGCGTCAAATCCGGCAATCAGAGCCGCAGCAAGAGCAGGCAGAGCAGGAGGCGACCCGACGTGCTGCCGGATTCAGCCAACTGGTCGAGTTTCTGCGGCGCGCTCTGTTCATGCTCGGGATCGCGACGCCAGTCTTAGGGGCCTTTGGCTATATTAATGCTGCTGAAGCAATCGTATTCCCTGCCGTCAAGACACTGGTGTTAATCGCCGCCCTCGTGATCGTTCAACGTTTTGTCAGCACGATCTATGGCTGGCTTTCTGGGCAGGGGGACGCAGCGCGCGATTCCCTGTTTTCTGTTTTGGTCGGATTCGCGCTTGCGATCGTAGCGCTGCCAATTCTCGCGCTTTATTGGGGCGCACGCGAAACGGATCTGCGCGAAGCGTGGTCGCGAATTCTGCTCGGATTCGATATCGGTGGGGTGACGATTTCACCCAGCAATTTCCTGACCTTCATCGCCGTATTTGCTATCGGCTATACACTGACGCGCCTGCTGCAAAGCGGGCTGCGGAATTCGTTGCTGCCCAAAACCAGCATCGATCCTGGTGGGCAAAATGCCATCGTTTCGGGAACTGGCTATGTCGGGATATTTCTGGCGGCTCTGATCGCGATCATGGTTGCCGGATTTGACTTGTCCTCGCTTGCGATCGTGGCAGGGGCCCTGTCCGTCGGTATCGGTTTCGGCCTTCAAACCATCGTTTCGAACTTTGTCTCAGGAATTATCCTGCTGGTTGAGCGCCCGATCTCCAAGGGCGATTGGATCGATGTGAATGGGATGATGGGATATGTCCGTGACATCTCGGTCCGGTCCACGCGGATCGAGACGTTTGATCGGACGGATGTGATCGTTCCCAATTCGGACCTGATCAGCGGGGTGGTGACCAACTACACCCGAGGCAACACGATTGGCCGGGTGATCGTGCCGGTGGGGGTGGCCTATGGCACTGACACCCGCAAAGTTGAGACCATTCTGGCCGAGATCGCCAACGGGCATCCGATGGTTCTGGCCAACCCGGCGCCGAGCGTGGTGTTCCAGGGGTTTGGTGCAGATTCTCTGGATTTTGAAATCCGGGCGATCTTGCGGGATGTAAATTGGGTTCTGTCTGTCAAATCCGACATTAATCACGAGATCAATCGCAGGTTCGTTGAAGAGGGTATCGAGATTCCATTTGCCCAGCGTGATCTTTGGTTGCGAAATCCTGAGGTTCTGTCAGGCCAGCCTGAGGCTGCCGAGCCCCAAGATGATCTCCCACAGTCTGCACCGTCCTTAAGGCCGGCAGATCTGACGGCCGACGATCTGGACGGTTCAGGAGACGCGGATGCAGATGGTGACGGTCGCTGAATTTTCGACCTAATCTATTTTTTCAAATGATTATCGGGTTGTTACATTTCGATGTATTCTGAGAGTTATTTGAGGAGAAATATTGATGGTCAGTTTTTCACACAGTCTTGCGCGTATTGCGGTTTGGAATCTTGCAGGTTTTAACCCGGTGAACACGAGCCTCGGCATCCCGGCGAATAGCGATCGGGTTGCGCATCAGATCGAAGGTCTGGCTTTGCTTGATGCGGAATTGATCACGTTGGTTGAGGTCAGCCCAATCGAACATATCAACCGACTGGCGGCGGGATTGTCGGATAAGGGTTTGGACTATCAGGTCAAGATCTTACCGCAGCCAAATGGCAATATTCATATCGGGTTCCTTCACAAGCCGGGCGTCTCGGTGTCGGGGCTTCAACTCATCGACGGCTCGGAAGGAGATGATCCCGGAGGCCGTCAAGCGCTGATTGCCGATGTCGAGGTCGGCAAGTTCAAGGCCAAGCTGATAGCTGTGCACCTAAAGTCAGGCCGTGACCGACCCGAACAGCAAATTCGGGACAGCCAGTGCAAAATTATCGGCGACAAGATCGCCGAAATCCGTGCAACCCCGGGGCTGACCCAGCGCACGATCCTGCTGATGGGCGATTTCAACATGATCCCCGGTCAGGATGTCAGCAATTTCCATCATCTCGGTGGGGATGACATGATGGACTTTGTATCGTGCTGGGACCTGCAGGATCGATTCTCGCATATTTTGGATAAGGGGCGCGCTAATTTGCTGGACGGTTTCGCCGTTTCACGGACGTACTCCACCGATTACGTCCGCGGTAGCCTGCGCCTGTTTCCGATGCACTGGACCATGAATATGGGGCGTGAGGCATTCAAGGACGAGGTGTCGGATCATCTGCCATTCGTGGCCAGCTTTCGGATTTTCTGAGCCATCCCTTTTTGCGAATGGGGCCTTGCGCTCGGTTCGGAAATTCGCATAAGACACCCCTAACGGAGAGGTGGCCGAGTGGTCGAAGGCGCACGCCTGGAAAGTGTGTAGGCGGGAAACCGTCTCCAGGGTTCGAATCCCTGTCTCTCCGCCACTCATACCCGTTTCACTTCAGTTGAGTTTTCTGATCCGGAATTGTGCCGCAATTCCCGCGAGTTGACGCATGCGCTTTCAATCAGAGACGGAGCAGATCGCACACTCAGAGCGCAATTCCGGCCCCAGTCTCAGTGTCGCATTCTAGCGGGGTCGCTTTGGGCTGGATTTCCCAGATACCCGGCAATTTACAGGGATTTTTCGCAAACCGGGGCTGATCTCCGTCATTTCTCCTATCAGAACTGTATGTTTTTCAGAGGCTTATGTTGCAAATTCCCTAAAAAGTGGAACAGGGAATTTTCTCGCGGGCAAAGGGTATTGTGCCGACGGATCAGGGAGGGCGACCCTGTATCAGGGAAGCATGACTGAAGCTATCAAAAGCCGAACTGGCGTTCCTGTTCGGACCAATCAAGAGGGTGGGTAACGCTGACCAGACGCATGAGTGTGAGTTCGGGCGGCTGAGTGCCGTCTAGAATCGCGACCTGAATCTTCGAGGAGAGAAAGGCGAGCTGGGCGCGGGTGCGGATGAAGGCGCCGGGGACGTTTTCGCGGCGTGCAATTTCCATCAGTTGAAGCCCGGCTTTCAGATCACGGGCCCAGCCATGGGCGCGGATCAGCATGGACCGGAGGTGGGGATCAGGTTGGGGTGCCATATCTCCGGCTATAACCTTGGCCTCGACGCCGCGGCGGCGCAGATCGAAAGATGCGGTGATGTGTGTGAGATCCGTGTGCAGTTGATCGGACGCGATGCCAAGTGCGCTTGCCAGAGTTTTGGGGTTCAAGGCGAGGTCAAGGTGTCCTCGTGCAATTCGACCGATGGCCAGAAGAGCAGCGCCGACCTGACCGGCTTGGCGTTGAAGCCGGGTTACTAAATCCGCAACTGAAGTCTGAACTGCCTCCGCTGACCCGGCCTCCGGTTGCGCCAGCACCTGGTGTGCGGCGGCGGCGCCTTGCAGACGTTTGACGATGACATCAATGACGGCGTTTTCCAGCGCAGGGCCGGGCAGTCGCCAGCCGGAGATATCCTTGCCACCCGAGATCAGTCGATTGGAGACGTAATAGCGCAACCGTCGGCCTTTGCGCGTGGTGTGGGTCGGCGTCAACCGATCACCAGTTTCGTCCTGCAGCAGACCGGTGAGCCAGGCGCCGGGGTCATTGGAGTGTTGGCGCGTATCGGGTGTAGGGTCTGCACGAGGTCGCTGCGACGCTACGCGCATTTTGTCCTGCACCCGATCCCAAACGTCCTGGTCGATGATCGCCGGATGTTGTCCCTCCCAGATCTTATCCTTGTGGCGTATCTTTCCGAGATAAACCATGGTTGGCATTTTCGTAGATATTGGACTCGTAAACCTTATCGTTGGATTGCAGAGCAGCTTCAAAATCTGACCAGACTGCGTTGATGCATTCGTCAAGCTCTCCCGTCTGAACAAGTAACGGTGACTGAAATTTGGGTTCATCTTCTGTTGCAGGCTGACGTCCGTAGAATGGCGCTCCTAACCGAATTACAATTCTAAACCATCTCAATCTTGAATCTCGGTAGAAATTGAGCGCCATGGCTCCTTATGAGAAGGACGGCTTGCGACCCTTCGAGGTTAACTTGACACAGCAGGTCTTTCATTACTAAATTTGACAATAGTTGTCGCGCGAAATGTTATAATTTTGTATGAGGAAAAATTGCAACGTAAAATCCGAAATATGGAAGAGTTTGCAGCTATCAGTGGGATTTCTCGACCTACCGTCTCGAAATACTTCAATGATCCAGAAAGCGTGCGTGTTTCCACAAGAAAAAAGATAGAAGCGGCGCTGGAAGAGTACGACTATCATCCGAATATTTTTGCGATGAACCAAAACAGGCGCACCACCAAGAACATTGGCGTTGTAGTACCTAACTTAGCTGACCCGTTCTTTTCCGAGATTGGCAGACGTGTGGAGCTCGCATGCATTGAGGCCGGCTACAGCCCGATTTTACTCAGTTCGCACGGCAATCCGGAAATGGAGCGAGATAACCTTAACTCCCTTAAATCCTTGAAACCGGCGGGTGTATTATTGGCTCCGTTCGGCAGGTTGTCTGATACAGACGCCGTAAAAGCATTTGATGCGGATATTCCGGTCGTCTTGTTTGATGCTAACATGCCTGATGTCGGACGGGCATTTGTTGGTACCGATCATTTTCAAAGTGTTGACTTAATGGTTGAGTATCTTTGCCGCAGCGGGGAACCACCTTGCTTTTTCGAAATGAAGAAGCCTCTGAACCCGAATGCCAACAAACACCGACAAGCCTATATCGAAAGCATGGAGCGGCACGGTAAAACGCCGAACATTTTTCGAGTAAACGGAGAAGGCTGGGACTTCGAGGAAATTGGAAAAGTTGAAGGGGGGCGACTTTTGTCTGAGGGAGCATTCAGTACTAACACGATCCTGTGCAGCAATGATCGCTTTGCAATTGGCCTTTTGTCAGCCGCCTATGGACTTGGCTTTAAGGTTGGTCACGGTCCAGAATGTAACCTCCGGATCGCAGGCCACGACGATCACCCGTTTTCCAGGTTTACATGCCCTCCACTGACGACAATCGCGCAAGATTACGAAGCTATTGCGAATTGGTCGGTGTCCACATTGTTTGCGTTGTTCGAGAATGGAGAAGTCCCGTCGGAAAGGCAGGAAAAACTGTTTGAGGGCCGTTTGATCATGCGGGAGTCGGCCTGAGGATGTTAGTGCGCAGCCATCCTTAAATTTACGCGCGTAAATTTTTAATTGACTTCGCGTTGCGAATTTGGCTAGAGTCGAATTCATCATCCAACGAGGAGGAGAATTAGGATGTCATTTAAACAAGTTCTATATGCGGCGACGGCAATGACACTCGTCACTGCAAGTGGCGCACTAGCAGAGAATCTTGTCATCGCCACCGTGAACAATGGCGACATGATTCGCATGCAGGGGTTGACTCAGGACTTCACCGATAAGACCGGCCACACGGTTGAGTGGGTCACGTTGGAAGAAAACGTATTGCGCCAGCGTGTTACCACGGACATCGCCGCCAAGGGCGGTTCTTTCGACATCATGACCATCGGCATGTACGAGACTCCGATCTGGGGCGCCAATGGATGGCTGGTCTCGCTTGACGACCTTTCAGCTGAGTATGACGCTGATGATATCCTGCCAGCAATGCGTGCCGGTCTGAGCCACGACGGTACCCTATATGCTGCGCCATTTTATGGCGAGAGTTCGATGATCATGTACCGCACCGACCTGATGGAGAAGGCCGGTCTGGAAATGCCTGAGGCACCAACCTGGCAATTCATTCGCGAAGCTGCCGCAGCAATGACCGACCGTGACAATGACATCAATGGTATCTGCCTGCGCGGTAAGGCGGGCTGGGGTGAAGGTGGTGCGTTTATCACCGTAACCGGCAACTCCTTCGGTGCGCGCTGGTTTGACGAAGACTGGAATGCCCAATTCGATCAGCCAGAGTGGAAAGAGGCGCTGACGTTCTTTGTCGACATGATGCAGGAATCCGGACCGAACGGCTACGCGACCAACGGATTCAATGAAAACCTGAACCTGTTCCAGCAGGGCAAGTGCGGCATGTGGATTGACGCCACCGTTGCGGCTTCGTTTGTGACCAATCCTGATGACTCAACCGTCGCCGACAAGGTTGGCTTCGCGCTAGCACCGAATAGTGAAGGTGTCGACAGGAAAGCAAACTGGCTCTGGGCATGGGCGCTGGCGGTTCCGGCCGGAACGCAAAAGGAAGCTGCAGCAAAACAGTTCATCGAATGGGCAACGTCAAAAGACTATATTGAACTTGTCGCCGAAAACGAAGGCTGGGCGAACGTACCTCCGGGCGCGCGTACATCGCTATACGAAAACCCCAACTATCAGGCGGTTCCCTTCGCTCAGAAGACACTGGACTCAATTCTCGCAGCCGACCCGACAAATCCGACGGTTAAGCCGGTGCCATATGTTGGTGTCCAGTTCGTGGCTATCCCGGAATTTGCGGGCATCGCTACCGAAGTGAGCCAGGAGTTCTCGGCTGTCTATGCCGGTCAGCAAACCGTTGATGAGGCGCTTGCAAAAGCTCAAGCGCTTACAAACGACGCTATGGAAGCAGCTGGCTACCGCTGAGCATTCCATTGGTCTCGGGCAACACTCTTCTCCCAAGTGTTGCCCGAGACGCCATCAATTCTCAAAAACTTTGCACTGTTTAAGATAGCCTTATGGCAATCAACAGAGGAGGTATGCCCGATGGCTACTAAACACTCCCGATCAGCGGCGCGGCTTATGATGGCCCCAGCGGTCATCTTGCTCCTCGGCTGGATGCTCGTTCCATTGATCATGACACTTATTTTCTCATTCAAACAATATCTTCCGCTGCGTGGCGGAGACCTTGGGTGGGTAGGCTTCGACAACTACGTTCGCTTTGTCAGCTCCAGCGCCTTCTGGCCGTCGGTGATCGCCACATTGACCATCGTTGGCGGGGTCCTTTTGATCACGGTAATCTTTGGCGTATTGCTGGCAATATTGCTGAACCAGCCGATGTGGGGCCAAGGTGTCGTCCGCATTCTGGTCATCGCTCCGTTCTTTGTCATGCCGACGGTTTCAGCCCTGGTATGGAAGAATATGTTCATGGATCCTGTGAACGGCCTGTTCGCGCATCTGTGGCGCTTTTTCGGAGCCGAACCGATCGCTTGGTTGTCAGAGGCTTCGCTACCTTCGATCGTCATGATCGTTTCCTGGCAATGGTTGCCGTTTGCCACATTGATCCTTTTGACAGCAATCCAATCTCTGGACGGAGAACAATTGGAAGCGGCCGAAATGGATGGTGCCCCGCCGCTTAAGCGGTTTGGCTACATCACTCTGCCGCATCTTAGCCGGGCAATTACGATCGTGGTTCTCATTCAGACGATCTTCCTGCTGGCAATCTTCGCAGAAATATTTGTCACGACCGGAGGTGCCTTTGGTACCCGCACACTGACCTACCTGATTTTCCAACGTGTTCTTGAAAGTCAGAATGTTGGCCTCGGTTCCGCTGGTGGTGTCTATGCAATCATTCTCGCCAATATCGTTGCGATCTTCCTGATGCGCATCGTTGGCAAGAACCTGGACGCGTGAGGAGGACAAAATGGCCCGCGCAGTAACTCAACAACGTAAGATCATCAACACAGCCGCCGCTTGGGGTGTTGGACTGCTGATCTTTTTCCCGATCCTCTGGACTGTCCTGACCAGCTTCAAAACCGAAGCCACCGCAATCGCAGACCCTCCGGTGTTCCTGGCATTTGACTGGACGCTTGAAAACTACTCTGCGGTGATGGAGCGGTCCAACTACGCCCGGTTCCTTTGGAACTCGATCATCATCGCTGGTGGCTCGACAATATTGGGTATCATCGTAGCCGTCCCCGCGGCCTGGTCGATGGCTTTTGTTCCATCCAATCGCACCAAGGACATCCTCCTCTGGATGCTGTCCACTAAAATGCTACCGGCGGTAGGTGTTCTGTACCCGATCTACCTGATCTGCATCAAACTTGGCATCCTCGACAGCCGAGGCGCGCTGGTCATCATCCTCATGCTGATGAACCTGCCGATCATCGTCTGGATGCTGTACACATACTTCAAGGAAATCCCTGGTGAGATCCTTGAAGCGGCCCGAATGGACGGTGCGACGTTGAAAGAGGAAATCCTTCACGTTCTCACGCCAATGGCAATTCCCGGCATAGCTTCAACCTTGCTGCTGAACTTCATTCTGGCCTGGAACGAGGCGTTTTGGACACTGAACCTTACAGCAGCCAATGCGGCTCCGCTGACGGCCTTCATTGCTAGCTACTCCAGCCCCGAAGGCCTGTTCTTTGCCAAGCTTAGTGCAGCATCAACCATGGCCATTGCGCCAATCCTCATCCTTGGCTGGTTCAGCCAGAAACAACTTGTCAGCGGCCTGACCTTCGGCGCCGTCAAATAAGGAACTTGACCAATGGGACAAATTAAACTCAACCAAGTGACCAAAAGCTTCGGCGATGTTCAAGTCATTCCGCCTCTGGACCTGACAATTGGAGACGGCGAGTTCACGGTTTTTGTCGGGCCATCGGGCTGCGGTAAATCCACACTGTTGCGCTTGATCGCGGGACTCGAAGACATCACTACGGGCCACATCGAAATCGACGGCTCGGATGCCACTGACGTGCCCCCCGCAAAGCGCGGTTTGGCAATGGTCTTTCAGTCCTATGCCCTCTACCCGCATATGTCGGTGCGCAAAAACATCGCGTTCCCGATGAAAATGGCAGGGATCGATGAGGACGAACAAAATCGCCGGATTGAAGGAGCCGCAAAGGCGCTGAATCTTACCGATTATCTGGATCGGCGTCCGGGGCAATTGTCAGGCGGTCAGCGTCAGCGTGTTGCAATCGGTCGCGCAATTGTACGGGAACCTGCAGCGTTTCTCTTCGATGAACCGCTGTCTAACCTCGACGCGGCCCTGCGGGTCGGAATGCGGCTTGAAATCAGTGAACTTCACGAACGGCTCAAAACGACGATGATCTACGTGACCCACGATCAGGTCGAAGCCATGACCATGGCGGACAAGATCGTTGTTCTACGGGCGGGTGTGATCGAACAGGTGGGTTCACCGCTGGAGCTCTATCACAGCCCACGCAATGAATTTGTTGCAGGCTTCATCGGGTCTCCGAAAATGAATCTGATCAAGGGTGCTGAGGCCGAGAAGAGCGGCGCAGCCACAATTGGCATTCGCCCAGAGCACACCGATGTCAGCACAACCGACGGAATGTGGAAAGGCGTCGTTGGTGTCGCAGAGCACCTGGGATCGGACACCTTCATTCACGTCCATGACACGGGTCTTGCTGACATGGTCACCGTGCGGATTACAGGTGACATTCAGGCCAAGCACGGCGACACGATCTACCTGACACCGCAAATGGACAAGTTGCACAAGTTCGACGCTCAAGGTCTAAGGATCGAATAATGCAACTGGCTGGAAAAACAGCCCTGATCACAGGTGCCGCCCGAGGAATCGGGCGGGCCTTTGCCGAAGCCTACGTCAGTGAAGGCGCCCGAGTCGCCATCGCCGACATCAATATTGATGGCGCTCGCCAAAGCGCTGCCGCACTTGGAGAAAATGCAATCGAGGTGGCTATGGATGTGACCGACCAGGCCAGCATCGACAACGCTGTGGGCAATACGATAGCGGAGTTCGGGCATATAGACATTCTGGTCAACAACGCAGCACTTTTCACAGCAGCCCCGATTGTTGAAATCGAACGCGCCGACTATCAGCGCGCTTTTGACATCAATGTAGCGGGTACTCTCTTTACGACGCAGGCCGTAGCGCGGTGCATGATTGAGCGCGGGAAAGGTGGCAAGATCATCAACATGGCAAGTCAAGCCGGACGGCGCGGTGAGCCGTTGGTTGCAGTCTATTGCGCGACAAAGGCGGCGGTCATCAGCCTGACCCAGTCGGCGGGGCTGAACCTGATCAAGCACGGCATAAACGTGAACGCGATTTCTCCGGGCGTCGTCGACGGCGAGCACTGGGACGGCGTGGATGCGTTCTTTGCCAAGTATGAAGACAAAGCACCCGGACAAAAGAAAAAGGAAGTTGATGCCGCCGTGCCCTACGGACGCATGGGCACACCGGACGATTTGACCGGAATGGCTGTTTTTCTGGCAAGTGATGCGGCGAACTACATCGTCGCACAAACTTACAACGTGGATGGTGGGCAATGGATGAGCTGATCTCCCTTTCGAATGCGACACTCGATCAACTGACTGTCGAACGCCCAAGATATGACCGAGCTGCGCTGAAACCCGGCATCCTGCATGTCGGCGTCGGCAATTTCCACCGCGCGCATCAGGCTTGGTACCTGCACCGTTTGATGCAACAGGGCAAAGCCAAGGATTGGGCTATCATAGGGGCAGGCGTACGCCCTTATGATGCGGTAATGCGGGAGAAACTTCTCGCCCAGGATTGCCTCACGACCCTGATCGAACTCGACCCGGAAAAAATCTCTGCCGAGGTCATAGGCTCGATGATCGACTACCTGCCTATTGAAGACGGCAACGGAGCGCTAATTCGCACGATGTCCGATCCGGCTATTCGAATTGTTTCCATGACCGTAACCGAAAGTGGCTACTACGTTGATCCAGTCACGAACGGGTTTGACGCCACCCACCCTGACGTTCAGCACGATGCCAAAAATCCTTTGGCGCCCCGAACGGTCTTTGGAGCCATGGTGGCCGCTCTTCGCGTGCGACGAGACGCAGGGCATGCGCCATTCACCGGGCTGAGTTGCGACAATCTGCAAAGCAACGGTGACGTCCTTAGGCAAACCGTTATTTCGATGGCTCGCATGTCCGACCCTGAACTGGCCGATTGGATCGACGCCAACGCCACATTTCCGAATTCGATGGTGGATTGCATAGCCCCTTCGACCGGTCCAAGCGAACTTGCACTTGCCATAGATTTCGGCATTGACGATGCTGCTGTGGTCACGCACGAAGCGTACCGCCAATGGGTGATTGAAGACAATTTCTGCGCTGGGCGTCCGGACTGGGATGGGGTTGGCGCAATTTTCACTGACGACGTTCATGCGTTTGAAACTATGAAAATCCGTGTCCTCAATGCCGGGCATCAGGTGCTCGCAAATGTGGGTGAGATATTAGGGCTTCAGACGATTTCCGAATGTATGAGGCACCCGGTTGTTTCGCAGTTCTTTGGTAAACTTCAGAGAACAGAGATAGCGCCGACGGTTTCACCGGTTTCCGGAAAAAGTCCGGAAGAATATGTAGGCCTCGTTGAAAGCAGGTTTTCGAATCCAAGGATTGTGGACACGACCCGGCGCGTGGCGTTCGACGGTTCAGCGCGCCATGCAGGTTTCGTTTTGCCGATATTGCGAGACCAGTTGAAGGCAGGGCGTTCCGTTGCCGGTTTAGCGCTCGTCGAGGCGTTATGGGCACGTATGTGCGCAGGAACACGCGAAGATGGTAGTGTGATCGAGGCGAATGATCCGATATGGGATAGACTGAGCGAAGCAGCCCTTGCCGCCAAGTCAAACCCGGCGGTCTGGCTTGAGCAAAGTCGGATTTACGGCGACTTGAAGGAGGCCAAACCGTTTTCCAGTTCGTTTTCCAAGTGGCTCGATATGGTATGGCAGAATGGTTGCGAAGCTGCTCTTATCGCGTACGTTGATGAGGCTTGAGGCAAATCTGTGGGTGGTGTCTGTCGTACTTTTTGAAGGAAATACTGGTTGACCGGTCAGGAGTGTAAATCGCGTAGATCGCGGATTTGTTGGACCCGTTATAAAGAATTTCGGGTAGGGCAGGCTTGCTCATCTGCGATCCCTAAAAGAGTCTGGAGAAAACGTGAAACCAGAACAGCTTAGAATGGCCCGCAACGCGCTTGGATTGTCTGTGAAGGGATTTGCCGATTTGTCGCGGGTTTCTCATATGACCGTACACCGGTTTGAAGCCGGAAAAAACGGCGTGAAGCACGCTATGATTGAAGCCATGCGCACAACGCTTGAAGCCGAAGGTGTTCAATTCCTCAATTATGGAAGTGTGTCTGACGGCATAGGCGTCGCAATCAAACCCAACCCGACCAAAACTATTGGCCCTGTTTAATCATGCACTCACAAATCCTCAGACATCTCACCTATTCGCTCGGCAAAGACGCAGAACATGCGTCGACCTATGATTGGCGAATGGCGGTTTCGCTAACGTTGCGCGACCGCATAGTTGACCCTTGGTTCGAAAGCACGCGCGAGACGTATCAGTCAGGCGCAAAACGTGTTTACTACCTTTCAATGGAGTTTTTGATTGGTCGACTTGTCGAAGACATGACCGCGAATCTGGGGCTGACGGAAGAGGTTGTGGAAGCTCTTGCGGAACTTGGCCAAGATGCGTCGGTCGTATTCAACGACGAACCTGATGCCGCCTTGGGGAATGGCGGCCTCGGACGGCTGGCGGCCTGTTTCATGGACTCACTCGCTACTCTTGGCATTCCGGCTTATGGTTACGGCATCCGCTATGAGCATGGCTTGTTCGAGCAGAGTTTTGTCGAAGGTCGGCAGGTCGAAAAAGCGGAAACCTGGTTGAACCAGCGCTTCGCCTGGGAGTTTGAGCGTCCCGAAGTCCGATACCGGATCGCCTTTGGCGGCTATGTTTCCCATCACGATGGGAGGGCGGAATGGCATCCCGCCGATACGGTTCTGGCGCAAGCATTTGATACGCCGGTCGTTGGTTGGAAGGGCACGTGGGGTAACACTCTGCGTCTCTGGTCAGCCCGGCCCGAGAACGAATTTGATTTGGAGAGCTTCAACAGAGGCGACTATTTGGCCGCCAGCCGATCAGAGGCACTGGCGCGTACGATTTCGCGGGTTCTCTATCCTGATGATGCCACCGATGCAGGCAAGGAGCTGCGGCTTAAGCAGGAATACTTCTTTACCGCCGCATCTATTATGGATCTGCTGCGCCGCTTCCTAAGCGATCATGGCGACATTCGAGAACTGCCAAATGCTGCCGCGATCCAGCTCAACGATACACATCCGGCGATTGCGGGCCCTGAATTGGTGCGCATTTTGGCGGATGAGCATGACCTGCCTCTGGATGAGGCGATTGTTCTGGCGCGTCGTTGCCTTGGCTACACCAACCACACGCTTCTGCCCGAAGCGCTGGAGCGTTGGCACGAGGGGTTGCTGGGTCGTGTGCTGCCGCGGCATCTGGAAATTATCCGAGCCATTGACGAGCAACAGCAACAAGAGTTTCCGGGCAGTCCACGTATCCTTAAGCATGGCGAAGTCCACATGGGCGAACTGGCCTTTATCATGGCACACAAGGTCAACGGTGTCTCGGCCTTGCATACCAATTTGGTCAAAGACACGGTTTTTGCCGACCTGAACCGCATTCATCCTGCGCGGATCATCAACCAGACCAACGGTATTACCCCGCGTCGGTGGCTGCACACCTGCAACCCGGTTCTAAGCGATCTGATTACCCGCGAAATCGGAGATGGCTGGGTGGCGGATCTAGAACAGCTGAAACTCCTCAAGGCCCGCGCGGGAGAAAAAAGTTTCCTGAACGACTTCAGCGCCGCCAAACGTCACAATAAAGAGCAACTTTCGAACTGGATTGCGGCCAAATGCGGTGTCTCGGTTGACCCCGACGCTATCTTCGACATTCAGATCAAGCGTATTCACGAATACAAGCGCCAGCTAATGAACATTCTGGAGACGGTCGCGTTTTGGAACGAAATCCGGGATAATCCTGGGTTCGAATGGACCCCGCGCGTCAAGATTTTTGGGGGCAAGGCCGCACCCGGATATCACATTGCAAAGCAGGTCGTGCGGCTCATCAATGATGTGGCCAAGGTCATAAATTCGGATCCCGTGACCGGTGACCTTCTGAAAGTCGTTTATCCTGCCAATTACAATGTCACGATGGCGGAAAAGCTGATCCCAGCTGCAGATTTGTCTGAGCAGATTTCAACCGCCGGCAAAGAGGCCTCTGGGACTGGAAATATGAAATTCGCCCTGAATGGCGCGCTGACGATTGGCACGCTAGACGGAGCAAATGTTGAAATCCGCGAACATGTCGGCTCGGACAATTTCTTCTTATTTGGTCTTACCGCGCAGGAAGTCATGGAACGTCGTAAGGTGCACGAGTATTCGCGCGCCGCAATTTCAGCCAGCCCACGGCTGGAGCGCGTTCTGGGGCAGATTTTCGAAGGCCAGTTTTCACCTGAGGAACCGGGCCGGTATCACTCGCTGATCGGCACGCTTTATGACCATGACTATTTCTTGGTCACATGTGACTTCGATAGTTATTTCGACACACAGCGTAGGACCGATGTCGCGTATCGAAACAGCCAAAGCTGGGCTGCGATGGCCCTGCAGAATACAGCCAACATGGGTTGGTTCTCGTCAGACCGGACGATTCAAGGCTATGCCCGTGATATCTGGCAGGCTGATAGCGCACTGACCAAACCATTGGGTAAATCGGCATGAGTAGGGATCTCATCCAACCTGGGGAAGCTACGGCGATCGCGCGGGGCGAGCACAGCGATCCGTTTTCGGTTCTTGGGTTGCATGAGGTCGACGGACGTTTGATCATTCGGTACTTTCACCCCGATGCGGACACGGTCGAGGTGCTAGACCGAAAAACCGGGCGAAAGCTGTGCGCCCTGTCACGGGTCGACGAAGACAGCGGAGTTTTTGCCGGGCTTATTCCGCGCCGAAAAAAGCGTTTCTCGTATCTACTGCGACTAACGCGCAAAATTGATACATGGACAGAGCCAGACCCCTATGCGTTTGGGCCGGTCTTGGGTGAAATCGATGAATACCTTCTGGGCGAGGGCAAACACGGTCAGCTGTGGCGTGCACTTGGGGCGCATGTCATGTCTCATGAAGATTGCGATGGCGTGCATTTCGGGGTCTGGGCACCAAATGCGCGGCGGGTTTCGATCATCGGTGACTTCAATGGCTGGGACGGACGCCGCAATGTGATGCGGCGACGCGGTGCAACAGGTGTGCATGAGATTTTTATGCCCGATCTGAACGACGGCGCTGTCTACAAGTTTGAAATCGTTGGTCCTGACGGAAATCTTTTGCCCGAGAAGGCTGATCCGGTTGGGTTCGGTGCCGAACTGCCGCCCAAAACAGCCTCGGTCGTCCGCGATCTTGGACGCTACAGCTGGGCAGATTCTGCTTGGATGGCCAATCGAGGTCCACGCCACAATGTGGATCAACCAATTTCTGTCTATGAGGTGCATCTGGAAAGCTGGCGGCGTGTTCCAGAACAAGACAACCGGTCGCTAAGCTACCAGGAACTTGCGACTGATCTGGTCGCTTATGCCAGCGATATGGGCTTCACCCATATAGAACTCACCCCAATATCGGAATATCCCTTTGGTGGCTCATGGGGGTATCAGCCCGTTGGATTATTCGCGCCAACTGCGCGGTTCGGAACACCTGACGATTTTCGGGTGCTTGTGGATGCGTGCCATCAGGCTGGCATAGGCTTGATCATCGATTGGGTGCCTGGCCATTTTCCATCCGATCCGCACGGGTTGGGGCGGTTCGATGGATCTGCCTTGTATGAACACCTCGACCCGAAAGAAGGGTATCACCCCGATTGGAACACTCTAGTCTACAATTATGGCCGCGCCGAAGTCGCCAACTATCTGATCGCGAACGCAAAATTCTGGATGAAGGAATACCATATCGACGGACTTCGCGTTGATGCGGTGGCTTCGATGCTGTACCGCGACTACTCGCGGGACGAAGGCGAGTGGGTCCCGAACGTCCATGGCGGGCGCGAAAATTTGGAGGCCATCAGTTTCCTGAGGCAGATGAACGAGGCCGTTTATGCCGAATATCCTGACGCGATGACCATTGCCGAAGAATCCACTGCCTTCCCGGGTGTTTGCGCTATGACGTCCGAGGGCGGGCTGGGTTTTGGCTTCAAATGGAATATGGGATGGATGAACGACACCCTGCGGTACATGACCGAAGACCCCGTGAACCGTAAGTACCATCACGACAAGATGACTTTCGGGCTGCACTATGCTTTTTCCGAGAACTTTGTGCTGCCCCTCAGCCACGATGAGGTTGTTCATGGCAAAGGGTCATTGCTGGACAAAATGCCCGGTGATGATTGGCAACGCTTTGCCAACCTGCGCGCCTATTACGGCTTCATGTGGGGCCATCCTGGCAAAAAACTGATTTTCATGGGGGGAGAGTTTGCGCAGGGTGCTGAATGGAACCACGAGCAAAGCTTGGACTGGCACCTGTTGGAGCACCCCAACCACGCAGGCGTGCAACGGTTGGTACGCGATCTGAATACGCTCTATCGTGAAACACCCGCCCTCTACCTACAAGACACGCGTTCAGAGGGGTTCCGCTGGATCGATGGCGGCAACGCCAACGACTCGGTGTTTTCCTGGGTTCGTTATGGCAAGGAAGACAGCCCACCAATGTTGGTTGTTTGCAATTTTACCCCAGTAACCCGAACGGATTTCCGCGTTGGGGTGCCCATGGCCGGTCATTGGGTCGAGCGACTGAACACAGATTCCATGTATTACGGCGGAAGCAATCAGGGCAATGGGGACGGGCTGAATTCAGAACACATTTCAGCGCACGGCTGTGAACAATCTGTGGTGATGACAGTTCCACCGCTTGCCACAGTCTTCTTTGAATACAGGCGCCATTAGATCTGAACCATCATTGGGAGGACATCCGTTGAAACAAGATCGCCGCAGATTGGCAAATCAGACCATGGCCTATGTCCTTGCTGGTGGCCGGGGAAGTCGCCTCAAGGAAATGACAGATATCCGAGCGAAGCCTGCAGTTTATTTCGGTGGAAAGACGCGGATCGTCGACTTCGCGCTCTCCAACGCTGTGAACTCGGGTATACGACGGATTGGTGTCGCAACTCAGTACAAAGCGCACAGCCTGATCCGGCACCTGCAACGGGGCTGGAGCTTTTTCCGTGCGGAACGCAACGAGTCTCTGGATATACTGCCCGCGTCCCAACAATTGGATGAGGACAACTGGTACAAGGGCACTGCTGATGCCGTGACCCAGAATATCAATATCCTGCGCGGCTATGGGCCGAAATACATCCTCGTGTTGGCGGGGGACCATATCTACAAGCAAGATTACTCACTGATGATCGAACAGCATGTGCAAACCGGTGCAAAGGTAACAGTGGGCTGCATCGAAGTTCCGCGTGAAGAAGCCAAAGGCTTTGGTGTCATGGGCGTTGACGACACAGACAAGATTCTGAGTTTCGTTGAAAAACCCACCGACCCGCCGTCGATGCCCGGCGATCCGGATATGTCGCTAGCCAGCATGGGTATCTACGTATTCGAGGCCGAGTACCTCTATGACATTCTTCATGCCGACGCTGCGTCGGAGACATCCAGTCACGACTTTGGAAAAGACATTATCCCGGCGATCGTCGCTGAAGGTGGGGCGATGGCCCATCCGTTTAGCCGATCCTGTGTGATGTCTGGGCTTGAGGATAAACCGTACTGGCGCGATGTGGGAACAATTGACGCCTATTGGCAGGCAAATATAGACCTGACTGATTTCAAGCCGGGTCTGGATATCTATGCTACGGACTGGCCGATTTGGACCTACTCGGAACTGACACCTCCGGCGAAATTTATTCACAACGAGGAAGGTCGCCGTGGTCAGGCTGTGTCTTCGATGGTTTCTGGCGGCTGCATAATTTCGGGCTCGTCATTGTATCAATGCCTACTGTTTACAGGGGTTAAAACCCATTCCTACTCGCAGCTGGAGCGTGTGGTCGCCTTGCCATACTGCGAGGTTGGACGCCGGGCATATTTGAAGAATGTCGTCGTCGACCGGGGCGTCAAAATCCCACCGGGTTTGATAGTCGGGGAAGACCCGGAACTTGACGCCAAGCGGTTCAGGCGCACAGAAGGCGGTGTCTGCCTAATAACCCAAGCGATGATCGAAAAACTGGACCTGTAATATGAAAGTACTAATGGTCGCTTCGGAATGCGCCCCATTCATCAAGACTGGAGGGCTAGCGGATGTGGTCGGTGCACTACCTGCCGCGTTGTTCGGACAGAATATCGAGTGTCGCATTCTGTTGCCGGCTTACCCCTCATTGCAGCCGTTGCTCAGTGACGGGAATCAAGTTGCTCAGTTCGATGACTTGCCGGGAGGATATGGCCAGCTTGTCTTAGTATCATCGCAAGGCATTGATCTGCTTTTGCTTGACGCCCCGCAATTGTTCGATCGTCCAGGCCTGCCTTACACGGACCCCAACGGCGCAGATTGGCCGGACAATCATCTGCGCTTTGGTGCGCTGGCGCAGGCTGCGGCGCGGGTTGGATTGGGCGGCATAGAAGGTTGGATGCCTGATATCGTTCACGCGCACGATTGGCAGGCTGCTTTGACCCCGGTTTACCTGAAACAGTCCGGTCAAGCGGCGCCAAAGTCGGTTTTGACCATCCACAACATAGCCTTTCAGGGGAGGTTCGGTCCACATGTCCTGTCCGAATTGGGATTAAGGGGAGACTGGTTTCATCCCGAAGCACTCGAGTTTCATGGAGACCTAGGGTTTCTGAAAAGTGGGTTGATGTTCGCCGACCGGATCACGACTGTCAGTCCAACATACGCCCGCGAAATTCTGACACCACATTATGGCATGGGTCTGGAAGGTGTTCTGAAATCCAGAGAGAGAATTCTCACTGGTATCCTGAACGGGATTGACACTGGCACATGGGATCCTTCCAGCGATCCGGCGTTAAATCGCGGCTACAACGCAAGAAGTCTGGGACGCAAAGCTGAAAACCGCGCCGGTATTGCAGAGCGCGCTGGGCTGGACCCCGAGGCAACCGGTCCTCTATTTTGTGTCATCAGTCGACTGACCGAACAAAAGGGTTTGGACGCATTAGCCGATGCAGTACCGCATATCGTCAACCGTGGTGGACAACTGGCCGTGCTTGGCTCAGGACAGGCGGCGCTGGAACAGGCCTTTATTGGTGCCAGTCAGCGGTTTCCCGGTGCGGTGGGTGCGGTAATCGGATACGACGAGGCCTTTGCGCACCTTTTGCAGGGTGGTTCCGACGTCATTCTGATCCCGTCGCGGTTCGAACCGTGCGGTCTAACCCAACTTTATGGGCTTCGCTATGGGACTTTGCCTGTTGTCGCACGCACCGGGGGCCTCGCGGACACGGTAGTTGACGCCAATATTGCGGCGCTCAACGCGGAATGCGCCACTGGTTTTGTTTTTGACGATGTGTCGGCAAGCGGTATCGAGGCCGTATTGGACCGGGTTTTTGACAGTTTTGCCAACAAGAAAAGATGGCAAATGATGCAGCGCGCGGCGATGCGGCAACCCGTTGGCTGGGATCAGTCAGCGTTGGAATATGCTCAAATGTATCAAGGTTTGTCTGAATGAAGGATATCGGGCCCGCGCAACTGACGATCCAATCGGGCGACCCGTCGCGGCTGGGTGCCCATTTCGACGGCGAGGGCGTGAACTTTGCCCTGTTTTCCGAACACGCCTCACGTGTCAATCTGTGTCTCTTTGACGAGGATGGCAGAACGGAGCTTGCCCGACTCGCACTACCTGAACGCAACGGTGCGGTTTGGCATGGCTATGTTCCTGGCCTTAGGCCCGGCGCGCGATATGGTTACCGCGTAGACGGTCCGTTTGCGCCGGAAAGGGGACACAGGTTCAATGCCAACAAGTTGTTGCTTGACCCCTATACACGCGAGCTCCACGGCCGCGTTACCCATGATCCGGCGATCCTTGGCTACTTGCCTGACTCTCCATACGGCGATCTATCATTTAGTGAAATTGATAGCGCGCCTTTCGTGCCCAAATCCGTCGTCTCGCACCCTGACAGCTTTTTGCCGGATGCGGTGACGCTTGGAAGGCGCTGGAACGGCACGTTCATCTACGAGGCACATGTCCGGGGCGCTACGATGCTACATCCTGGTGTCCTCGAAGCGTTGAAGGGCACCTATGACGGGCTCGCTTCGCAGCCCGTTCTTGACCATCTGACGCGATTGGGTGTCACTGCAGTGGAAATTTTACCCGTCCACGCATTCACGTCCGAAGGTGCCCTGCATGCGCGGTCGATGCGGAATTATTGGGGCTACAACACGATGGGGTTCTTCGCGCCCGAACCCCGCTACTTCGGGCCATCAGGGGTTTTCGGTTTTCGCGCAATGGTCGACCAGTTTCACGAAGCGGGAATCGAGGTCATTCTGGACGTGGTCTACAATCATTCTGCCGAGGGCGATCATCTTGGGCCTACGCTGAGTTTTCGCGGGATCGATAATGCCTCGTACTACCTGCTGCCCGACGGCCAACCTCGGTACTATATCAACGACACCGGTACCGGGAACACACTGAAGGTCAGGCATCCGTTTGTGCTGCGGATGGTGATGGATAGTCTGCGGTTTTGGGTGCAGTGCATGGGCGTCGACGGTTTCCGCTTTGATCTGGCCACGACTCTGGCACGCGAGGCGCATGGATTCGAAGTAGGCGGCGGTTTCCTGGACGCCTTGCGGCAAGACCCGGTGCTGGCCGCGGTCAAGCTGATTGCAGAACCCTGGGATGTCGGTCCGGGCGGCTATCAGCTTGGGCGGTTCCCGCCTGAATTTTCGGAATGGAACGACCGCTACCGTGACACTGTACGTAAGTTCTGGCGCGGCGACGGACATTCTGCGCAGGACATGGGTTCGGCCTTGTTGGGCTCAGCGGATCTATTTGATACCAAAGGCCGGCAGGCCTCGTCTTCGGTCAACTTCGTCGCCTCGCATGACGGTTTCACACTGGCCGACACGACACGCTACATTCAACGCCACAATGCCGCCAATGGTGAAGACAACCGTGATGGGCACCACAGCAACTACAGCGACAATTTCGGCGTTGAGGGGGACAGCGATGATCCCGAGATAGTCGCCGCCCGTCACCAAAGGGTACGCAACATGCTAGCTACCGTTTTTCTGTCACAGGGAACTCCGATGTTACTGTCTGGCGACGAGGGCGGCAATTCGCAGAATGGCAACAACAACGCTTATTGTCAGGACAACCCGGTAAGTTGGATCGACTGGAGTACTCTGGACGGTGACTTGGTCGAGTTTACCGCAGAGTTGTCAAGCTTCCGGTCCAAGCATCCCGTCCTGAACCAGAACCGGTTCCTACACGGCGCTAAACGATCAGACGGGCTGCCAGATGTCGAATGGCGTGCAATGGACGGATCCCCCTTGAATTGGCGTGATCCGGGGTTGTCCAGCCTGTGTCTGATCCTGCGCGGCTGCGCCGAATGTGTCGCAGGCGATGCCCTTTCAGAAACAGTCCTGTTGGCCTTTAACCGAGAAGATGGGGCGTTGGAGTTGCAGTTGCCATCAACTGGTGAAAGCGTTTGGTGGCGAGAAATTGATACTTCGGTCGTTCGCCAGTCATCTCGTGAGATGGGTTCGCCGACGACGCGGATATCGGCAAATTCCGTGGTTGCTTTTGTCTTGAGAGAACGGTCTGCGGGTTGATGAGCAGCGACGACATATTGCAACAGCTGGCACAGGAGTGCGGTATTCACCTCGGCTATGACGCTTGGGACGGATCGCACCAGGCCACTTCCCCCCCAACCCTCAAAGCTCTTTTGCGTGCGTTGAACGTCGAAGTCGACACGGAAAAAGCAATTGGCGAAGAATTGCGGGCGCGTTGTTCCAGACGGACAGCCAGAACATTACCCGTCGAGCAAGTTATTCTAGCAGAGGAACCGTTTGAATTTTCGCTGACCCAACCTTGTGAATGGCACGTACTGGATGATCAAGGTCACGAAATGCAGGCGGGTAGAAGCGAAACCAGTCTGAAGCTGAAACCTCTGCCCGTTGGTTATTTCACATTGGTTACGCGTGGATCGGGCCTCTATGAAGAAGTATTCCTGCTGAGCCGCCCGGCACACGCGCCGACAATTGCAGACTTGACCGGGTTGCAACAGGCTTGGGGTGTGTCCGGTTCAGTTTTTGCGCTGCAGTCCCGAACAAACGGCGGATTGGGAAATTACGCGGATCTCGGTCTGGCGATGTCGCGCATCGGGCAGTCCGGCGCGACATATTTTGGGATCAATCCAGTCCACGCGTTGGGATGGGCGGCATATGATACAATCAGCCCTTATTCACCCAGTCACCGAGGTTTTCTGAACGTCGACCATATTGCCAGTGACACTCAGGTCGAAACCGGAACAATTGGCGAGCTAATTGATTACAAGGCATTTCGTAAGCGACATCGCCCAGCACTAGAGGCGGATTATGAACGATTCTGCGAAAACGCGACAACCGCAGAACGCAGCAAACTTCAGGCTTATTGCAAAGCTGAGGGCCTTGAACTGACCCGGTTTGCGACATTTGAAAGTACCAGCGAAACGCATGGTAGCGATTTCCGCAACTGGCCATCACACCTACATAAGCCCGAAGAAACTGCCCCGAAACCCCGGGACGGGTTCCACGCTTGGCTTCAATGGAAAGCTTCATATCAGGTAGAAGCCGCCCAATTATGCGCAGTTCAATCCGGGATGGCGTTAGGCCTTTACCTAGACCTGGCGGTCGGCGCACGCCCCGGAGGCGCCGAGGTTTGGATGCATCAGGACCTGATCGCACGCGGCGTCTCAATCGGTGCTCCACCTGATCAGCTAAGCCCGGCCGGACAATCCTGGACATTGGCGGCTTACGCACCCAACAAACTTTCGGAAAACCGTTACGAACCCCTGCGGACATTGTTAAGAAAACTGATGGCGCAGGCAGGGATCATCCGGATTGATCATGTTCTGGGCCTGATGCGCAGTTTCTGGGTGCCGGAGGATGGCAGTCCGGGGGCTTATATCTCACAGCCCTTCGAAGCGCTTCTTGCTGTTGTGGCTATCGAAGCCTCGTGCAATCGCTGCTGTGTCGTTGGCGAAGATCTAGGGTTGGTACCTGTTGGTTTCCGGGAGCGTCTTAACGCATCGGGTCTCTACAGCTATGCGGTTTGGCAATTTGAAGGCACATCCGACGGCGCATTGCGCTCCGCGCAGGACGTGCACCCGTTCTCGATGGCTTGTTTTGGAACACACGATACTCCAACGATCAGCGGGTTCTGGCGCGGGCGAGATATCGAGTGGTGGCGTTCCATCGGATGGCTGTCGACAGACGAGGCTCTCGGGCTGCACGGCGCGCGGGCCATCCAACGCAATTCACTACGCCAACACTCCAACATTCCTCCGAACGCGACGCTGGATGACGTCTGTCATGCAATCCACTGGGAACTGGGCAAGAGCCCTGCGGAGCTGGTTACGGTGCAATTAGACGATCTTCTGGGAAGCGAACAGGCCCAGAACCTGCCCGGGACGATAGACGAACATCCGAATTGGCGACGCCCCACGTCAAAGGATGTCGAAACGTTTGCCTGCATTCAAAGCCTAAACAATACCAGCAATTCGATGGGGCCGAAACGGAACCCAAGCGCTGTCCTTGAAGAAAAGGAAATTGATCCATGCCTCTAGTATCACGTTCCTGCACACCGTTCTCGGGCCAAAAGCCGGGGACATCTGGACTGCGAAAAAAGACGCGTGTCTTTATGCAACCCGGCTATCTTGAGAGCTTTGTTCAATCTGTCTTCAACGCCATCGGTGGCGCAAAAGGCAAGGACTTCGTTATCGGGGGCGACGGTCGGTTTTTCAATGCAGAAGCGATTCAGGAAATATTGCGCATGGCCGCGGCCAATAAAGCAAAGCGCGCAATCATCGGTCAGAATGGATTATTGTCTACACCTGCGGCGTCAAATCTGATCCGCAAGCGCGGGGCCAACGGCGGTTTTATTCTTTCGGCAAGTCACAACCCTGGTGGCATAGACGCGGACTTCGGTCTGAAGTTTAACGGTACCAATGGCGGTCCGGCCACCGAGAGCCTAACAGAAAAATTCTACACGCATTCGCAGAACCTTAGCGAGTATTCCACGCTGGACGCTGATGACATCGATCTCAGTCGAGTTGGTGTTTCAGAGCTTGAGGGCATGGTTGTGGAAGTCGTCGACCCGGTGGCTGATTACGCGGCACTGATGCGCGAGATCTTTGATTTCGACAGGATCAGGGCGCTGCTTGCCGACGGATTCACCCTGAGTTTTGATGCAATGCACGCCGTAACGGGACCTTACGCTACCGCAATACTCGAGGATGAATTGGGCGCTCCGAAAGGGTCCGTGCTGAACGCAGTTCCCTCAGTGGATTTTGGCAAGGGGCATCCTGACCCCAATCCGATCTGGGCCAAGCCGCTGGTCGACTTGGTTATGTCTCCCGATGGTCCAGACTTTGCAGCGGCTTCGGATGGAGACGGCGACCGCAACATGATCCTGGGCAAAGGTATCTATGTCACCCCCTCTGATAGTCTTGCCGTGTTGGCCGCCAATGCCCACCTCGCACCTGGATATGTCAAAGGGTTGGCTGGGGTCGCCCGCTCGATGCCAACCAGCGCAGCCGTTGATCGTGTCGCTGAAAGGCTGGGGCTGGACTGTTATGAAACGCCAACGGGCTGGAAATTCTTCGGAAACCTGCTGGACGCGGGCCGTATCACTCTATGCGGCGAGGAAAGCGCCGGCACCGGCTCGGACCACGTGCGCGAAAAGGACGGCTTGTGGGCCGTGCTGCTGTGGCTGAACATTCTGGCCGAGCGTCGGATTTCAGTCCGTGACGTGATGGTAGACCATTGGCAGACCTATGGCAGAAACTACTATTCACGGCACGATTACGAGGCCGTAGATAGCGCCAAGGCTTCTCAGATGATAGCTGATTTGACCGACCGGTTGCCGGAACTCCCGGGAAGTAAAGCGGGCAGCCTTGTTGTAGCGACTGCGGATCAGTTTTATTATGAAGATCCGGTGGATGGTTCGGTTGCCAAAAACCAGGGTATTCGCATTGTTTTCGAGAACGGTAGCCGCGGCGTGATCCGCCTGTCTGGAACAGGGACAGACAATGCTACGATCCGAGTTTATCTTGAGCAGTTTGTACCGAAAGATGGCGACCTGAAGGCGGAAACACAAACTGCTTTGCGCGATGTCTCAGATGCCTTGGCGCTGATTTCCGAGATTCAAGAAAAATGTGGGCGTACGTCACCGGATATCGTGACCTAGTTTCATAGCGCCACACTGAAGGACGCGTTGGGGGTCTTGTCAGGGTAACTTTACTTGAGCGGAGCAAGGCGGTTGCATAGCGTCTGGGAATGACCAGATCTGCCGCCTTTAAGTATTTTAGAACCCGTCCGGAGATTATCCGCTTCGCTGTGATGCTGTGTATCCGTTTTTCGCTGTCGTTTCGAAATGTCGAAGATCGCCGCTCTCACCGAGTGGCGTCAACTTTGTTCCGGATAGGTTCACGGTTTCTGCGGCAACTGAGACTGGTTCGAATTGGTCTGACAGCACCGTCATAGATTTTCTTTAGACTGTTGAGATACATATGATAATTGAAGGGATCGGATTTCTCTCCCGCCTGCGATCGCATTTGAATTTACGCCAATATAGGTCCAGTCTAAAAAAACAGGTCTTTTCAGTTCGTTACTTGGAACGAATTCCAAGCTTGAGGTTCCTGCAATTTCAATCTGTTGCTCAGTTGTTGCTGGAAACTTGACTTCGCAAATAGTTTAAAGTGCTTATTGCTGATCTTATTAAGGTTGTTGCGGTGTATGACGTTTTCCACCGGTTTCATCCTTTCGGATTTTGAAGACATAACTGTAGAATTACAAACAAGTGGGCAGTTTTGACCTTCAGGATGCATGTTTCTATTGCCTACGTCTTATCCCTCCTCTCCCATTTGGCGAGAGGAATTCTGCCGCACTTAAATTCCTGCAAGAAAATAATTGGATTCAATGATGTAATATGGTTTTCGTTTGTTTGATGATGAAGGCGAGAGGAATCTAACAATGGTACTGTCATTATTTCGTAAAAAGGCAGATGTTGATTCCCCCACATCTCAATTGGTCGGTGCTTCGTCGGCTTCTCCGAGGATCGATCAAGTTTCAGACCCGATGGCAGATCGCGTATTGGTTTCTTCAGAGAACGAGTTTGAATACAATGACTTGATTGAAAGCGCTAAAGATTCTGTAGCTACCAATGAGACTGAGCTGACTGCACAGGTTGCTGCTCGTATAAACCGTGCAAAGTCCATTGGCATGGATCAGCGAAAGTGTTTGGATGCGATTACATTTGACAAACCAGTTACTCAGGCAAAAATTTTAGATTGCCTGCGAACCTTTGGTGTGGCGATTTTCCCTTCAATTTATGACCCTGAAAGGCTTTCGAAAATCGCCAAAGAGTATGTTGATTTGATCGAAAGTGGTGATGCCTTTGCTAGCAATGTTGCTGCCCGGGAAGATACTCCTGCCAACAGCTATGCTATTTCATTGCAACGGGAGAAGCTCGATCGAGAGAGGTTCCCGGAGACGACAGCACTGTTTGGATCTCCCACGATCAAGCAGATTGCAGAGAGATTTTTTGCTGGTCAAGATTTTGACTTCAACTGGGATCTTTTCGTTCAATGGACCGATCACACAGAAGTGCCTGCATCCGGTCAGTTGCATTGGGACAAGCAGCTTACGCTAAAGTCTTGGCTTTATGTTACCGATGGAACTGAAGATCATGGTGCCATGAGGGCAGGAGCAGGTACCGCTGCATGGTTGCGTTATGTGCGAGAGGACGCAATGTTTGATGGCATTCCCTATAATCAAATAAGAAACCAAGTTGATGAAACAAACTTGCCGGTCGTTTCAACCGGTGGGCCCGCTGGAACGTTTTTTCTATTTGTAACGGATACAGCGCATGGTGCGACTCCTGTTGCTCCAGGTCTGCGGCGAAACATTATGCGGTCCCGTTCCAGGCCATTGCGCGTTAAGCAATGGGCAAATTGGGCGGCTAAATTGTGAGTGTTACATCAATAGTTTTGCCCATCCCTATTTGACGGCGGTTTAACTATAAGTCGAGGTACTTCAGGGAAGCTGTTGATCATGCCCTAAGATCTGATCGCCAGCCCAACATATGCAGTTTTGTCAGCCGCATACACAGCGACGACATTACGACGCCATGGCAGAGAGTTTCTTTCAAATCTTGAAACAGGAAACGCTTAGGTGTCGAAAACATTGTAAGTGCAAGCAGGCGCGAGTTGAACACCTTACTCACCACTGCGAAACAGCGGCCTGCCAGTCCAACCTTCGAACGCTTTAATGTGCTGCGAGATCGCCCCTGGCCACACGTTCGGCTCGTTGGCTGCTGAAACAAAGCGTATATGGTGCGCTGTTGCCTTATAGGCGTGTATGCCATTTAGTGGTCGCCCTTTAAGACCATTTGGGGCGACAGTCAGTTTTTAGCTTTAGTTTTTCTATAACAAGCAAAGACATTCTGCTTTGCGATGTCACGTGACCGCAGCCAAAGTGGCACAAACTAGGAGGATGTCAGATGACACTTGCACAACGAGATTGGGTGCCAACCGCCAGTGAGACCCTGGTTCAGGACATCGCGCGCAAAGCCGCCTCTGAATCGTCAGACACCCTTTTGTCACGCATTCAGAACTTAGCCGATGAAAACCGGCGCATTCATGAGAAAGAGTGCTTTAACCTGAATCCCGCGACAAATGTTATGAATCCAAAGGCTGAGGCGCTTTTGTCCTCTGGTATCGGGTCCAGGCCATCGCTGGGCTATCCCGGCGACAAGTATGAGATGGGGTTGGAAGCGATTGAAGAGATCGAAGTCATCGCCGCAGAGCTGTGTGCCGATGTTTTCGATGCCCAGTTTGCCGAGGTCCGGGTGCCCTCTGGTGCAATCGCCAATCTCTATGGTTTCATGGCGACTTGTAAAGCCGGCGACACAATTATTGCGCCACCTGCATCGATAGGGGGGCATGTGACTCATCATTTGGCCGGGTGCGCGGGCCTATTCGGGCTACGCACAATCGAGGCACCGGTCAATGCCGATGGGTACACTGTCGATCTCGACCAGTTGCGCGCGATTGCAAGGGCTGAACGCCCCAAGCTTATAACGGTTGGGGGCAGTTTGAATCTGTTTGAGCATCCGGTGGCCGAAGTGCGTGCGATTGCGGATGAGGTTGGTGCAAAGGTGATGTTCGATGCCGCCCATCAATGCGGCATCATTGCTGGGCGCGCATGGTCCAACCCACTGAAAGAGGGTGCGCATTTTAAGACGATGAGCACTTATAAAAGCCTCGGTGGTCCAGCTGGAGGTTTGATTGTGTCGAATGATGCGGAGATCGCCAAATCACTGGATGCAATTGCATTTCCCGGTATGACCGCAAATTTCGATGCAGCTAAGACTGCGGCGCTTGCCGTTACAATGCTGGACTGGAAGGAGCATGGCACGGCTTATGCGAAAGAGATGATCGCGATGTCGAAAGCACTTTCCAAGGCTTTGGATGCGCTTGGCGTTCCTGTTTTTTCTGGTGCGGAAGGCTTCACCAACTCTCATCAATTTGCGGTGCTGGCAGCACCTTATGGCGGGGGACAGGCAGCGTCCAAAGCGCTGCGCAAGTGTGGGTTTCTTGCGTGCGGAATCGGGCTGCCAGTAGAGCCGGTAGAAGGTGATATGAACGGCCTTCGCATTGGCACACCCGAGCTGGTGCGGTGGGGCATGACGTCTGATGATGCTGAACGTTTGGCCAACCTGATTAAGCTTGGGCTAATGGGCGAGGACATTCTGTCAGAGGTCTCTGCATGGCGATCTGAATTCGACAAACTGCACTTTGTGATTTGATCTGGTTGCGGCCACTCGAGCCATTGAGCTCGATTGGCCGCTCTCGCCGTGCCGCCGAAACATAGAAACGTTCTCAAAGAGTATTTGAGACCCAGTCTTCTGCGTGGGGCGAATTATTTTCTGTCGACTTCCTTCAAACCTTCAATTTGAAGGTCAAACCCCTCATGAATGTGGCGGGTGATTGTTTCCAAGGCTTCGGTCACGTCGCCTGTCGCAATCGCATCGACGAGCATAAGATGGTTTCCAAGGGATTTGGAAATATCGACGTTTTCTATCGCTGAAAACAAATGGAACGCCATGGCCTTGCCCCAGATCATATCGAACATGTCGATCAGAAACTTATTGCCAGCCTCGACCATGAAGGCACGGTGGATGCGTCGGTTTGCGACAAAGTAGTCCCGCGTCGTAGGTTGGGTCAGGTCCTCTTCGCGACGTATAAGATCGCGTAGACGGTCCAGCACCTCTGGTTTTGCATGAACCGCAAGGATGCGCGCGGCCTGACCTTCGATTGCAGCGCGGGCCTGATACAATTGCCTGACCTCTGCCTGATCCATGCGGGCCAGCCGAAATCCTCCGCTTGCGGCCACTTCCAGCACGCCTTCGGTTTCCAACCGCATCAGCGCCTCGCGCACGGGCGTGCGGCTGATATTCAACTCGGCGGCCAGCTTTTCCTGCACCAGCCGATCTTCACCTGTGATCTCGCGACTCATGATGGCTTCGACCAATTGGTCATAGACCTCGTCCGCAAGACGCCTACGTTGTGTTTTGATCTGTCTTAGAGCCACTCGGAGCCTCTCTTTCTGTTCTTTCTGAATTCTGTATTCAAAAAAGCAGCGGGTGCCAAGGCGATTGGGGTTGCTATTGTTCGTGTACTGTATACTGTATACAGACGCGAATGAACAGGGAGCTCTTCATGTGTGGAATTGCTGGTAGGATACTGGCCGCGCCAGGAAAGGTAGGGGCGGACCTGGTTGACCTGATGGATGCGCAGGAACACCGGGGGGCCGATAGCACTGGGTTTGCCGTTTATGGCGTGCCGCGGGAAACGGGGTACGTTCTGAGAGGAATGGGCTTCAACAAGGCGCAGCAGGATGCCGATCTGTCCGAGTTCGAGGCTGTTCTGCGTGAACACGGAAGCAGTTTCCTTACCGATCCTGAAATCCTTACGGACCAGAACCGCCACTACTGCTTTCGGATGGAGATTTCGGATCCATCGAATTTACAAGCCTGGGTCGCGGATGCAGATGAGCTGACAGGTCGCATCGAAATACAATCCTGTGGCCGCAGCCTTGAGATCATCAAAGATATCGGTGGCGCCGAAGCGGTGGCTGAAAAGCACGGTGTGCGCGACATGATCGGGACTCATGGGTTAGGCCATGCACGGCTGGCCACTGAAAGCTCGGTCCTGCCCAACGCCTCGCACCCTTTCTGGGCGCGCCCGTTTTCGGATGTGGCGATCGTGCACAACGGACAAATCACCGACTATTTCACCTGGCGCGATAGGCTGACCCGCATGGGCTATCGGTTCCTGACCGAAAACGACAGCGAGTTGATTGCAGTCTGGGTCAGCGACCAGATGAAGGCCGGTTTGACGATGGAGCAGGCACTGAAGAAATCAATTACCTCAATCGATGGTGTCTTTACTTACATGATCGCAACACCGAACGGGATCGGGTTTGCCAAGGATCGGTTTGCGATGAAGCCGTTGGTCGTCGTCAATCGCAATGGCGATCTGGCCGCTGCGACCGAGGAACAAGCGGTTCGCCGGGTGATGACAGAGGAATGCGATGTGATCAACTACGACGGCCCATCCCTGACAGGTATCTGGGGCGTTGGAAACCGGAGCTTGGCGGCATGATCGAGGTGGCAGCAAAGATGGATGAGATCGTCATCGAAGTCGGCGAGCGCCATATCCGCGAAGTGAACCGCGATATCATGGAGGCCTGCGCAACCGGCCGACCTATCCGCGTCGTCGACACGCTGTCGCGTCATAACCTGGGCGTGGGTCTTCCGGACAACGTGGATATCACTTTTGAAGGGTCGGTTGGGTATTATTGCGGTGGTCTCAATACTGGTGCGAATATCAAAATCGAACGCAACTGTGGCTGGGCCGTGGGTGAGGGTATGGCCAAGGGTCATATCACTGTCGGTGGCTATGCCGGGATGTCCTGTGGTGCCGCGATGATTGGCGGCACAATCCATGTCAAAGGCGACGCAGGTCCACGGGTCGGTGTTGCGATGAAAGGTGGCAACATCGTTGTCGAAGGCAAGATCGGCTATCAGTCCGGCTTTATGGCGCATTCCGGGCGCATCATTGCGCTTGGCGGGGCAGGGGAATCCTGTGCCGACGCGCTGTGGGAGGGTGAGGTCTGGGTGGCCGGAGAAGTCGACAGCCTTGGTGTGGATGTCGACGTGATCGAACCAACAGCAGAAGAAGTGGCCGAGGTCGATGCGATTCTCGATCCCCTTGGACTGGTCGACAGTTCGCGAAATTGGCGCAAAATGGTTTCGGGCCAGCGTCTTTGGTATTTTGAAAGCAGGGACGCAAGCGCATGGCTCATGATCTGAGTAAACCTTACGAATATCCGTTCGACGTTGCCTCGGAAGAGGAAATCAGGTTCCGGGATGCAGGTGCAATTGAAGGCCGTCCAGCCGGTGTGCCGTCCTCTTATGATGAAGGCGGGTCGACCCGCTGGACGCCCGAGGCGATCTCGGAAGTTCACGCGCTGGCGCAGCTTGGGCGTTATCAAGTGCGCGGGTACAACACGTTCAACAAGCGGTTGCCGACGTTCGATGATCTGACATTCGTTCCCGCGACAATGACGCGTCTCCCCTTGGAGGGGTATCGCGAGAATTGCGATACGACGACCGTTCTAGGCGGAGGGCGCGGCCTTGTAGAACGCCCGCTGGAGCTGAAAATTCCGATCTATATCGCCTCGATGTCCTTTGGGGCCCTGTCTGCATCGGCAAAAGCATCGCTGGGTTATGGTGCCTCAAAGGTAGGAACCATGACCTGCACCGGTGAGGGCGGCATGCTGGAAGAGGAGCGCGAAGCCTCCCAACGCCTGCTCTATCAGATGTCGCCCGCCCGGTATGGTGTGGATCTGGATCACTTGCGCCGCGCGGATGCTTTGGAACTGGTCGTGGGGCAAGGGGCAAAGCCGGGCACCGGCGGGTTGCTGCTGGGCATGAAGGTCAGCCCGCGGGTCAGCCAGATGCGGACGTTGCCTGAAGGTGTGGACCAGCGGTCGACCATACGCCACCCCGATTTCCTTGGGGCCGATGATCTGGCGGTGAAGATCGAAGAGCTGCGGATTGCCACCAACTATCAGGTGCCGATCTTCATCAAGATGGGCGCAACACGTCCCCGATTTGACGTTGCGGTTGCGGCCAAGGCGGGTGCAGATGTTGTGGTTGTTGATGGTGCGGAAGGTGGCACAGGGGCGTCTCCGGAGCTATTGCTGAACCATACAGGTATCCCAACGATGAGCGCCATTCGCGCAGCACGCGAGGCTTTGGATGAATGCGGCATGACCGGAAAGGTTTCACTTGTAGCTGCTGGCGGAATTCGGTCCGGCGTGGATGCCGCAAAGTGCCTTGCACTTGGCGCGGATGCCGTGATGATCGGGAACGCGGCGATGGTTGCGCTGGGATGCAACAGCCCGCGCTATTTGGAAGATTACGCTGCCTTGGGAACTTCGCCCGGTGCGTGCCATCACTGCCATACAGGGCGTTGCCCGGTTGGCATTGCGACACAGGAAGAAACCCTGGAGGCGCGCATGAACCCGAACGCTGGCGCTGAACGCATCGCGCGCTATCTGACCGCCATGACGATGGAGATTACGGCATTGGCCAAAGCTTGCGGTAAATCCTCTGTCCACAATTTGGAAACCGAAGACCTGCGCGCGCTCAGCTTCGAAGCATCAGCATTCACCGGCGTGAAAATGGCTGGAATTGACAGGGCCTATGACTGGTGAGGATTGCGGTTCTTGAATTAACGACCCACCCGCTGCCACTTCTGGAAGGTATGCCGCGAACCGCGCAACAAATTCAGGAGTGGATCGGGCCGCATTTGCCAGAAGCCGAGTTTTCGGTCGTAGGGGTTGTTGATGGAGAGCCGTTACCCACCTACAGCGAGTTCGACGGAGTAATAGTCGGCGGATCGGAATTCGGCGTTTATGATGATACGGAATGGATGCAACCGCTGCGCACCTTCCTCGAACACTGCCGCGAAACCCGCAAACCGATTTTTGGGATTTGTTTTGGGCACCAGATTATGGCCGATGTCTATGGTGGTCGGGCCGAGAAAGCCGAGTTGGGCAACGTCGTTGGGGCGCGGCCCTTCGATTATGGCGGATCGCTTGCCGAAGCGTATGTCTGGCATCAGGATCAGGTGACCCACGTTCCTGATTCAGCTCGAGTGACGGGATCGGCAGCCCACTGCCCAGTAGGCGCGCTGGACTATGATTTCCCCGCACGATCAGTGCAGTTTCATCCCGAATACCGGGCGCATCACCTGCGCGATCTGTTCATCAAAGGACGAGACGTTTTGCTTCCGCCGACCGAAGCGGATGAAGCGATGACCTCGGTCAACGCGGCTAAGGTGTCAGACGATCTTGCCGCGCGTCAGGCGGTTGAGCTGTTTCGAGGTACCTATTCTCCGAACTAAGGTTGCCGTTCGCGAGCGGGTCTTGATCCTGATCAAATCGCGGCAATGCTGCCCATGTATACTGAATGCATTGTGACGTGGGAGGGTCCGCAATGGCAGGGTACAAAGACTTCTTTGATCGAATAGCTCGGATTGTGAGTGCTCCACGAGAAGCGATCATCAGTGATCTGGAGCTTTCAGACCTTGGCTTGTCCCGGGCCGATCTGGCCATGTTGCGATCTGGTGCGCCAAATGCGCGGGAAAGGATTCTCTCAATGGCGCGCCAGTTTGGTCTCAGCGAAGACGACCTTAACGCACATCCAGAGCTTGCTTTGGAGCTGGCGGAAAAATGTGGGCATTGCCGCCAGGCAAAGACCTGCCGCGATGCAATCCGGTCTGGCGAGCGATTGCCGCAGGAAAAGTGCCCGAATGCGGGGCTGTATGCGGAACTTTCCGAAGCTTAGCGTCCGCTTGGGCTTTCCTTTGGGCTCAGCTTTCTGCGACCGGTGATCTTGAAGCGATCAGCTGTCCCAAAATCCTTCATACCCACACCTGCAGCAAACTCGGCAAAGACCGGCGCATGTTTGAACAGATGTCCGGAACATCCGCCGGCAAATAAAACATTCTCATGCTCGGGGTGCCAGTCGACGATGAAATGTGTATCAGGTGTCAGGATGATTTGATTGAATTTGGAATCTACCACACGTTCGCCTTCAAGGCCCGGGAGGCGATGGCGTATGTAGCTGCGTGTCCGTCCCAGCGTTTCCTGTCGGATCAGCCTCTCGTCATTGTCCAGATCGATCTTGTCCGGGATCACGACCGCCGCTTTCACGCCCGACCCTTCAGAGGAGGGCAGGCCAAAGGACCCTTGACCGTGGTCGATCCAGCAAGGCATCCGGCTCATGTCGAAATCCTCGGACCCATCGGGTGTTGAGGTATAAAGGACGTTTACGCCAACCACGGTCGAAATCGGTTTAATTGTTCTCGGGAACATGTCCGCCATCCAGGGGCCGGTCGAGACTATGATAAGGTCAGCTTCAAGTGGTTTGCCATCCAGCATTGGGCGCTCGGACCCGTCGGTGGTCACGCGGCCGCGCTGCATAGTGCCACCTGCGCGGCGAAACAATTCCAGCCCGGTCAGGACACAGCGATGTGCCATCAGCATTCCGGCTTCGGGTTCGAACAGGGCGTATTCGATGTCGGGAACGCGAAACTGCGGAAATCGCGATTCTATATCCTGCCGCCCAAACTTGTAGTAGGGCACTCCAACGCGGTCGAAGGTTTCGGCTGTGGCGTTTTCCCAATCACAATGACCACCTGTTGCCAGAATCAGCGCACCGCATTCGTACATCAGATTCTGCCCGCTCTCTGCCTGCAGCTCCAGCCAGCGCAGGCGGCTTTCTCGGGCCCACCGTGTATAGAACTCGTCACGCCCCGAAATTGCGCGGATCACTCGGTTGTAATCCGTTGAAGAGGCTCGGGAATGTCCGGGTTCCCAGCGATCAACAAGGGTGACCGATTCACCACGTCGTTGCAATGTAAGTGCCGTCATGACGCCGACGATGCCGCCTCCGACAACAATGACCGAGCTCTTGGACATGATGCAGATTTTCCTTGTTTATCGATTGGCTTTGTGAATACTGTATACAGAATACAAGATTAATAAAGCCAAAAACAGGGAGAGCGTATCAATGAGTTCGGGATTTGATCTGCCCGAGGGCACGCATACCGTCATACTCGGTGTGGGTGACCTCAACGGCATCATGCGCGGCAAGCGCATTCCGGCTAGCCACTGGGATCACGTCTGCAAAAGCGGCAATGCGCTGTCGATTGCACTGATGGCCATCGATATGACCTGCGATGTTTGGGACACGCCTTATGTCAATTTTGACAACGGCTATCCGGATATGCACCTCTTCCCGATGACGCAGCCCGTCGCCGTACCGTGGGAGCCAGGGGTTGCGGTATGCTTTGGCCGTGCAGAAGGTATGGATCACAAACCGGTGCCGATTGATCCAAGGCAAGCGCTGGTGCGTCAGGTTGAGCGTGCCCGCGAGATGGGGTTCGAGGTCAATGTTGGCACTGAGCTCGAGTTCTATCTATTGGACCCGGAGACCGGGCAGCCTCGAGACAGCGGAATTCAGGTTTATGGCCTTGGGCGAGCCGCCCGGATGGAGCACATCGTCGGCCCAATCCGTCAACAGATCAACGAATGCGGCATTCCGATCGAACAGTCGAACCCGGAATACGCCGCCGGTCAGGTTGAAGTGAACATTCGCTATGGCGAGGCGCTTACAGCGGCAGATCGTGTTGTTCTTTTCAAATCGTTGATCCGTCAATTGGGCATCGCCCATGGATATCTAGCGACTTTCATGCCCAAGCCGTTCTTTGAGCAATCGGGTAACGGATTCCACACGCATTACTCGCTGTGGAAAGACGGCAAGAACGCGTTTGCCGATGGTGGCAAGATTAATGACACCGGTAAATCGTTCATCGCCGGTCTGCAGAAGCGCATGTGCGAAACAGCCATCTGCGGCAGTGGCACGGTGAATGGTTACCGGCGCCGTCAGCCCTATACGTTCTGCCCCATCAACGCGAGTTGGGGGTATGACAATCGAACAGTCGGTATTCGGGTTATCGAAGGGGCCGACAGCGCCGTGCGCGTTGAGAAGCGCGACGCAGGGGCGGATGCGAACCCCTATCTTCTGCTGGCTGCGGAAATTGCGGCAGGGCTCGACGGGATTGAACAGGGGCTCAAGCCGTCTGATCCCACCATGGGGAACGCCTATGAAGAGGGAATTGGTGATCCTATCCCCACCGATCTGCCGACCGCCATTGAACTGGCGCGAGGATCTGAGTGGCTGCGTGATGTACTAGGCGAATTGCTGTGGGAGCTGTCTTTGCAGCAGGCCGAGCGCGAGCTTGAGTTCTTTAATCAACAGGTCACTCCGGTTGAGCTGGACCGATACCTGAGGACGCTCTGATGCAACTGGGCAAAGTCACCGGAACCGTCACAGCCACGGCCAAAGACGCGAAACTGGTCGGGGCGAAACTGCTGGTGACGGATCTTGTCGACAGCAAGGGCAAGGTGATCGACCCGGCCCGGGTCTCTGTCGATACCTGCGGCGCCGGGGTCGGGGATACGGTTTTACTGGTCAGTGGCTCAGCGGCGCGTATGGCAGCGGGTCTGTCCACTGCACCCATAGATCTAGCGATCATCGCGATCGTGGACCGCGTATCCACGACCTGAAGCATAAGACATCAAACACCTAAATCTCGTTGGAGGAACAGAAGATGGCGAAACCAGTGGCGGGGCAGATGGCCCTGGGCATGATTGAAACGCGTGGGCTTGTCGGCGCGATCGAAGCTGCAGATGCAATGGTCAAGGCGGCCAGCGTTTCGATTGTTGGTCAGACAAAGGCCGGCGGCGGACTGGTCACCACGCTCGTGCGCGGTGAGGTTGGCGCGGTCAAAGCGGCGACCGATGCGGGTGCGACCGCAGCAAACAAAGTTGGTGAGGTTGTCTCTGTCCACGTGATTGCCCGTCCACATGACGAACTTGAGGCGATTATTGACAGCCTTGGCGCTGGCTCTGCAGCCTGATCCGCCTGCTTTAAGGAGACGCTATGTCTGCCGGTTTCGAGGAATTCACGCGTGCAGCGACACGCGGCGCGACCCGGGCTGCGCCTGAACGACCCAAGCTTGACCGAATAGCGGTATTGGGCGGCGGGGCGGATGCGCGCCTGTTGGCAGCCCTGTGTCTTGCTGAAGGGGCCGAGGTCACTTTGTTCTCGGCCTATGGATCTGAGCTGTCGTTGCTGGCCCAATCCTCAGGCATCTCACTGCAGGGTGAGGGTCCGGTCGGGACCTATCAGGTTGATCGTGATGGGCCATCGATACATACGACGGCCGAGTTGGACGCAGCGGTGCGCGATGCACATGTGGTTTTCCTAACCGGACCAATCCATAAGCAGCGCACCTATGCCATGGTGCTGGCCGATCATCTCAACGATGGGCAAATACTGGTTTTGACGCCTGGTCGCTCCCTTGGAGCTGTTGAAGCAGCCTGGCTTCTGCGGATTGGTGGCTGCACAGCTGACGTCACTCTGGTTGAAATCCAGGGGCTACCCTATTGGTTCCGTTCCGAAGGGGCAGCTTTGACAATTTCGCAGGCGGCGCCAATGGCTGCAGCGACATTGCCGCGCGGGCGCGAAGAGGTTCTTGATGGCTTGTCTGCGTATCTTCCCAATGTGCAGGTCGTTGACTCGGTCTTGGCGTCTGGTTTCAACGATCTATCAGCAGCGGTTGAGATACCTGCGCTGATCCTTGGGGGGGCTGCGATGGGCGTTGGTGGTCCTGATGTCCCGATGGGTGGCGTGCCGCTTGAGGCCAATCAGACCTTTGCGTCTTTGATCGGGCCCGATCAGAAAGAAGTGATTCATGGTCTGGCGGATGAGCGGCGGCGCATTGCAACTGCATACGGTGTACGCAATCTGCCCGAGACCGAACAGTGGATTTCCACCTTTGCCGGTGCCGAGCGAGGCCCAGGCGCACGACCGATCCCCGATCAGCAAACGTCTCGCGGTATGATGCGCGACGGGGTGCTGGGCTCGCTCGTTCCTTTAGTCTCGGCTGGTGAGCTTGCGGGTATCGCAAGCCCGCTGACGAGCAGCCTGATCGCGATCTCAGATCGAATTTTGGGCGCTGACGTAGCAGCGGCTGGTCGACGCCTGGAAACCATAGGGGTTTCAGCGGGAGATGTAGATCACGCGCGCCGTATCTTTGACACCATCGCCACCGGAGCTTCGTGATGGACGCAGACCTGAAATCGATTGCCGCCGCAAGACGCACCGCAGATCACGCTTTCGAAGCCTATCGCGCCTTTCTGGGCACTGATCCTGCGCAGGTGGATGCAATTGTCGACGCCATGGCGCGCGCAATCGAGCCGGAAGCCGAACGGTTGGGGCAAATGGCGGTCGAGGAAACCGGCTATGGGAATGTCCCGGACAAGCGGGTCAAGAACCTGTTCAATGCGTTGTCTGTTGCTGATTATCTGAGAGATATAACAACGCTGGGCATGCTCTGGCGGGATGACGCGACAAAGATCGCAGCGTTCGGGGAACCCATGGGCGTTGTGGCTGCCCTGATCCCGGTGACCAATCCAACGTCGACAATCATCTACAAAGTGCTTTCCGCAGTGAAGGCGGGTAACGCCATCGTCTGCGCGCCTCACCCGCGCGGAGTGGCGTGTGGCATCGAAACCGTCCGCATCATGGCGCGTGTGGCCGAGCAGATGGGTGCCCCCAAAGGCCTGATCCAATGTCTGGATTCCGTGACGATTCAGGGCACAGCCGAGCTGATGAAACACCGCCGTACCTCGGTTGTGATGGCAACGGGTGGACCGGCCATGGTCAAAGCGGCATATTCCAGCGGCAAACCGACGCTCGCAGTAGGGGCGGGCAATGTGCCGTGCTATGTGCACAAGTCGAAAGCGCGTGATCTGGCCGAAGTGGCCGAGATGATCGTGACGTCAAAAAGTTTCGATTACGGTACGGCCTGCGTTAGTGAGCAGGCGGTTGTCGCCGACCCCGAAATAGCGCGCGATCTGCGCCACGAGCTCAAGTTGAAAGGCGCGTACTTCTGTACGCCCGCTGAGGCTGATCGTCTGGCCAAAGTGATCTTCAAAGGCAGGCAAGCCATGGATCCGGATAGGGTTGGGCAAAGCCCGCAAGCGCTTGCCGACGCTGCAGGATTTGCAATCCCGCCGCGCACCCGCTGCCTCGTGTCAGAAGAAACCGAAATTGGTTGGCAGCGCCCGTTATCAGCCGAGAAACTGAACCCGGTTCTGGCATTTTATGAAGCGAAGTCCACCGATCATGGAATCGAGCTGGCGCAATCCATCGCCAAATTCGAAGGTTGGGGCCATTCCTCGGTCATCCATTCGGACGACCCTGAGGTCGTGGCCCGGTTCTCGACTGTGCCAACGGGCCGCGTGCTGGTGAATACGCCAGGCATCATGGGCGGTATGGGATATTCGACTGATCTAGAGCCATCCTTCATGCTGGGTACGGGAACATGGTCGGGGTCCATTACCTCAGACAACGTGACGGCCCTGCATCTCATCAACATCAAACGGGTCGCTTACGAAAGCAGACCCTGGCGCGACATTTACGAGGAGTATGGCGCATGAGCGAGATTACGATCCGGGCGCTGATGCAGATCGATAACCTGCAACCGAAATTTGCCGCTTACAATGGCGCAACCGTGCAGGGATCGGTCCCTTTGTCCGGTGATACGGTTCTGATCGGAGAATTTGCGCCGGGCAACGGAGTGTTCTCGCTGATCGACCGCGCGCTCAAGGCATCGTCTGTCGAGGCGACGACCCAGATGGTCGAGCGTGAATTTGGATTCTTTATTCTGCGGTCGCCATCGAATGCCGAGGTCTCCGCTGCGCGCGATGCGATGCTGGCTGAACTTGGTGCCACGATGTCCGACCGGTTGAAACCGGTGATCAGTTCGACACAGATCATAACCAGTGTTGAACCCTATCAGGCGCAGTTGTTGAACAAATGGCGGAAGGGGGCACTGATCGTTCCGGGGCAGACGTTGGGTATCGTGGAATGTGCCCCGGCTGCCTATATCTCGATTGCTGCGAATGAAGCGGAGAAGGCGGCAGAGATCGACATTGTCGAAGTGCGCGCCGTGGGGCGATTTGGACGCCTGTTTATCTCGGGGTCAGAAAACTCGGTCAAAACCGCCGTTGAGGCTGCGACCCGAGCGATTGAGGCCGTGGACGGGAAAGACGGTTGATGGCGGCACCGCGTGTCATAGGTTCGGATGCGGTCGAAGATGCCCGCCGGCGCGGTCGGATCGTGTTTGAGGTCTTGCCGGACGATATCGTGACGGCGTTGGCGCGCGAAACCGCTGAGCGAGTTGGCATCAAATTGGTCGATGGACCGCTGGAAAAGCCACAACCAACGCGCACAGACGCAGCGGTTTCAATGCAGCGCGTGTTGTATCGCCGTTCGCCCAAATGGGTTGCTCCGGTGCGTGCGAAGCGCAAGGCGCGCAGGTTGGGAAAACTTGCTTTGGTCGGGGCTGGTGGGGTCGGGGGCAATGTGGCCCATTTGGCCGCGATGCGGGATATTGCGGATGAGATTGCTCTGATCGATATTGCGCCGGGAATGGCCGCCGCAACTGCGTTGGATTTAAACCATACGTCAGGCATCACCGGTGCTAGCGCGCTGTGTGTGGGGGGCGAGTCGCTCGATCTAGTCGCTGGGGCAGAGGTGGTTGTGGTGACCGCAGGCCGTGCCCGGCGTCCGGGTATGAGCCGCGCGGATCTGATCGACGTGAATGCGCGCGTGATCCGTCAGGCAGCCGAGGCCATCCGGTCTGCCGCGCCAGATGCTATCGTCATTGTCGTAACCAATCCGCTTGATGAAATGACTGTCGAAATGCTGCGCGCCACCGGGTTCCCGCGTGAACGGGTACTGGGCATGGCGGGAACACTGGACAGCAGTCGCTTTCGCAATGCTCTGGCCGTGGCAGCAGGGGTCTCACCCGCTGATGTTGAGGCCTTTACGCTTGGGAGTCACGGAGATGAGATGGCGCCGATTCCGAGCCGAGCCAAAATAAAGGGCCGGGCGTTGGATGTATTTCTGTCGCCTGACCAGATCGATGCCTGTGTTAAGGACGCCGTAACCGGCGGGGGGCAAGTTGTTGCCCTCAAGAAATCGGGTTCCGCAACCATTGCACCGGCGCATGCATCTATCGAATTGATCGACCACATACGGGGCGCGCGTACTGGCCTAGTTCCGGTTTCAGTCATGTTGCAAGGGGAATATGGCATCGATGGCGTCGTGCTTGGCGTTCCTGCCCATCTTGGAACTTCCGGATTGGTCGAGGTCGAGGAGTTGCGGCTGACCGATCAGGAACAAGCGGCCTTGCAGAAAGCAGCGGATGCCATCCGGTTGAGGTTGGGCCTGTGACCCTACGCATCTGGAAGTCAGGCGGGCGGTTCGAAGAAGTTGCGTCTTATTCCCGCGCAAAGCGCATCGGACCATTCGTTTGGGTTGCGGGGACCACAGCCATCGAACCCAGCGGGCGCATTCATGCACCCGGAGATGTAGAGGCGCAGACAAAGTATATTCTGTCCCGTTTGGAAGAGGCGCTTAAGGCCGTCGGCGCCGAAATGCGTCATGTCGGTCGGGTACGCGTTTATCTAACCGATCTGTCACGTGCGGGCGAGTTCGCGCGCGTACACGGAGCGGTATTCAAAGGTATCGATCCAGTTCTGACCGCCGTTGAAGCGGGGCTGACACAACCTGGTTTGATGGTGGAGATTGATGTCGACGCGGTAATTCACGACGAAAGCGGCAAAATCAGCGGACTCTAAACATGACTCACCAAGAAAGGATTTGATCGAACTACCGTCTTGTGTACTGTATACAGAATACAAGAAAGGCAAATAAAGACACAGGGAGCTAATGTGATGATCAAAACAACGCTACTCAGCGGAACATGTATCGCGCTCATGGCCTCGGCGGCTGCAGCGGAAATCAAGGTTGGATTTATCGGATCACTTTCATCGGACACCGGTCTGTCGACATTGCGCGGTGCCGAGATCGCAATTGAAGAACTGAATGCCAATGGCGGGGTGATGAGGGAACAGATCACGCTGGTTTCGGCCGACACGGGGCAGGACCCGACCGAGGGGGTGCGGGCCTATGAGTATCTGGCGGAAACCGAAGAAGTAGATTTCATCATCTCCGGCTCAATCGATGATGTCTCGTTGGGCTGGCTTCCTCGGATGCAGGAATATCGAATACCGACGCTGGATACCTGGACCTCTTATATCGGCATCATCGACATGGTGGTCGAAGACCCCGACAGCATGACGCCTTACTTCATGAATATCGCCTCGGATGAGGCCTTGGCGACGCTTTATATCAATTTCGGCGCGGATGTTCTGAAAGAAAAGATGGGTTGGGAATCCGTTGTCATTCTGGCCGAAGACACAGCGTTTGGCGAAGCCATCACTGGTCTGGTGACTGAGGCGCTTGCGCCGGTTGCCGGTATTGAGGTCAAGGATATCATCACCTATGACGTGGCCACTGTCGATTTCGCGCCGATCTTCAGTCGTGCGCAGGATACGGGGGCTGATTTTATCTATCAGGTCTCGTCGGTGAACTCACAGGTTGTTTCGTCGCAATACGTGAAGCTTCAGGTTCCGATGGCGATGACGGGCGTGAATGTTTCAGCCCTAGGAATGGAGTATTGGGAAGATACAGGTGGTGCAGGTGGCGGCATTTCAACCCTGTCGCCAGTGCCTTCGGTTGGATTCAAACTGGACCCAGCCAGCCAAGAGTTTGTTGACACATATCAGGCCAAGTATGACAGCCGCCCGCTGCTGCCTCATTTTAACGGGTTCAATGCTTATCACGGTCTAAAACAGGCCATGGCTGCCGCTGAAGAGGCGGGTGGCTTTGACAATGTCGAAGGCTGGGCCGAGGCGATGAAAAAGCAGGACCTTGTTCTGGACCTCAACGGTGAGCTTTGGTTGCGTTATGCCTTCTGGGGCGACGATGAAGTCGAGCCTGTCACCAACCGGACCTACCCGCATAACGCGCGGTTTGACTTGTCGGAACCGTTTGATGACGCTCAGCCCTCAATGGTTGTGGTTCAGTGGTATGAGGACGGTACTGCCGCGGTTGTGTACCCCGAGAAATACGCGACGGGCGAGTTCACGCTTCCCAGCTGGGTCAAGCAGTAATCCTGACCCAACCATAGCTTGAAACGGGTGCGCGGTGGCGCGCGCCCGCAGCCAAGGATCAACACATGTTGCAGATACTGATTCAGGGGCTTTTGCTCAGCGGTCTCTACGCGCTCATTGCTATGGGGTTCACGCTGATCTTCAGCATCGGCCGTGTCCTGAATCTTGCCTATGGCGCCTATCTGATGGTCGGCGGCTATATTTACTTTTGGATATCGCAATCGCTTGGGATGCCTAAGCTAATGGGGGTTGCCGTGGCTGCCGCGCTAGGTGTGCTTATGGGCGTCTTGAAATATCGCCTGATCGTCAAAACGCTTAAAGGGGATCATGTGGCTGTCGAGATTTCGACGCTGATCCTTGCGGTCGTCATTCAGGCAGGCATTGTTTTGGTTTTTGGCGACAGTAGCAAAATCCTTTTGCCGATTGTTCCCGGGGTGATCAACGTAGCTGGCGCTTCGGTCACGTATAATATCTTGATCGCGACACTCATTAGCTGGGCCATTCTGCTAGGGCTCTATGCCTTTGTCCGGCTGACCCATACCGGACGGGCGATGCAGGCGGTTTCAATGGATGCCAAGGGCGCTGCAATTTCCGGGATCGACCCGGATCGCATCAACCTGATCACATGGGGTATCTCGGGCGCATTAGGCGCAATCGGAGGCGTCTTCTTTGCCAGCTACACTCAGCTATCGCCATCCATGTGGGTGGCTCCGCTAATCATTTCGGTGGCTGTGGTTATCGTTGGCGGGATCGGCTCGATCCTGGGCACTTTGGTGGTGGCGCATATTGTGGGCTTTCTTGAAGTCATCGTTGTGGCGACGCTTGCACCAGAGTTGCGGGGAGTCTTCACAATGCTACTGATCATCGGTGTGCTGGTCACCCGACCGCAAGGCCTGTTTGGCCGAGAGGAGCTGTGATCATGGGCCTACGCTGGTTTCACTTTGCGCTTTGGGGCGGTTTGATCGCGGGAATGTTCCTGTTGCCGCAAGTCGTCTCGAACGGGACATTGCGCACAATGATCTTTGCCAACTATCTGGCGATCTTTGCCATCAGTTGGGACGTGCTGTCGGGTCGAACGGGGTATGTCAGCTTTGGTCACCCGTTTCTGATCGGTATCGGGGCCTATACCACTGCAATCCTGACCAAGCGGTTCGATGTCGCTGTTGAGATATCAATCCCGATTGCTGTTGTTGTCACCATGATCGCGGGCCTGCTGGTGTTGCTGCCAGCCTTGCGAATTCGGGGCAGCTATTTCGCACTGGTCACGCTGGCCTTTATGGAGTTGCTGTATCAACTGGTTCAAGTCATTCGTCCCGACTTGACCGGCGGAACGCGCGGCATGTCGGGCATTCAAACGCTGACGCGCGGCGCGGCGAACGGGTATTACCTATCTACGACGCTTATGCTGGCGATCGCTGTCAGCATGTGGTTGCTGATGAAGACGCGGCTTGGAACCGCCTTGTCTGCGATTGGAATGAACGAGGAAAGTGTGCGGGGCTCGGGCCTCAGCACCACGCGCCTTAAGGCGTTTGCCTTTCTGACAAGCGCTATGATTGCGGGTCTAGGTGGGGCGTTCTATGTCCACTATCTGGGATCGCTTGCTCCACGCGCGCTGTTTGATATCAACTTCTTGTTCACCATCATTGTCGCGGCACTTCTGGGTGGAACCTCAACCATCATTGGCCCGATGATAGGCGCGTTTTTCATGACGTTCCTGCTGGAATATCTGAGGCCGGTTCTTCCGGGGGCAGAGCGGTACTTCGTCTATGGTGCCATTGCACTGCTGCTTTATATGTATCAGCCGAAAGGCCTTGTTGAGCTTGTCCGTCGTGGCTTCAAAACCCTGGGCAGGGGGCGGATGGCATGAGCGCGGCGTTGAAAGTATCCGGTCTTGTGAAGCGTTTCGGTGGGTTGGTCGCGACGAACGATCTGTCGTTCGCTCTCAAAGAGGGCGAGTCTCTGGGATTGATCGGTCCCAACGGAGCAGGCAAGACAACCGTGTTTAGCCAGATCATGGGCGAGCTGCGGCAAAACAGTGGCACGATCGAGCTGTTCGGGCAGGAAATTTCGAACCTTTCGACCCCGCAGCGCATTCGTGCCGGGGTTAGCCGGACCTATCAAATCCCGCGCCCGTTTGGTGATATGAGCGTTGCCGAAAACATTCGCGTTGGGCTGATGCCTGACAATATCTGGCAGATGATTGTCTCGCCCCCAAACAAAGAACGTGAGCGGGAGCTAGCGCTTAGCGTCGGCTTTACCGAAGCGGATTTGGAGCGCGCGCCAACAGAATTGGCCATGGGTGATCTGCGCAAGCTTGAGATGGCCCGTACGATGGCTACCGCACCCAAGGTGATGTTGCTGGACGAGGTGTTCGCGGGTCTCACCACAGGCGAGATTGCACAGATTTCGGACCTCATTCAGTCGATGCGCAAGGATGGAATGACTTTCCTGATCGTCAGCCATGATCTGCCCGCGCTTGAGCCATTGATCGACCGCGCCATCGCCATCGAACGCGGCACTATGATTGCCGAAGGCTCGTTTGCCGAGGTGATGAACGACAAGGCTGTTCAGGCCTCGTATCTGGGGGCCGCGTAATGTCGTATCTGGAAATCGAAAACCTGTCGGCCTTCTACGGCAAAGCGCAAGCGCTGACCGATATCTCAATCACTGTCCAACCCGGTGAGATCGTCGCCGTGGTTGGCCCCAATGGTGCCGGAAAATCGACCTTGCTGGACAGCATCATGGGGCTTGTCAAAACCGAAGGAGATATTCGGCTGAGGGGGCACAGCCTGGCCGGTCGAACGCCTTCGGAAATTGTGCGGCATGGAGTGGGTTACGCGCCCGAGCGCTTCAACCTGTTTCCCTATATGTCTGTGCGTGACAACCTTATGGTCGGTGCCTTCACGGCCCGCGATGATATCCAGAGCAATCTGGCGATGGTGCATAGCCTCTTCCCGCGTCTGGAAGAGAGGGAAGGGCAAGAGACCTCGACCCAGTCGGGCGGGGAACGTCAGATGGTCTCGTTCGGGCGCGCGCTGATGACCAGTCCCGAGCTGTTGCTGGTCGACGAGCCGACAATTGGACTGGCCCCGAAAATCTGCCACGAAATCGCTGAGGTGGTGCGCAAGCTCAACAAAGAATACGGGCTGACGGTGGTGATTACCGAGCAGAACGCCAACTTCGCTCTGTCGCTGGCTAGCCGTATTTATGTGCTCGAATCCGGACGGATGCAGACGTCAGGCACCGCCGACGAATTGCGGAATGATAAACGATTGCTCGAAGCCTATTTTGGCGGTCATTAAGTGACGTTCAAAAGCGGTAGGTTGCGCCGATCAGAGGACCAGATTGATCGAATTTGAAATCATTCCCGTCGATGTCATGATCGAATGAGATATAGCGGTATCCGCCGCGGATCAGCCAGCGATCATTGATCGCGTAGTCTGCGGTTAACAAAACCTGCCACGTCTCACTGCCACTGCGGAAACCACCATAGTCAACAAATCCGGTGCCTGACCATTTGTCTGAGAACGTGACGCGTGCGCGGGCCCCTATCACGGGATCCGTCCAGCTTGAATCAACGGTCGTCCGACGACCAGGTGCAGCGCCGGGTTGCAGTTCAAAATCGGTTTCCGTGCTGAACCACCTGAAACCGCCGACAAGATCGATATTGGCGGATTGATCATTATAGACCCGATAACCGACATAGCCGCTGAGGAATTGTGTCGTAAAGGATGTATCGAGGCCCGAGCTTGCCGGGCCGGGCGTATCGCTACTGAAAGACAGGTTGGTATAGTTGTAGTCCGCAAGCAGTGACCAACGCCCGTTTGTCGCGGCAAATGCCGCCATGAACGCGAAATCGAGATTTTCCAGTGCATCGGAAAAACTCAACGTGCCATCCAAGGTTCCGCGGGGTGTGCTGATCGAAGTCTCTGTTTCTGGCATAAACAGATAGATCGAGGCCTCGTATGACCAATCGGACTGCTGGGCCGCCACGACGGATGCCATTGAACTTGCCAATGAGACTCCGATGGCCAGTTCTTTCCACTTCGCTGTCATTCCCATCATTGTTCTCCTGTCAAAAACTTCTTCGAAATCCGGTCATGGGGTCGCTCTCATCCAATCTGGCGTTTGTGTATTTCATGCCGCCGCGTCATCGGCTTTGCTCGCGGCATCGCCGACGCGATTGATATCTGTGCTGGGAAAAAACTCGGACCAGACATGCCAGAACACGCCGGCGCGTAAGGTCTCGACCCGTTGTAGCTGACCTTGATCGGATTTTCCCCAAAAGTCGCATTTGGTCACGGGTTGGTCGCTGTCATTGTACCAAACGCCCAAGCTTTCATACTTCGGGTCGATGCTGACAACGACATCCCGCCCGCCGACCCGCGCATTTACGATCCAATCATTGTCAACGATGAAATCATCAGTCCAGCAGGTGGCATCCTGTCCGATGGTGATCCCCCAGACATAGGTTTTGTTGGGCAACCGATCGTCGGATCGGTCCATGTTGTCCATCACTGGAGCCTCTTCCTGATGCTGACGGCCTATGCCCCAGCCAAAGGTAATCTCGGTCATCATGTCCAGAAGCCGCAGCAACGGGTTTTGCGAGGGTTTGTTCAGAAAGACTTCGCCATCTGGAAAGGCCTTCTGAAATCCTCGGAAGGTCATCCTGTAAGTGGGCCAGGGTTTCATCTGCGCCTCAGGTCGTAGCGGGCAGGCGAGGCCATCTGTGTTTGGGTTCTGATCCGCCTCACGAAAACCATATATGTGCTGAATGGGTTCGCCCGTGTCGTTGTCCCGCAGGATCAGGTTGTTTCCGTGCTGGGCGAGAACTTCAAGGTTCAGCCGTTTGCCTTCGATGCTTGGAGTATAGCCCTGACCAAGATTGGCCATGGCGCAATAGGTCATCACGACGTCTTCACCGCCCAGCCCTTTGTCATCGCCCGCCAGATGAGGCCGCATGATCTGAGCGTCGGGATGAGCACGGGCATGGCCGCCATTGTCGATCACCATCACAGGCGCGGTCGGGCCGACATATTTGCGGGCCTCGTCTATTGGAAAATATTGCGCCGTATTCAACTGGTTCCTGAGGCCGAGATGAACCCAGACATACGGAAACCCATAAAGGAAAAGGACCAGAACAGCCGCTACCAGCCACAGCCAGAACGGTCCGGCCCCCAACGCGAAATGTGCAAGCGTCGCAACGACAAAAGCACCCAACCCGATGGCGATCAGGCGGTATTCATTTCGAATGAACCGCACCATATTTTCGCGTTTAACTTTCAGAAGCATCTGAGACACGTCGCCCAAGTCCCGGAAATAGACGAACCCGATCCCAAGTGATCCGATCAAACCCAGTGCGAATAGGAGAAGTCCGAACATGTGATGATCCTAAATCTTGACTGTTGCGTCCCGGGGTTATTGTTGCGGTGATTGGCGTTTGATCAGAAACGCCTCGACCGCTTGCTGAGTTTCGGGGCGAATGTTCTCGATCCCTTCGTATGGCACGCCGTATGCGGGCGGTGTGTCTGGGTATTTCTCTTTCCTCGCCATGTGGCGACCAAGGATGCGTGCAAATTCCTGCCCTCCCCAGGCGCCAACCTCGGTCGAGACTGAATACTCCTCACGCGTATCCCGGTAGAGATCAAAGAATTTTGCCAAAATAGCACTTTCACCAGCGCCCGGCAGCTTCAGCTTCAACTGGTCCTTGACGATCGCTTCGGGTTTAGCGACCGAATAGATGATCACATGATCGCGGCGTGCCTTCGCTTCATCCGCAAACAACAGCGCTGCGGATTGATCGACGCCATCCACCAGTCGATCCCTCGGGATGTGCTGATCGGCACCCGCAAAGCGCGAGAGCGTCGTGTACAGATCCGAAACATGGATGATGCTGTTCAGCAATCCATCAGCCTGGATCATACCCGGCCAGCGGATAAAGGCATCGACCCGAACGCCGCCTTCGGTCGTATCCCCTTTGCCACCAGCATAGATCATCGGTGTATAGCCCGACTGCGGGGCGTATTTGGTGAAATGCCCATTGTCCCCCATGACAACAACAATGGTGTTCTCGCTGACCCCCAGCTCATCCATTCTGGCGAACAGATCGCCCAGCCATTGATCCAGCAGTTGCATCTTGTCGACATAGAGCCCGCCATTCGCGCTTTCGGGCCCAGAGCGTCCAGCACGGGTGTTGTCCAGAGGGATCATTGGCCAATATTGCAGGAAGAAGGGCGCGTCTCCGCCTGAAAGACGCTCAAGCTCTGACAGTGTTTTGTCCTGAAAGGCTTGGTTCATCTCATCGTATTTGGCCGCGTTCCATCGCTCACCAGATTCCATTCGAATCTCGCGAATTGGACCGCCGGTTTCACCTTCGATGACGGTCATCATCGCTGAGGCGTCGGGTCGGAACCAATTGTCCAGCGTATATTTGTCATCGTAATCCCGGATTGCGACCGAGACTTGCTCCTTGATCGCATCATCATTGAAAATCGTCAGTTGGCCTTGTTGGTGAATGGCGTGTTGCGCGTAGTCAAAGCCTTGGTTCATAGCCCAGCTTTCCGCGATATCCCCCATGTGCCATTTACCGACGTGGCTGGTTGCATATCCTGCTTGTTTCAGAACCTCGGCCAAGGTCACTTCGTCTTGCGGCAGGCCGAAGCCAGCAATATCGACGGTGGTGTCACCCATGCCCATACGTACGGGCAGGCGACCGGTCATTTGGGCGACGCGCGTCGGGGTGCAGGATGGTTCGGTATACATCCGAACCATGCGCATCGCCTCGTCCGAGAAATCGTTGATGTTCGGCGTCTCATATCCGCGGACGGCATTCAATTCAGGTATGCCCATGTCGCCGAAGCCGAGATCATCGATCAATACGCTGATAATGTTCGGCGGGTTACCGTTGTTGTCTTCGCGAAAGGTGGCCAACGCCTCATCGACAGCGACATCATCCTGGGCCCATTGCTCTGCGCGCTGTGCCTGCAGGATATAGAATTCGGCATCGTGCTGGATCGGATTCTCTTGCGCCAGTACGGACTGCGCAGTAAGGCCGACAGATAGAACAAGTACCCCTAAAATCTTCATCCTATATCCCCCGTTCGCGTGCTGGGCGGAAAGCAAATCTCTCCGCCGCAGCTTACATATTGAAACATTATCATATTTAGACAAGATTTTCTGTAGCCTTTACTCCTGCCAGCTCATGAACACGTCGCGCGTCAGTTCGGATTCCGGGCGCAGGTTATCGATGCCCTCATAGGGGATGCCGCGTCCGATCTCGGTATGCGGATATTTCGTGATCATCTTCTGGTGGCGCTTGATCATGTCCTGAAATGATGCGCCGGCCCAAAGCGAATAGCCAACCAACGGGTGCAGCTCGCGCGGGTCGCGATAGATGTTGAAGGTCGGGGCAGCCGCGCCGGGTTGGCCCGGTGCGGGTAAGTGCATCTTGAACTCCTGCTTGATCACCGAGCGCAAAACAGGACCTTCGTAGACATACACATAGTCGCGGCGACCGTTGCCCTCGCCATTCAGCAACAAGGCCGTCTGGTCGATACCATCAATTATACGATCGCGTGGAATGTGGTCAGTGGCACCTGCAATCCGCGCGATGGTGGTATAGATATCGGACACGTGAAAGATATCACCGGCGGCACTGTCAGCTTTGATCACTCCGGGCCAGCGAATGAAAGCATCCGTGCGCACGCCGCCTTCCAAATGCTGGGTCTTGCCACCGCGATAGATCAGTTGATTGAGGCCCGAAGTCCCCTCGTAATGGTACATCAGCCCGTTGTCAGCCATCAGCACAACAATCGTGTTGTCGGCTTCGCCTGTCTCTTCAAGCTTGGCCAACAGGTCGCCGATCCATCCGTCCAGCAGCTGCAACTTATCGGCGTGAAAGCCTCCGTTCCTGGATAGAGCCTCATCCGGGTAAACGAAATTGAGCGGATAGAGCGGCCAGTATTGCATAAAGAATGGCGCTTCTTCGGTCGCAGCACGTTCAAGCTGTTCCAGCGCCTGACGTTGGTAGCGTTCATTCATTTCTTCATATTTGGCTTGGGTCCAGACTTCGCCAGCCGACATATCGACTTCGCGGGCAGTGCCGCCTGCAATGGCCTCGACACCAGTGACAAGGCCATAAGGCTTGAAGCGTTCGTCCAGTAGGAATTGGTTATTCTGTCCCTCAGCTGCGTATCCGAGCATGTTATTTGCGCGCATGGCCTCAGGGGTCATGAGGCTGAGTTGGACTTGTTGATGCAGAGGGAAGGCGGCCCAATCGAAACCTTGATTGTGAGGATAAGCCTGTTCGATATCACCCTGATGCCATTTGCCGACATGCACAGTATTGTAGCCAACCTCTTTCAGTATTTCGGGCAAGGTTACCTCGCTGGCCGGAAGACCTTCGCCCACAAGCGCAACTTTGACCTCGGTCACACCTGCACGAACCGGGTGTCGCCCTGTTAGCATCGCTGTTCTGGTCGGTGTGCACGAAGGCTCCGTGTACATGCGCATCAGTGACAGGCCTTCAATGGCGAGCTGGTTGATGCTGGGTGTCTCGATTCCCATCACATAGTTCATCTTGCGGTCACCCATCTGACCGAAACTGACGTCGTCAATCAGGATGTACAGGATATTGGGTGGTTTACCCCCGTTTTCTTCACGTATCTCAGAAAGCCTTGCATCGATTTCAGCGTCTTGCGCATCCCAAACTTCGCCGAACTGGGCGCGCAGGAACTCAAATTCACCATCGTGAATGATCGGGTTTTGTTGAGCATACGCAGAACCCGCAGTCAGGATCAGAGCAGGCAATATCTGTTTCAGCATGATGTCGTGCCTTTCGTATTGATTGTCGTCAGGGCGCGCCCGGGTCGTCCGATAGCTTTGCTTCGATACTGCTGCGTAGGTCCGAAACAGTTTCAGCCAAATCAGCGAGGTAGCGAGGTCGATGGGTCGACCCGGGGTGAGGGGGCTCTGCCAGCGCGATCATCATTTCTTGGTAGTCCATGCATATTCGGTCGAATTCCTTGTCATGCGCGCGCAGGTTCTGCAGCCGCGTGATGGCACCGGGGAATTGCGTGTCGAAGAATTCGTCTTCATCCATTTGCCGCGCCTTGATCAGCTGCCCACTGAAAGCATGCAATGTGAAGAATATGACTTGAACGTATTATGCCGCATGCTACCGTAGCATAACGGGGTCAAGCCATTGTCACGAAAGGATAGTTCTTGACTGCCTTGGGGGATGAAAATTCACACGAAACCACGCATTCCTTCTCGCCAGAAGAAGTGCACGATGCGCTTGAGCGTGTGTTGGGGTCGAACGGCTTCAAAGGATCGGCCCGGATGCGGTCATTTCTGACCTATGTTGTCAATGAAGTCCTGGCTGGGCGCTCAGCGGAAATCAGAGCCAAGACCATCGCCATGGATGTTTACGGTTACTCCGCCGATGACCTTTCCAAGCGGGAAGGGGTGGTGCGGGTTGATGCAGGCCGGGTCCGACGAAAACTCAATGCGTATTACGGGGCGGAAGGTGCAACTGACCCGTTAGCGATCTCCTTACCCGTCGGGAGTTACGTACCAGTATTTGAGGCCCAATCCAAACAAACAAAGAAGCCACGATTTCGCCGCGTAGGAGCTGCGGTTGTAGCTTTGGCTGCTTTGGTTGGCATGGGTGTTCTGGTTTGGAGCAATATTAATAAAGGTGCGACATCAAACGCCACTGGCCTGGGGCAAAGCGCGATCTACGATGTCTCTCCCGCTCGGGTTGAGGCAATGAACCTCTGCGACGCTGGCCGAGATGTGATGTTCCCGGTTGTTGATCTTTCGCGTCTCCAACCGGCCCTGCTGATTTTCAAGACCGCGGTAGAACGAGATCCCCTGTATTTCTGCGGCTATGCCGGAGCTGCGCAGGTCGAGACGATGCTGGCTATTTTGCAGTTTTTCGATCCGAACGCTGAGGCAAATCTGAGGGCTGCTGATGAAAACAGCGCCCATGCTATGGATCTTGCCCCCGATGAGGCCTGGGCCCTATCGGCGCGCGCCTGGCAAGAGTTCGGGTCAGGGAATTACCAAAGGGCTGTAGCCTTGTCTCGCAGGGCAGTTTCTCTTGCCCCGAACGACCCGCACATCGCAGAATTTGATGCCCTTATCTCATTGTATACTCTGAATTTTGAACACATACTTTCGCAATCTGAGTGGTATGGAGAACTTGCTGAACGCAGCGGTGGGCTTGTTTTTGGCAATGTGCTTGGGTCAGCACAGTTTCACACGGGCGACTATGGCGCTGCGATCCGCACCTATGAAGATACGATTGAGCGCGGAGGGCCGTTTGGGCCAATTTCGGCAGCCTATCTGATGGCCGCGCATTGGAATAATGGCGAACAAATCGAGGCGCGTCGTATCGCCAATGTATACCAAAAAACGTGGCCCAACTTTCCGCTAGAGGATTTGAAACGCCGCGTTTTCAAAGAGCCAGAACCGGTCGACGCGTTGATGGCTGGTGTCAGGGCGGCTGGGGTGCAGTTTGGTACAACCGAAGCTACTTCTGAACCGGACTAATCCGCTGCAAGTGATTGCTACTCGTCCTGTTCGACAAGACCGAGCCCGCGCAGATAGATTCCAATTCCGCTTTCCAAAAGGTCTTCGGGTGGAAAGGGTGAACTTGCACCAGTATTGCGGGCAAACAGTTCGACCACGCCGTGGCTCATGGCCCAAATATGAGCGCTGAACATTGATGCCGGGGGGCGTTTTTCTGGTGGAATATGCTGGGAAAGATCACTGGCCGCCTTTTCCAGCACGTTTTTGGCGCGATTGGCGGCCAATGCCAGCTCTGGTGTGCGATTGATTGAAATCCCGCTTTCGAACATCGCGATATAGTATCCGGGGTGCTTGCGGGCAAAAGCGAGATAGGCGCGGCCTGTGGCCTCGAACGCAGCAAGTGCCGAGGGTTGCCCTTTGTCATAGGCAAATTGCATCAGGTCCGCGAACATCTCAAACCCTTGCCGCGCGGCTTCCGCGATCAGGTCCTCGCGTCCTTCGAAATGGCGATAAACAGCAGCGGGTGTGACGCCAGCCGTTTTTGCAGCTTCTGATAATGTAAAGCCGGTTGGCCCCTTCTGTTCGATCAGGGACAGGGCGGCCTCCATCAAGGCTTGCTTTAGATTTCCGTGGTGATATCCGCGTTTCGTCATCCCGGCCTCAGGCGCGTTTTGTCTTATATATGCAGCGACCAGGGGTTAATCCAGCGCGGGCAATGTGTTGCAGAGCAATCAGGCATCCCAGATTTCCGGACCACCGCTAATCTTTTCGTCCGGCTCTCCAACTGCATCGTGGTTCTTACCATCATAGTCCAATTGGCTCAGCACCGTGCGAATGGCTGCCAACCGGGCGCGTTTTTTATCGTCTGAGCGGATGATCGTCCATGGACAGTTGTCCGAGTGACTCCGGGTGAGGGTCTCGGTGATCGATTGGGTGTATTCGTCCCATTTATGCAGCCCGGCGATGTCGATCGGGCTGAGCTTCCACTGTTTTAAAGGGTCGGTTTCGCGCGCGAGAAAGCGGTGCAGTTGCTCGGCACGCCCGACGTTCAGCCAAAACTTGAACATGTGGATGCCGTCGTTTCGGAAACCTGTTTCCAGTGGAAGAACCTGACGGAAGAACCGCTCACGTTCTTCCGATGTACAAAACCCAAACACATTTTCAACGACGCCACGGTTGTACCAACTGCGGTCAAAGAACACGATTTCACCAGCCGACGGGAGATGCGAGATATAGCGCTGGAAATACCATTGGCTGCGTTCGGCATCCGATGGTTTGCTAAGCGCAACGTTGCGTGCGCCACGAGGGTTCAGGTTCTCGCGAAATCGTTTGATTGTTCCACCTTTGCCTGCGGCATCGCGACCTTCGAACAGGATAGCGATACGTTGGTCGGTCTTCTTCACCCATTGTTGCATCTTGACCAGCTCAATCTGCAGACCATCCATCTGCTGATCGTAATCCTTGCCCTTCAGCTTCTTGGAGTAAGGGTAGGTTGGGTTCAGAATCTCATCCTTTTTGGCGTCTTCGATGGCCGAGCGGATCGATTCTGGGGCGTGGTCACGAAAGTAGCTTTGGATGGTATCCTGTTCTGATCGGGTCATGTGCTACCTCGCCATAAAATCCAAATCTTACTATGGATTACGGATCAGATTAACGCAAACCCGCGCGCTCGGCAGCCCGGTCGATCGCGGCTGCGACTTCCGGGGCTGCAACCACTTGCGGCATATGACCGATTCCATCGAGTTCGATTAGTTCAGCACCCGGTATTTGGTCAATCAGTCGATTAGAATGCCACTCGAGCCCAACAGTGGTATCAGCTGTTCCGTGAACGATTTCAGTTGGTACGGAAATCTCGCCATATCGGGGCTGAAGCTCGGTGATTTCTTCCAATAGGTTTGCACGCTGTTTGGCATTTGCATGCATCGAGGCACGGCGCATGGTCAAGCCGGGGCCAAAATGTTCCGCATATCCTTCTGGGGCCTTCTGAGGCGCAAAAACCTGATCCAGCGCCTTTGAAACAAACCAGTCGGGGACGTGCGCGCTTACCAACGGCAATGCCAGCGCGTTGCCTGCGGTGGTCGCTCCGATGGTGTTGAACGCGTCCAATGGTGTTTCCCACGGGATCGCAGCTGGCGCGATGAGAACAAGTGCCGCAATGTTGTCGGGCCGTGTCACAGCCCAAGCCAGAGATACCGATCCGCCATAGCTTTGCCCGGCAACGATTGGCTTGTCGGCCCCCAGAATCGATGCGGCACGTTGCAGAATTTCTGCTTGCTCTACAATGGTTTCGCCATCGGGGTTAAAGCTATCCGAATAGCCAAGGCCAGGTCGGTCAAACACGATTACTCGATAGTTTTCCGCCAGTATCGGAGCCAGCGCGAAGGTCATATCGCGCGTGTTCCCGCTGGAGCCGTGGATCAGAACCACATCCGGACCTTCGCCCATGACAACCGCGTGGACCGCGATCCCATCGACATCCACCATTTGGCCTTCAGGCGGGTACGCGGCCTCGGCGGCACTTTCACGCTGAGCACTGCGCCAGGCCGTAACAACAACGATCCCAATGATCGCGATGCTGAGTGATATCAATAGCTTACTGGCCAATTTTATCCATGTCGAAAGGAGTTGTCTGATAAATGGCGTTGATCCAGTTACCATAGAGCAGATGCGCGTGACTGCGCCACCTATTCTGAGGTTGCTGGCTGGGATCGTCTTCAGGGTAGTAATTTATCGGCACGTTGATCGGTGTGCCATTTTCAACGTCCCGGTCATATTCCTGCTTAAGCGTATCGCTATCATACTCGAAGTGATTGAAGATATAGAGCGCCCGATGTGTGGGGTCCTCGATCAGGCAGGGGCCGACGTCATCGCTGCCAAGCAGCGTGATTAAATCGGGTACCGCATCAATCTCGTATTGCCTCATCTCGGTCCAGCGGCTGACGGGAATCACGCAATCATCAGAAAATCCGCGCAGAAAGGGAGATGCAGGCGCCAGATTTCTGTGCCGGAAACAGCCAAAGGCCTTTGCGTCCAGCATGTGCTTCTTCACATCGTGAAAGTGATTGATCATCGCCATGCCGCCCCAGCAGACGCCAAAGGTTGAATGCACATTGGTCTGTGTCCACTCGAACACTTCACGGATTTCGTCCCAATAGGTGACGTCGTTGAAATCCAGGTGCTCGATGGGTGCTCCGGTAATGATCAAGCCGTCGAACTTCTGATTCTTCACCTCTTGGAAGGGATGATAGAACTCAGCCATATGTTCGGCCGCGGTGTTCTTGGTCTGATGCTCGGTCATGCGGATCAACGACAGCTCGATCTGCAACGGAGTCGCTCCGATCAGGCGCGCGAACTGGTTTTCGGTCTGAATCTTCTTTGGCATTAGATTCAGCAAACCGATCCGAAGAGGCCGAATATCCTGTCGCGCGGCCTGATCTTCGGCCATGACCATGACGCCCTCATTGGTCAGGACATCAAAGGCGGGCAGGTCTGAGGGGATTTTGATCGGCATTTGGTCACGCTGCTAAATCTGCGAAAGAAGTCTGGAACTTAGGCGGGGTTGGTGCGGGTCTCAAGAGTGCGTTCGATCAACTCATTGAAATCACCGCTGTCGCGCACTTTGGAGATATCGTTGGCTGCGATTGTTACGCCCCAATTCCGGGCCATAGCCTCGTATCGCGGCTGACGATGTGCGAGTGCCTGCGCATATGTCCAACGAATGAAAGCGTCTGGGTCGACGTCAGCCCCTGAACACTCATTAAGGGTTAGGTATTCATTCCAGACCAGATCCAAAAAAGCGGCCTGGTACGACATCGGCTTGGGTGCTTTGTCAAAACGCCTGATCAGCTCTTCGGTATGCGCTTCGTCACCTTTGATCCAGATCATCAACGTCTGGCGGGACAATTCAGTCAGGATCTGGTCATTGGGATCATCGGGCTCGACCCATTCACAGATCGACCCGCCGGTATCGCAGATAAAATTCGGATAGCTGTACAAGCGTTTGGCGCGATCAATGAAATACTTGGTGTCTAGAAGAGCACGAATTTCAGCCTGCCGGAATTGTTCTTGCCGTTGCTGATACTCCGAAATCTCAAGGCCACCCATGTCAGGATTACCGGGTTTACCCAGATAGGCCGCCACTGGGGTCAAATTCTGGAACGTAATGTTCGAGCCGATATAGATCGAATCCGACTTCAACAGCTCACGCAGAAAGGGGACTTTCATCGCTTCGGCTTTGGCATTGTCGGTGATGTATTCGCCCATATAGCGGGTCCCGATCCGGTAATCGATCGAGTAGTGGAACCAGTCTCCATCGTCGCGCAATGTGTTCGAGACATAAGACTTGCCCAACCCGGACATGCCGAAGAATAACACCTTCTTTCGTGCAGCTTCGCGCCAATCCGTCGCCGAGTTGTAGATCATGGTCCGCCATCCCTTGTTTTGCCCTAGCTAAATCGGGCGGTTGGCGGCGTCAATCGTGACTGCGAGAACGGCTGAGGATCAGCAAGCCAATGGCAAGTACGGCGAACCCGATGAACGCGCGAGATGGCAACGCCTCGTCGCGTACCAAGGCACCCATCAAGATCGCAATGGGCGGGATGATCAGCGTTACAAGCAGAACGTTGCCACTGCCTGCCTGTTGTAAGACCCGATAATACAACAGGTAAGCCCCTGCGGTCGCCAGCAGAGCGTAATAGGCGATCGCTAACCAGGTTTCCAAAGGAAGGGCGAAGCTCGGAACCCCATCTACGATCAACAAGATCGGGGTCATCAGGATCGCCGATCCGGTCAACATGCCTGCAGCGGCAACCTGTGGGGGCAGGGCGCTCATGTAAGAACGCGCCCAGATCGCCGCAAACGCATATGACAAGGTCCCAGCAAGGATGGCCAACTGGCCCAGATTGCTCGGGTTCAAGTTTGCGAATTGCCTGAGGCCAATGGTGATTGAGACCCCAAGGAATCCAAGCCCGACGCCAAGAAGGCGCGCTTTGGTCAGCCGTTCGTCCCGGAAAAACAGTGCGGCCAGGAGGACGCCGAAGATCGCGGTTGCTGCGTTCAGTATCGATGTCAGGCCTGTCTCAACGTAAAGTTGCCCCCAGGCCATCAACGTAAATGGCAAGACGTTGTTCAACAGCCCCATGACCAGAAACACACCCCAAATTTTCGGATCGCGTGGGATGGGGTGACGTTGCAGGATGATAACCAGCCATAAGACGAGCGCGGCCCAGAAAACCCTGTGAAAGACTGAAGTTACAACCGGCACCGTATCAAGCGCGATCCGGATGGCGAGGAAAGACAGGCCCCAAATGACACCAAGCAATATCAGCTCGGACCAGGTGCGTGGGGTGAGGGTTTTCTGAGAAGTCATTTCTTTTCCTCGCACCTCTCAGACTGCGGATCGACCCGAAACATGCGAAAAAGCCCCGCCAAATTGGCGGGGCTTTGCTTGTTTATATGGGCTGGTTCAATCCAGCGCGTATGTAATCTGAAGGCCAACGCTCCACGCGCTGTTTCCGGTAAAGGTGGCGCGGTTGTCAGGGCCAGTACCATTGGCAGTCGCATCACCGATATCAGTATAGCGGACACCTCCAGAAATCTGGGCCTTTTCAAGCGAGTAGGTGCCGCCCAATCCAATGCTCCAGAACCCATCGGTTGGCCCGAGGTTCGAAACGGAGTTTCCTTGAGAAGTTTCGTAGCCCAGTGTCACGGCACCCGAGAATTCTTGGGTGAACTGGTAACCAAGACCAAGTGAGTAGGTCCATGTGGCTTCTTCATAATCGACCAGGTTGATGCCCGTCAGGCCCGTATAGACTGGCGGAGCATAAACTGTTTGGGGCCAATCAACCCAGCGAATCGAACCAAACAACAGCGTTTTTGGTGCGACGCCGGTCTGAAAGTCGAGGTTGACGGATTGGGGTGTTACAACTTCGGTCGTTGAGTCCGCGCTGGACCGCGTAACCTCTGGGAAAGGGGTAAAGGCCAGCGAGTCGTTCGCCTCGGTCTGCGACAGATCGTGCTTGATCTTCGAGTTATAGGTCAAGGCGACACGGGCCGCGATGTCTGGTCGTTCCCACGCGACACCCACGACATAGCCAAAATCGATCTCTGCATCTGTTTCAACGCGGTATCCGCCAGAAGGGAATGGCGTGGTTCCTGCACCTGCAATTGGCACAGAAACACTGGCCTTCAGCCGTTGCGCACGAACGCCGCCGATCACGCTGAAGCCACCATCAAATTTGTACCTAAGTAGTGCAGTTATCGCATCAGTATCGGCCTTTGCACGCAGAACATCCTGATTTGCCCCGTCAAATCCAGCAAGCCCCAGCACGTTTTGCGACAGCGGATAATTCGAGGAATAGTCGATGTCAGCACCAAAGGGCTGATCATATATCAGCGCAAAATCCAACGTCTCTGTCAAAGAGGTCTTATATGCCAGATGCGGAGTGAAAAAGCTGTTCGTCACATTGCCGGAATCGATCGTCTCACCAAATGTCGGGCTGGTGGGAATCTGATCTTCCATCGATCCGCTGACATCCGGCTTGGTATAACCAAGTCGAAACTGCGCGACAGACCCTTCTTCGAACAGGATGTTGACGCCCTGACCGCTTCGATCGAGACCGCCCGCCTGCGCAGTCGTAGCGCCAACGCACAACGCGCACGCCTTAAACAGCGTTCTTTTCATTAATTCCTCCCTACACTGTCCTATAGCCTGTCAAGCGCACCCTCATCATGCGCATCCGGCTTCGTTACCGGTTTGTACTGTCTTAAACTTTAAAATATGGTCAACTGGTGACGGAGCGTTAGTCAGTTTTTGTGCTGTGTGCAGGTGTTGCCGAATTGTTACGGTTCTCGGACCAAACGTTCAGGAAAATTCCGGTGAAGATCACTGCAGCCCCTAGCAGAGTCCAGTGATCCAGAGGTTCATGATAAAGGATCATTCCGACAATTGCGATTGTTGGAAGGCGTGCAAAATCAAAGGGCACAACCACTGTGGCCGGCGCAATAGCCAGCGCATTTGTAATGCAGTAATGCGCCAGTAGACCCGCGAACCCCACAAGCAGTAGGAATGGGATGGTCTGCAAGGTCGGAAGTGTGATGTGCCCATCTGCTCCGGACGCGACCAACCCCAATCCGGCTTGCATCAATGTAAGCCAAAACATGATACAACCGATACTGGCAATTCGGGTCAGTGATTTGGTTGAGATTGTGGTTAAGGCAAAGAATATGGCCGAAGCTGAAGCAGCGAACACTCCAGGACTAAGCGTGGCTGCGCCGGGTCGCGCGACGATAAGAATGCCGGCAAACCCGATAAGCGCTGAGGTTAAACGCAAAGCGGTCAATCTTTCGTGCAGCAACAGCGGGGACAGAAGGATCACCCAAATAGGTTGGGTGAATTCAAGTGCAAAGACCTGCGCCAGTGGGATCACAGTTACTGCATAAAACCAAAGGTTCTGACCTGTAAAATGCAGTACATTGCGAATGCCATGCAGGCTCAGCCGTTTCGTGGTGACCTGCTGCCATTTGCGCGTTGCGGTAAGGACAATTGCGACCACGCAGATACCAACGAGGCTGCGGTAGAACATGATCTCGAACGTGTCATGCGTCACGCTTAGTTCTCGTCCGGCGATCGCCATCGACGAGAACGAGGCGATCGCCCCTGTCATCCAAAGCGCAGCCTTGCCGATCTGCATTTTACTGCCGTCCATGAGATCTCTTACATGCCCCTAGGTGTAACAGGCTGAATAGAGGGTGATTTACACGCTTAGACAAGGTCAAATGTCAGAGCGATTGTTCAGTTTTGCTCAATCTGAAGGCTTGCTTACTGATGATCTACATTTGGCAGCTATTAACACTGCATTCTCAGTGCACTAAGTGTCTGCCAGTACTTTGCTTAACGTATCGCCGTTCAGCACATATCGATCACCTGTGTGCGGGCAGGTCACTTCGGCCTCTCCAGACAGGGGAAGATTCAACTGTTCCCCATACTCGCCCATCCAGCCGATCTGCTTTGCAGCAACCCCTACCATCAACGCATAGGGCTTTACGTCAGCGTTCACGACAGCACCGGCACCGATAAAAGCATATTCCCCGATTGTAACACCGCAAACGATGGTTGAATTGGCGCCCAGAGTAGCGCCTTTCTTGACCAGAGTGTTGCGATACTCAGCCTTTCGTTCGATCAATGAGCGAGGGTTGTAGACGTTGGTAAACACCATGCTGGGGCCGCAGAAAACGCCTTCTTCCAAGGTGATGTTGTCATAGATCGAGACGTTGTTCTGCACTTTGCAGTTGTCTCCGATGACCACCTTGTTTCCGACGAACACGTTTTGACCAAGCGATACATTCGACCCCATTTTGGCCCCACCGCAAACATGGACCCAGTGCCATATTCTGCAACCGTCTCCGATCTGTGCGCCTTCATCGATAATTGCAGTTTCGTGCACCGAATAGTTGCTCATCGATCTGTCCTTCGCCCTTAAAACACAATGCCCTAAGCGGGGGCGATTATTCCCACTCGATGGTTCCGGGCGGTTTTGAGGTGATGTCATAGGTGCATCGGTTGATGCCTTTGACCTCGTTGATGATACGCGTGGCGGTTTCACCCAGGAACTCATGGCTGAACGGATAATAATCCGCTGTCATACCATCAACCGAGGTCACTGCCCGCAGCGCACAGGCATAGTCGTATGTCCGGCCATCGCCCATCACACCAACCGTGCGGACAGGTAGGATGGCCACGAAGGCCTGCCAGATTTCGTCATAGAGACCATGCTTGCGAATCTGATCGATATAGATCGCGTCTGCTTCGCGCAGGATTTCAAGCTTTTCACGGGTGATCTCGCCGGGGCACCGAATGGCAAGGCCAGGGCCGGGGAAGGGGTGGCGACCAATGAAGCTGGCAGGCAAGCCAAGCTCGCGGCCCAAGGCGCGGACTTCGTCCTTAAACAGTTCCCGCAAAGGTTCCACCAGTTTCAGGCCCATCTTTTCAGGAAGACCGCCCACATTGTGGTGGGATTTGATGGTCACCGAAGGCCCGCCCGAGAACGAGACAGATTCGATCACATCCGGGTACAGTGTTCCTTGCGCCAGGAACTCGGCGCCTTCAATGGTGTCCGCGTGTTTCTGGAACACGTCGATGAACAGCTTACCGATGATTTTGCGCTTGGTTTCCGGGTCGCTTTGTCCGTCCAGCTCTCCCAAAAACAGTTCGCTCTCATCTGCGTGGATCAGCTGGATATTATAGTTGTCACGGAACATGCCGACGACCTCAGAGGCCTCGTTTTTGCGCAACAGGCCGTGATCGACGAATACGCAGGTCAGCTGATCGCCAATTGCCTCGTGGATGAGGATGGCAGCGACCGAGCTGTCGACGCCGCCCGAGAGGCCGCAGATGACTTTCTTATCCCCGACTTGCTCGCGGATCTTCGCAATCATCTGTTCGCGATAGGCGCCCATGGTCCAATCGCCTGAGAATCCCGCCAGCTTGACGAAATTCTCATAGAGTTTTGCACCCTTCGGGGTGTGGTGAACTTCGGGGTGGAACTGAACGGCATAGAAATGGCGCGACGGATCGGCAGTAATCGCGAAGGGCGCATTGGGCGAAGTGCCAAAGACCTCAAAACCCGGTGCGATTTCGCTGACGTGATCACCGTGGCTCATCCAGACCTGTTCGTCGCCGTCGCCAAACCAACCGTCCAGAATATCGAGCTTGGCCCGTGGTGTTACGAATGCGCGCCCAAACTCGGCCGTGCCGTGGCCGCTTTCAACCTGTCCACCCAGTTGGTGCATCATCACCTGCTGGCCATAGCAGATGCCCAGGATCGGAACGCCATAGTCAAAAATTTCTTGCGGGGCGCGAGGTGACCCTTCACGCGTGACACTGTCTGGACCGCCTGAGAAAATGACGGCCTTGGGGGCCATCTCGCGCACGAAATCCATCGTGACGTTCTGATAGGGGTGGATTTCGCAATAGACGTTCAGTTCGCGCAGGCGGCGGGCGATAAGCTGCGTCACCTGGCTGCCGAAGTCGATGATCAAAAGGCGGTCATGGGTGTCTTGGGTCATGACTGGCTATTAGGTCGCAAGACTTGCTTGTGCAAGCGTAATGACGTCTTTTAGGCGATCAGTGACGGTTTGCTTCCAAGGGGGCACAAAATGTCGGAAATTCGTCTCAGGTCTGCCGAACCGAATGACGCTCGCGCGATAGAGGATTGTCTTGCTGAGGCTTATGCCGACGCGATGCGTGAAATCAACGATATGCCCGACGTAACAAGCGGGATTCTAGGCGATATTGCTACTCATCAGGTTCTGGTAGTCGAAGACGCTGGGCACGTTCTGGGTGTTATAATCTACGGTCCACAGCCTGACGCGATGATGATTTTCAATCTGGGTGTTTCGCCAAAAGCTCAAGGTCGTGGAGTTGCACGCCAATTACTAGACGCTGCCGAGGAGGCCGCGAAAGCAGAAGGCCAAAGCGTCCTACGTCTGCGGACGCATCGGCTGATGTCGGGAACCCGTGCCATGTACCTGCATCTCGGATGGCAAGAGATTGAGGCGAAGGGCAACACAGTACTGATGGAAAAACGGCTAAAGTAACGGCCAAATCCCATGAATTCTCGGCAACCCGGGGTGCATGTCGCTTTTACCCCGATAGCGCCGTAAACTACCTCTGGCATCAATTGCGGTTGATGTAACACATTTGTCGAACCAACCTATCAACGGGATTTTCTCATGGCAGAGGCAAACACCCGGCGCAGAGCACGAGGTGGCGGGGGCGCCGCCCGCCGGGCCGAGCGTACGGCGGTCAAGATCGAAACCGCAAAATACATCGAACGCAACATTCCCAATTTCGAAGTTCTCAACGAAGAAGCATTGGAGATTATCGAAACCAATGCCGAAACCGTTTTGGCCGAAGTGGGCGTCAATTTCGTTGACAACCCTGCTGCATTGGAGCGCTGGCGGGATGCGGGTGCCGATGTCGAAGGTGAACGTGTGCGCCTGCCGCGTGGACTGGCGCGCGAGTTAATTAAGTCGGCTCCAAGTGAGTTCACCCAGCACGCCCGCAACCCCGAGAAATCGGTGGTTATTGGGGGCCGCAATATGGTGCTGGCGCCGGTCTATGGACCTCCGTTCGTGCGTGATGCGCAAGGTGGACGCCGTTATGCGACCATGGATGATTTCAACAAGTTTGTGAAGCTGGCCTATATGTCCAAGTGGTTGCACCACTCGGGCGGCACAGTTTGCGAACCCACGGACATTCCGGTGAACAAACGCCACCTGGATATGCTGATGGCGCACATGACCCTGTCGGACAAGCCGTTCATGGGTTCGGTTACCGATCCCAGCCGCGCGCAGGATTCGGTTGAGATGTGCGAGATCCTGTTTGGCAAAGAGTTCGTTCAGAATAACACTGTGATGACCTCGCTGACCAACATCAACTCGCCGATGACGTTTGACGATGTGATGATGGGATCACTTGAGGTTTATGCAGCGAACAACCAGGCTTGCATTATCTCTCCCTTCATTGTGGGTGGCGCGATGGCTCCGGTTTCAGTGGCCGGAACACTGACGCAGGTTCTAGCAGAGGTGATGGCTGGCGTGGCCTATAGCCAGATCATTCGTCCGGGTGCCCCCGCAATTTTCGGGGCTTTCGTGTCATCGATTGACATGAACTCTGGTGCGCCGACATTCGGGACCCCGGAGGCGTCGAATGTAACCTATGGCGCGGGTCAGTTGGCGCGTCGCCTGGGTCTGCCGTTCCGATCCGCTGGTTCCTTCTGCGGTTCGAAACTGCCCGATGCGCAAGCCGCCTATGAAACCGCGAATTCACTGAATATGGGGTTGATGTCAGGCGTGAACTTTATGCTTCACTCCTGCGGTTGGCTTGAGGGCGGTTTGGTGGCGGATTTCGAGAAATTCGTCATGGATGCCGACCAGTTGGGGGTTCTTCACGGTTTGGCCAAAGGCGTGGCCTATGACGAGAACGCTCAAGCGATGGATGCGATCCGTGAAGTTGGCCCCGGTGGTCACTATCTGGGCTGCGCCCATACGCAGGCAAACTTTAAAGAAGCGTTCTGGAAGAGCGATCTCTTGGACTACAAGCCTTTTGAGACGTGGGAAGAAGAGGGCGCCCGCGATACGCGGACGCTGGCTTCGGCTCGGGTTGAGCATCTGCTGGCGAACTACCAACAGCCGCAGATTGACCCCGATGTGAAGGCGGCTTTGGACGCATATGTCGCAGACAAGAAAGCTTCCATGCCGGATGCTTTCACCTGATCACTGATATTGTGAGGCGCGGCTGGCTTGGTAAAGCCGCGCCTCACCATTCAAGGCGATCAACAGATCCAAATGGCGCACCAAAGAGTAAGCTGCATCCTCTTCTAAACGTTGCGCATTTGTTTCACGCTCCAACTCCATAAGACGTATCAGGGCTGCACCCGATCCGGGTATCGATCCATACCCAAGAAGCCGCTGCAGGTGGCGGTCGCGGTTATAGTCCTGTGCCCCGATCTTTGCGGCGCGGGTCAGCAATCTTGGGCGACGGAGTGTAGCGATCATGGTCATTAGGTCCTGCACGGCAGCTTTCCTTCATTTCGATTTCGTTGTCAGAAAGGTTGCACAACCTTAGCGGGTGTTGCCTTGTCACAGCTCACTCCGAACTATGGTTTCATCACTGTTTATCTTTTTGAATCAATTCTGCTCAGAGCCGTCTGTGATTAACGAACGAGTAACGAAAGCAACTCTAGTTAGATTTGGTTAACTAAGAATCCGACGGCTTGAACTGTCAGTTTGCTTTGTCGACGAGGGCGAAAAAAATATGGAAAATAGCGTGGCTTTCACCGTTCCCACATGGGTCCCAGAAGGGGCGCAGCGATATCTGGACCACACCGAGTCTGGCCGGTCCATACGGGATATTGCACGATCTGCGGGCTGCCATGCCTCAACTATTCTGCGTCAGATCCGCAGGGTCGAGATGCGACGTGACGACCCGTTGGTGGATGCCGCATTGCAGTCTTTGGCAGAGTCTCAATTTTCATCAGAAAGCGATCATGGCCGGGCATTTAGCATAGTCAAATTGGAACCCGGGCAAACCGGTGCCCAGACCGAAGAGTTCGAACATGAGGCCCTCCGAGTTCTTCGGCGCATGTGCGAAACGGGCGCTGTGCTTGCGGTGGCTGAAGATATGGACAAGGCGGTTGTCGTTCGGGACATCGGCGAAGGTGGCACGACCAAGACAGCTGTTGTCGAATGTCGTATCGCACAGGCTTTGGCATTGAACGATTGGATTTCATGCGACAACCCCGGACGTATTTCCCGATATCGGATTTCAACGTCTGGCCGTGCAGCGCTCAGCCATTTGATTGCCGAGGCTGAAAACCGCGCGCGCGCGCAGAATGAGTTTGGCATGGCGGAGGCTCAGGCCGCGTTCAAACCCGCTGGGGATCGAAGCCGCGCCACACATCAGCCAAGGGTTAGATACAGTACAACAGAAAGCCCGTTGATCGCGCTGGCTCGACGTCGTGATCGGGATGGCAAGCCGTTTCTAGACGAAACACTGGTGAGCGCGGGCGAACGTCTTCGCGAAGATTTTGAGCTTGCGCAGATTGGGCCGCAGGTCACGCAGAACTGGGATCACTTTTTGACGGGTGGTGGGCGTGGAGAATTCTCGTCGGACACACCGGCGGGGCTGGGAGCCTCTGGCGCGCGTGACCGTGTGGCCCGCGCATTGTCGGATCTAGGTCCGGGTCTAAGCGATGTCGCATTGCGTTGCTGTTGCTATCTGGAAGGGCTGGAATTGGCTGAGAAGCGCATGGGATGGTCAGCGCGGTCAGGGAAGATCGTTTTAAGGATCGCGCTACAGAGACTGAAGCGCCATTATGAATACCAAACCGAACGCGACAGAATGATCGGCTGATCGTCGGGATATAATATCCTGACCTTGCGGAAATGTTGGTAAATGATAGTCAGAGCTTATGAATTTTACCTTCCGCCAATTACAGTATTTTCAGGCTGTGGCCGAGCAGCGAAACTTTGGCCGTGCGGCGCAGGTGTGCCATGTCTCACAGCCGGCACTTTCGGTTCAGATCAAGGCGCTTGAGGAATCGATAGGCGGGCCGCTGTTCGAACGGCAGGCCCGCGATATCCTGCTGACACCGCTTGGTCGGGATGTTCTGGACTATGCCAAGCACATACTCGGTGCCGCTGAAAGGCTGGATCGGTTCGCGCGGGATCACTCTGGTGGGCATCGATCATTGTCGATCGGAATTATACCAACCGTTGCGCCTTACCTGTTGCCCGGGGTGCTGGCAGGGTTGCGCGCTGCTGATGTTTCATTGCGAGTACAGATTCGCGAGGCGCGGACCGAGCGGCTGCTAAGCATGCTGGGTTTGGGTGAAATTGATGCAGCGGTGCTGGCCCTCCCGCTGGGCGGTGGTGCTTACTACGAAGAACCGCTGTTTGAAGACCGATTTCTATTGGCGGGAAGCCAAACACGCCTAAATCGACTGACCATCAGCCCCGAAGAACTACGGCCATTGGATTTGCAATCCGCACAATTGATGTTGTTGGAGGACGGTCACTGCCTGACCGATCAGGCGCTTGAGGTTTGCGGGCAGGACCGCAGCAGTGGCCAGATCAACATGGGTGCGTCTTCATTGGCCACATTGTCGCGTCTGGTTGCAGAGGGGTTCGGACTTACCTTAATTCCTGAACTTGCAGCGCAGGCTGAGACAAATGCAGTACCTGGTTTGCGGTTGTTACGCTTTGGTGCGCCGCAGCCTTCGCGCACGATTGGTTTGGTGCGCCGCGCCTCTACCGGAAGAGAAAAGTGGTTTGATCGGCTGGCAAAGGTGATCCGTGAGGTCGGTGAAGACGTCGTCTCAGGAACCCGCGCATAGCAAAAAGGCCCGCCAGATTGGCGAGCCTTGATGCAAGTGATGATGATCGATTTACGCCAGAGCGGGTTCGCGGGCTTCGTCCAGATGCTTCATCAGGTTTTCCGGCGATGACACACCGTAAGGATCTTCGGGGCAGTTATCCATCAGGCCAGGCTCTTCGAACCATGCCTCAACTACGCCGTCATTGATGATAGCTGCGTAACGCCAGGAACGCATGCCAAAGCCCAGATTATCCTTGTCGACCAGCATCCCCATCTTGCGGGTGAATTCACCGGATCCGTCAGGAATGACTTTGACGTTGCTCAACCCCTGATCCGCTGCCCATTTGTTCATGACAAAGCTGTCATTCACGGACATGCAATAGATTTCATCGATGCCCTTGGCCGAGAAATCAGCATGGCCTTTCTCAAAACCGGGCAGCTGATAGGTCGAGCACGTGGGGGTGAAAGCACCGGGCAGTGAGAACAGAATGACCCGCTTGCCCGCAAAGTAGTCAGCTGTTGTCTTGTCTTCCCAGCGGAACGGGTTGGGGCCTTCGACGGCCTCATCGCGGACACGGGTGTGGAAGGTTACGTCAGGCAGTTTTGCACCGGTTTTCATCATCAAACTCCTGTGATTCACTTGTGATTGTGGCGAGAGTTAAAATGATTCTAACTTGGCTTCAATGTTAGATATGCTGCAAAAGCATGATATCTGTTTCGTGGTTAAATATTGGCGAATATTAGGTAAAATGATGGGATCGAAGTCGTTTTCTGCGCATGCGAAATCCATTAGCATAGCGGCTATGCGTCGCTGGTCTAACCAATGATCTCGTTCTATGTTATGCACATCGCTAATTGACCCAAAGTCAGGAAAGCCAGCTGTGCGTGACCTAAAAATACCCGAGCAAAGACACCCCGAAAAGGCGCATAGACCTGACAATGCAGCCCCGCGCAAACCGAATTGGATTCGCGTCAAGGCACCGGGCGGCAAGGGCTATGCCGAAACGCACAAAATTATGCGCGACAACAATCTGGTCACCGTCTGCGAAGAGGCCGGATGCCCGAATGTAGGCGAGTGTTGGAGCCAAGGCCACGCGACCATGATGATCATGGGCGAGATTTGTACGCGCGGTTGTACCTTCTGTAATATCGCAACAGGTAAACCGGACACGCTGGACGCGTTTGAGCCAGGGCGGGTGGCGCATGCAGTTCAAAAGCTGGGCCTGAATCACGTGGTCATCACATCAGTTGACCGAGATGACCTTCTGGATGGTGGGGCTGATCATTTCGCGCAGACCATTCGGGCGGTCCGGCACCGCTCACCCAAGACAACGATTGAGATTCTCACGCCGGATTTCCTGAAATGCGATCCATCGGTGCTTGAGATGGTCGTTGAGGCCAAACCGGATGTGTTCAATCACAACCTCGAAACGGTCCCCGGGCTATATCCCCAGGTGCGTCCGGGCGCGCGGTATTTCCACTCGCTTCGTCTGCTTCAACGGGTGAAAGAGATGGACCCGTCCATCTTCACCAAATCCGGCATCATGGTCGGTCTGGGTGAGGATGAGCAGCAGGTTCGACAAGTGATGGACGACATGCGCGCAGCGGATATCGATTTTCTGACCATCGGTCAGTATCTTCAGCCCACTCCCAAGCATCATGGCATTGATCGCTTTGTCACACCCGAAGAATTCGCGGCTTATGAAAAGGCTGCATTTGGCAAAGGATTCCTGATGGTCTCGGCGACACCTCTGACCCGGTCGTCCTATCATGCGGGCGATGATTTTGCCCGTTTGCGCGAGGCCCGGCAGAAGAAGTTGAATCAGGTTTGAAACCCGAGCTTCAGTCCTGGCTGACCGAAAAGCGCCATGAGTTGCATCAGGTGCCCGAGATTTCAGGAGAGGAGCGCGGTACTGCTGCAAGTATCTCAAACCTGCTTCAGGCATGCGACCCCGATGCGGTACTGAGCGGGATTGGCGGTCATGGCGTTGCGGCGATTTACGACAGTGGTCAACCTGGACCAACCATCGGGATTCGGTGTGAGCTGGATGCGCTGCCGATTCAGGAAATCTCAACCGCGCGATATGCATCACAGCATCCCGGCAAAGGGCATTTGTGTGGTCATGATGGGCATATGGCCATGGTACTGGGCGTGGCTTTTGTACTGGGCGAAAAGCGTCCGGCGAAGGGGCGAGTGGTTCTGATTTTTCAACCCGCCGAAGAAACAGGCCAGGGCGCGATTGCGTATCGGGCTGATCCCAAATTCGCAGATATTGCACCAGATTACGTGTATTCTCTACACAATTTACCGGGGCTGGAGCTGGGCGCAGTCGAGCTGTGCACGGGCCCGACCAATTGTGCGTCGCGCGGGATGCGGATTGTTTTGACGGGCAAAACCTCTCATGCCGCCGCGCCTCAGGATGGGGTTTCGCCAGCCGGTGCGTTGGCCGATCTGATGCCGGCGCTGGCTGCGTTGGGGCAGGGTGGTTCGCTGGATGACGACTACGCCCTAACAACCGTGACCCATGCGCGGTTAGGCGAAGCGACGTTTGGTGTCGCCCCGGGTCTGGCCGAGCTTTGGGTAACTTTGCGCACGGTTTCAGACACTCGCATGGCAAAGCTGATCCATGAGGCCGAGCAACTAGTGACCTCTGGTGCTCAGGCACAGGGGCTAGGTGTCGAAATCACTTATGATGACGTGTTTGACGCTTGCACAAATTCGGGCGAAGCGGTGCAGATCCTGTCAGTTGCCTGCCAGTCCCGAGATATTCCGTGCAGTTTGGTTCCAACCCCCCAGAGGTTCTCGGAAGATTTCGGGCAATTTGGCAAAGGCGCCAAGGCGGCGATGTTTTGGCTGGGTGCAGGGCGGGATCACCCGCAGCTGCACAATCCCGATTATGATTTCCCCGATGCCTTGATCCCGATCGGGACAGATTTATTTCTGGCGGCGATTGAGCAAACGCTCAAGGCCTAAGCTTTCTGGGCTGGCTTTCTGCCCAGTCGGGCCACCAGCCCATATACTCTATGCCGGCAATCACAAGACAGATTAGTATCGCGCCAAAAACCAGTTTCACCCGCCGTTCCGAGGGCGGGTTGCGCCCCCATTGTGACATACGCAGAAAGTGGCGAAGACTCATCCGTCCTGATCTTCGACAAACCGGACTTTGCCGATAAATGGCAGGTTTCGGTTGCGCTGTGCGTAGTCGATGCCGTAGCCCACGACAAATTCATCAGGGATTTCAAACCCGATCCAATCCGAGCGGAAATCAACCTCACGCCGGCTGGGTTTATCCAAAAGGGCGATGGATTTTAACCGATGTGGCTTGCGGCTTTGCAGAAGCGCTGTAACGTGGTTCAGCGTATGACCGGTGTCCACGATATCTTCGACAACCAGCACATCGCGACCTTCAATTGCGCCGCGCAAGTCTTTGAGAATGCGCACTTCTCGGCTGCTTTCCATTGCGTCTCCATAAGACGATGCCTCCAGGAAATCGACCTCAATCGGCAAGTCTAGTTCGCGCACCAGATCGGCGATGAAGACGAAACTGCCGCGTAACAGCCCAACAACGACCAACTTGTCGGTGCCGCCAAACTCGGCCGTGATTTCGCGACAAAGCTCTTCGATCCGGGCGGCGATTGCCTTGGCCGAGATCATCTCATCTATCACATATGCGCGCTGGCTCATCACTGCCCCCTTGATCTTTGGCGCGCAACATACGAAATCACGCGCCATTGTCACCAGTTAATCCCGGATATCATGCCAACCCATTCCGAGACCCGCCCACTGCCTTACACCGCTCAGCAGATGTACGATCTTGTTGCGGATGTGGCGAAATACCCGGAATTCCTGCCATGGTGTTCTGCGGCTCGTATCCGCCGAACTTACCAAGCCGGTGAAGGTAAGGTTATGGAGGCGGATCTGGTCATATCGTTCAAGGTGTTCCGCGAACGCTTTGGCAGCCGCGTCACGCTGTTTGATGCGCAGAAACGCATCGACACCGAATATCTGGATGGGCCCTTCAAATACATGCGTTCGGACTGGCAGTTTGAGGATACGGATCAAGGCTGTAATGTCTCGTTTCATGTAGATTTCGAATTCAAGAATGCGGTTCTGCAAGGGATCATCGGAGTGGTGTTCAACGAAGCCATGCACCGTATCGTTCGCGCCTTCGAACAACGTGCCGCTGTACTATACGGCTGAGGCTTTACGCCGGGGGTGCGCGCGCTAGACTGCGCCTTATGACCGATCTGACATCCGCTCTTGCCGAGTTTGCCGCCGGGCCTGTTACCACAACGTCGCAGGCCCGTATCGTGACGTCTCTCTCTGCTCTGGATTGGCTGGCCATTGGCCGGGCAGGAGTTGATGAGCCTGTGTCCCGCATCATCCGCCAAATGGTCCTGTCTGAGAGTGGTGCCACACAAGCACGTCTGTTTGGTGGTGGTGATGCCCCGTTGCGGGCCGCTGCGCTGGTGAATGGCACCGTCTCTCATGCGCTCGATTATGACGATACGCATTTCGCCCATATCGGTCACCCATCGGTTGCCGTGTTCCCGGCGGCTCTGGCCCTTGCGGCATGGGAGGATCGGCCTTTGGTCGATTTACTCGAATCGGCGCTGGTTGGGATGGAGTTGTCGATCCGCATTGGTCTGTGGCTGGGTCGTGAACACTATCAGGCCGGGTTCCATCAAACCGCTACGGCAGGTGCGTTTGGGGCTGCGGTTGCTGCAGGTCGGATAATGGCGTTTGATGCCAATCAGATGCGCGATTTGCTGAGTCTGACAGCAACCCGTGCTTCGGGTCAGAAATCGCAGTTCGGAACCATGGGCAAACCCTACAACGCAGGGCTTGCGGCCTCAAACGGGGTTGAGGCTGCCCAGCTGATCCGCAACGGGTTTCAACCCGGAGCCGACGCGCTGCAAGGTGCGTTTGGGTTTGGAGCAACCCATCTGGGGGCGGACGATAGTGCCGCTGCGCTGGAGGGAATAGGGGACGAATGGCTGTTTGAGACCGTAAGCCACAAGTTTCATGCCTGTTGCCACGGCCTGCACGCCGCGCTTGAGGCCGCGCGCGATCTCGATATTGCCGAACCCGAAGTGGCCGAGATTAAGGTTAAGACACACCCCCGTTGGATGAGCGTTTGCAATCAACTGCAGCCAACCAGTGGATTGGGTGCGAAGTTTTCCTATCGCACCGTGATCGCAATGCAGGCGATGGGGTATGACACCGCACTTCCGGGCAGCTATTCCGACAAGATTTGCGCGGATCCAAGGCTACAATCCTTGCGCGATCGGATCACGGTTGAGGCTGACGATAGCTTGTCAGAGACCCAAGCCCATATTTCGCTTTTGCGCCGCGATGGTGCACGCCGTGAAGCCAGCCATGACTTGCTTGCCCCGATTCCACTGTCGGATCGCGAAGACCGGGTTAGGGATAAAGCCTCAAAGCTGATCGGAGGAGACGAGGCAGACGCCATCTGGTCGATGCTGCGCACCGGTGGGCGCGCAGCGGATTTGGCAGAAAGGCTGGTCGATTAGACAACGCGCCAATGGATTGGAAAGCCAGGGTCGAACACAGTGACGGGGCCGTCGCCGGTTTCAATTTTGGAGGGGTAAGTGACCTCATCCCCTTTGGTGAGCGTGATGGTCTCTTCGTTGATCGGTAAACGGTAGAAGGCCGGTCCATTCAGCGATGCAAACGCCTCAAGTTTATCCAGCGCGTCCATACGCTCGAACATCTCTGCCAACAAGGACATCGTATTGGTTGCGGTGAAACATCCCGCGCAACCACAGGCCATTTCCTTGTTGTTATCCGTATGCGGCGCGCTGTCGGTTCCAAGGAAAAAGCGTGCATCGCCCGAAGTCGCTGCGGCCAGCAACGCAAGACGATGCTCTTCCCGCTTTGCGACCGGCAGGCAGTAATAGTGCGGTTTGATGCCGCCGACCAGAATGTGGTTGCGATTGATGATCAGGTGGTGCGTCGTGATTGTAGCGCCCAAATCCTTCTCGTTCGATTTCACATAGTCCACACCGTTTGATGTCGTGATGTGTTCCATCACCACACGCAGCCCAGGCGTTGCCTTGCGGATCGGGTCAAGAACGCGGTCGATGAATACCGCCTCGCGATCAAAGATATCGATGTCGCTATCGGTGACTTCACCGTGCACACACATCGGTAGACCAATTTCGGCCATCTTCTCCAGCACCGGGCGCACTTTGTCGAAATCACGGACACCGGAAGAGGAGTTCGTTGTCGCACCAGCGGGGTACAGTTTGACCGCCTTGACCAATCCGCTGGCATGCGCCGCGGCGACATCGGCTGGGTCTGTGTCCTCGGTCAGGTAGAGCGTCATCAGCGGCTCAAACGTCATGTCCTCGGGTAAAGCGGCCAGAATGCGGTCTCGGTAGGCAGCGGCCTGATCACCGGTCACAACGGGCGGAACAAGATTCGGCATGATGATGGCGCGGGCAAAATGACGCGCGGTTTCGGGCAGAACGGCCTTAAGCATTGCGCCATCGCGCAGATGCAGATGCCAGTCATCGGGGCGGCGGATCGTTAGGGAATGGGTCATGGCCTTCGGCTAGCACAGCCGCTGGGGTGGTGAAAGGCCCTCTTGCCCTTGTCGATGAGACAGATCGCCGTAAGTCACTGATGGCGGGTGGTCTTGACCTCTGGTTGTGGTCATGACCTGTTGGGCGGAGCAAAAAGGGGACCCCATGACACAGCCAAACTCCATCGATGCCGTGCAAGATCTTTTGGGCGCTGAGGGCTATGTCTGTGGCCGGGCTTTGGCGACGGTCGTGTTCCTCTCGCTGAAACTCGGGCGGCCTTTATTTCTGGAAGGGGAAGCCGGTGTCGGCAAGACCGAGATCGCCAAGGCGCTGGCTGCAGGGCTTGGGCGACGCCTAATTCGCCTGCAGTGTTACGAAGGCCTTGATGCTTCCTCAGCCGTCTATGAATGGAATTTTCCGGCGCAGATGGTCGCCATTAGAACCGCCGAAGCTTCGGGCGGCGCGGATCGGGGTGCGCTGCAGTCCGAGTTGTTCTCGGATGATTATCTGATCGAACGCCCGTTGCTGCAGGCCATGCGCCCGGATGAAAACGGGGCGCCTGTGTTGCTGATTGATGAGCTAGATCGGACCGACGAACCCTTTGAGGCTTTCTTGCTGGAAGCCCTCAGCGATTTTCAGGTCACCATCCCTGAGCTTGGCACCGTCAAGGCCCCGGAGCCGCCGATTGTGATTGTCACATCGAACCGCACGCGCGAGGTTCACGACGCGCTCAAACGCCGTTGTCTGTATCACTGGGTCGACTACCCGGACTTTGCCCGCGAAATCGAAATCTTGCACGCCCGCGCGCCTGAGGCGGCCGATGCGCTGAGCCGCGAAGTGGTCGCCTTTGTCCAGCGCCTGCGCACCGAGGATTTATTCAAGAAACCCGGCGTCGCAGAAACCATTGACTGGGCCAAATGCTTGCTGGCGCTGGATGTTATCAACCTGAGCCCGGAGGTGATTGGCGACACATTGGGGGCCATTCTGAAATATCAGGACGACATTCAAAAGCTGCAAGGATCTGAGGCGAAACGCATTCTAGATCAGGCCAAGGCCGACCTTGAACCGGCCTGATGCGGTATCGTTTAGCAGATAGTTTGGGGGTTTGATGGCAGAGCAACTCCCGCCCGATATCCCGGAAAACCCCAAGCTGGCGCAGAACATCACCCATTTTGCGCGCGCTTTGCGCAAGGCTGGCTTACCGATCGGAACCGGGCGGGTGATCGATGCAATCCGCGCGGTGCAGGCTGCGGGGTTCACAGAGAAACGGGATTTTTACTGGACACTGCATGCGTGTTTCGTGAACCGGCCCGAGCACCGCACAGTTTTTGCGCAGGTGTTTCGGCTCTACTGGCGTGATCCGCGCTATCTCGAACACATGATGTCGATGATGCTTCCAGCTATTCGCGGCGTTCAGGAAGAGCGTAAAGCGGATGCGGCGGAAAAACGCGCGGCCGAGGCCCTGTTGGATGGCGTTGAACGCGACTTGCCGCACACCTCCGAACAGCAAGATGAAACCGAGATTGAGATTGATGCGACGCAGACCGCGTCCTCCGAAGAACGCCTGCGCAACCTTGATTTCGAACAGATGAGCACATCTGAGATCGCGCAGGCCAAACGCTTGCTGTTGCGTCTGACACTGCCGGTCAAACCCATCGAATCCCGGCGAGGTCAGGCCAGCCATTTGGGGCAGCGCATTGATCGCGCCCGAACCCTCCGCTCTGCAATGCGGCAAGGGGGCGAATTGCGCGATATAGCGCGCCTGCAGCCCAAACCGCGCTGGCCGAACCTGGTGGCGCTCTGCGATATCTCTGGGTCAATGAGCCAGTACAGTCGGATAATTCTGCATTTTCTACACACGGTTTCGAATGCCAAGGGGGCAGGCTGGGCCAAAGTGCATGCCTTCACGTTCGGGACGCGGCTCACCAACATAACTCGGCATCTGCATCAACGCGATGTCGACGCAGCGCTGTCTGCTGCCGGGGCCGAGGCGCAGGACTGGGAAGGTGGGACTCGGATCGGCGACTGCCTGCACCAGTTCAATCGCGACTGGTCGCGGCGGGTCATGGGGCAAGGGGCGGTGGTTTTGTTGATCACCGATGGGCTTGAGCGTGGCGATCCCGAGATGCTGCAGAAAGAAATCGAACGCCTGCACCTGTCGTCGCGGCGCTTGATCTGGTTGAACCCATTGCTGCGCTGGGACGGGTTCGCACCAAAGGCCCAAGGCGTGGCGACAATGCTTCCGCATGTCGACAGTTTTCGGGCCGGGCATTCGATCGCGTCGCTAGAGGACTTGGCTGCCGTAATCTCGCAGCCCGATGATCAGGGTCAGAAAGCGCGGCTGATGGCCGCGCTGTCCGATTAGCCGCTAAGAAAGCTGTTCTTCGTTGCACTTACGGGCCATCTCCATGGCTTTGTAAGTGCCGGTCAGATCGACGGTAAAAGCGAACTCTTTTTCCGGAAATACCACCATGACCTTTTTCTTGGCCAGATCATCAGCGAACTGAGGATCGTCGGACAGGACATACCCGCCAGAATAGCCCTTGGTGATATTCCCCTTCATGCCAGTGGCCTCACCAACGTAGATGTTGTCGCCGATCAGAATGGCCACGGCTTCTTTCTCGCCTTTCTTGATATTGGTCTTGGCCTTGGTGAAAACGCCCACATAGCCAACACCGCGATCCTCGGTCAGGCCCATTTGGACAACGTTTTCCGAGTCATCGACCGCTTCGATCAGGCAGGATTTCTTGTCCTGATCGATGAAGACTTTCCAGCCTTCAACCTCACCGTATTTCAGAAATGTATCAGCCCAACCGGCGCTGGCAGCCATCATGCCGATCGCCGTTCCCAGTGTAAGAATGCGTTTCAACTGTTTGTCTCCGCTTTGAAATATGCAGGGGTGATTCCGAACGGTGCCCGGAACTGTTTGTAGGCTAGAGTGCCACCCGCAAACATTCAACAATTTGCGAATGTGAGTTCAAAATCGGCTTATTAGAGCTGGAAGATCACTTGCCAGCCCGCTTTTCATTGCTTCAAAGCTGACTATGTTGAACCCAAGCTAGGCCGGAGGTCTCAATGGAACGATTCGATAGCAGCCCGGAAATCGCATTGAAGTGGCATCGCGCCGGAAAAGGCGCCGCTTTGGCCACTGTGGTTGAGACCTGGGGCAGCGCGCCGCGGCGCGTTGGCGCGCAGTTGGTCATTGCGGGCGATGGCCGGATCGAAGGTTCGGTTTCTGGGGGCTGTGTTGAAGGGGCAGTGATTGTCGAAGCGTTGGAGGCTATCGACGAAGAAGAGGCCAGATTGCTGGAGTTTGGCGTCAGCGACGAAGACGCCTTTGCCGTTGGTCTGGCCTGCGGGGGAACAATCCGGGTGCTGGTTGAACCGGTCGGCAAGGTCCTGCCAGAAGCTATGCTCGCCGAGCTGGTCGCGGCACGCGCGCAGCGTGAGCCTGTGGCTTATGAGGTCAACGTTGAGACAGGCCATCGTGCATTGCGCCGTAACGCCTATGCCGAACGCTTGCGCATGGACAGGTCCGGGTTTGAAGAGGACGGTCAAACCTTTGTCGCCGTCCACAATCCACCGCTGCGTTTGATCGTGGTGGGGGCAGTGCATATCGCTCAGGCGCTGGTTCCGATGGCGCGGATCGCGGGCTATGACCCGGCGATCATTGACCCGCGCGAGGCATTTGCCTCGGATGCGCGCTTTCCCGGGGAAACCATTCTGACAGATTGGCCGGATGAGGCGGTGTCCAAATTGGGCCTCGACACACGTACAGCGCTTGTTTTGTTGACTCACGACCCCAAATTGGATGACCCCGCGCTTCAGGCCGGATTGGCAGCCAACGTGTTCTACATTGGCGCGCTGGGGTCCAAGCGTACCCATGCCAAGCGTGTAGACCGAATGAAGCAGGCCGGGTTCACCGATGATCAGATTTCCCGGATTCACGGACCGATCGGGCTCGATATCGGAGCGGCCGACCCGTCCGAGATCGCGGTTGCGATTCTGGCGCAAATGACGGCGGTTCTGCGAGGTAAGGCGTGAAGTTTGGTCCGGTTCCTGTTTCCGACGCGACCGGCGCGATATTGGCCCATTCCGTCAAAGTGGGCGACCGGAAGCTAAGAAAGGGCATCACGCTCTCGCCTGAACACATTACCGAGTTGCTGAAAGCCGGGTTGACCGAGGTTACGGTCGCCCGACTGGAGCGGGGCGATTGCCACGAAGATGAAGCCGCAAAGCTGCTTGCAGAAGCGCTTGTGCCAAACCCGGCGCAGACAAATTTGCGTGTTACCGAGGCATTTACGGGGCGGGTCAACCTTCTGGCGAATGGTCCGGGTGTTGCGGTGCTGGATACCGATGCCTTGCAAAGGTTCAATCAGGTCAATCCGATGATCACGGTTGCGACTGTGCCGCAGTACCAGCAAATGTCGGCAGGAGGCATGGTCGCGACGATCAAGGTTATCTCCTATGCGGTGCCTCGATCTGATGTGGAAAACGCTGCAAGACAAGCGCGGGATGCAATTCGATTTGTGGTTCCGGCGTATCAGTCGGCAGGTCTCATCGTGACCGAGATTTCCGGCGGGCCTTCAAATGAAAAGGGTATTGCCGCCATTCGGGGGCGGGTCGAAGCTTTGGGGATGGATTTGTCCGATGTTCAGGTGGTCCCGCATAGGATGGATGATCTTACCGCTGCGCTTTCTTCTATTAGCGGCCAGATTGTGATGATCCTAACTGGATCCGCCACTTCCGACGAAAATGATGTAGCCCCCGCATCGGTGCGCGCTGCAGGGGGGAGTGTCGACCGATTTGGAATGCCAGTTGACCCCGGAAACTTGTTGTTTTTGGGGGCATCAGGCGGCAGGCCGGTCATTGGTTTGCCCGGATGCGCCCGTTCCCCTGCACTGAATGGGGCGGATTGGGTTTTGTCGCGAGTTGCATGCGGGATCGAGACCACAGGCGCTGATATCGCCTCGATGGGGGTGGGAGGACTTCTAAAGGAAATCCCAACGCGCCCACAGCCACGTGCTGGTAAGGGCACGTGACGTTACGGCATATTTGCCCTTTTGTCCGCTTGCATCATCGTCAGAAAGTTGAACGGCGAAGACGCAGAAAAATCAGGCAAATATTTTTGTTCTCAAACGAAATTTGCCGTGTTTAACTCGGGTTCAGAAAATAAGCCATAAAGGGGAGAATCTTATGACCAAGGTCTCTATGACCGTGAACGGCGTTGCCGTCAGCGGTGATGTGGAAGGGCGGACTTTGTTGTCCGGATTTCTGCGCGACCACCTGAATTTGACTGGCACACATATAGGCTGCGACACCGCGCAATGCGGCGCTTGCGTCGTGCATGTCAACGGTGAAGCTGTCAAATCCTGCAACATGCTGGCATTGGAAGCGGATGGCGCCGATGTGGGCACGATCGAGGGGCAGGCGGCCGAAGATGGTACGCTGAACGTCATACAGCAGGCCTTTCAGGACCATCACGGTCTTCAGTGCGGATTCTGCACGCCGGGCATGGTGATGAGCGCTGCAGCGCTGTTGAAAGAAAACCCGCGCCCGACCGAAGGCGAGATCCGCAAATACCTTGAAGGCAATCTGTGCCGGTGCACAGGCTACCACAATATCGTGAAGGCGATCATGGCCGCATCCGGCCAGGACGTTTCCAGCATCGCCGCCGAGTGAGGCGGGTAAGAATTTTCGACGAAAATTCTTTTCCAGGGAGGAGAACAAGCAATGCCCAAAGACAGTGGCATCGGAGCCAGTTCCAAGCGGCGCGAGGACGTACGCTTTCTGACCGGAGCAGGCAACTACACCGACGACATCAACGTACATGGCCAGGCCTATGTGCATTTTTTGCGGTCCGACATCGCACATGGCCGGATTAACTCAATAGACACTACGGCGGCAGAAGCCATGCCGGGCGTAGTCAAAGTTTTCACCGGCAAGGATTTTGAAGGCGTGGGCGGTATGCCCTGCGGCTGGGAAGTGACGGACCGGCACGGCGCTCCGATGCAGGAACCCCCGCATCCTATTCTGGCGCAGGGTAAGGTGCGCCATGTTGGTGACCCCATCGCAGCCGTTGTAGCGGACAGCCTTGAAATTGCACGCGATGCCGCCGAAGCGATTGAGGTGGATATTGAAGAGCTTCCGGCTGTGTTGGATATGAAAGCGGCCGCGCAAGAAGGCGCGACGCTCGTCCATGACGATCTAAAGAACAACATTTGTTACGATTGGCATCTGGGCGAAGAAGATAATGACAAGGTCAATGATGTCTTCGCCAACGCGGCCCACGTGACCACGCTGGATCTGGTCAACAACCGATTGGTTGCGAACCCAATGGAGCCGCGCGTGGCTGTGGCCGAATACAGCCGAGGCACAGATGAGTACACGCTCTACACCACCTCGCAGAACCCGCATGTAATCCGCTTGCTGATGTGCGCATTCGTTCTGGGCCTGCCCGAGCACAAAGTTCGCGTAGTCGCACCGGATGTGGGTGGTGGCTTTGGCACCAAGATTTTCCACTATGCGGAAGAGGCGTTCTGCACCTTCGCCGCTAAGGCCTGCAACCGTCCGGTCAAGTGGACCTCAAGCCGGTCCGAGGCGTTTATGTCAGATGCCCATGGGCGAGATCACGTCACCACGATCGAGCTGGCATTGGATGCCGAGAATAATTTCATCGGCCTGCGTACAAATACTCATGCCAACCTTGGTGCGTATCTGTCGACCTTCTCCAGCTCGGTTCCGACTTGGCTGCACGGCACGCTGATGGCGGGCAACTACAAGACGCCAGTCATTCAGGTAAACGTGCGAGCGATGTTTACCAACACGGTGCCGGTGGATGCCTATCGTGGCGCTGGCCGCCCCGAGGCGACCTATCAATTGGAGCGTGTGATCGACAAGGCCGCGCGTGAGTTGGGCGTTGATCCGATTGCCCTGCGCCGTCAGAACTTTGTGACCCAGTTCCCCTATGACACGCCTGTGGCTCTGACCTATGACACCGGGGACTACAACGGGACGATGGACAAGCTTGAGGCTGCGGCTGATCTCTCGGGTTTTGCCGCACGTCGTTCGGCCAGTGAAGCCAAAGGCAAGCTGCGCGGTCTCGGCATCAACTGCTATATCGAGGCCTGCGGTATCGCGCCCTCGAACATCGTCGGGATGCTGGGCGCGCGTGCCGGTCTTTATGACGCGGCAACCGTGCGGGTGAATGCCACTGGCTCGATCAGTGTCATGGTGGGTGCACACAGCCACGGGCAGGGGCATGAGACCGCCTTCCCGCAGGTTGTGGCCGACATGATCGGCATCGATGAGTCGATGGTTGAAATCGTGCATGGCGACACCTCTAAAATCCCGTTTGGCATGGGCACCTATGGCTCGCGTTCGCTGGCGGTTTGTGGCTCGGCCATGGTCAAAGCCACAGAGAAAGTGATCGATAAAGCCAAGAAGATCGCAGCCCACCTGCTGGAAGCGTCCGAGGCTGACATTGAGTTGAAGGACGGTCAGTTCAGCGTAGCAGGCACCGACAAATCGGTGGCATGGGGCGATGTGACCCTGACGGCTTATGTGCCGCACAACTTCCCGCTGGAAGTTGAGCCGGGGCTTGAGGAGACCGCGTTCTATGACCCGGCCAACTTCACTTTCCCTGCTGGCGCCTATGCCTGTGAGGTTGAGGTAGACCCAGAAACCGGTCAAGTCAGCATCGAGAAGTTCACTGCGGCGGATGACTTTGGCAACATCGTCAATCCGATGATCGTGGACGGTCAGGTGCATGGCGGCATCGGTCAAGGCATCGGTCAGGCACTGTTGGAGAACTGCGCCTACGATGAAAACGGCCAATTGTTGAGCGCATCCTTTATGGATTACGCGATGCCGCGTGCTGATGATCTGCCGTTCTATGCGGTCGACCATTCCAGCCAGACGCCATGCACCCACAATCCGCTGGGTGTGAAAGGCTGTGGCGAGGCCGGAGCAATCGGTTCGCCACCTGCCGTCGTCAACGCGGTTCTGGATGCGCTGAATTCGGGTGGTAAGGCTGTCGATCACATCGATATGCCGATGAGCCCGTCACGCGTTTGGACAGCGATGCATGGTTGAGAGGTTGGAATGCGAGGGGCCAGCCCCTCGCGCTCCCCGGGATATTTATAGCCAGAAGAAGGGCGGATCTGCGCTTTTCGGAAAGGAAGAACGAAATGTACAATTTCGAGTTTGAGAAACCCTCGACCATTGCAGACGCGGTTGCTGCGTTGGGAGGCGAGGATGCGCAGGCGTTGGGGGGCGGGCAAACCCTGATCCCGACGATGAAGCAGCGGTTGGCAGCGCCATCCAAGCTGGTTTCGGTTAGCGGAATAGCCGAGATGAAAGGTGTCTGTATTGAGGATGATGGCTCGGTTGCCATCGGCGGGGCTACGACCCATGCAAATGTGGCAGCGGATGCAGCGGGTAGCTATCCGGCTTTGGCGGCTCTGGCTGGTCAGATCGGTGATCCGGCGGTACGCAATCGTGGCACAATTGGAGGATCGATCGCCAATAATGATCCCGCTGCTTGTTATCCGGCAGGTGTGCTGGGTTCAGGGGCAACGATCGTTACAAATACGCGGCAAATTGCGGCTGATGATTTCTTTCAGGGCATGTTCACAACCGCCCTGGACGAAGGTGAGATCATCACTTCGGTGCGGTTCCCAGTTCCGCAAGCAGCAAGCTATCAGAAGTTTCTGCAGCCAGCGTCGCGGTTTGCGTTGGTCGGGGTTTATCTCGCCCGGTTTGCAGATGGCGTTCGGGTCGCTGTGACCGGGGCGAGCGAGGATGGCGTGTTCCGCTGGTCCGAGGCCGAAGAAGCCTTGAACAAAGAGTTTCGCACGGATGCATTGATGGGTCTGCACGTCAATCCGATGAACATGATCGCAGACCTGCACGGCAGCAAACAATATCGTGCGCATTTGGTCAGCGTGATGACAAAACGAGCCGTTGAAGCCTGCAGCTAAGCAAATTCACAGCCAAATCGATAAGCCCCGGTGAGAGCCGGGGCTTTAGTCTTTTCTGATACGGGGCGGCTTGGCTGGCCTCCAATATGCGCCGGTATCTTCTCGGGCCGTCTGATAACGTTCGACCCGGTCGCGGGCGGCTGACCCTCCGGCTGCGAAAAGGTGGCTAAGCAGGCATTCGAGCACGGCCATTGCCCCCGAAAAGCTGGAAAAGTGATGCTGGGTACGAGTGCTGATCGGTAGGACTAGATCCGGTTCGACTCCTGGGGCGATCACCTGGCTATCCGACAAAAGCACGATTTGCATGCCACATTTGCGGGCAAAGCGCATCGATTGGATGGTGTCCGAAGAATAGGGATGAACGGTGATGGCGAACAGGCAGTCTGAAGTGTCTGCTTCGAGTAGATCATCGACTGCAGAGCCCATATGCCGTGGTATTAGTTGGAAGCCCGGGTGCGCCATTCGACCTGCGTAATGGAAGTAATATGCAAGGGCATAGCTGGCCCGTGTCGCCGTTATGAAACAGCGATTTGCGGAAAGCATGCTGCTCACAATCTGTTGCATCACGTTTGGGTCGGCCAAACGAAGGGACCGGTTCACGACATTCAACTCGTTCCGCGCATATCCTGACTGCGCTGCTCCAAAGTCGTCATTAGATCGCATCCGATCCAGCCAGTCTTGTCCGAGCCGATCCTCTCGGTCAGTAACAAGGGTTTGGCGAAAGGGGCGTCTGAAGGCCTCGAAACTGTCGAAACCCATTCGATGCGCCAGACGCACGATGACATTCGAACTGACGCCGATTTTATCAGCCGATACGCGAACCGGATCGAGCCCGAAGTCGCCCGGATGGTCGATGATGTATTTTGCAGCGGCCTGCATTTGCTGAGGCAGGGCGTCGATATTTGAACGGAGCTGATCAGTCAGTTGGGGTGGGGTGGATTGCATGTCACAATAAAAACATATGTTATGAAGAAAGGAAATTGAAAACACTTCGCAAGTGTTTAGCTCGGGATCAAAATATGCAGGTGTCGGAATGTCAGAGATCAAGACTGTAGTAACCACGATACCTTATGTGTTGGTAGCCCCGAACGGGGCACGACGAGGACATGGGGATCACCCGGCTCTGCCGGTCTCAACGGATGAGATCGTTGCAACTGCAAGGGCATGCAGCATGGCAGGCGCAAACGGGTTGCATTTGCATGTTCGTGACACGGAAGGTTTGCACTCACTGGATGCAGGGCGGTATCGCGAGGCTATTGCAGAGTTGCGTGCAGCGGTGCCTAGCTTGGACATTCAGATCACGACCGAGGCCGCTGGTCTTTTTGACGTTCAAGCTCAGTTGGAATGTCTACGAGATGTTCGCCCGGATTGGGCGTCGATTTCAGTGCGCGAGATCGCGCGGTCACCGCTACTTGCGCCAAAGGTCTATGCCGTCTGCGAGGAACAAGGGACACGGGTTCAGCATATCCTCTATGATGCTGAAGACGTTGCGTTACTGGTCCGTTGGCAGGAGGAAGGCGTGGTAAAACCGGATCAGGTTGAACGCCTGCTTGTTCTGGGTCGATACGCCACGGCGCAGGAATCCAGCCCGGAAGATCTGGATGCGTTTCCGAGGTCGAATGACCCCTGGATGGTTTGCGCCTTTGGTGGGCGGGAACATGCGTGCCTGCAAAAAGCAACACAGCGCGGCGGCGATGTGCGCGTGGGTTTTGAGAACAGCCTTGCAGGCCCCGATGGACAAGCTTGGGCCGACAATGCGGCATCGGTCGCGGCGCTGATCGAACTTTTGAGAAGGACTTCGAAATGAGTCACGTATTTCCACGCCACACAAAAACCGACCTGCCAATCGCTGCTGGCGGAGATGGGTGTTACCTGATTGATTCTGATGGCCGCCGGTTTCTGGACTGTGGCGATGCCGCAGTATCCTGTCTTGGCCATTCGAACGACGCGGTTATAAAGGCAGTACAGGACCAGGTGGCGCAGATCGCGTTTGCGCATACCGGATTTATGACTTCGGAACCGGCTGAGGCTTTGGCGGATCTTTTGATCGAGCATGCGCCAGGTGATCTGGATCGGGTGTATTTTGTATCGGGCGGGTCCGAGGCGACCGAGGCTGCAATCAAACTGGCACGGCAATACTTCTTTGAAACCGGCCAACCTGAACGCCGTCATGTGATCGCGCGTCGGCAAAGCTATCACGGTAACACTCTGGGGGCGCTTTCGGCCGGTGGCAACGAATGGCGACGAGCGCAGTTTGCGCCGATGTTGATTGAGATGACCCATATTGCGCCCTGTTATGAATACGCCGAAAAGCCTGAGGGCGAGAGCAGCTTTGAATATGGGCAGCGCGTAGCGAATGAGTTGGAGACCGAAATTCTGCGTCTTGGGCCTGAAACGGTCATGGCCTTTGTGGCCGAGCCCGTGGTCGGCGCGACGCTTGGGGCGGTTACGGCGGTTGAGGGGTATTTCAAGCGTATCCGCGAGATTTGCGATCAATACGGCGTGCTGCTGATCCTAGACGAAGTGATGTGCGGCATGGGGCGCACAGGGCACTTGTTTGCCTGCGATCATGATGGTGTTTCCCCCGATATCCTGTGTATTGCCAAAGGGTTAGGGGCCGGTTATCAACCCATAGGAGCAATGCTGTGCTCGAGCCAGATCTATGATGCGATCCGGGACGGTTCAGGGTTTTTCCAACATGGTCACACCTATATCGGGCATCCGGTCGCGACGGCCGCTGCCTTGGCCGTCGTACAAGAGCTTACCTCTCGTGACCTGCCAGCGCGGGCCAGCGTGATGGGAGAAAAGTTGCAAGGCATGCTGGAAAACAGGCTTGGTCAGCATCCGAATGTCGGGGATATTCGCGGGCGCGGCCTGTTTCGAGGGATTGAAATAGTCGCAGATCGCGACACGAAAACGCCGTTTGATCCATCGCGCGGCGTGGCGGGTAAAATTAAAAAGGCAGCCATGGCCGAGGGATTAATATGTTATCCGATGTCGGGCACGCGTGATGGACGCAACGGTGATCATATCCTGTTGGCACCGCCCTTTATTATCGAAGAAGAGCAACTGACAGAGTTGGTCGACAAACTGGAACGAGCGATCTCTTCGGTAATCTGATCGGCCTGGAAATGCAGACATTAAAAAGCCCCTTCGACATCGGAGGGGCTTTTGTCATTCGATCAGAATGTTGGCTACTTCTGCGGCAGCGGGCCGATCATCATGATCATTTGACGGCCTTCCATCTTGGGCATGTTCTCTATCTTGCCCAGATCCTTGACGTCCTCGGCCACACGCTCAAGCAGTTCACGACCTAAGTTCTGGTGCGCCATTTCGCGACCACGGAACCGCAGGGTGACTTTGACCTTGTCGCCGTTTTCAAGAAACTTGAATACGTTGCGCATCTTGACGTCATAGTCATGCGTATCGGTGTTGGGCCGGAATTTGACCTCTTTCACCTCGATGATCTTTTGCTTCTTACGGGCTTCGCTTTCGCGTTTCTGCTGTTCGTATTTGAACTTGCCGAAATCCATGATTTTGCAGACCGGCGGGTTGGCGTTGGGCGAAATCTCAACCAGATCGAGGCCAACATCGGCGGCCATCTGCATGGCTTTTGCGGGATGAACCACCCCGACATTTTCACCTTCGGCGCCAATCAGGCGAATTTCGGGAGCACGGATCTTGTCATTGACGCGCGGGCCGGTATCTCGCTGTGGCGGCGCGTTGTGAGGTCTGCGGGCTATGGGTTCATTCCTTTGATGATTGCAGAATTTCGAGCCCGGAATTTAGACCGGGCTGTTGATCGTTTCAAGCGGCATAAACACCAGCCAGCAGGAAAAATCCGGGTATCTGGGGGTATTTACGCTGTCCGGCCTTCAAAATGCCCGGCTGCGATACATGTTTAGCCTACAAAGGCCTTTTCGATCACGAATTCCTTGGGGTCGGAATTGGCGCCTTCACGCAATCCAAACTCTTCAAGGATCGCCTTGATGTCATGGTTGAACGCAAGGCTGCCGCAGACCATGGCGCGGTCGGTATCCGGCTTGATGCCGCCTTCGATGCCCAGATCAGCAAACACGGTGCCATCCTTCAGCAACTCGGTAATGCGGCCCATCTTGGGGCTCTCTTCCCGAGTTGTGGTTGGGTAATAGCGGATTTTGTCGGCAAAGCCTTCGCCGATCAATTCAGCCAGCAACTCGTCCTGCTTGATGCCTTCGATCAGTTCGCGACCATAATCCAGCTCAGCCACATCGCGGCAGGTATGGGTGATGATAACCTCGTCGTAATCCTCATAAGTCTGCGGTTCGCGCAACAGCGAGGCGAAAGGCGCAAAGCCTGTACCGGTGGCAAAAAACCAGATGCGCTTGCCAGGCAGCAGGGCATCATGGACCAGCGTGCCAACGGGCTTGGGCCGCAGGATGATCTGATCTCCAGGCTGGATGTGCTGGAGTTTCGAAGTCAGCGGGCCGTCCTGAACCTTGATCGAGTAAAACTCAAGCTCTTCGTCCCAGGACGGTGAAGCAATCGAATAAGCACGAAGCAAGGGTTTGCCGTTGTCGCCCAGCAGACCGATCATCACAAACTCACCCGAGCGAAAGCGCAGCGAGGCCGGACGCGATACCTTGAACGAGAACAGGCGGTCAGTCCAATGCTTCACATCGGTCACGGTCTGGGCGTCCGGCAGAACGGGGGCCTTTACGGTTGTTGCTTCACTCACGGGTTTCATCTCTGTCATCGTTGTTTCTGCCGGTGAGGTAAACCGACATCTCCGTTTAATCTTTGATCCAAGTCAGGAAAAGGGGCAGATTGCCCCTTTCGTATCACAAGCTGGCGATAGTGGTTTCAACCACGCAGGCGGGCCTGATAGTTGTTCTCTTGCCAATTAGCACGGGCTAACCACTGATCCTCGGGTTGGCGGGCCGCAAGGCTATGATCGATTTCAACTTCATCGAATCCACTGCGACGCGCCATCGCGTATTGATCCGCCAGCACGTGGCCTTTGGCACGAAGACGACCCTTGAAGCCTTTCAGCCGCAACACGCGCGCTATGGTAAAGCCGCGCCCATCCGCTGAAGAGGGGAAATCGACACGCACCATCTGAGCCGAGCCCAAACGATCGATCAATTCATCCGGATCTGTGTCCGATGTCACGTCCAGCGCAACAACATCGTTGGCCGCGTCGTCCAATGTGACAAAGCCGTCGGTCCAATCATCGGGCGAAAAGCCCTCGTCATTTACGATTACGTTCATGTTTTCTCTCCGATGCGCACCATTTTTCCGTCTACAAAATGGATGCCGCATTCTTCCTTGTTCTGATCGCGCCAACGTCCCGAGCGCGGGTCTTCGCCTTCTTTAACCGGAGATGTACAGGGCGCACAGCCGATCGAAGGGTATCCTTTGGCCACGAGCGGATGCCGAGGCAGGTTATTTTCGTCCATATAGGTACGAACGTCTTCTGGTGCCCAATGGGCCAGCGGGTTGACCTTGATCCGGCCCGTGCCGTCTTCAACCTCGAAGAACTCAAGCGCCGCACGCGTGCCAGCCTGAAACCGTTTGCGCCCTGTAATCCAGCCGCAATACCCAGACAACGCCTGTTGCAGAGGAAACGTCTTGCGCAGGTTACAGCAGGCATCGGTATCACGCAGGTGCAAGGCACCGTAGGGATCATCACGCTGAATTTCATCCTCATCCGCACGGATGATTTTGACATTGGTCAGCCCCAGACGCTCACTGACTTCATGCTGGTATTCCAGTGTTTCGGCAAAAAGCATCTGCGTGTCGATGAACAGAACCGGCGTGGCTTTATCAGCCACCGCCGCCATGTGCAGCAACACCACCGATTCAGCGCCAAAACTTGAGACAAGCGCAAGTTCCTCGATCTCTTGGATCGCGCCGTGCATTACGTCATGTGCACTATGGTGTTTGAACTGGGCATTCAGCGCGTTGACTTTTTCAGTCAGCTCGCGCCTGTTGCTACCCAGTTCCGTCTGGATCAGGTCAAGCGGCATTGGCCTGCGCCTCGGGGTACAGCACAGCTTTGAACGGAGCCATACCAACGCGACGATAGGTTTCGAGGAAGGTCTCCTCGGCACTGTCGCGCAGCTCCAGATAGGCTTCGACGATGCGCTCAACGGCTGGAACGATCTCATCATAGGCAAAGCCGGGGCCGGTGCGGTCGCCAATTGCCGCTGTCTCGGTCGCGTCACCGCCCAGAGTGATCTGGTAGTTTTCGACGCCGGCACGATCCAGCCCAAGGATGCCGATATGGCCCACATGGTGGTGACCACAGGCGTTGATGCAGCCCGAGATTTTGATCTTCAGGTGGCCGATATCATGCTCCAGTTTCATGTCCTCAAACCGGGTCGCAATTTCCTGAGCAACCGGGATTGAACGGGCCGTTGCAAGCGCGCAGTAATCCATGCCGGGGCAGGCGATGATGTCGCTGATCAGGCCGATGTTGGCGGTGGCCAGTTCGTGCTCTTTCAGCTTGGCGTGGATCGCGGGCAGGTCCGATTTATGGACATGCGGTAGGATCACGTTCTGCTCATGGCTGATGCGCAGCTCGTCATAGGCGAACTCTTCAGCCAGGTCGGCCATCACGCGCATCTGCTCAGCCGTTGCATCGCCCGGCGTTGCGCCGTGCTTTTTGATCGAGATCGTGACGATCGCGTGGTCCGCGTTTTTATGCGGCGCGATGTTGGTGTCGATCCACGAACGGAAAACCGGATCGTTCGTATAGGCGCTTTCGAACGAGGCAACCGATCCTTCGCGGAAGGCGGGAGGAGCAAAGTGGCCCTTGATCTCTTCCAGCAGGTTCATATCGGCGCCTTTGAATTGCGGGCGCACCTGGAGGAAGCGCTCGTTAACCTTGGCGCGGATGGCATCAATGCCGTGCTCATGTACGGTGATCTTGATGCGCGCTTTGTACTTGTTGTCGCGGCGACCGATCTGGTTCCAGACGGACACGGTGGCTTCCAAGTAAGCCAGCAGGTCGTCAAACGCGACGAAGTCTGACAGTTCTTTGCCGATCATTGGGGTACGGCCCAGACCACCGCCAACGATAACACGCGCGCCCAGAATGCCGTCGCGTTCAACCAGTTGCAGGCCGATGTCATGCGCTTTGATCACGGCGCGGTCGTTTTCAGAGCCAGTGATGGCGATCTTGAACTTACGCGGCATGAACTGGAATTCGGGGTGGTCGGTTGACCACTGCCGCAGCAGTTCGGCATAGGGTCGTGGGTCCGCAACCTCATCCGCTGCGGCACCCGCGAAATGGTCGGCGGTCACATTGCGGATGGTGTTGCCTGAGGTTTGGATGGCATGCATGCCAACCTCAGCCAACGCGTCCAGCATGTCCGGTACATCGTTCAGCTTTGGCCAGTTATACTGGATGTTCTGACGGGTGGTGAAATGGCCGTAACCCTTGTCCCACTTCTCGGCGAGCAAGGCGAGTTGACGCATCTGTGCGCTGGACAGCGTGCCATAAGGAATGGCAACGCGCAGCATGTAGGCGTGCAACTGCAGATACAGGCCGTTCATCAAGCGCAGGGGCTTAAATTCGTCTTCGGTTAGCGAGCCGTCGATGCGACGCTCAACCTGCGCCCGGAACTGCGCGTTGCGTTCTGCCAAAAATGCTGTGTCGAACTCGGAGTAGCGATACATGTTTAGCTGTCCTTAGTTGCAGCCCCGGATCCGGGGCCTTGAAGGGGAGAGAGATAGGCCAGAGATCAGGCCCGGGGCTGCGGGGAAGTTTCCTGTTTGCCGTGGGCATAGTTGGACGGACCAGTCCGGCGGAAGTCTTCCCGAAAATGGGTGGGCTCGGGGCCGTTTTCACCGGCCACGGCGTCGGCCAGATAGGCGCCAACGATCTTATTGGCCTGACGCGCGGCATCCAGCAGACGAACCTGCGCATGCGCTTCATCGGTGATCAACTCGGCCTCGGACAGATCGCGCGACCAGCGATCATCCTCGGTTTGATAAATCACATCACCTTCCAACAAGTCGTTGGCGGTGACGACTTTGGGGGTAAAAGCGCGAGCCATCAGGCAAACTCCTTATGAAATACCGCGACAATCTGCAGATCGAGTGCAGCGCGGGCAAAGCCCGGCTTGCGTGTGCGTTTGATTGAGTGTTTGACCTGCATTGGATCATCTCGTGGCTGAATTGACTTGATTGCCAATATAGGAAATATTCCCGGTAAATCGCCATATGCGCCGTCAAATAAGAACGTCCGTTCTGATTGTGGTGGCGGGTGGAACCCATGTCCTGAATTGAAAGGAAAATTGGAATGTCGGTGCGGATAGACAACACAGATCGGAAAATTCTAGCCGAGCTGCAACGCGATGCGAGCCAGTCGCTTGACGAAATCGCGGCCCGAGTAGGCAGTTCGAAGACCCCGGTTTGGAATCGTATTCGCAAGCTTAGAGGGGCGGGTGTTATTGGTCAGCAAACCGTATTGCTGGACGCCGAAGCGCTGGGGTTCGAAGCCACATTTTTTGTATTGATCCGCACGTCCGAGCATGAAGCGGAATGGCAGCAGAAGTTCCTGAAAGCGCTGCGCGATAGACCTGAAGTTCAGGAGGCTCATCGTCTGGCAGGCGACATTGATTACATCCTGAAAGTCCGGGTCAGGAATGCGCGCGCTTATGATGCGTTTTATCAGGCGCTGATATCTGAGGTGCGGGTGCACAACGTTACAGCTCTGTTGTCTATGGAGGAGATCAAATCGACCACGATGCTGCCTCTAAAGTCTGCTGGATAGAGTGAAGCGTTTATTGGGGGTGCTACCCCCGTCGCCCAAGGGCGACTCCCCCCGGATATTTTTAGCCAGATGAAGAGTGGATCAGTCTTTGAGTGACGCGTAGGTATCTTACGCGCGGTGGGCTCTTAGGTTTGAATCATCAGTTTTGATAGCCCGTGGAAATGATAGGTGTCTGCGTATTGTGGCTCATCAGATAGTTCCAGATTTGGATACCGCTGGAATAGGATTGGAAGCGCAATCCGCATCTCAAGCCGTGCCAAGGGGGCCCCTACGCAGAAATGCAGCCCTCCGCCGAAGCTGGTATTGGCGCTGATGTTGCGCGTCGGATCGAACGCGTTGGGTCGGTCCCAGACAACAGGGTCGCGATTGGCAGCCCCCAAGAGAAGTGCAACCTCGCCGCCACGCGAGAAGCGGTGTCCAAAGATCTCAACATCTTCGTAGGCGTAGCGCCGAAACATATGGAGCGGCGGATCGAACCGAAGTATTTCCTCGACCAGCCCGTCGATGGTGTCAGGTGACAAGGCAAGTTGCTGGGTGTTTGTTGCAAGTATCGTTTTCACGCCGTTGCCGATGGCATGAACCGTCGCTTCATGACCGGCGTTGAGCAAGAGAATGCACGTTGTGATCAGTTCGTCGCGCGAGAGTTTCTCGCCATCTTCCTCTGCGACGATCAATCGGGTGATCAGATCGTCACGAGGGTCCTTGCGCCGCAATTCAATATAGTTTTCGAGATAAGTGGTGAATTCTTGTGTTGCCCGTACGGCCTCGTCTTCGGTTTTACGCGAGCGGTTGGCTTGGTACATCGCAACCATAGCGTGCGACCAATGCAGCAACTGCGGCGCCATGTTCTCGGGGACGCCTAGCAGGCGACAGATCGTAATAACCGGAACCTGCGTGCAGTAGGCTTGCAGCAGGTCAAAGGGACCTTCGGGGAATTTACCGATCAAATCTTTGCACAGCTGTTCGATCGATGATTCCAGAGCGGTGATTGCGCGCGAAGTGAACGCCCGTAGGACCAATGACCGTAGTCTGGTGTGTCGAGGTGGTTCGAGTTCCAGCATGGAATGAGACTCGACCTTGAGCCACGGCGCAAGATGGCTTGCGCCCGGTTTCGCGAGCTCTGCGGGAACTTCGCGCCCGAAGCGCCGATCTTTGAGGAATGATTGCACCGCTTTGTGAGAAACGGCTGCAACGATGCCGTAGTCCTCCCAATAGAACAGATCGCCAGACTGACGCGCCCGGTCATAAAACGGGTAGGGGTTTTGCACGAATGCGGGATCGGTCGGTGATTGGGCCAGTGTCTTCATGCGCTGCAGACTTGCCATGGGCGCCGCTGAATGCAAGACCCTAGATATGCAACGTTTTTGGATTATCGCAGGTTTCTGTTGTGCGGTTGCCCTGCTGTCGGCGGCAGTCTGGACATACGGGTATCGTCAGGCCTTGTCACAGCTAAGCGAAAAAGCCGAAGCCGACCTCGAATTGGCTGCAGACCGTTTGAGCACCCAGATGCAGGTCTATCAGGAAGTGGCTGCTTTGATGGCGGATCATCCTGCTTTGCTGGCGCTTGACGGTCCGGATCAACAGCTGGCGGCCCGAAATGTGCTGCTGGAGGTTGCAGACAAAACGGCCGCAGTGAACGTGATGTATCTGGACACGGAAGGTCAGATTCTGGCGGCGGCCCAACCCGTGGCGCGGCGCGATATGTCTGCGCACCCCGCGTTTGAGCGGGCTATGCAAGGCGCACTAGGAAGCGCGCATGGCGTGGATGAGGCGAGCGGTGATCGCATCTATTCATATGCGGCACCCGCGTTTCTTGATACAGGGCAGATTCTGGGAGCGCTGATGGTATTGGCCGATGTGCAGGATGTTGAACAGACTTGGCGTGGCAGCACCGATGCTGTGTTTTTTGTTGATGCCGACGGCGTCGTGTTTATCTCGAACCGCTCGGATTTGTTGCTCTGGAACCGCGTTGAGGGTCAACAAGGCCTGACTTCACCCCAAGGAGAGAATGTTGATTTTGCTTCGACCAAAGTAGCGGGTCATGAGGTTTGGACACTTAATTGGGGTCGCTATCTCCCACGACGTGCTTTGCACCTGACACTAGAACTGCCCGTTATTGCGATGACTGCGGAAATGCTGGTGGATGTGGCCCCTGCGCGCCGATTGGCGGGTTTGCAGGCAGCGGCAGTTGCGGCCATCTGTTTTGCATTCGGTGCGCTACTGTTCTTGGCCTCTGAACGTCGGCGCACGCTCGCTGAAGCCAACATGGTGCTGGAAAGCCGGGTGGCTCAGCGGACCAGGGCATTGACGGCTGCCAATTCGGCGCTGCGTCGTGAAGTCGTCGAGCGCGAAGAAGCGGAGGCGGCGCTTAAACAGGCGCAGGCTGACCTGGTGCAGGCTGGCAAGCTGAGCGCGTTGGGCAAGATGTCGGCAGGTATCAGCCACGAGTTAAATCAGCCTCTAATGGCGATTCAACAATTCGCTGATAACGGGTCTGCCTTTCTAGAGCGCGGAAAGGACGAGAAAGCGGGTGAAAACTTGGGTCGCATCTCGGATATGGCCGCCCGAATGGCGCGGATCATCAAGAACCTGCGCGCCTTTGCGAGAAATGAAAGCGAACCGATGGGACGCGTAGATCTGGTTCAGGTGCTAAACGCGGCCACCGAACTAGCCGAAGTTCGGCTGCGTGATGATAACGTTGAACTGGAATGGCTGCCGCCGAAGGATGCCGTTTACGCCTGGGGTGGCGAGGTGCGTCTGGTACAGGTGTTCGTCAACCTTATTAACAATGCGGCGGATGCGATGGCCGATCGGACGATGCGCAAGATTTCGGTTTCGCTTATAGCGGGCAAACCCATCCGTGTTTCGGTCCGTGACACGGGCCCGGGCATCGAAGACCCTGATCGGATGTTCGAGCCTTTCTATACCACAAAAACAGTGGGCTCATCTGAGGGCATGGGATTGGGATTGTCCATTTCCTATGGGTTGGTTCAGAGCTTTGGGGGCGACATTCGCGGTTCAAATACCGAGGACGGTGCTGAGTTCACGGTTGAGTTGGAGCCTTACGCAGAGGATGAGGCTGCATGATCCGCAAAGTGCTTTTGGTTGACGATGACGCCGCCGTACGTGAGGCATTGGCCCAGACACTTGAATTAGCGGACTATGAACCGGTTTCAGCCGGGTCCTTTGTTGCTGCCAAGGATCACATTCATCGCGAGTTTGATGGGGTGATCATATCGGATATCCGAATGCCCGGGCGCGACGGGTTTCATCTGCTGTCCTTTGCGCGTGAAGTGGATCCGGAGCTACCTGTGGTTTTGCTGACCGGCGAAGGGGATATTCCGATGGCTGTTCAGGCCATGGGGCAGGGAGCATTTGATTTTCTTGAAAAGCCTTGCGCTGCTGCTGACCTGCTCGATGTGCTCGAACGTGCCTTTGCCGCGCGCGCGGAAGTTCTGCATGAGCGTGAGCAGCGGCGCGAGCTTGAACGTGGAGATCCCGCGGCGCGCATGCTGTTTGGCTTGTCCGGTCAGGCCGAGGCCTTGCGCGAACGCGTACGCAGCGTGGCGCCCACGCATGCCGAAGTACTGGTGACCGGTCCGGCGGGCAGTGGGATCTCGAAGGTGGCAGAGGTGGTCCACCTGATGTCGCCGGTTGGGCAGGGGCCATTTGTCAAACGCCCGGCCTCAGGTCTGAACCCGGATGATCTGCTGCGTGTCTGCGCAGACGCTGCGGGAGGGTCGCTGTTTCTAAATGAGGTCTCGGCGATGACAGATGCAACGCAGTTTGCAGCGCTGGAGATGATCGAGCAGGGGGCAGATGTCAGGATCATTGCGGGGGCAACAGCCGATTTGTCCGACCTTTGCGCGCAGGGAAGGTTCAATGCAGACCTGTTCTATCGGTTGGATGTTATGCGCGTGCGTATCCCAGCGCTATCAGAGCGCCCCGAAGATATCCCCATTATCTTTCGTCGTTACGTTGCGCAGGCGGCAGAACAAGCCGGAATTGCCGAACCTGAAGTAACACCCGAGCATCTGGCCTCGTTGATGGCGCAGGATTGGCCGGGCAATGCGCGTTCTCTGATGTCGGCGGCCATGCGGTTTGTGCTGGGAATGCCGGACGAGGTGGCTCAGGCCAACGATCTGGGGTTGAGCGAGCAATTGGCGCGGGTCGAAAGGTCTTTGCTGATCGCGGCTCTTGGGCGCCACAATGGTAAGGCTGCAGATGCGGCCAAGGCGCTGAAGCTGCCGCGCAAGACTTTCTATGACAAGCTGGCCCGTTATCACATCCGACCAGAAGACTATCGCCGCTAGCGAAATTCTCCCGCCAGCTTTTTTCAGTATTTATCATACTGGCAGAGCCGTTGGGCCCGGCAGCCCGCAGGGCGGGCTGCGGTTGCGCGCTGTTACTTATGTGCGATTCGGAAGGTGTGATTCGAAATTTGTGCGGAAACCCGCACAGGGCGCACTTTGCCTGTGCGGAAATTCGCACATGGTCGATTTTTTGATATGCTAGATTAGCGTCGGATGCGCTTTAACCAAATGATTTAATAAATAAAAAATCTAATTTGTCCGCTGATGAACAATTTGTTGAGAGTGAAGTGTTGATTCGGTTCACTCCGCACCAGACGGCGCTGATTGGGCGCTTGATGAAAGTTTTAGGGAAGTCTGGGAGGAGAAGACTGATGAAATTCCTGACAACGGCAGCAACTGCGATTGCTTTATCCGTAACCGCGACAGCAGGTTTGGCGGCCTGCGAAGTTGGCGAGATCGTCGTCAAGTTTGCGCATGTGACCAACACAGACAAGCACCCCAAAGGCATCGCCGCATCGCTGCTTGAGCAGCGCGTCAATGACGAGATGAACGGCGTGATGTGCATGGAGGTCTATCCGAACTCGACCCTCTATAACGATGACAAGGTACTTGAGGCGATGTTGCAAGGAGACGTGCAACTGGCCGCACCGTCTTTGTCGAAGTTCGAAAAGTTCACCAAGCAATTCCGCCTGTTTGACCTGCCATTCATGTTCAAGAACATCGATGCCGTGGATGCGTTCCAAGCCTCTGCTGATGGTCAGGCGATGAAGGACAGCATGCAGCGCCGCGGACTGCAGGGGCTGGCCTTTTGGCACAATGGCATGAAGCAGATGTCGGCAAACAAGCCGTTGGAAGATCCGTCGGATGCAGAAGGCCTGAAGTTCCGCGTACAATCCTCGGACGTTCTGGTTGCGCAAATGGAAGCGATCGGTGGTAGCCCGCAGAAGATGGCGTTCTCGGAAGTGTACGGCGCGCTGCAGCAGGGCGTTGTGGACGGGCAGGAAAACACCTGGTCGAACATCTACGGCAAGAAATTCTTTGAGGTTCAGGACGGTATCACCGAAACAAACCATGGCATCATCGACTATCTGGTTGTGACCTCGGTGGACTGGCTGGACAGCCTTGATCCCGAAGTGCGTGATCAGTTCCTGACCATTCTTACCGAAGTGACCGAGACTCGGAACAAAGAGGCCTTCGCGGTGAATGAAGAAGCCAAAGCATCGATCACCAACGCAGGTGGCATCATTCGCGAACTGAACCCAGAACAGCGCCAAGCCTGGGTTGATGCGATGAAGCCGGTCTGGGACAAGTTTGCCGGTGACGTCGGTCAGGACAAAATCGACGCCGCACAGGCGATCAACGCCGGGTTCTGATCCCGGTTTAGGCCGCGCATCCGGGGACTGGGGAGTTATGGATGCGCAGGCTGGGCGGGCCGCTATGGCCCGCCACACTCCCTCAACTCTCATCAAAAAAATTGCGGGGACAGAGAGATGTCTGGTGCGAAATCCGGCCAAGGCGGGCTGGTCGACCATATCGAAGAAACCTTGATTGCATGCTTACTGGGGCTGATGACGGTCGTCACTTTTGCTAATGTGATCGCGCGGTTTGTGTTTAATTCCAATATTCTATGGGCGCTAGAACTGACAGTGTTCACCTTTGGATGGCTGGTACTTCTGGGCGCATCTTATGCGGTGAAAAAACACGCGCATCTGGGCGTGGATGCGATCCTGAATATGCTGGCCCCGGCGCCGCGCCGGATTCTGGCGTTGATTGCAGTGGCCTGTTGTCTGGTGTTTTCGCTGCTCTTGCTCAAAGGGTCATACGACTATTGGGCAGTGTTCGCCGATCTGCCTCCAACCTCGGGTCGCTGGTTCCCCACCGGTTTCGACATGAGCGCGCGCAGCCAGAGCTTCTACGAAGTTGATGACATACCCATGGTCGCGCCGCTGCGCTTTCTCGAAGACATGATCAACTACGGCGAATATTACGAGAAGCTGCCTAAGGTGGTTCCCTATCTCGTATTGCCGCTGTCGATGCTGCTGCTGGTGATCCGGTTCGCGCAGGTCGCCGTTCAGATATGGCGCGGTGAAACTGACCGCCTGGTCGCCAGCCATGAAGTCGAGGACGAGATCGAAGAAGTTCGTGCTCAGCAAGGAGGGCATGACTGATGGACGTCGTACTCCTTTTCTCGATGGTCGTTGGCCTTTTGCTGATCGGTGTGCCGATTGCGGTGGCTTTGGGCCTCAGTTCGACCCTGTTTCTACTGATTTATTCGGACAGTTCGCTTGCTTCGGTTGCAGGGACATTGTTCGAGGCGTTCGAAGGGCACTTTACCCTGTTGGCTATCCCATTCTTCATCCTTGCATCGTCTTTCATGACAACAGGTGGAGTTGCACGGCGGATTATCCGGTTCTCGGTTGCCTGCGTGGGGCATTTGCCCGGCGGGTTGGCGATTGCGGGCGTGTTCGCCTGCATGTTGTTCGCGGCACTGTCAGGCTCATCCCCGGCAACTGTGGTTGCCATCGGGTCGATTGTTATCGCCGGGATGCGTCAGGTCGGCTATTCCAAGGAATTCGCCGCCGGTGTCATCTGTAACGCGGGTACGCTGGGCATTCTAATCCCGCCGTCAATCGTGATGGTGGTCTATGCCGCCGCCGTCGAAGTCTCGGTCGGGCGGATGTTCCTAGCGGGCGTCATACCGGGCCTGATGGCGGGTCTGATGTTGATGATCACCATATACGTCATGGCCAAGGTCAAGAACCTGCCCAAAGGTGACTGGAAAGGCTGGGGTGAGGTCTTTACATCTGCCCGCGAGGCCGGTTGGGGCTTGTTCCTGATCGTCATCATTCTGGGCGGTATCTACGGAGGCATCTTTACCCCGACCGAGGCCGCAGCTGTGGCGGCAGTCTATGCATTCTTCATCGCAAGCTTTGTCTACAAGGACATGGGGCCGCTCAGTACCAAAGGCGATGCGCAGAATATCTCGCTGCTGAAAAAACCTTATGCTTTGATCACGGCGTTTATTCACCCCGATACCAAGCACACGCTGTTCGAGGCTGGCAAGCTGACCGTGACGCTGTTGTTCGTGATCGCCAACGCTTTGATCCTCAAGCATGTGTTGACCGACGAACAGGTGCCTCAGCACATTGCAGAAGCGATGTTGTCTGCGGGGCTGGGGCCAGTGACGTTCCTGATCGTGGTCAACGTGATCCTGTTGATCGGCGGTCAGTTCATGGAGCCCTCGGGTCTACTCGTGATTGTGGCACCACTGGTCTTTCCGATTGCCATCGAGCTTGGGATCGATCCGATCCATCTGGGCATCATCATGGTGGTGAATATGGAGATCGGGATGATTACGCCTCCGGTCGGGTTGAACCTGTTCGTGACTTCGGGCGTAGCGGGGATGCCGATGATGGGCGTTGTCAGAGCGGCACTTCCATTCCTGGCCGTTCTGTTCGTGTTCCTGATCATGGTCACGTACATCCCGTGGATATCCACCTTCCTGCCTAACACGTTCATGGGCCCCGAGATAATTACGAATTAGACCAAAACATCCGAGCAGTTAGCTGGCCGGGCGGCGCAATCCGCCCGGTTCTTTACACCTTGTAAGCGGGGCTTAAGAGTATATCTAAAGCTCAGAGGACGACCTCACCATCATGGTTGATCATTCGGGACGACCCGAATTCACAGAGTGAGGTGTTCTTATGCCCTGGATTTTACTCTTATTCGCTGGCCTGCTTGAAATCGTATGGGCCGTGGCGATGAAACAAACCGCCGGTTTCACGCGGCTGTGGCCGACGGCGATCATGGGTGTTTCGATGATCGGATCGTTTGGCCTATTGGCGCTGGCGATGCGTGATCTGCCACTTGGCACCGCTTACACCATTTGGACCGGGATCGGTGCAGTCGGAGCCTTTACCGTCGGAATCTTGTTCCTCGGCGAAGCCTTGACGCCGATGCGCATTTTGGCGGCGGTACTGATTGTGAGCGGCTTGGTTGTCATGAAACTGGCCTAAGCGTTGACGCATCAATCGGTGTCGGGCAGCTTGGGTTCGAAACTTAAAGGATACAACCTATGCTGACCGATACCGACACACGCCTGCTGCGCATTGCTTATGACGAGGCAAAGGCAGGGTTTGACGAAGGCGGCTGCCCCATCGGTTCGGTTCTGGCGCGCGGAGGCGAGGTTGTATCCCAAGGCCGCAATCAGCGGGTTCAAGGCGGTGATCCGATTGCACATGGTGAGATGGACGCGCTGCGCAAAGCGGGTCGGCAGAAAACCTACCGTGATACGGTGCTTTATACGTCGCTTTCGCCTTGCATGATGTGCTCGGGCACCATCATTCAGTTCGGCATTCCGCGCGTTGTCATTGGGGACACACTGAATTTCGGCGGCAATGAGGACTTCTTGCGCGAACGCGGAGTCGAAGTTGTGATTGCCGACGATCCGGACTGCATCGCGTTGATGAAGCGGTTCATTGAAGAAAAGCCCGAGTTATGGGCTGAGGATATTGCTGAATAGAATCAGGCGCCCTCAAGCGCGTTGATAATGCCCGAGAAATCTTTGGCCTTCAGGCTGGCACCGCCAACCAGCGCGCCATCGACATTGGATACAGCGAATATCTCGGACGCGTTGCCGGGCTTGACCGACCCACCATAAAGCAGCCGAACCGAGCGGCCAACGCCTTCACCAAAGCGCCTTTCAAGCCGGGCGCGAATGAAATCATGAACCTCGCCGATCTCTTCGAGAGTGGGGACTTTGCCGGTTCCGATGGCCCAGATGGGTTCATAGGCGACAATCAGATTCTCTCCGGTCGACTGGTCAGGGATCGAGCCTGACATCTGCCCGCCGATGATATCCAACGTGTTTGACGCCTCGCGCTGTTCCAAGCTTTCCCCGACACAGATGATTGCCTTCAGGCCCGCTTCCATCGCAGCGCGGGCTTTGGCGCGAATGTCTTCGTTCTGCTCGCCATGATCCTCGCGTCGTTCGGAGTGGCCAAGGATCACCGTGTCCGCACCGGCATCCAGCAGCATTTCGGCGCTGATATCTCCGGTATGAGCACCCGAGGAGGCAGCATGGCAATCCTGCCCACCAACCGTGATGCCTGATCCTTTGACCGCGTTCGCCGCACGATCAAGTAGCGTTGTGGGCGGGCAGATGAGGATATCGACCGAAGGCGCAGGATACGACGCGCTCAGCGTCTCAAGCTCGCTCAACGCAGCGCTGGTTCCGTTCATTTTCCAGTTGCCTGCCGCCAGTTTGCGCCGCATCTCCGTCCCTCCGAGAACTCAAGTGTTATGCTCTTCGGATATCATCGAAGACAGGGGCTGACAATTCCGGCAGCGAGGTCAATATATTGTGGTCTAACCTTAGTTCTGAGCCGAAATCGTTTCGTCGAACTTGATCGATTCCCCGCAACCGCAGGCATCAACCACATTCGGGTTTCTGAACTTGAAGCCAGCCTCAAGCAGCGAGACCTCATAATCGATCTCGGTCCCGAACAGGAACATCTGAGCCATCGGTGCGATCATTACGCGTGCGCCGTCCTGCTCGACCACCTCATCATGCGGATCTGACTCATCCACATAATCCATGGTATATTCCATACCTGCACAGCCGCCTTTCTTGACGCCAATGCGCAATCCGGCGTGGCCACCGGATTTCATAAGCCGAACAATTTGTTCGGCGGCTTTAGGTGTCATAGTCACGGCTTGTTTGCCGGGAATGCCAAACATGGGCGGGCTCCGTATTCGCGCGTTAGACTTAATCTAAGGCCGGTCTGCGTCAGGCTCAAGAGAGCGAGATGACAAATACCGCAGCTGTGATGGGTTGCCTGCAACGGCAGGAGGGCATTAGCGTGCCCGTATTGTCGGATTATTTGGGTAGATTACTACTAGAGGCGAAGAGAGATGGAACAAAAAGCAAAAAATATGCCTGGCCTTGGCGTATCGATCAGTCTGGTTTGTATTGCACTGGCAACCCCGGTGTTCGCAGCGGATGACAAACGCCATCCGGTCAATTGCGCTACCGCGCCGGGTGATTTACGCGCGATTGCGGCTGAGAAGAAACATGCTGAGGATCAGCAGGTGGAAAGCGTGGTCTCAATCCTACCTGCTGGGGCCTTGTTGGGATTGGTGACCGGGACCGAGCAAAAGCACCTCAAGATGTTATCAGGCGACTACATCAATGAACTGGATGCCCGTGCGGCTGAAATAAAATCGACATGTAACATCAAATGATTGCATCATAAAATTGGACCGCCCTCGGGCAAGGGCGGTCCAGAATGGGCCATAAAATGGGGGAAGGCTTTGGTCAGAGGCCCATGCAATTCGCGTAGTAGGTGACGGTTGCAGGCCAGTCCGAGAAGACGCCTTCGACCTTTACTTCCTGCGCCAGAACATCCAGCAGCTGATAGTACATGCTGTCATCCGTGGTCAGATTCTCAACCGACTGGAAATACCAGCCTCCACCGGTTTGCAGCGGCCCCGAACGCTCCAACGTCCACGTGATCAGTTTCAATCCTGCGTCCTTGGCCTGTGTGGCCCAAACAGAAGGCACGATCTTGCCGTCTTGTTCGGTCACCAGCATCCACATCGGCGGCGCGATATAGTTCACACCTTTGGCATGCAGCTCCTTGAAATCATGTGGGAAAGTCGATGGATCGTTGTGGTCGAACCCATCGATATAGTAGGAATTGTCAAGGAACACGGCTTGTTTGCCGAATTCCGGTTCGTTTTCGATCCAATAAAGAACATCGTCCAGATTGAAGCTTTGGGCCCAAACGTCCGACGCCAGAACACCCGCGGCTTTGTATTCGTCGATCAGCTTTTGTGCATAGTCCTGCTGGCTGAAACCGTTGAATGGCATCTCGACAGACGGGGATTTCAGTTCAGGTGTGAACTTAGCCCCCAGATCGCGGAACAGAGCAATTGATTCCGCATGGGTCATGGTGTGCGCTGCGTCGGCAAACAGATTGGTACGCCAACCCGCGACGCCCCCCTGATAGGCCTCGGGCGTGGTCGCAGTTTTGTCAGCGCTGTCCATCTTGGGCGTCAGCGTGCGAAACTGCTCTAGCGTCAACTCAGATGTGCGGCATTCGGCCTGCGCTTCGATCTCACCATCGGCAGCGGTGAAGGGTACGACGCAGGTGTCGGCCAGATCGCTGACAAGGATGTTGGTTGTGGTGTGCAGGTCATTCTGTGCGTGCCGGCAAACCAGTTCGTGATCCTTGGTAAAGGTCACGTCGCATTCCAAAATGCCCGCCCCCATGCGCGCAGCGGCTACATTCGATTCAACCGTATGTTCCGGGAACAACAGCGGAGCACCTCGGTGGCCAATCGAAAAATCCGAGGGTTCGGGTGTTTGCGCCGCGCAGGCCTGCAGTGTTGTCTTCAGCTCGCCATCCGGCAACTTATCGATCAAATAAGCTGGGCGTGGACCATAGCTGATCTGTGGCGTGATGCCATTGGCGGCGGCCAGTGTGGGCAACAATAGGGTGGCACAAAGTGTTGTGAGGCGCATTCTTGATCTCCGGGTCATCAGATGCGGGCGTTGTGGCCCAACATTGTGACAACCCGAAAACGGTTAAGTAACACGCAGCACACTGTTTTGTAACAGGTCTGAATTTTCTGTGGGTAAGTTTTGGGTTACATGAATCCCAGTTCAAGCCGGGCTTCGTCTGACATCATTTCCATGCCCCAGGGGGGCTCCCATGTCAGTTCAACGTCCACCTCTTTGACACCCGCAACAGGTTCGATGGCTTCGACGATCCAACCGGGCATTTCACCGGCAACCGGGCAGCCTGGCGCGGTCAGGGTCATGATGATCTTGACTGCATTCTCGCTGGTGATGTCGATGGTATAGATCAGACCCAGATCATAGATGTTAACCGGAATCTCGGGATCAAAAACCGTCCGACACGCTTCCACCACGGGTTCGTACAAAGGGTGTTCGATGGTAGAAGGTGCAATGAGCGGGCTGCCTTCGAACTGTTCGCTGGGGTGGGTCATTGATGCCTCGGGTCTGTTACCTGAGAGATTATATAGGGAAACCACTGTGCAGCGTCCAGAGGTCCAATGGCGCCCGTTATGGGCGCCGGAACAGATCACTCATTTATATCGTGGTTGAAGGTTTTGACTTGCCCATGCGGTAAAGCGAACATGCGGCGCAGAACCAGCCAAGCAGCCAACGACAAAACCGCAAAGATCAGCAGCAGAACGGGCAGGGAGGGTGCCATGCCGGGAACCAACAATAGAAACCCTGTAATGGCGGCACCGATGGCGAAACCCAGGAAGATAAACCCTGGCAATGCGACTTCGAGGATGGCCAGCGCAAGCGCCCCGGCCAGCCAGACCCACCATGTCAGCCAGAAAGGATCAGCCATCATTTGCCTCCTTTCAGCATGTTAAATGCATTACCAAAGGCTTCAAGTGCATTTGCAGGCACGACGATGGTCTGCGAGCCGGTGCCATTGCCCAAAGCGTTAAGCGATTCCACCTGTTTCAGCGCAACTTGATATTGCGCCGCCTCTAGCCCGTTGTCTTGAATGGCCTTTGCAACAACCTGCGTTGCATAAGCTTCGGCTTCTGCCGAGATACGACGGGCTTTGGCGGTTTGTTCTGCCGCATAAAGCTCGGCATCGGCTTGCAGTTCGACGGCGCGTTTCTGGCCTTCTGCCTCGGTGACCTGAGCGCGACGCGCACGTTCGGCGTTCAATTGCTGCAGCATGGCGTCACGCGTGGCCTGATCCAGATTCACGTCCAAAATCTCGGCACGCGTGACTTCGATGCCCCAATCGTCAACGGCAGTTTCGACACTTTCCTGAATACGTTCAATCAGTTGCGCGCGGTTCGATTGGACCTCATCCAGGTCCATCTTACCAATCTCGGCACGGACAATACCAGCAACTGTTGTAGCAATCGCTCCGTCCACGTCGCGAATACGATAAACCGTCTTTTCAGGCTCAAGAATGCGGTAGAAAACCGAAGTATCGATCTGCACCAATACGTTGTCTTTGGTGATCGCGTCCTGAGTTGCATTTGGCAACTGACGCTCAAGGATGGATATCTTGTGGCGTGCAACATCAAGAAAAGGAACGATAAAATTGATTCCGGGCCCAAGGACCGAGCGCAATCGGCCAAACCTTTCAACCACAAACTTTTCGGATTGAGGTACAATCTTGACGCCTTTGAAGATGACGAGCGCAATCAGCGCCGCCGCCAGGAGATAGATAACGTTTGATGTAAGTAGTCCGATAATCTGGTCTTCTGTCATATCTGTCCTCATTTATTGTGTACTATAGTATACATTTGGGGATTGAGTCGCCCGTTTTCAACTCTGGTATGGATTGAGCAGGCCTGAATGCAAATCTCTGAAACTGATTATTTGATACGGAAATCGCATGCTGTGGCTGCTTTGCATCCTGTTGGCGTTTGCGGTATCGGGCAGAGATGAAACTGATAATTGATACAGATCCCGGCATCGATGATGCAATGGCGATCGCTTATGCAGCCGCCGCACCCGAAATTGAGCTAATGGGCCTGACGACCGTGTTCGGCAACACCCACGTGCATCAATCCAGCCGCAATGCACGCTATCTGGTTGATAAATTGGGTTTGGGTATCCCAGTTGCTGAAGGGGCACCCTTTGCGCGCGGCGAAGACGGTCATGCCCCGTCAGAGCATGTACATGGGCCAGAAGGGTTTGGAGATATCACGGAAATTCCTCAGATCGGAGCAAACCACGAGTTGGCCGCGGCAGAGTTTCTGGTTGAGATGGCGCGGACCCATCGCGGTGAGTTGGTCGTTTGTGCCGTCGGGCCACTGACCAACATTGCGGATGCGATCAGACTGGACCCAGAGTTTGCCGACAATCTGGCCAAGCTGGTGATCATGGGGGGCGCAGTTTATTGCCGGGGAAACATCACGGAACATGCCGAGGCCAACATCTATCATGATGTCAAAGCTGCGGACGAAGTATTTGCTGCACCTTTGCCAACTGTGCTTGTTGGTTTGGATGTGACTCTTAAAACGCTGTATGAGACCGCGGATTTTGAAGGGCTGGCCCAGAATTCCCCTGATATGGGAGGGTTTCTGCGTGATATCTCGCGGTTCTATCTGAAGTTCTACAAAGAGGTTGGCGGGCTGGAAGGCTGTGGTCTGCACGATTCAACAGCCGTCATCGCCTGCACCCATGATCCGATGTTCGAGATCGTAGAAACCGGCCTGCGGGTGATCTCTGGCGGTGCCGAACATGGTGCGACGCGCATTGATGCCACGCGACCCCCGGTACGGGTATGCAAGGACGTCGACGGGGCAGGGGTTGTACGCCTGTTTACCGAACGCGTTGCATCGCTGCCCTGACGGGTTGCATTGCACAGACAGATCGGGCAAAGCCTGCCCGGTTCCGCGACCCGAGGCCCTTTGATGACTGATCGTTTCTCTTTTGACCTGAAAGCAACTGACGGCAAGGCCCGTACCGGTGTGATCAATACGCCCAGAGGAGAGGTGCGGACGCCTGCGTTTATGCCCGTGGGTACGGCTGCGACCGTGAAGGCGATGATGCCAGAAAGCGTGCGTGCGACCGGGGCTGATATTCTATTGGGGAACACCTACCATCTGATGCTGCGTCCAACGGCTGAACGGATCGATCGTTTGGGTGGGTTGCACAAGTTCATGAATTGGGATCGTCCGATCCTGACCGACTCGGGTGGCTTTCAGGTGATGTCGCTGGCCGGTTTGCGCAAGCTCACCGAGAAGGGCGTGACCTTCAAATCGCACGTTGACGGCTCAAAACATGAACTGACGCCAGAACGCTCGATGGAAATCCAGCGCTTGTTGGGGTCCGACATCGTCATGTGCTTTGACGAGTGCCCCGCGCTGCCAGCGGATCGGGATCGGATTGCCGAGTCAATGCGCCTGTCGATGCGGTGGGCCGAACGGTCCCGCGAGGCGTTTGGGGATCGCCCGGGTCATGCGCTGTTTGGCATCATGCAGGGCGGGCTGGAGCAGGATCTGCGAGAGGAGAGCGCAGAGGCGCTGAAACAGATCGGGTTTGAGGGCTATGCCGTTGGTGGCCTCGCGGTTGGCGAAGGACAGGGGGCCATGTTTGATTGCCTCGACTATGCCCCCGGTTTTCTGCCCGAGGATAGACCGCGATACCTGATGGGCGTGGGCAAACCCGACGATATCGTCGGGGCGGTCGCGCGGGGCATCGACATGATGGATTGCGTGTTGCCTTCGCGCTCGGGCCGTACGGGGCAGGTGTTTACACGCCATGGCGTCGTCAACATCAAGAATGCTCGCCACGCCGACGATCCGCGCCCCCTGGACGAACAGTGCAGCTGCCCCGCCTGCTCGAATTACTCCCGCGCCTATCTGCACCACGTCTTCCGCTCGAACGAGATGATCTCGGGTATGCTGCTGACTTGGCACAACCTGCATTACTTTCAAGAGATTATGCAGGGGATGAGAGAGGCAATTTCCGCAAGCACATTTGCCGAATGGCAAGCGCAGTTCCATGCGCAGCGGGCGCAGGGCGATATCGAGCCGCTTTAAGTTGTTGCCCTTTCGGTGACAAATGGCACGTTTTCCGCTATATTGTTTGCATTAGATCTACGAATTTCATTTTGTTTTTTGCAGGAGGATTCCATGCCTCGAGTTCTTATTCCCATCGTATTTACATTATTCGCATCGGTATCAAACGCAGACGTCTGGACCTTTGAAACACCATCCGAAAACATCCAGTGCGTCGTTGGGCAGGAGCCCGGTGCCTCGGACCTGTCATGTACCATTATCGAGCGCAACGGCGCACCTGCCTTACCGCGCCCCGCAGATTGCCAATCGGATTGGGGCCATGACTTTTTCATGACCAATCAGGGCGCGGTCAGGATGCTGTGCCAGCCGCTCAAGCGAAATCGTGACGGGTTTGATCGCGCCGATTATGGGGTCACGGGCCGGTTTGGTGGATTCGTCTGTCATTCGTCAAAGAAGGGGTTGGAGTGCAAAAATGAGGTCGGCCACGGCTTCTTTTTGTCTCGGGCTGTGCAAAAAGTCTTTTAACCAACTCATGCCCTTATTCTTGGCACGTATCGTTAAAAACGGTGGATATGTCTGCGGGACGCCTTGAAGTCCCCAAATCAACGGGTCATGCTGCATCACGACAAAAGGCGATGAGGTTGAAATGGGGGAACAGGTGCCCCACCTTTATCGTCCAAGACAGGAGATGGCCGAAGGTTGCCTGAACGAGGGACCGGTGCCGTCTTGCCAATGATAAGGATAGAGCATGCAAGAGCCTCTGAATTCCTCATACCCCGTCCTGCCGCTGCGCGATATTGTGGTGTTCCCTCATATGATCGTGCCGCTGTTCGTGGGCCGAGACAAATCGGTCCGCGCGCTGGAAGAGGTGATGCAGGATGACAAGCAAATTCTGTTGTCCAGCCAGGTTGATCCCGGCGAAGATGATCCCGAAATTGACGGTATCTATCGTTCGGGCGTACTGGCCAACGTGTTGCAACTGCTGAAACTGCCCGACGGCACTGTCAAGGTGCTGGTCGAAGGGCAGGCGCGCGTTCAGATCACCGAATTCCTTGAAAACGATCAGTTTTTCGAAGCCCGCGCCGAGTATCTGACCGAGATCCCGGGCGATGTCACCACGACCGAAGCTCTGCTGCGTACCGTTGCGGACGAATTCGAGCGTTATGCCAAAGTGCGCAAGAACATCCCCGAAGAGGCGCTGGCTGCGGTCGGTGAAACAACCGAGCCCGCCAAGCTGGCTGACTTGGTGTCGGGTCATCTGGGCATCGAGGTCGAACAAAAGCAGGAACTGCTGGAAACCCTCAGCGTCAGCGAGCGGCTTGAGAAGGTCTATGGCCTGATGCAGGGCGAAATGTCGGTTCTGCAGGTCGAGAAAAAGATCAAGACCCGCGTCAAATCTCAGATGGAGAAGACGCAGCGCGAGTACTATCTGAATGAGCAAATGAAGGCCATTCAGAAGGAACTGGGTGATGGCGAAGACGGCAGCAACGAAGTTGCTGAGCTGGAAGAAAAGATCGCCGAGACCAAACTGTCGAAAGAAGCGCGCGAGAAGGCTGAGGGCGAGCTGAAAAAGCTCAAGAACATGTCGCCCATGTCGGCCGAGGCCACTGTCGTGCGCAACTATCTTGACTGGATTCTGTCCCTGCCATGGGGCACCAAATCCCGGGTCAAAAAGGATCTGGGCCGGGCGCAGGATATTCTGGACGCCGATCACTATGGGCTTGAGAAGGTCAAGGAACGGATCGTCGAGTATCTTGCGGTGCAGCAACGTTCAAAAAAGCTGAAAGGCCCGATCCTGTGCCTTGTTGGCCCTCCGGGCGTGGGTAAAACCTCGCTTGGTAAATCGGTTGCCAAGGCTACGGGTCGCGAGTTCATTCGCATCTCGCTGGGTGGTGTGCGCGATGAATCTGAAATTCGCGGCCACCGTCGGACCTATATCGGTTCGATGCCTGGTAAAATCATCCAGGCGTTGAAAAAAGCGAAAACCACGAACCCGCTGATCTTGTTGGATGAAATCGACAAGATGGGGCAGGATTTCCGTGGCGATCCGGCTTCGGCGATGCTGGAAGTGCTGGACCCGGAACAGAACAACACGTTCATGGACCACTACTTGGAGGTCGAATATGACCTGTCCAACGTGATGTTCCTGACCACGTCAAATAGCTACAACATGCCTGGACCTCTGCTGGACCGGATGGAGATCATTCCGCTGGCCGGTTACACCGAAGACGAAAAGAGCGAGATCGCCAAGCAACACCTGATCAGCAAGCAGATCAAGAACCATGGCCTCAAAGCCAAGGAGTTCGAGCTGACCGATGAGGCATTGCAAGCGATCATCCGCACTTACACCCGCGAAGCGGGCGTCCGGAACCTTGAGCGCGAGATTGCAAAGGTGGCGCGGAAATCACTGACCAAGATTATCAAGAAAGAGGCCGAGACCGTAACGGTAACGCCTGAAAATCTGGATGATTTCCTTGGTGTGCCCAAGTTCCGCTATGGGCTGGCCGAACAGGACGATCAGGTTGGTGTGGTCACAGGCTTGGCCTGGACATCGGTTGGTGGTGATTTGCTGCATATCGAAGCACTGAAACTACCCGGCAAGGGGCGGATGAAGACCACCGGTAAGCTGGGCGATGTGATGAAAGAATCCATCGACGCGGCCTCGTCTTATGTGCGTTCGATTTCGCCCCAGATCGGGGTGAAGCCGCCGCATTTCGACAAGATCGACATCCACGTTCACGTACCTGATGGCGCGACACCCAAGGATGGTCCATCAGCAGGCTTGGCAATGGTGACGTCGATCGTATCGGTTTTGACCGGCATTCCGGTGCGCAAGGATATCGCCATGACGGGCGAGGTTTCGCTGCGCGGCAATGCCATGCCGATCGGTGGGCTTAAGGAAAAGCTGTTGGCTGCCCTTCGTGGTGGGATCAAAACCGTTCTGATCCCGGAAGAAAACGAGAAGGATCTGGCCGATATTCCGGATAACGTGAAGGAAGGGCTGGAGATCATCCCGGTCAAGCATGTCTCGGAAGTCCTTGAGCAGGCGCTTATCCGCACGCCCGAGTCTATTGAATGGGACGAAGCTGCGGAAGAAGCTGCTGCTGCAGCGGCCAAAGCCGCGGAAGGTGCCGGGCCGTCTGCCACGGCTCACTAAAGCCATTCAGATAATTCAGAAAGGCGGGGTTATTCCCCGCCTTTTTCGATTCAGAGACCAATGACAGGTTTCGCTGGATCCAGCACTTCCTCGTTTGCGATATAGGCCTGAAACTTCTTGTCAGACAGCGACGAGCGCACGGCGAGCACGAAGATCACTACCGAAAACGCGACGCAAATTAGGATATCCCAGCCGAACGGAATTTGTTTCTGTGCGCCGTCACCAAACTGACCCATGAAGGAAATCAGTCCCAAGCCACAGAAATAAGGCATCAGCCAAAGCGCCTCGGTGGCGTCCATCTCGTCCAGTCGATTGTGGAAACGGATTAGCAGCAGTGCCATGCCAACCAGTAGTGCAATACCCAGCCTCCAAACCGTGTCCCAACCGCTCCAATAGACGATCAGCGTTGAAATGGCGAAGGCTGTCACCGCGACGAGCTTGACGGCAGGGATTCGGATTGATCGTGGTTGATCTGGCAGCAGGTCCCGCAGGCATACTACGGCGATTGGTCCTACTGCGAACGAAAGCACAATCGCTGCTCCGTTCAAGGCGATGACAGTGGTGAATGGTACGGTCAGCAGAAAGAGCGTTCCAATCAGAAAGTTCAGCGCTAGCGCCCATAAAGGGACACCGAAGGTCGAAAGCCTCTGCAGGCGTTTTGGCAGGAAACCGTTCTGAGACAGCGCCATTGCAATGCGCGCATTTGAACCTGTCGAAACCAAACCGTTTCCAAATGGGCCGATAATCGATCCGATGTTCAGCAGGCTGAGAAACCACAGCAGACCGACCGACATGATGACGCCGTCCAGTGGTCCTTGACCGCCAAAGTTTAGGCTCGCCCAGCCCTTGCTGATCATTGCAGGGTCGAGTGCTCCGATAAAGGCGATCTGTAGTCCCAGATAGATCAGGGCACACAGCACAATCGACAGAACCAGGGCGGCTGGGATGGCAAACTTTGGATTGCGAACTTCCCCAGCCATATCAACGACATGCCGGAACCCTATGAAAGAGAAAATCACGCCTCCGGTAGAAACCGCCGCCATGATCCCTTTGAGGCCGTAAGGTGCGAAGCCATCAGGCGTTGAGAAGTTCTGTGCATCAAATCGAGTCGCGATCAATAGGACGGACAGGACGATTGGGATCCCTATCTTGGCCCACGTCAGGGTCGCATTCACCTGTGCAAAGAATTTAACACCCAACGCATTTACAGCGACGAACAACAACATGAAGAGCAAGGCTACTGACACTCCAGCCCCGGTCAATTCGCCTGTATCTGCTGCGTGTAGCCAAGATGCATAGGGGGCGAGGTATTTGAGCATAGCCTCTACCTCGATCGGTGCGGTGGTGTTGTAGCCGATCCAAGCCGTCCACCCCATTGCCATCGACACGATATTGCCATGAGAAAATTGCGGAACCCGCGCGATCCCGCCGGGGATCGGCAGCATGGCCGAGATTTCGGCAAACGTGATCGCCAGAATGAACATCGCAACGGCACCGATGATCCAGGACAAGATGGCAGCTGGACCTGCGTGTTGAACAGCGAGAAGCGGACCGAACAGCCAGCCAGATCCGATAATGCCACCAACTGAAATGAAGGTCAGACCAACCAGGCCAATTTCCCGCTTCAGATTTGCCATTTGTAAATTCACCCAGGAAATGCGCCAGATCGATGATCAATGACCGTAAGATAAGCGGGTGACCGGAAATGTGGCAAGTCTTTAAGAATATGCTGAAATCTTGGGCTCAATACGTTTATGATCGAATATTTGGGTCGGATTGGAGCCATCAACCGCAGTCCATAGAGGTGGAAATGAATTGGAACTTCGGGCAATCTATGAGCCTGCGCTAAGCTAGGAGATCTCAGGATGCCTCAATACAATGATTTGTTCGAGCTTTCGGTGGAAGATATGGATCTGATCGAAGAGGCCATGCGCCATTCCATCGCATCACGGTCTGTTGCTCTGGTTGACGAAGGCAACGAGGACAGGCAGACCCGCGAAGACTTTGTGCGCAAGGCCCATGAGCTGCTTGGTCGGCTGCATGACCAGAAGATATTCTATCGCCCGAAATCTGGTGTCTACGTTGGCGGATAGGACAAAAGCCACGCTTAGCGTGTTGAAAGAACGGGCTTTGCGTCACTTTATCTACTGTCGGTAAGTCATTGAAAATATGGTGGGTGATAAGAGATTTGAACTCCTGACATCTTCGATGTGAACGAAGCGCTCTACCACTGAGCTAATCACCCATAGCGGCGCTCGATACAGCGGCTTGCGGTTCTCTGCAAGTTCAAAGCGCGCTATTATCGGGTCCGCCGACAGATACGCGGATTGCGGGTGTTGCGTGCCAAGTCGAATAGTTGGGAAAAAATCCGGTTCGGCTAAAAAACTTCAAAACGCCGCTTGACGATGCCCGGGCGTAGCCATAATACACCCAAACGTTCAGAGATGAACGCGCAGCGGGCGGTTGTAGCTCAGTTGGTTAGAGTACCGGCCTGTCACGCCGGGGGTCGCGGGTTCGAGCCCCGTCAACCGCGCCATCGCTGCACTCCTTGGTCCAGGGTAAAGGCCACGAAAATAGATGCGCGGTTGTAGCTCAGTTGGTTAGAGTACCGGCCTGTCACGCCGGGGGTCGCGGGTTCGAGCCCCGTCAACCGCGCCATTTTCCTACCAAAAAATAGTTGATCACATCGCCTTTTTTGGTACCGACTTCGGGCCGGTCATGTGGTTTATTGCCTACAAAATATCAGGGGCAAACAGTGACCAGTCTAAATCGAGTCATCATGGCGCGACGCAGCCGGAAATGGGTGCGAGGGTTGAAGCCGGAAGCGCTTGATGCTGTTGAGATTTCGGGCTCGTGGGGCAAACAATTTGGTTTCAAAAGCTACCAGCAGGTATGGCATCGGCAGCATGACATCTGCACCGGCCCTTTGTTGGATGCACAACACCAGGTCCGCAAGTATGATCTGATATTAGCCAACCAAGTGTGGGAGCATTTGGACCGTCCGGTAGAGGCCACTCTGAACGTATTAGAGATGCTGCGGCCCGGTGGATATTTTTGGTTGGCCGTTCCGTTTTTCATCCCATACCACGCCGCGCCAAATGATTGTTCGCGCTGGTCCGCACGCGGATTGAAGAACCTTTTGGCCGAATGCGGGTTTGATCCTGCACTGATCCGTGCCGAGCAATGGGGAAACCGTGAGGCCGCTTTACGCAATCTCGAACCCGAGTGGCCACCGGTCTATGACCCTGAAACAGACAATCTGGAAAATGATCCAGATTTTCCGATCTGTGCATGGGCGCTTGCCCAGAAGTCTCACGACTAGGCGTATTTGTCGAAAATCCGCCTGTTCTTCATTTGTTCTAATTTTTTGGTTGGAGACTCAGCGCTGCTCGCCTATCTCTAAAGCGTTGTTTGTTGGGGGCCAGAATGGCTGAGCTGAAGAATATCGAGTTGCGCGGCGCGCGCGAACATAACCTCAAGAGTATTGATGTCGACATTCCGCGCGATCAGTTGGTGGTGATCACCGGTCTGTCCGGCTCGGGCAAGTCCTCACTGGCGTTTGATACGATCTATGCTGAAGGGCAGCGCCGCTATGTCGAAAGCTTGTCGGCCTATGCGCGGCAATTCCTCGATATGATGGAAAAGCCTGATGTCGACCACATCAGCGGCCTTTCTCCGGCAATTTCGATTGAACAGAAGACAACCTCGAAAAACCCGCGTTCGACCGTGGGCACCGTGACCGAGATATATGATTATCTTCGCCTGCTCTTTGCCCGTGCGGGTACGCCCTATAGCCCGGCCACTGGGCTGCCAATTGAGGCGCAGCAAGTGCAGGATATGGTCGATCGGATCATGACGATGGAGGAGGGCACCCGCGGCTATCTGCTGGCCCCAATCGTGCGCGATCGGAAAGGTGAGTACAAGAAAGAGTTCCTTGAACTTCGCAAGCAGGGCTTCCAGCGCGTCAAGGTGGATGGAGAATTCTACGAACTAGATGAGCCGCCGACGCTGGATAAGAAATTCCGCCACGATATCGACGTTGTTGTTGATCGTCTGGTCGTGCGTGAAGGCGTGGAAACCCGGCTAGCCGACAGTTTGCGGACAGCATTGGATCTGGCGGATGGGATCGCAATCCTTGAAACCGCACCGAAAGAGGGTGATCCTGAACGGATAACGTTCAGCGAAAACTTTGCCTGCCCGGTCAGCGGATTTACCATCCCCGAGATCGAGCCGCGCCTATTTTCGTTCAACGCACCCTTTGGGGCTTGTCCGGATTGCGACGGTCTGGGTGTTGAACTGTTCTTTGATGAACGTCTCGTCGTGCCCGACCAGACGTTGAAGTTGTATGACGGGGCGCTGGCCCCGTGGCGGAAGGGCAAATCGCCCTATTTTCTGCAAACGATCGAGGCCATCGCGCGGCACTACGAATTCGACAAGAACACGCCTTGGAAGGATTTGCCCAAGAAGGTCCAGCAGGTGTTTCTGCGTGGCTCTGGTGATGAGGAAATCCAGTTCCGCTATGACGAAGGTGGACGTGTTTATCAGGTTACCCGAAGCTTTGAGGGCGTCATCCCAAATATGGAGCGCCGTTATCGCGAGACGGACAGCGCTTGGATTCGTGAAGAGTTCGAGCGTTATCAAAACAACCGACCCTGCGGCACATGCGAAGGCTACCGTCTGCGTGCCGAAGCACTGGCCGTAAAGATCGCGGGTTTGCACGTTGGACAGGTTGTCGAAATGTCGATCCGCGAGGCGCTGGCTTGGATTGAAGACGCCCCGAACCATCTGAGCGCGCAGAACAACGAAATTGCACGGGCTATTCTCAAAGAGATTCGCGAGCGGTTGGGATTTCTGAATAACGTTGGATTGGAATATCTTACACTGTCTCGTTCAAGTGGCACCCTGTCGGGTGGTGAGAGCCAGCGTATTCGTTTGGCCAGCCAGATCGGATCGGGCCTGACCGGGGTATTGTATGTTCTGGATGAGCCCTCGATTGGCCTTCACCAGCGCGACAATGACCGCCTGTTGGATACGCTCAAGAACCTGCGCGACCAAGGAAACACGGTGATCGTTGTTGAACATGACGAAGAGGCTATTCGAGAGGCGGACTACGTCTTCGATATCGGTCCCGGAGCTGGTGTACATGGCGGGCAGGTGGTCAGTCACGGTACGCCCGAGCATATTGCAAGCGATACGGCCTCAATAACCGGCCAATATCTTTCTGGAACCCGTGAGATCGCCGTACCGACCGAACGGCGGAAGGGAAAGAAGCAGAAAGTAAGCGTGGTCAAGGCCACCGGGAACAATCTTAAGAACGTCACAGCAGACTTCCCGCTGGGCAAATTTGTCTGTGTAACCGGTGTGTCCGGTGGTGGGAAATCAACGCTGACGATCGAGACGTTATTCAAAACGGCTTCGATGCGGTTGAACGGAGCGCGTCAGACTCCGGCACCTTGCGAAACGATCAAAGGGCTTGAACACCTCGATAAGGTGATCGACATCGATCAGCGGCCCATTGGGCGGACACCGCGTTCGAATCCAGCGACTTACACCGGGGCCTTCACCCCGATCCGCGACTGGTTCGCCGGGTTGCCCGAGGCCAAGGCGCGTGGGTATAAACCCGGCCGCTTCAGCTTTAACGTCAAGGGTGGACGTTGCGAGGCATGCCAAGGTGATGGTGTCATCAAGATCGAAATGCACTTTCTGCCCGATGTCTATGTGACTTGCGAGACCTGCAAGGGCGCGCGTTATAACCGCGAGACGCTCGAGATCAAGTTCAAGGGTAAATCCATCGCGGATGTGCTTGATATGACGGTTGAAGACGCTCAGGAGTTCTTCAAGGCGGTTCCGTCCATTCGGGATAAAATGGACGCCCTGGCGCGCGTTGGGCTTGGTTATATCAAGGTCGGACAACAGGCGACGACCTTGTCAGGCGGTGAGGCGCAACGGGTGAAGCTGTCGAAAGAGTTGAGCAAACGTTCGACCGGGCGGACGCTGTACATTCTTGATGAGCCCACGACAGGGCTTCATTTCGAAGACGTGCGTAAGCTATTGGAAGTGCTGCATGAGCTTGTTGATCAGGGCAACACAGTGGTCGTGATCGAGCATAATCTGGACGTCGTTAAAACCGCCGACTGGATCATCGATATCGGTCCAGAAGGCGGCGATGGAGGAGGTCAGATCGTTGCGGTCGGTACACCGGAAGACGTTGCAGAATGCGAGCGCAGCCACACTGGGCGGTATCTGAAACCAATGCTGAATAACGAACGCGTAGCCGCCGAGTAGCGCGATCAGTAAAGTATATCAGCGGCGGCACCGATCAGATTCAGAACTTTGTGCGTGTCGGGATCGATTGAATACACGTAATCCCCTGCGCGCACATAATTGCCGCCGCGTCGCAAGCCGTACCGATAGGGATCGTCGATCCAAACGTAGTCACCAATCCGGTCGCCGGTGCGATATAGCTTTTTGGCTTGCCCGGGCGGTACACAGGGCACAGCCTTTTTGGCAAGCCCCGGAGGACAGTGACCAACACTGCCACGAACGACGCCAGATTGCGGCGCAACCCGCTCGACCTGCAGCTTGGACTTGCCTTTGCCTTTGCCATTTCCTGCCAATACAGCGGCAGGGCTCAACGCAATAAGGGCGATCATGAAAGAACGGGTCAGGGGGTTCATTAAGGCGCGCTCCGGCAAAGGTTGTGTACTTACACATTACCCAAACACCTAAGTACGCGCCTTACGGAATTCCATCCCTGTGCGGTTTTCCGCCACCGATCTGTCAGCTGCGGTTGCGTTTCTCGAACCGCGGCAGCATGGCGCTGAAGTCGCGGCCCAAACCATTCTCTTTTTCCACAAATTGCTCGTAAAGCAACGTCGCGATCTGCCCCATTGGGGTATCGGCATCCGCGCTTTCTGCGGCCTGCTGACTAAGGCGCAGGTCTTTGAGCATGAGCTCGGAGGCAAAGCCAGGGGTATAGTCGTTGTCAGATGGGCTTTCCGGGCCGACACCGGGGGCAGGGCAATAGGCATTCATTGTCCAGCTATATCCAGATGAGGTGCTCACTACATCGAACATCTTTTGACGGTCCAATCCCAGTTTGTCGGCAAGGGCAAACGCTTCGCAGGTGGCGATCATGGTGACACCAAGGATCATGTTGTTGCAGATCTTTGCAGCCTGACCAGCGCCGGCTTCACCGCAATGAACGGCTTTCTGCCCCATGATTTCAAATAGCGGAGCGGCTTTGGCAAAGGCGGTAGCAGAGCCGCCAGCCATGAACGTCAAGGTGCCCGCCGCCGCACCGCCAATTCCGCCAGAGACCGGAGCATCCACCGAGAGCAAACCGGCCTGCGACGCTTGTTTCGCCACCACGCGCGCGCTGTCGACATCTACCGTGGAACAATCGATGAGGGCGGCGCCATCTTGCATCGCCGGGATGACTTCGTCAGCAACGGCACGCAGGATCTGTCCGTTTGGAAGCATGGTGATGACAGCGTCAGCGCTTGCAACTGCTTCTGCACTTGAGGCAGCCATAGCGACGCCATCAATCGTGACATCTGCCTGGTCGAAGCCGATAACCTCGTGACCTGCGCGTGCCAGATTGGCTGCCATCGGCGCGCCCATATTGCCCAGACCTATGAATGCGATTTTCATCCCTTACTCCTCTGAAAAACTTAGGGCGTCCGCACCAAGCGGATGTAGCATTTTGGAAACCGCGTCCATTGGAACCTTTAGATCAGCAAACTGCCATTTGGGATCGCGGTCTTTATCAATGATCTGGGCGCGTATGCCTTCCAGAAAGTCACCATGTTCCATCGCGCGATAGGTAAAGCGGTATTCCAATTCTAACGCATATTGCAACGTCGGGCCTGTGCTTCGCAGACGATGCAAAATCTCTAGGGTACATGCCATTGAGATCGGAGAATTCTTCGACAGCGTATCGAGAATTTTCGTCGAAAATTCAGTGCTATCGTTGCGCAGGCTGTTCAGAACCTCGTCCAGCCCTTCTCCGTCGAAGAATTTGTCAATGCGATCTTGCATTTTCGCCAAGGCGCTTTCAGGGGCGGGGACTGAATGTTCATGGACAAGTTCGGCGCGACCCGACGCTTCCAGAAGGTCGACCAATTCCGGCCATTTCTCTTGCGGAACAAAGTGATCGGCAAACCCGGCAAGTATCGCGTCTGCAGGCCCCATGCGATATCCGGTCGTGCCCAGGTATTCTCCCAGGCGTCCCTGAGCCAGCGCCAACATCAGCGATCCGCCCACATCAGGGACAAGCCCGATTGAGCATTCCGGCATCGCAATCTTTGAGCTTTCTCCAACGACCCGATGGCTTCCATGGCAACCAATTCCAACGCCCCCGCCCATGGTAAAACCTTGCAGGAAGCTGACGACTGGTTTTGGGTACTCATAAATCAAGGCGTTTAGGCGGTATTCGTCCCGCCAGAATTTCCGACCATATGCATAGTTTCCCGAGGTGCCGGTCTCATAGAGCTCGGCGATATCTCCACCCGCGCAAAAGGCTTTCTCACCTTCAGCGTCAAGGATGATTAGATCAACCTCATCATCCTCACGCCAGTTGCGCAGGGCAGTATCGATGGCCATGCACATGTCATAACTGAGCGCGTTCAAAGCCTGCGGCCGCGTCAGGGTGATGCGTCCGGCGCGGCCCGTTGTGCGAATGTCAATGTCAGACATTAGAGACCTCAGCGGTTTGAGAGCATCTGGCGCGCGACGATCACGCGCATGATCTCATTCGTGCCTTCAAGTATCTGATGAACGCGCAAATCCCGCACGAGTTTTTCGATGCCATAGTCAGCCAGATAACCATATCCGCCGTGCAATTGCAGGCATTGGTCCACGACCTTCGATCCGGTCTCGGTCACGAATTTCTTGGCCATCGCGCAAAACTTGGTCGCATCCGGTGCGCCTTGATCCAGCTTCCACGCAGCCTGTCGTAAGAAGGTGCGTGCTGCCTGCAATTCGATCTCCATATCGGCCAGTCGAAACTGCAGCGCTTGAAACTGATCGATCGATTGCCCAAAGGCCTTGCGCTCGGACATGTACTGCATGGTCATGTTCAGCCCGTTTTGCGCGGCACCCAGCGAACAGGAGGCGATATTCAAACGGCCGCCGTCCAGGCCCATCATCGCGTATTTGAAACCGTCGCCTTCAGTTCCGACCAGATTGCCGGATGGAATTTTGCAATCATCAAACTGGACCTGAGTGGTTGGCTGGCTCTTCCAGCCCATTTTCTGTTCCAAAGCACCAAAGCTTAAGCCCGGTGTGCCATCTTCGACATAGACTGTAGAGATTCCCTTGGGGCCATCCGCACCTGTTCGGACCATGCAAACATAGGCGTCCGAGTATCCTCCGCCAGAAATGAAGGCCTTGGTGCCGTTGAGCGTGTAGCCCTCATTGGTGCGTTCGGCGCGGGTTTTCAAGGCGGCTGCATCCGATCCCGAACCTGGTTCAGTTAGGCAATAGCTGAGCACGGTTTCCAAGCTAAGAACGTCTGGCATGATGCGGGACTTCAGATCATCGCTGCCAAAACTGTCCAGCATTTTGGCGCACATGTTATGGATCGAAAGAAACGCCGCAACCGAGGGGCAGGCCATTGATAGAGCCTCGAAAACCAGAGTTGCATCCAGCCGGCTCAGGCCTGACCCGCCAGCCTCTTCCGAGACATAGAGGCCACCAAAGCCAAGCTCGCCGATTTTGGGCCAAAGATCTTTGGGGATCGTGCCCTCAGCTTCCCACTGGCGCGCGTATGGGGCGATGTGGTCTTGGCCAAAGGCGTGCGCCATGTCGAAGATGGCCGTTTGTTCCTCGGTCAGCGCGAAATCCATAACGTGTATTTCCTGTTGGCTGTAGAATTGAACGAGCGTTTTATTCTTCAATCCTTACAGAAATTTTTCAGCGACGGCAAACGCAGTGATTTAGGTGATATCGAGGCGATGGAGTATACTGCGCGAATTGAGATTTTTGATCATTAAGGAGTATTCTTATGCCTTCGCACAAACTCGCCGTGGTCGTGATCCATGGCATGGGCAGCCAGCACAATCCTCAGGGCCAGCCGCCTTCGACTACACCGACCTTTTCCAAGGGGCTGAAACGGCGCGTGTCGAACCGAGTGGGCGCTGATATGGACGATGTGATCTGGCACGAGGTGGTTTGGGCGCAGATCTTGCAGGGACGGCAAAAGGAATACTTGCGCAAGGTCAATCGAAGCCTTGGATATGACAAGCTGCGCGAATTTGTTGTGTGCAATCTGTCAGATGCTGCATCTTACCGTCCCACGCCCGATGATGGTGACAAGATTTATGAGGCCATTCACAAGAAGATCGAGAATGTGATGGGCGTTGTAAAGCATCAGGTCGGACCGCAGGGGCCCGTTCTTGTATTGGCCCATTCGCTGGGCGGGCACATCATGTCAAACTATATTTACGATATGCAGCGACATCTGCGGCAGGGTGGCTCACCTGTACATCCGACGGATGTTGAGAACATGAAAACCGTCGCCGGTATCATGACTTTCGGGTGCAACATCCCGATTTTTCTGTTCGCATATCCAGAGAATGAAATCTTCCCGATCATGGCCCCTAACAGCGCGCTGGCACCCGCGCTGCAGTTTTCGACTTGGTGGCGAAACTACTATGACAAACACGACGTACTGGGTTTTCCGTTGGGTAAGAGCGCCCCGAGCTATGCGCAGCTTGCGCAAAGTGGTGCCCTGAAAGACAAGGCGATCAATGCGGGCAAAATCTTTACGTCCTGGAACCCATTGTCGCACAACGGATATTGGACGGATCGCGATTTGTACGAACCTGTCGCTGATCGGATCAAAGAGATTTTGGCAGCAGTCTAGGCCTATAGGTCGGCATGAAATTCTTCGATCAGATGTTTGACGACGGCCATGCCGGGATCGTCCCCACGCGCAACTGCTTCGGCATGGATCCGGCGCTGACGCGTGGCGGATGTGCCGGTTTCGGCGATCTGCCTGAGACGGGCGAGTTCGGTCATAGTGCCCAAGGCTTCGGTGTCTTCGGCAAGCATACCCATCAGCTCTCCGATCAACTCGGCCATTGGCTTGATCGAGCGATCGCCGAAATCGATCAGACCTTCGCCGACTCCATAACGCTGCGCACGCCAGCGGTTTTCGCCGATCAGGAATTTGTCATACTGCCGCCATCGCAGGTTCCGGGCCTTCAGGCGGCACAGCATCCGCGTTAGTGCCTGCACCATTGCGGCCAGAGACAGCGTATGCTCCAACCGGGGCTGCACGTCCATGATGCGCGTTTCCAACGTGGGAAAACGGTGTGAGGGGCGCAGATCCCACCAGATTTTTGAGGTGTCCTCGATGACTCCAAGTTCGACCAGCACGCCGGTGGTGCGCTCATATTCTCCCCAACTGTTGAACACCGGGGGCAGGCCGGTCCGGGGCAGGTTGTCGAAGACGGTCAACCTGTAGGACGACAGGCCGGTGTCCTCTCCGTTCCAATAAGGGGAGGATGTTGAAAGCGCCAATAGATGAGGTAGGAAGTAGGAAAGCTGCGGCATCAGATCAGCGCGCAATGCTTGATCTTCAACGCCGGCATGAACATGCATACCGCAAATCAACATGCGCCGCGCCACACCGCCCAAGGCATGTTGAAGGGCATCATAACGCTCTTTCCGGGTGTGATGCTGATCCTTCCAATTCGCAAACGGATGGCACGACACAGCAATCGGCGACAAATTATACTCAGCCGCGCGTTCTGACACACAGGACCTAAGCCGCTTGAGGTCCTCGCGCGCCGACTTGATGGTCGCGTGGGGCCGGGTGCCTACTTCAATCTGACATTGCAGGAATTCGGGGCTAACCTGACCTTCAAAGTCATTCTGGCAGGCCTCGATCAACGCGGTTGGGGCATGCGCAAGCTGCAGGCTGTCACGATCAACCAGCAGATACTCTTCCTCAATGCCTAACGTGAATTCCTGCTGCATTGCGGTCCTCATCGTTGAATTCCAGTCAGTGAATACGGAATTTGCACTTTTGCCAAGGGTTTGCCGCAACGGTTCTTGCAGAGAGCTTGCGTGCAAAGGTAAGGAACAGGCGCAACGCAGTTTGGAGCAATGCTCGTGAAACCCAGAAAATTTCCGCAAATCAATGCCGCTTTGGATGAGCTCGGCTTGAAGCTGATTGATAAGGTCTCGGAACAGGACGAACGAGCGCGGCTTGAAGCGTTTGAACGGGCAGGGGGGCTGACCCGCCCGGCCTATGCCCTGTCACCGGGGATGGAAGGATTTGATATCTCGCAGCTGGTGGAAGAGTACGCGCGTCACGCAGATGCGCTTGCGGCGCTGAAAGACCCGGAGCGAAACCAGACGGGTTACGCACCCGAAAACGGCTATTATGACAGCCCGGATGCGGACGCGTTGTACCTGATGATCCGCCGTTTTCAGCCCAAGCGCGTGATCGAAGTAGGTTGTGGAAACTCGACCCGCGTGACGCGGCAAGCGATCATTGATGGTGGGTTGGAGACGACCATAACAGCAATTGACCCATATCCACGTGCCGATATCGCTCAGGTCGTAGACCAGTTCGAGCAAAAACGGCTGGAAGAAGTTGACCCTGCGATATTCGATCAGCTTGAAGCCGGAGACGTGTTGTTCATCGATTCAAGCCATGTCGTTCGGATGAGTAACGATGTCGCCCACCTGTTCTGCCGCATCATTCCGGCGCTGAAGCCCGGCGTTGTCATTCATGTGCATGATGTTTTTCTGCCCTATGAATATCCGAAGCGGTTTTTCTATGATTGCCCGGGTTGGGGTGAGCAATATATGCTGCACGCCCTGCTGCAATCAGGTTCCTTTTCAATGCTTTGGCCGGGATATTACCTTCAGCAGGAACGACCCGATGCGGCAGAGGCGTTGCCATTTCTGAAAGACGGCAGGGCGCAAAGCATCTGGGTGCAGTTCAAAGAAAAATGATCGCAATGTGATCCGGAGCGGCAAAAGGTCCGTACTCCTTTCCATAACAAGCTGGAGAGGAGTTAACAGCCATGTTCCGCCGCACATTCATGGGCGCTGCCGCCGCACTTGCACTTGCACTGCCCGTCAAGGCCCAGGCCGCCGATATAGTAGACACCGCAGTCTCTGCTGGGTCGTTCAACACTTTGGTCGCCGCTGTTCAGGCCGCAGGTTTGGTTGACACACTGAAGGGCAAAGGTCCGTTTACGGTATTCGCGCCTACGGATGAAGCATTTGCTGCACTCCCGGAGGGAACGGTCGAAACCCTGCTTCTGCCGGAAAACAAAGATCAGCTAGTATCGATCCTGACCTATCATGTGGTCCCAGCCAAAGTGATGTCGGGTGATATTGCGGGCAAGCGCGCGAAGGTTCTGACTGTTCAAGGTGACCGTCTGAGCGTAAACGCCAGGAACGGCGTCAAGGTGAACGGTGCCGAAGTCATCCAGGCCGATATCGAGGCCAGCAATGGCGTAATCCACGTGATCGACGAAGTGATAATCCCCGAATAAAACTACCACCCCCAAACTGAAAAGCCCCGGTCCAGATGGCCGGGGCTTTTGCGTTGATACGAAGCTTTTTACAGAAGGCGGACTTGAGTGCCGACTTGTACGAGCGGATACAGCTCTTCCACGTGCTGGTTGTAGAGGCCGATGCATCCAGATGAGCTCTGCCGTCCGATCTTGCGAGTGTCGTGGGTGCCGTGAACCAGATAGGCAGGCCAGCCCAGATACATGGCACGCGTACCCAGCGGGTTGCCCGGATCGCCACCTTCCATGCGAACCGGCAGTGAAGGGTCGCGCTCGCGCATTGAAGCGGTTGGTGTCCAGCTTGGGTTTTCCGCTTTGCGCGTGACCTTGGTATATCCACGCTTGGTCAGTTCTTCACTCATGGGAACCGAACTTGGATAAAGCCTGTAGGTTCCGTCTGGCCCCCAATAGTGCACTGCGCGGCTGGTGATGTCGGCCAACAGCGCGCCAACACCCAACTCGTCAAAGTGATCCTGCCAGTTCTGTTGCGAGAACGAGGATACGTTTCGGCGTACCGGCAACTGCGTGCTGATGGCTTCTTCATCCTGCGGGAAAGCATCGCTGCTTTGAGCGCGTACAAGGGCGGGGGTCGCGATCAGAGATGCGGCGCCCAACAGGGCATGACGACGGGTAAAACGATTTTGGGACAATTTTGCCTCCGGAAAGATACGAACTGCTCGTCTGGCTGATTTGCCGATAAAATATTGGCGATTGATGTAAATTTCCAGTGGTTGGCCTCTGAATTTCTTGTGAGGTGACCAAACCGCCTAGAACAAGCTTTGAAAAACGAAAAACCCGGCCTGTGCAGCCGGGTTTCATGAAGAAGGCTCGGATTGATTAGTCCATAGCCTTGAAATTGAACTCGCCGCCTTCCTTGATCCCTGACGGCCAGCGGGAGGTGATAGTTTTGGTGCGAGTATAGAACTTGAAGCTATCAGGCCCGTGTTGGTTCAGATCGCCGAACATGGATTTCTTCCAGCCGCCAAATGTGTGGTAGGCCAGCGGAACAGGGATCGGGACATTGATGCCGACCATGCCGATATTCACGCGGTTTGCAAAATCACGCGCTGTATCTCCGTCGCGGGTGAAGATCGCGGTGCCGTTGCCGTATTCATGATCCATTGCCAGCTTCAGCGCCTCTTCATACGAGCCTGCGCGTACGGTTGAGAGAACCGGCCCAAAGATTTCCTGCTTGTAAATGTCCATATCGGGCGTGACATGATCAAACAGATGAGGGCCAACAAAGAAGCCGTCTTCGTATCCCTGCAGGCTGAAATCACGGTTGTCGACAACCAGCTTCGCACCTTGCTCGACACCCGAATTGATCAGGCCCAAAATACGTTCTTTCGCGGCACCGGTCACGACCGGTCCCATGTCAACATCATCACCAGCGGTGTAGGGGCCCACCTTCAGCTTTTCGACGCGCGGGATCAGTTTTTCGATCAATGCATCGGCGGTTTCTTCGCCTACCGGTACCGCGACTGAGATTGCCATGCAACGCTCTCCCGCCGCGCCATAGCCAGCCCCAACAAGAGCGTCGGCTGCTTGATCCAGATCAGCGTCTGGCATGACGATCATATGGTTTTTTGCGCCGCCAAAGCATTGCGCACGTTTGCCGTTCGCGGTCGCGCGGGCATAGATATATTGTGCGATCGGGGTTGAACCCACGAAGCTCACACCCTGAATGATTTCGCTATCCAGCAGGGTGTCAACGGCCTCTTTATCGCCATTTACGACCTGGAACACACCTTTGGGCAAACCGGCTTCGATGAACAGCTCAGCCAGCATCAAGGGCACCGAAGGGTCGCGTTCGGAAGGCTTCAGAACCACTGCATTACCGCAAGCCAGTGCCGGGCCAACGTGCCACAATGGCATCATCGCGGGGAAATTAAAGGGCATGATCGAAGCAACAACGCCCAATGGCTGACGCATCGAATACATGTCGATACCCGGACCCGCGCTGTCGGTGAATTCGCCCTTCAGCATTTGCGGCGCACCGATGCAGTATTCGATCACTTCCAGGCCACGCTGTAGATCGCCCTTGGCGTCTGGAAGGGTTTTGCCATGCTCTCGGCTAAGTGCTTCGGCCAGTCTATCCATATCGCGGTTCATCAGGCCAACCATCGCCATCATCACGCGCGCGCGTTTCTGAGGGTTGGTTGCGCCCCACGCGACCTGAGCCGCAGCGGCGTCTTCGATGGCTGCGGTGGTCTCAGCCGCGCTGGCCATCGGGCATTGATATTGCGCTTCGCCGGTGGCGGGGTTGAAGACATTGTCGAAACGGCCCGATGTGCCGGCGACGTTTTCACCATTGATGAAATGAGTCAGGTCGTTCATCGCAAACTCCTCCAAATTAAGTTGCGCGCAGAATAGGCTTGCGAAAATCACCTGAACAGAGGCAATATTTCAAACTGGTTTTGCAAAAATGCAAAGGATGGCTCATGACGCCGAATTGGGACGATTTGCGGGTCTTTCTGGCGGTTGCGCGCGACGAAAGCCTTTCGGCGGCAGGTCGGGTGCTTAAGATCGATCCAGCAACCGTTGGGCGCCGGATCGCGCGGCTAGAAGCGGCATTGGACGCAGTATTGTTTACTAAGTCGCAGCAGGGCTATGTGTTGACGACCGCGGGCCAGCGTCTGATGGAGCATGGGCTTCAAGCCGAAGAGGCGTTGCGTGCAGCGACCGGCGTGACGTCAGGCTCAAACAAATCTCTAAGCGGCCAAATCCGGATCGGTGCGCCGGACGGCTGCGCGAATTACCTTTTGCCGCAGGTATGCGCCAAAATCAGCGATGCCAATCCTGACCTCGACATTCAGATTCTGGCCTTGCCGCGCATCATCAACCTGTCGCGGCGAGAGGCTGATATGGCAATCACAGTCAGTGCGCCGACCGCTGGGCAGTTGCTGGTTCAAAAAATTACCGATTACCAACTGCATATGGTTGCAACGCAGGAGTATCTGTGTCGCCATTTCGCCATCCGATCCACGGATGACCTGCGCGGTCATCGGATGATCGGGTACATTCCCGACATGATCTTTGATCGGGAGTTGGATTATCTCAATGATATTGGGGTTGAGCGTGTCGCTCTTGCATCAAACTCGGTTTCCGTCCAGCTGCGGCAGGTCTCATTGGGGACAGGGGTCTGTGTGGCGCATGATTTCACTCTGCCGTTTCATCGAGAATTGCGGAAAATACTGACGGATCAGATAAGTTTGACCCGGGGGTTCTATCTTGTCCGCCATCAAGGTGATCAACGCAATGAACGCCTGAATCGTTTTGCCGAAGCACTGACTCGTGGCTTGCGGGACGAAGTAGCGCGGCTGGAAGCGGAAGCTTCACCTTGACACATTCAGACATTCCGGCAACGCTTTGGAAAACAGTACGTAATTCCGGAGGTTTTTGCATATGCTCGTTCAGGCCATTCTCAAGTCCAAAGCCGGTAGCGGCGTCGTGACGGTCGAACCAACAGCATCGGTCTCGCAGGCGGCCGAAATTCTTGCAGAAAAGCGGATCGGTACTGTGGTGATTTCGGAAGACGGAGGGCAGACAGCGTTGGGCATCTTATCCGAACGTGACATCGTTCGCGAGCTTGCCGCCAGCGGTAGCGGATGCTTGGATAAACCCGTCAGCAGCTATATGACAAAGCAACTCGTCACAGCCAGCCAGCAGGATACGGTTGAGGCTATCCTTTCTCAGATGACTGAGGGACGGTTTCGACACATGCCGGTTCTTGAAGACGGAAAACTGGTCGGGATTGTCACGCTTGGCGATGCAGTCAAGGCGCAACTTGCAGAACTTGCCATGGAAAAAGACGCGCTTGAAGGCATGATCATGGGCCACTGAACGCGGGGGCTGTTGCAGCCTCTTGCACCTGCGGCAAAGTTATGTTTGCTTGCGCAGAAATATTGTTGCGCTGGAGATCCCAATGAGGGTCGGATTATATCCCGGAACTTTTGATCCTATCACCTTGGGTCATATCGACATCATTCGTCGCGCAGCCGCGCTGGTCGATAAGCTTGTGATCGGTGTTGCAATTAACCGCGACAAGGGGCCTCTGTTTTCGTTGGAAGAGCGTGTCGCGATGATTGAGGCCGAGTGCGCTCATCTGACCGAGCAAACCGGAACAGAAATCGTGGCGCACCCGTTTGAAAACTTGCTGATCGACTGCGCACGTGATGTGGGCGCTCAGATCATCGTTCGCGGACTGCGCGCCGTTGCTGATTTCGAGTATGAATTCCAGATGGTTGGCATGAACCGGGCATTGGACGACTCGATTGAAACGGTATTTCTGATGGCCGAGGCCCGGCATCAGGCGATTGCTTCGAAGCTGGTTAAAGAAATCGCTCGCCTGAATGGGGACGTGTCGAAATTCGTCACGCCCCGTGTCAATGATGCGCTGCGCGAGCGCTTAGGCTAGGGCACCCATCGCGGCCGCTGTATCCAGCATCCGATTCGAGAAGCCCCATTCATTGTCATACCACGCCAGCACGCGCACCAATGTGCCGTCGGTCACTTTGGTTTCGGCCAGCGAAACAGTCGAGCTGTGTGAGTCGTGGTTGAAATCGACCGAGACCAGAGGGCGATTCTCTGCAGCAAGCACTCCGGGGATCTTCGCGGCAGCTTCTACAAAGAGAGCGTTTACCTCTTCTTCAGTGGTTGGGCGCGAAACTTCAGCCACCAGATCCACAACCGAAACATTCGGAGTGGGTACACGAATGGCTTGCCCGGTTAGTTTTCCGGCCAGCTGCGGCAGAACCAGACCAACTGCAGACGCTGCACCGGTCGTTGTTGGGATCATCGATAATGCTGCAGCGCGTGAAAGGTAGGGGTCTTTACCCGCTGTGTCGTGAACCGGTTGGCTTGCAGTATACGCGTGGACGGTGGTCATATTGCCGTGCTTGATGCCCAGTCCCGCGTCCAAGGCCGCTGCGACGGGCGACAGGCAGTTCGTTGTGCACGACGCGTTGGAGACCACGATGTCGTCAGCTGTCAATTCATGGTCGTTCACGCCAAACACTACGGTCTTTACGCCGCCATCTCCGCGGGCGGGGGCCGAGATCAGAACTTTCTTTGATCCGTTTTTCAGATGCCGCTCGGCTGCTTCACGGGTCCGGAAAACGCCGGTGCATTCCAGAACGACATCAACATCCGACCAGTCCAGTACCTCAGGATCGCGTTCACTGGTCAACCGGATCGGTCCAGCGCCGACATCCAGGCCGGCATCAGTCAGCGTAACAGGGTTGGGATAACGGCCGTGCACACTGTCGAACTCGAACAGATGCGCGTTCATTTCGGGTTTTGCCAAATCGTTGATGGCGACGATTTCCACGTCGGTGCGGCCCGATTCCATAACTGCGCGAAGAACTCCGCGTCCGATCCGTCCAAATCCGTTGATTGCCAGCTTGAGTGTCATGATGCGCTCCGTCAGAATGCGGTCGATAGATGGTTAGCGCTAACAAAGCCAGATTGGTCGGAAAGTCAAGCAAAACCTCTGTCAGCGCCAGAAGGCGAGCCAATCTAGGAAATAGTAGAGTTTCTTACCCAGAAACAGCAGGTGTTCGGTGCCGAACAGTGCAACGTCCAGCATCAGCGCAACCAGGATCAGGACTCCAAGCCAGATGGCGATTTGATTGGTCATTGCAGCGTCCTGAACGAAAATGCCCGCTCAGATAACCTGAGCGGGCACTAGGGTACAAGCGATGTACGAAGGGTCAGTTAAGGCGGCCCATCGCGACAGCGACATCGGCCATACGAACAGAGAAGCCCCATTCGTTGTCATACCAAGCCAGAACACGCACCATGCGTCCGTCGACCACACGGGTCTGGTCCGGTGCGAAGATCGAGCTTTCTTCGGTGTGGTTGAAATCGGTCGAAACCAGCGGGGCGGGCTCATAACCCAGAACACGCTGCATTGGGCCTTTGGCCGCCTCTTCGACGATCGCGTTCACCTCTTCGACCGAGACATCACGCGAAGCGCGGAATGACAGGTCAACCGCCGAGACATTCGGCGTTGGTACGCGGATGGCCGAACCGTCCAGACGACCTTTGAGGTTTGGCAGCACCTCGCCCAAAGCTGCTGCAGCGCCGGTTGTGGTCGGGATCATCGACATGGCAGCCGCGCGGGCGCGGTACAGATCGCTGTGGCGACGGTCTAACGTTGGCTGGTCGCCGGTATAGGCATGGATCGTGGTCATGATGCCATGCTCGATTCCGATCCCTTCATCCAGCACCTTGGCAAGCGGAGCAAGGCAGTTGGTGGTGCAGGAGCCGTTCGACACCATGTTATCATTCGCGGACAGGCTGTTGTGATTCACACCAAAGACAATGGTTTTGTCGACATTCTTGCCCGGAGCTGACAGAAGTACCTTACCAGCGCCGCGATCCAGGTGGGTCTTGGCTTTCAGCCCGTCATTGAACTTGCCGGTGCATTCTAGGACGACATCGCAGCCTTCCCAGTCAAGCTCGTTCATATCGTAGGTCGAGAACATCTCCATCGGGCCGCGGCCTAAGTCCATGGTGCTGCCTTCGACCGAGACTTCGCGCGGGAAACGCCCGTGAATGCTGTCATACTTCAGCAGATGTGCCGAGGTTTCCAGCGGGCCGGTTGCGTTGACTTTGATCACTTCGATGTCGTTTCGTGCCGAAGCGGCGATGTGCGACAGGGTACAGCGGCCGATGCGGCCAAAACCATTGATACCGACCTTGATGGTCATCCGACGTCTCCAAAATGCGCTTGCGTTGCAGGCCATATAGCCGCGAATATTGAATCTCAAAAGGGCAAAAATGGCATATTTTTAAGGTGTTAGCGCAAACCTGCGCCGGTTGCGCTAACGCTTGCGCTAGCTGTTAGATCAGGTAGGGTCCAATCGGGGCAGATGAATGGAAAGGAAGCGCGATGAGTGGTCTGTTGGCGCTGTTGGACGATGTGGCGGGCATTGCAAAGGTCGCGGCGGCCTCAGTTGACGATGTGGTGGCCGCAGCCGGTAAGGCGGGTGCGAAAACGGCAGGTGTAATCATCGACGACGCGGCCGTGACGCCCAAATATGTTCAGGGTTTTGCCCCGGCGCGCGAATTGCCGATCATCTGGCGCATCGCGCGCGGGTCCATATTCAACAAGATCATTCTGCTGCTGCCAGTGGCATTGTTACTGGCCAATTTCGCTCCGTGGCTGATTACCCCGCTGCTGATGCTTGGAGGCTCATACTTGTGTTTCGAAGGAGCAGAGAAGATTTTTCACGTCCTATTCCCACATGGAAGCCACGCGATCGATGAGGATATGAAAAACCCTGATCCCGGCCATCTGGAAGAGAAGAAGGTGAAAGGCGCGATCAAGACCGATTTCATCCTGTCCGCTGAAATCATGACCATCGCATTGGCAGCTATTGAGGCTCCTAATGTTTGGATGCAGGCTGCAACGCTGGCGGTTGTGGGCATCGGTGTAACCGTTGCCGTTTACGGCTCGGTCGCTTTGATTGTGAAGATGGATGATGTTGGGCTGTTCCTGGCGCAAAATGCTCCGACGCCGATTGGGCGTGGAACGGGCAGGGGGCTGGTCAAGGCGATGCCGATCGTCATGAAGGTTCTGTCAATTGTTGGCACCGCAGCGATGCTGTGGGTCGGCGGGTCGATCATGATCCATGGGATGGAAGTTCTGGGTTTTGGCTGGTTAGGCCATCACATACACGACTGGGCATACGCCGCAGGCCATGCTGTGTCTGATCAATGGACTGGCGCAGTTGAGTGGATTGCAAAGGCGACTATGGATGGTATCTTTGGCTTGGCGTATGGGCTGGTGCTGATACCTGTGGCGACCAAGGTGCTAACCCCTGCGATCAGCGCGTTTTCAGGATCTGAGAAAAAACACTGACATCAGGATCATGTGACGTGAGGTTTCGTCTGGCGCGTCTGCTCGGGCGGGGTAAGGTCCAGCCATACCTTATCCAGTGTGACGCCCATGACAAAACTCAGCCTTTCTCAGGTTCTTGACAGTTCGGAATGTATCGACGGGGAATTGCAATTTCCTGTGCCGTCAAACTGGATGCAAGGTCGTACGACGTATGGTGGGTTTTCATCCGCCTTGCTACTGGCTGCGGCGAGGCGTGCGATCGATGATTTGCCTCCATTACGGTCGGCTTTGATTAACTTCACTGCGCCTATCGGCTCGCCGCCGTTGATCGAAACCGAGGTGCTGCGCAAAGGGCGAAATGTCACGACGATCAATGCAAGGGCGAGGATCGAGGGGAAGACGGCGGCACTGGGAGCATTCACCTTCGGGCAATCACAGGACAGCCACGTGGCATTTGAGTTCCCGGCAGAGGCAACGACCCAGCCAGAGGCCACGGAACACTATTTCCCACCGGATATGCCAAAATTTCCCATCGCGTTTCTCGAGAATTTCGATGTCCGATTGATCGATGGCGCACGACCGTTTGCTGGCGCCGATCGAGGATATGTGAAGGTTTGGGCCCGCCATAACGACGCGCAGATGCGCGGCAGGATGGAAGGGCTGATCGCGATTGCGGATCTATTGCCGCCCGCCATATTCCCGACGTTGAAGAAACCGGGCAACAACTCGTCAATGAATTGGATATTCAATGTCTTATCCGAAGACCTTGAAACGCGCGATGGCTGGTGGCTGATGGAACATCAGCTTACTGCAGGGCATGACGGCTATAGCTCTCAGGTAATGCGGATGTGGAACACCGAGGGTGAGTTGGTTGTCGATGGCATGCAATCGGTGATCATCTTCGTCTAACAAAAAAGGCCCCGGTGTTGACCGGGGCCTTGTGTTTGCAATCTGGTGGATCAGCCCAGCAATTCTTTGACTTTTTCGACTGTCGCTTCGGCTGTAATGCCGAAATGCTTGTACAGCTCTCCAGCGGGTGCCGACGCACCAAAGCTGGACATGCCGATGAACCCGGCCTTGGCCTCGCGACCACGCTCGCCAAGCAACCAACGGTCCCAACCACCGGCGCGGACAGCAGCCTCGATGCCGACACGAACAGCGCCTGCAGGCAGAACACGCTTGCGATAGGCTTCATCCTGCTCGGCAAACAGTTCCATGCAGGGCATTGAGACGACGCGCGTTCCAATGCCTTCGGCCTCAAGCATTGCTTTGGCTTCCATCGCCAGCGAAACCTCGGAACCGGTAGCGATCAGGATCGCCTGACGTTTGCTTTCCGCATCTGCCAGCACATACGCACCCTGTGCGGTCAGGTTCTTTGCTTTGTGCTGTGTTCTGACGGTCGGAACGCCCTGACGGGTCAAAGACAGAACCGAGGGGCTGTCTTTGAAGGTCAGCGCCAGTTCCCACGCTTCAGCGGTTTCAACGGTGTCGGCGGGGCGGAACACATAGGTGTTCGGCGTCGCGCGCGAGATGGCCAGATGTTCCACCGGCTGGTGGGTCGGGCCGTCTTCGCCCAAACCGATCGAGTCGTGGGTCATCACGAAGACCGACGGCACCTTCATCAGAGCGGCGAGGCGCATAGATGGGCGCGCATAGTCGGTGAAAGCCATGAATGTACCGCCATAGGGTCGGATGCCACCATGCAGCGCCATGCCGTTCATTGCGGCGGCCATCCCATGCTCGCGAATACCGTAGTGGATGTAACGCCCCTTGCGGTTTTCTGGCAGAAACACACCCATATCAGCCGATTTGGTGTTGTTCGAACCGGTCAGGTCTGCCGAGCCACCAACGGTTTCGGTCATGATCGGGTTTACAACGTTCAAAACCTTTTCGGACGAGGCGCGGGTGGCCAGCTTGGGCTGATCTTCCGAGATCTCTTTTTTGAACGACCGGATTGCACCAGCCAGTTTCTTCGGCGCTTCAAACGCATAGGCGCGGTTGAATTCCGCCTGCTTACGCTCGGAAATTTGCGCAAATCGCTCTTCCCAGGCTGCGCGCTCTGCCGCGCCACGCGTACCTATGGCTTCCCAAGCGGTTTTGACTTCGGCTGGAATGACAAATGCGTCATGCGGCCAGTCATAAGCCTCTTTCGCTGCTTTCAGCTGATCCTGATCCGTCAGCGCACCGTGGCCTTTGGAAGTATCCTGTGCAGCGTGACCCAAGGCGATGTGGCTTTCACACGCAATCATGGTCGGCTTGTTCGACTTTTTCGCTTGAACGATGGCGGCGTCGATGGCTTGCGGATCATGGCCGTCAATCTCGATCACTTGCCAGCCCGAGGCGGCAAAGCGTTTGACCTGATCGGTGCGGTCAGCAATATCGACAGTTCCGTCGATTGTGATGTTGTTGTTGTCCCAGAATACGATCAGCTTGCTCAGCTCGTGCCGGCCAGCCAGCGTAATCGCCTCTTGGCTGACGCCCTCCATTAGGCAGCCGTCGCCGGCGATCACATAGGTATAGTGATCAACAATTTTCTTCCCGTAGTGTGCTCGCTGCACTTCTTCTGCGATCGCAAAGCCAACGGCGTTGGAAATGCCCTGACCCAGAGGTCCGGTTGTGGTTTCTACACCGTCGATCAGGAAGTTTTCAGGATGGCCAGCGGTTTTAGCACCAAGCTGACGGAAGTTCTTGATCTCTTCCAGCGTCACGTCGCCATGACCGGTGAGATACAACAGCGAATAGACCAGCATCGAGCCATGGCCCGCCGACAGGATGAACCGGTCGCGGTCCGGCCAGTTCGGGGCAGAGGCATCAAATTTCAGGTGTTTTTCGAACAGTACGGTCGCAACATCGGCCATGCCCATTGGCATGCCGGAATGGCCGGAATTGGCGGCGGCGACGGCGTCGAGGGTCAGAGTGCGGATGGCCGCAGCTTTGTCCCAGTGTTCGGGGTTGGCATTGCGCAGCGCAGTCAGGTCCACGGGCGTTGTTCCTTTGGATTACAGGCAGATGGGCGCTGAATACCATCCGCTTGCCAAAGTGCAAGCAGAACCGGGTTTCATGCTGAGTTGCCGCTTCAAGAGCGTTGTGCAAGTGTTTGAAACCAAACAGTGGGTATTTTCTGTCACATTCCGTTAGACTGGGCCAGAGAGCCGCCGCTTTTGATTCGGATCGGCGTATAGCGGAACGAACCTTGGTAAAGAGGTGACACAGGCATGAGTCAGATCGAGGAACTACAACGCCGTATCATTACCGCGATGGAGCGGATCGGCAGCGGCGTCGAAGCGCTGGGTACCGCCGGACCGGCAGGCGGTGGCGACTCGGATTTACGCGCGACCCTGGAAGAAGAGCGGGTGGCCTATGCCCAGCTCGAGGAGCGGCTGAAGGCTCTCAAAGAGAGACATGCGCAAGAGATTGACGCCCTGCGTGCGCAACCTGCGCAGGATGGTGAGCTTGATGCGCTGCGGGCGCAGTTGGCCGAAGCAACCTCGCGCCTCGCCACCGTCGAGGCTGCGCGGGCAGAACTGGCAGAGGCCAAGGCGGCGCTTGAGAATACCGATGAAGTCGAAGGTCTGAAGGCGGAAATCGAGACTCTGAGGTCAAATCAGGGTGCAGCAGAAGAAGCAGAGTCCTTGCGTGCCGAGGTCGAGCAATTGACCCCGATTGCAGATCGCGCGGAAGAGATGGAGGCTGAGCTGGCACGTCTACGGGCCGAATTAGCCGACAGCGAGCGACTGACCGAACTCAGCGCCGAGCTAGAAATGTTGCGTGCGGAACGAAGCAGTCACGGCGCGGCTATGTCACGGCTGGATGATGATCTGCAACGGTTGCGCAAGGCGAATGAACAGCTGCGCAATACTGTTGATGAACTGCGCGCGGCTGCGGAAGAAGGGGTCACGGACGCTGATATGCTGAACCGGGCCACAACCGCTGAGCTTGAGGCTATTCGCGCCGCACGGGCATCGGATGCTGCCGAAGCCCATGCCGTTTTGGCCCGGCTTGAGCCGTTGTTGACCAATGCCAACCTTGCAGAAGGAGAGGTGGAATAATGCCCGAAGTAACCATTCACATCGGCGGCCGTGGTTTTGATGTTTCGTGCCAAGAGGGTGAAGAACCGTTTCTGCAGGCAGCCGCCAAACTGCTGGATGATGAGGCGCAGGTCCTGTCGGATCAGATCGGGCGCATGCCGGAATCGCGCATGCTGCTGATGGCAGGGCTAATGTTGGCGGACAAAGCAGCGGCACATGAAGATCGAATGAAACTGGCCGAGGCCAAGTTGGTTGAACTTGAGGCCGAGGTAAAGCGCCTGCGCAATCAGCCTCAACCAGAGCCTGAACGCATCGAAGTCGCCGTTGTGCCGCCATCCGTCACGGATACGCTGGCTGAAATGGCAGCACGAGCCGAGGCATTGGCTGCTGTGATCGAAGAGAGGGCATCTTGATGGCTGTACTTACCCGCGCTGCTGTTTGTGCGGCAATCGTAACTGTGTCAGGCTCGATGGCTTTTGCGGATATCGACATCCTGTCGGTAACTTTTAACTGCGAAAACAACGCACAGGTGCCGGTGTCTTACTTTAACGCCGCCAATGGGGACGGGGCTGCCGCGATGTTGCTTGAGGATCAATTGATCCCGATGCAGCAGGTCCAGAGCGGCTCGGGTATTCGATATGAATCCGTTGGGTCGACAGGCACGTATACGCTGCGGTCCAAAGGGTGGGAGGCTTCGATCAGCCATCAGGCTGAAGGGAGTACAGCCCCCGAACGCATTTTGTTCAGGGACTGCACAAGTCGGTAAATCAGGCGTTCGCTTCGCGAATTTTGTCAGCTGCGTCTTTATCGTAGCTGACGCTGTTTTGATCAAACAGAGTGTCCAGTTCGCCTGAAAGGGTCATCTCGGTGATGATATCGCAGCCACCAACGAACTCACCTTTAACAAAAAGCTGAGGCACGGTCGGCCAGTCTGAATAATCCTTGATGCCCTGACGGACGGCTTCGTCGGCGAGAACATTCACGTCGGTATAGTCGACACCCATGTAATTCAGCACACCGGCCACGCGGGACGAAAACCCGCACTGCGGCATCTCTTTTGTGCCTTTCATATACAGCACCACGTCATTGGCTTTGACGGTTTCGTCGATCTGGGTCTTCACGTCGGTCATTTCGCGTTTCCTTGTGGTTGACGCCTAATTGCGCCCGTTCATCTGTTCTAGTCGTTCATTCTCGGCCTGGATCTTGTTCACCAAATCGATGTCAGTTGCTTCCATTCCCAAAGGTGGTTTTCCATCAGATCTAGGAACGCGCCATTTCACAATCGCCGAGAGTAAATCCCAGAAGTTTTGGATCATTCCGGCACTTTGGTGGTCAGTGCTAGCGCGTGCAGTTCTCCATCCGGGCCATCCATCTTGCCTTTCAACGCCGCATAAACCGCGCGCTGTTGTTGAACGCGGTTCTTGCCGCGAAAGCTTTCGTCCACGACCATGGCGGACATATGTACGCCATCGCTGCCACCAACCTGGATTTCCGCGTTGGGAAAGCTCTCACGCAGCAGTGTTTCAATCTCGTGGGCGCTCATCGGCATGTAGGTTTACTCCTGAAGGTCTTTTCCAAGATGTAGAGCGATGAGACGGGGCGTGCAAGATGGGGCGGGTGCCGTTCGATGACAATTCCTGCGCGTGGGCTCACACAGGAATTCCCATTGATTGCGACCTATCGGGTGTCGATCAGGCGACGGCTTCGGCGAAACTGCTGCGGAAGGTGTCCGACAATTCGGTAAGTGCGGCTTCGGAGCTGCCGATTTTTACGGCATCCCCGGTGAAGCGCCCGACTGAAACCAGCGGAACACCGGCTTGACCGGCTGCTATCATCAACGCTTCGGCCTGATCAAAGTTGCAAGCCACCAGATAACGGGCCTGATCTTCACCGAACAGGAACTCGGTCGAGGCGTCGTCGAGGCAAATGCCCACACCTGCGGCTTCGGCCAGTTCGAACGCGGCCAGGGCCAAGCCGCCGTCGCCCAGATCGGTGCAGGCTTTGATCATCTCGCGATTGGTTCGAATGAACTCACCGTTGCGTTGTTCAGCGTCCAGATCGACATAGGGCGAATCGCCGTCTTCGCGGTTGAAGACTTCGGCCAGAAGGGCGGATTGCCCAAGATGACCCTGGGTTTCACCGATAACCAGCGCAACATGACCCTCACGCACTTCGTTGCCGATGATGTCATCGGCATGTTGCAGCAAACCGACGGCGCCGATGGTGGGGGTCGGCAGGATCGCTTGGCCATCCGTCTCATTGTACAGCGATACGTTGCCTGAAACGATGGGCATATCCAGTGCACCAACTGCCGCGCCAATGCCTTGGATCGCGCCTACAAACTGCCCCATGATCTCGGGTTTTTCGGGATTGCCGAAATTCAGGTTGTCAGTTGTGGCGAGCGGCTTGGCGCCTACGGCGGTGAGGTTGCGATAAGCCTCGGCAACCGCCTGCTTGCCGCCCTCAACAGGGTTCGCGCGAACATAGCGCGGGGTTACGTCGCTGGTAAACGCGAGCACCTTGTCGGTGCCATGCACGCGCACCATCCCTGCACCCAGTCCCGGGGTGCGGGCGCTGTCGGCCATGACCATTGTGTCATATTGCTCGTATACCCATTGCTTACCCGCGTAGTTCGGCGAGGAGAGCAGGGCGCGCAGGCCGTCAATCGGATCGATTTGCGGGACGTCCGTCAGTGCTTCCGCCTCGGGTGTCGGTTCCCATGGGCGATCATATTCAGGCGCGGTTGAGGACAGTTTCGACAGGACGAGGTCAGCTTTGACCTCACCATTATGCATGATCAGGAAACGGTCTTCTTCGATCGTTTCCCCGACAATGGCAAAGTCCAGATCCCATTTTTCGAACACGGCACGGGCTTCGGCTTCAAGCTCGGGCTTGAGGACCATCAACATCCGCTCTTGAGATTCGGACAGCATCATCTCGTATGCCGTCATGTTCTCTTCGCGCTGCGGCACGTTTTCCAGATCAAGGCGCACACCAAGCCCGCCCTTGTCTCCCATCTCTACCGCCGAGCAGGTCAAACCCGCAGCGCCCATATCCTGTATCGAGATCACAGCGCCGGTCTGCATCAGCTCCAGCGTCGCTTCCATCAGGCGTTTTTCGGTGAAGGGGTCACCGACTTGAACGGTGGGGCGTTTTTCTTCGATCGTATCGTCAAACTCGGCCGAGGCCATGGTTGCGCCGCCCACGCCATCGCGTCCGGTTTTTGCGCCAAGATACACAACGGGCATACCGACCCCCGATGCGGCCGAGTAGAAAATTTTGTCACTGTCGGCCAGACCAGCCGCGAAAGCGTTTACGAGGCAGTTGCCATTGTAAGCGGGGTGAAAGCGAACTTCTCCGCCAACGCAGGGCACGCCAAAGCAATTGCCATAGCCGCCGATGCCTTCAACCACGCCATTGACCAACTGACGGGTCTTGTGGTGGCCAGGCTCACCAAAGGACAATGCGTTCATCGAAGCGATAGGGCGCGCGCCCATGGTGAAGACATCGCGCAGGATACCTCCAACGCCGGTCGCGGCACCTTGATAAGGTTCGATGTAAGACGGGTGATTGTGGCTTTCCATCTTGAACACCACAGCCTGACCGTCACCGATATCGACCACGCCTGCATTCTCACCGGGGCCACAGATCACCTGAGGGCCCGAGGTTGGCAACGTGCGCAACCATTTTTTCGACGACTTGTACGAGCAATGTTCGTTCCACATGGCCGAAAAGATGCCCAGCTCGGTAAAGGTCGGTTCACGCCCGATGATCTCGAGGATCATGTCGTATTCCTCGGGCTTGAGCCCGTGTGCGGCAATCAGATCGGGTGTGATGGCGGGCTCTTGCATCTTCTGTCCTGTGTCCAAGTGGGCCGAGATTGCGCGCCTTTTAGGGCAAGGGCGCGCCGGTGGGAAGGGTCAAGTGAGCGAAGGGAGCCAACTGTAAAGAAAATGCGGAACCGACAACGAGGCCGGTTCCGCACTTTAATCATCGATTATTGGCTCCGCCCTGGTGATCCGAAGGCCGAGCCAACTGCTTTAAGCTGGGGCCTGACCTTTGTTGATCGAGTCCGCAGCGGCGGCACCAACCGCTGCCTTTTGCTCTTCCGTCAGGTTCTCAGCCTCGTCCAGACCCGGAATTGCGACGCGCACCTCGCGGCGTGCGAAGTCGATGCCATTGGCGTTGAACTCGGCTTTCACGCGGTTGAAGATTTCCTTTCGCAGCGTGAATTGCTTGCCGGGTTTGGCCATGAACTTGCCTCGGATGATCATGCCGACATCGTCAAAGTCAAATACGCCTTGTGATTTGAACGGCTGCAGGAAGCCATCTTTGTGAACTTCGTCCTGCATCATCTCGGCACCGATCTTTTTGAAGATCTTCTTGACCTTATTTGGATCGGTATCGAACGGCACGGTGAATTTCAGCTTCATGATCACCCAATCGCGGCTGAAATTGGTCAGCTTCTGGATTTCGCCATAAGGAATTGTATGTACCGGACCACGGTGGTGGCGCAGCTGCATCGAACGGATTGAGATCTTTTCGACCGTACCCATCGTGCCCCCGACATCGACATATTCGCCAACGCGGAAAGCGTCATCGATCAGGAAGAAGATGCCGCCGACGATATCAGCCACCAGTTTCTGTGCGCCAAAACCGATCGCCAGACCCAGAACACCTGCACCGGCCAGAAGCGGGGTGATGTTGATCCCCAACGCGCTCAACGCGAGTAAGCCGAATATGACTGAGATGGTCACCTGCGCGGTGATCCGCAACAGAGGCAGAACAGTTGCTAGACGCGATCCTCCTGCGCCGCCGCCTTCACCGCCGGCCTCTTCATCCAGTTCTTCGGCTGCTGTCTGCTCTTTCGCCAATCGGCGATTGATCCAGAGCGAGACGACCTCGTTCAAGATGTAGCCAATGGCGATGATCAGCAGGAACTGGATAACTGCTCCGCCCACTTCGGTGCCAATACCCGCAGATGCGACATTGCGCAGATCAAGTTGCCAGGCGCGCGAGATCATGAAGACAACGACAAGACCCGCAATAACCCGGCCAATCCGGATATAGCTGCGCTTGGCCGAACGATAGGCGCGTTCAGCCAGCGGACCTTCACCCGACATTGGTGGTTGGAGATGGCGTACAAGGCCACGGATCAACGTATCGAGTGCTGGTGCGATCAAAAGCCAGAACATCGTGCTGAAATGCGCGCCGGTTCCGATCACCCGCATGATCGCCGGGTTCCGCTGTGCCACCAGGAATTCAACAAGAAACCAGATCACCACAGAAACGCCGATGGCGAAATAGGGGTAATACTGAGCGACCTCTTCGTCGAATTTGGTGTGATCGGGGTCGGTGCCCAGCATCATTTGCGACAGCCCTTCGCGCGCGGTCCACGCGATGATGCCGATATAGATGTGTATTGCAGCATTCAGCCAGAAGCCGATGCGTGTGTCGGCACCTGTAATCCCGTTGAGCGCGTTAAAGCGGACAACAAACAACGTAAGACCGATCAGGATCAGCAAGCCGATCAGATTTCGGTGGAGGTATTTGGCCCAGTGATCGTCGATATTCACCAATCGGAATTGCGGTTTCTGCGGTGCAAGGACAAAGCGCGACACTGCCGCGCCAAGACGCGGAATCCAGATCAGGAAAAACACGAAAGGGGCCGCAAATGTTATTTGCTCGGGCGTCAGCAATGCGCGGCCAACGGCCCTGATTACGACATAGAACACGATAAGCCCGGCAATTTCGCGACTGAAGCGCCGGAAAAGATATTGAACAGCGCCCCAGAGGTCCGCTTCCTCGCCGACTTCGGTTGTTTTTGACCAACGACGGGTCAGAAGGCCGAAGAGCTTTTCCGCAACATAACCAACGATCAGTACAGAAATCACCAAACCGATTAGCGCGAGGACACCGGTCTCACTGAATTTGTTCGCGAAGTTGCTGAACGCTTCGATCTGCGCACTGATTATGTTTGGGACCGTCGTCAGGACTTGTGTCCAGGACGCAACCATCTCCGCCCAGATTTCGTTGATTTCAGTCAGGGGGTCTTCGTGACCTTCTTTTTCGGCTGCGTGCTTTTCCGCAACGGCATCAAGTCGTTCAAGTAAGATCGCCCGAACCTGATCGTCGGACATACGCGCGACCAGATCATCAACCTGTTCAGGTGTCAGATCTTCGGGGATATCGACTGTGGAAGTTGAACCTGTGCTTTGCGCATGAAGCGGGACCGCCAGAAACAAGACAGAAACCATCGCCAACAATAGGCGGAATGAGTGGAACATGAATTAGCCCTCGAACACGATTTTAAGTGTTTTTTCGGGATCATAGGCTTGTGCATTCAAATTTCCCAGTGCTTTCCTGAGAATTGCTGTGCGTCAGCCAAAAAAAAGGCCGAGCACTAAGCTCGGCCATAGTCCAACAGGGAGGTATGAAGATGATGAGCGTTTCAGCATCACCGCCTTCGATTGCTCATTTAGGGATCAGTTTGTGAACGATCAAGGTTTAACAGGGTTTGAGATCGTCATGCCCGCTATGCTCTGAGTGCATGGCTAGAGCTTACCCAATTGCCTCAACTGCTTGCGATGGGCGATGATCTCATCCTGAACGAAATCCCGAAACGCAGCTATCCGCTTGGAATGACGTAATTCTTCCGGGTAGGCGAGGTACACCGGAACATCGGCGCTTTCGATATCTGACATGACGGGAACCAGATCCGGAAAGTCCTCTGTCACATAATCTGGCAGAACTCCGATCCCCAGATCGTGAAGCACGCCTTGAAGAACGCCGAAATAGTTATTCACCGTTAGCAACGAACCTGGATTGTAGGTCATCAGATGCCGCACCATAGATGCACTTGCACCAACTTGAGGGGCCGAAGGTGTTTGGCAGATCAATCTGTGCTTGGAGATATCTTCCAAAGATTCAGGCGCACCACCATGGGTATCGAGATAGGTTCGCGTCGCATAGAGCAGCATTTGAACCGTCATCAAGCGTTTGCGCACCAGGTCTGCCTGGCTGGGCTCTTTCATTCGGATCGCAACATCTGCCTCTCGCATGGGGAGGTCCAGAACCCGCTCTTCTAGCATCAGGTCGATATTGAGGTCAGGATACTGTTCATAAAGCTTGGGCAGGCGCGGTGCGAGCCAGAGTGTGCCAAAGCCAAAGGTCGTGGTCACCCTAAGGACGCCAAAGACCTCATCTTCGCTATCTCGAATACGGGCGGCTGCGGCGTCTAGGCGTTTTGACATGGCTGACGTCGCATCGAACAGCAATTCTCCCTGTTCGGTGAGAATCAGCCCGCGTGCATGGCGGTGAAAAAGGGTCGCATCCAGCGATTCTTCGAGCGCGCGGATTTGGCGGCTCACTGCAGATTGAGACAAATTGAGTTTGTCCCCCGCATGTGTGAGGCTGCCCGCATCCGCAACCGCGTGAAATATTCTGAGCTTGTCCCAATCCATCGCCGCAACTTTCGTTATCCTCGGGCAGCCCTATATGAAACACGTAACAAATTCCACAAACAAACCGGGAAATCGTTACGATAAAGGCGAAAATTGCTATACAGGTCAGCATTTGTGACCTAAAATGAACACAAATGCAGCACACTAATCCGACGAGGGGAGACGTCAGATGAGTCAGCCGAAAATCACTCTGAACGATCGGTTCGATCTAACCAAGAGTCCGGTCCTGTTGAACGGAACGCAGGCCTTGGTGCGATTGATGTTGATGCAGAAGGAACGCGACCGCGCGGCAGGGTTGAATACCGCTGGTTTGGTGACGGGCTATCGCGGCTCGCCCCTTGGGGCCGTTGACCAGCAGATGTCGCGTGCCGAAAAGCAGTTGGCTGAAAGCGATGTGACATTTCAGTTCGGATTGAACGAAGATCTCGCAGCGACTGCGCTCTGGGGTAGCCAGCAGGCCGGGCTGCGCGGGGACGGCAAGTTCGATGGTGTGTTTGGTCTCTGGTACGGCAAAGGCCCCGGAGTGGACCGGTCAGGCGATGTGATGCGCCATGCCAACATGGCGGGCACTGCACAACATGGCGGTGTGCTGATGGCCATGGGGGATGACCATACAGGCGAAAGCTCAACCGTGCTGCATCAGTCGGAATGGTCTCTGGTCGATATGTATATGCCCGTCGTCAGCCCGGCTGGCGTGCAGGAGATACTGGACTATGGTGTATACGGCTTTGCCCTCAGCCGCTTCGCCGGGGTTTGGGTCGGATTGAAAACGATGAAAGACACGATCGAGGTCACCTCGGTTGTGGATGGTGATCCGAACCGGATGATGGTGACGGTACCGCCGTTCGATATGCCTGAAGGTGGGTTAAACATAAGGCTGGGCGATACGCCACACCTGCAAGAAGCGCGTGTGATCGACTATAAACGCTTTGCGGCCGAGACCTTTTCCCACGCCAATAAATTAGACAAACGTGTTTGGGGCAAACCGGGCGCCAAGATCGGCTTTGTCGCTGCGGGTAAAAACTGGCTTGATCTAACGCATGCTATGTCGTTGCTGAACATCAACGCGGATGAGGCCGAGCGACTGGGCATCACCACATACAAAATTGGCCAGACATTTCCTTTGGATATGAAAGGGTTCCACGATTGGGCGGAAGGGCTCGACCTGATCGTGATCGTCGAGGAAAAACGCAAGCTGATCGAGGTGCAGGTCAAAGAGGCGATCTTTGATGACCGTCGCGGCCGTCGCGTTTACGGTTGGTACAAGGGCGGAGCAGGGACTTTGCACCGCGAAGAGCTGTTCCCGACCCGAGGCGCGCTTGATCCGATCATGATCGCCGAGAAACTAGGCGAGATCCTGATAGAAGAGGGTCGCGATACAGATGGTGTTCGCGCGGGTCTCGAGGCGCTATCCGACGCGCGCCGTGCGGATAACGCTCAGGAAATAGCGGCACGGTTGCCCTATTTCTGTTCTGGTTGCCCGCATAATAGCTCGACCAAGCTGCCCGATGGCAGCCGAGCCTATGCGGGTATTGGCTGCCACTACATGGTTCAGTGGATGGATCGCGAGACGACCGGCTTTACCCAGATGGGCGGAGAGGGGGCGAACTGGATTGGAGAGGCTCCGTTTTCAACCACCAACCATGTGTTCCAGAACCTAGGCGACGGCACATATAACCACTCGGGCGTTCAGGCGATCCGGGCTGCGTTGGCGGCGGGTACAAACATAACCTTCAAGATTCTCTATAACGACGCCGTTGCGATGACCGGTGGGCAGGAAAACGAAGGCGGGCTGAGTGCCGAGCGCATCGTGGCCGAGGTTCGCGCGATGGGCGTCAGCAACGTGGCCGTTGTTTACGACGATAAGGAAGATGTGAATTTCGGCGCTTTGCCTACGGGTGTCGAGACCTTTGAACGTTCCAAATTGATGCAGGTTCAAGAGAAATTCCGTGAAATCGAAGGTGTATCGGTCATTGTTTATATCCAGACCTGTGCCGCCGAGAAACGCAGACGGCGCAAGCGGGGCACATTTCCGGACCCAGATAAGCGGGTGTTCATTAACACAGATATCTGTGAGGGCTGCGGAGATTGTGGCGTGCAGTCGAACTGCGTCTCGATCGTGCCAAAAGAAACGGAGCTTGGTCGCAAACGTGCGATTGACCAGTCCAGCTGCAACAAGGATTTCTCGTGCCTGAACGGGTTTTGTCCTTCGTTCGTCACAGTTGAGGGCGCGAAGCCACGCAAGGAAGCAACCACCGATATCGATCTTCCTGACCTGCCAGACCCTGTTCTGCCGCAGATCGACGGCACTCATAACGTGGTGATCACTGGTGTTGGCGGCACCGGAGTCGTGACCATCGGCGCTGTTCTGGCGCAAGCGGCTCAGATTGACGGCAAGGGTGCAGGCATGATGGAGATGGCTGGCCTCGCCCAAAAAGGCGGCGCGGTGCATATCCATTGCCGTCTGGCCAACCGGCCCGAAGACATCAGCGCGATCCGCGTTGCGACTGGTGAGGCGCATGCCCTGATCGGTGGTGATCTGGTGGTTTCGGCGGGGGCAAAGACTCTGGGTCTTACGCAGACCGGCCGGACCGGAGCGGTGGTGAACAATCATGAAATCATCACCGGGGATTTCACACGTGATACCGAATTCACGATCCCGAGCGATCAGTTGCAGCTTGCGTTGCAAGCGCGACTGAAGGAGGGCGTCGCGTTGTTTGATGCCACCGATCTGGCGCGCGCTGTGCTGGGAGATTCGATCTATTCCAATATGATGGTCTTTGGCGCGGCTTGGCAGCGCGGGTTGCTGCCGCTCAGCCATCAATCGATCATGCAGGCTATTGAATTGAATGGCGCTGCAATCGAACGCAACAAGCGCGCGTTTGAAGTTGGTCGTTGGGCGGTGACCCATCCTGAAGAGGTTTTGAAAATCTTGAGCCCGAATGTGTCTGAGCTGCCAAAAACGCTCGATCAGATGATCGACTTCCGCGCTGCACATTTGACCGACTATCAGAGCAAGCGATTGGCGAAGCGCTATCGTAAGCTTGTCGAAATCACCGAGGATCAAACGGTCCGAGAAGCGATGGCCAAGGGCTACCATAAGCTCTTGTCGTACAAGGACGAATACGAAGTTGCGCGATTGCTCCTCGACAGCCGTCAGAAGGCTGAGGCCGAGTTCGATGGTGACTTCAAGATGACCTTCCACCTTGCACCGCCGACCTTGGGGACCAAGGGCGAGAATGGTCGTCCGCCCAAGAAAGCCTTTGGCGAATGGTTCCTGGGACCCTTGAAGGTGCTTGCGAAGCTGAAAGGCCTGCGCGGGACGCCTCTGGACGTCTTTGGGTATACGTCTGAGCGCAAGATGGAGCGTGCTTTGATCCGTCAGTATGAAAAGGACATGAAAGAAGTTCTGCCCATGCTAACGACCGAAACGCGCGATGCGATTGTTGCACTTGCGGCTCTGCCTCTGGATATTCGTGGGTTTGGCCCGGTTCTGGTGGCGAATGAGGCCAAGGCTGCGAAGCGACGAGAGGAGTTGCTGGCTGTCATCCGTGCAGGTGGGCCTCAAATGAAGGCTGCAGCAGAATAAAGCTTAACAAGCCTGTCATCAAATCTATGCAAAATGGTTACCCGGCCTTATCTATGCGCCAGCAAATCGGAGTAACCTATGCCTTCGCGCCATCACGTCGCCCGTGACATATCTTACGCTCATTCCGCGGAAACGCGGAGCGGGCGTATGGTGATCAAGCTGATGGAGAATACCACTGGTCGCATGCGGCTAATCCGCCGTGCTGACGGGTACGAGCAAGAGGTCGCGCAAGGGCGCGATTTCTGGTCGGTGATGGTTGATCGCTATGGGTTGACGTTGGATGTGGTCGGCGGGGCTTTGTCGAATATCCCCGAAGACGGGCCGCTGGTTCTCATTGCGAACCACCCATACGGCATTCTGGATGGTTTGATGATGGGTCATATTCTGTCCCAGACGCGCAGAGACTTTCGCATTCTCGCCAATCATGTCTTTCGCAAAGCCGAGGATTTGAACCGCATCGTTCTGCCAATTTCATTCGATGCCACCAAAGAGGCGATGAAGCTGAATCTTGAGACCCGGAAGGCTGCTCTGAATTATCTGAGCGATGGTGGGGCAATAGGAATTTTTCCCGGTGGCACCGTCAGCACAGCTGTGAAGCCTTTTTCCTTCCCGATGGACCCGGGCTGGCGTGGATTTACCGCTCGAATGGTCGCGAAATCGAATGCAACCGTCGTGCCCGTTTTCTTTGACGGACACACCTCGCGGCTGTTCCAGATCGCAAGCCATCTGCACAACACTCTGCGAATGGGGCTTCTAATAAAAGAGTTCAAAAAACGCGTCGATACACCAGTGCGCATTGTAGTTGGAGACCCTATCGGGCGCGACATTCTTGACCCACTGGGCAAGGATACGCGCAAGATGATGGATTTCCTGCGCAAAGCCACGTATGAGCTGTCTCCAGAGCCGCTAGAGTCGTATGACTATGGCTATGAATTCGAGGAACGGCATCGCGCCTGAAGGGGCAAATGGCAGTAGGCATCTTTGATTCCGGATTGGGCGGTCTTACCGTTCTGAACGCCGCGCAGAAACGTCTGCCCGACGTCGATTTCCTTTATTTCGCGGACAGTTCGCATGCGCCCTATGGCGTGCGGGATGCCGAAGATATCTATAACCTTACACGAACAGCTGTGCAGGACCTGTGGGATCGCGGCTGCAATCTGGTGATCTTGGCGTGCAATACCGCCAGTGCCGCAGCCCTGCGTCGGATGCAAGAAGCCGGTGTTCCCGAAGGCAAACGGGTTCTTGGTGTATTTGTACCTCTGATCGAGGCGCTGACAGAACGGCAATGGGGCGATAACTCGCCACCGCGCGAGGTTGAAGTGCAGCATGTCGCGCTGTTTGCGACACCTGCGACCGTGTCCAGCCGTGCATTTCAACGTGAGCTTGCATTCCGGGCGATCGGCGTCGATGTCGAGGCGCAGGCTTGCGGCGGCGTTGTTGATGCCATCGAAGACGGAGACATGATTCTGGCTGAAGCTTTGGTGCGCAGCCATGTCGACGCCCTGAAGCGCAAGATGCCGGAACCGCAGGCGGCCATACTGGGCTGCACCCATTATCCGTTGATGGCTGAAACATTCCAGCAGGCGCTTGGGCCGGGCGTGAAGGTCTATAGTCAGGGCGACTTGGTTGCGGAAAGCCTGGCGGATTACCTGCAACGTCACCCGAACATGATGGGCGAGGGCGAGGCCGGATTCCTGACCACGGGCAAGCCTGGCGTGGTGACGGATCGCGCGACTCAGTTCCTCCGACGACAAATCACCTTTGAAGCCGCCTGACCTAGGTCAAGGACGGCGCTTTTCCAATCTCGTAATTCGTTGACCGTCACAGTGGCGGTCACCCATGTGACACATGAATGAAAGAGGTCTGACATGACCCACAAAATCGCGATCCTAGGTGCATCTGGTTATACCGGAGCTGAGCTTGTTCGGCTGATCGCCGGGCATCCGAATATGGAAATCAAAGCACTGGCCGCCGAGCGCAAGGCCGGGCAGACCATGGCGCAAGTATTCCCGCATCTGCGCCATTTGGATTTGCCGGTGCTGTGCAAGATTTCCGAGATCGACTTTAGCCAGATTGATTTGTGTTTTTGCGCGCTGCCGCATAAGACCAGTCAGGAAGTCATCCGTGAGTTGCCAAGCACATTGAAAATCGTCGACCTTTCGGCAGATTTTCGGCTGCGCGATGGTGACGAGTACCAGAAGTGGTACGGCAATCCGCATGCGGCACTTGGACATCAGGAAGAGGCCGTCTATGGCCTGACCGAATTCTACCGGGATGAAATCCGGGCCGCACGGCTGGTTGCTGGAACGGGCTGTAACGCCGCAACCGGGCAATATGTGCTACGGCCGTTGATTTCAGCCGGTGTCATCGATCTGGATGATATCATTCTGGACCTGAAATGTGCTGTTTCAGGCGCGGGTCGGGCGCTGAAGGAAAATCTGCTGCACGCAGAGCTAAGTGAAGGTGCGAATGCCTATGCGGTGGGGGGAACTCACCGGCATTTGGGCGAGTTCGATCAGGAGTTCTCGGAAATCGCAGGCCGCACCGTGCACGTGCAATTCACGCCGCACCTGATCCCCGCGAACCGGGGCATTCTGGCCACCACTTACGTGAAAGGCGATCCGCAAAGTGTCTATGAGACGCTTCAGTCGGTCTATTTAGCCGAGCCCTTCATCGAGGTGTTGCCCTTTGGCGAGACCCCTTCGACCCATCATGTACGTGGGTCGAACTTCTGCCACATCGGCGTGGTCGGTGACCGGATCGAACGTCGCGCAATTGTTGTGGCAGCATTGGATAACCTGACAAAAGGTAGCAGTGGGCAAGCCTTGCAGAACGCGAATCTGATGTTAGGTGAGGACGAAACCCAAGGCCTGATGATGGCCCCATTATTCCCGTGAGGACGGTATGAAAACGCTTAAGAAACGTCGTCGAGTTCAGATCATTGTGCTAGCCGCAGTAGCGTTGGCCTTATCCACGGCGTTGATTGGGGTTGCCATGAAGGATGGCATCAATTTCTTCCGTTCACCGAGTCAGGTGATCGCTGAACCACCCAATCCGACTGAGGTGTTCCGTATCGGCGGTTTGGTCGAAGAGGGCTCGATCATTCGCGGGCAGGGTGAAACCGTGCACTTTGTCGTAACCGATGGTGGCGAAAGCGTTAAGGTTGCGTTTACTGGCGTGTTGCCTGATCTATTCTCAGAAAACCAAGGCATGGTCGGCACGGGAAGTTACATAAATGGTGTCTTTGAAGCCACTGAAATTCTGGCAAAACATGATGAAACTTACATGCCGAAAGAGGTTGTGGACGCGCTGAAAGAGCAAGGCGTTTATAAAGAAGCCAGCGATAGCTGAACGATTTCTAAATCTGGTCGATAACTAGGGCGTTGCGCGGACAGACCATGCAGCGCCCTTTGTTCTATCGCGGGATTAACATCTTTATCGGACCGTTTGCCTAACCAACGCAAAGGTGACGGTAATGCAAACGGTGAGACAGATTGCAAACGGGATTGTGGCGCGGGAAGGAGGGTTTGTGGATGACCCTGATGATCCCGGCGGGGCGACGAAATACGGGGTGACAATCCACACGATGCGCCGGTTGGGCCTTGATCTGGACCGAGATGGCCAAGTTACGCCACAAGATGTAAGCGCGCTCAGTAAGGCACAGGCGGCCGACATATTCCTGAAGCATTATTTTGAGAAACCACGCCTTGGCGTGTTGCCCGAGGCAATTCAGGCGTCTGTATTCGATATGTACGTGAATGCAGGGGCGCAAGCCGTCAAGATTCTCCAAAATCTGTTGTGTCAAATGGGGTATGAGGTTGCAGTTGATGGGGTCGTTGGCCCTCAGACGAGCCGCGCGGCACATGACGCTGCCAAACCCAAAGCCTTGGCCTTACGCGATGCCTATGGCGTGGCACGTCGGAACTATTACTTTCGCTTGGCGGATCGGCGGACCTCACTTCGCAAATACGCAAGAACCCGAACGGGCGCCAAGGGTGGATGGATCAAGCGCGCCGAAGAATTTGTCTCGCCCAAATATCATCTGAGCGCGAGTGAGTTTCAAAGAAGGGTTTCGGGATGGGCTTGATATCCGGATTATTCACGCTGTTGTTTGGCTCAGGCCGCAATGTGTTGCGCGAAACTGCCGAAGTCTTTCACGAAAACGCAGAGGGCAGCGCCGAACGCTCGACCGCCCTGCGCAGCGCGGCGATGGCGCAATTTGGAAGTGAATTCAAAACACCCGAAAAAAGTAGCTTTGATCGTTTTATGGACGGCCTGAATCGCCTACCGCGCCCAGCGTTGGCACTGGGCACTTTGGGTCTGTTCATTGCTGCAATGATCGATCCGCTGTGGTTTGCAGCGCGGATGCAGGGCATCGCACTGGTGCCGGAACCACTATGGTGGCTGCTGGGGGTCATCGTCTCGTTCTATTTTGGCGCACGCCATCAGGTTAAAGCGCAGGATTTTCAACGAGAAATCAGCGCCACGATGCTAAGGGCACCGGAGGTAATAGCCAATCTTCAGACCATCCGAGAATTGCGCGATGACAGTCCAGGGGTCGCTGATACTGGTAAGGATGCCTCCTTGGCGCAGGTGGTCATGCAACCAGAGGCAAACCCTGCTCTTGAAGATTGGCGACGTTTGCGCAACACCTAAGGCGCGACACTATGTGCGGTGAACCGGCGCGAATGTGAATGGCACTCGCCGCGGCTCCGCAGTATATACGGGCCATGATTACAGAGCTCGGCCATTTCGCACTGATCCTAGCCTTCCTGATCGCCATCGTCCAAACCGTGGTGCCACTTGTCGGGGCGGCAAAACGCTGGAACGGTTGGATGGTTTTCGCCGAACCGGCGGCCATCACACAGTTCATTTTGGCGGCATTTTCATTTGGTGCTCTGGTCTGGGCATTCACGACCTCAGACTTCTCATTGCGGATCGTGGTCGAAAACAGCCATTCGGCCAAACCGATGCTCTATAAGATCAGCGGAACCTGGGGGAACCACGAAGGTTCGATGCTGTTATGGGTTCTGATCGTGGCGATATTCGGTGCGATGGCCGCGATTTTTGGGGGCGGCTTGCCGCCGACGTTGAAGGCTCGTGTGTTGGCCGTTCAAGCCTCGATCGGGGTGGCGTTTTATGCCTTTATCCTGTTCACTTCGAACCCGTTTGATCGGCTTCCCGTGCCGCCATTTGATGGGCGAGACCTGAACCCTCTGTTGCAGGATCCCGGCTTGGCCTTCCACCCGCCGTTCCTGTATCTGGGATATGTGGGCCTGAGCATGGCGTTCAGCTTTGCTGTCGCCGCGCTGATTGAAGGGCGCGTTGACGCCGCGTGGGGGCGTTGGGTGCGGCCTTGGACATTGGCAGCTTGGGTCTTTCTGACTATTGGCATCGCGCTTGGGTCCTGGTGGGCCTACTACGAACTGGGCTGGGGGGGCTTCTGGTTCTGGGATCCGGTTGAGAATGCCAGCTTCATGCCATGGCTTCTGGCGGCTGCACTGTTGCATTCAGCGATTGTGGTGGAAAAACGCGAAGCGTTGAAGAGCTGGACCATCTTGTTGGCGATCATCGCCTTTGGCTTTTCCTTGATCGGGACGTTCATCGTTCGATCCGGTCTGTTGACATCGGTTCACGCCTTTGCAAACGACCCCGAGCGCGGTGTGTTTATCCTGTTCATTTTGATCATCTTTACCGGCGGGGCGCTGACCCTGTTCGCTGCACGCGCGCAAGCGATGGAGGCGAAGGGTGTGTTTGGAATGGTCAGCCGCGAAAGTGCGCTGGTTCTGAACAACATCCTATTGGCGGTAAGCTGTTTTGTGGTGTTCTTCGGCACGATGTGGCCAATGGTGGCCGAGATGGCGTTTGACCGAAAGCTCTCGGTCGGTGCGCCATTCTTTAACGCGGCATTTACGCCCTTCATGATCGTGCTTGGTATTGTTTTGCCCATAGGGGCCATGTTGCCGTGGAAGCGGGGTAAATTGGGCCGGGCGGCGTGGTCTTTGCGATACGCCTTTGTACTGGCGGTCGCACTGGCAATACTGATCTGGGTGATGCAAACCGGGCGCAGCGCATTGGGGCCAGTGGGCCTGTTTCTTGGCGCTTGGATCACCTTCGGCGCGATCATCGATCTTTGGGGTCGCACTGGTCGCAAAGGAAGCCTTGCGCGCCTGTTCCGCCTGCCGGGGGCAGACTGGGGGAAGGCTGTTGCGCATACCGGCCTTGGTGTCACCATGTTCGCCATCGCTGGCCTGACAGCGTGGGAGATCGAGGATATTCGGGTTGCTCAGCCGGGTCAGCCGTTCGAGGTCGGACAGTTCACTCTGACACTACAAGATGTTCGACGCGTTCAGGGCCCCAACTATTTTTCGACTATGGCCGATGTGCTGGTTGAAAAAGATGGGCGCTATGTCACGACGCTGAACCCCGAAAAACGCGACTATCCCGTGGCGCGAATGCCCACGACCGAGGCAGCGATCGATTATCGTTTCCTGCGCGATCTATACATCGTGATCGGGGATCAGCAAGCGGATGGCGGTTGGGTGATGCGAACCTATATCAAGCCTCTGGCCAACTGGATTTGGGGTGGTTGTATCCTGATGTCACTGGGGGGTGTCCTCAGCCTGACGGATCGTCGGTTCCGGGTCGCGGCCGGCGCGCGCAAAACACCTGCAAGCGGGGTTCCTGCTGAATGAAACTCCTGTTTTTGGTTCTGCTGCTGATCGCATCGCCAGTGTTGGCTGTTCAACCCGATGAGGTGCTTGATGATCCTGCGCTTGAGGCGCGCGCGCGCGACCTCAGCACCGGTTTGCGCTGCCTTGTCTGCCGGAACGAAAGCATTGACGAAAGCAATGCCGAGCTTGCGCGCGATTTGCGCATTTTGCTGCGCGAACGCCTTGTTGCAGGGGACACGGATCAGGAAGCTGTGGATTTCATTGTTGATCGATACGGCGAATACGTCCTGTTGAAACCTACTGTCACGGGCGCAAACCTGATGCTCTGGCTAGCAGGCCCAATCATGTTGCTGATCGCAACTGGTGTGGGCTGGAGCTTTTTACGTAAGCGATCACAGCATCACGATAGCGCGCCTTCTGATTCCCTGAGCAGCGAAGAACAGGAACGTCTGCGGCAAATCCTAGAAGACTGACGCGCGGTTCTGCTTTTCCTTTTTTCGCATTTGGGTCACTGTTTCGCTTAACGCTGCGCAGGTGAGGTTGTACATGGAATACGAAGCGGTCCTTCTTGATATCAAAGATGATTTGGCGATTCTGACTCTGAACCGACCAGACAAGATGAATGCGCTGACAACGCAGATGCGGGCCGAGATTACGTATGCGATGAAAGACGCTGCGCGCCATGCGCGCGCGATTGTGCTGACCGGAGCAGGGCCTGCGTTTTGTTCTGGGCAGGATCTTGGGGATGCGTCGAGCACTGGGAAGATCGACCTAGAACGCACGTTGCGGGATGAATACGAACCGATGCTTGAGGCGGTCTATGATTGCCCGGTCCCCACAATCGCGGCAGTGAATGGGCCAGCGGCTGGGGCAGGGGCCAATCTGGCGCTGTGTGCTGACGTGGTGATAGCAACTGAAAGTGCCTATTTCCTGCAAGCTTTTGCACGCATCGGTCTGTTGCCCGACGCAGGCGGCACATGGTTTATGCCGCGCCAGATGGGATTTGCCAAAGCGATGGGCGCAGCCTTGTTCGCAGACAAGATCAGCGCACGCCAGGCAGATGAATGGGGTTTGATCTGGGAGGCGGTCGCCGATGATCAGTTTGATGCACATTGGCGCAAACGCGCGGCCTATCTGGCCAATGGTCCAACTGCAGGCTTCGGGGCGATCAAGAAGGCAATTCGAGGGACTTATGATAGGACGCTGCCTCAGCAATTGGCGGCAGAGGCTCATTTGCAGGGCGAATGCGGGCGTTCGCGCGACTTTGCCGAAGGTGTCGTAGCGTTTCTGGAAAAGCGCCCCGCCAAATTCGAGGGGCGCTAAACGCTCGATCAGGCCCGGCGGCGGCGGCGGGTGCGCCGTTCGGGTACAGCCTCGTCACCGGTGCCATCCGAGGCTGAGGTGAAGGGGCCAAGCGCCGATGTGATCTGATCAAGAGTCGGGCGCGCTGAGCGCGGAATCGTGTCCAGTGCCTCACGCATTTTGCGCAAATGTGCGGGCATGGTACCGCAGCATCCGCCGATGATGGTTGCCCCCGCATCACGCGCCATCGCTGCGTATTGCCCCATCAGTTCGGGTGTACCGTCATAGTGGATATGGCCATCAACATATTTCGGAATGCCCGCGTTGCCTTTGGAGATCAGCGGTCGTTCGTTACCCTGAGCCGCGAAACCAAGCACGGTTCGCAAAATGTCCGACGCTCCGGTTCCGCAATTGGCACCGAAGGCTACGGGCGGATTGGGAAACGTTTCAACGATCATCGCCAGATCAGAAGAGGTGACACCCATCATGGTACGTCCGGCTGTGTCAAAGCTCATGGTGCCGCACCAGGGCATATCAGCCAGCGCAAAGGCCTCGGCCGCTGCACGGAACTCTTCCGGGGCGCTGATGGTTTCAAGCCACAGAACATCCGCTCCTCCGGCTTTCAGCGCGTCAGCCTGTTCGTGAAACATTTCGACAGCTTCAGCGTGGGAAAGGCTGCCGACGGGCTCCATGATTTCTCCGGTTGGGCCAACAGACCCTGCAACAACCACCGGTCTGCCCGCTTTGTCAGCCACTTCGCGACCCAGCTCTGCGCCGATGCGGTTCAGTTCGCTCACCCGATTCTGGGCATCATGCAGCTTAAGCCGTGCGGCTGTTCCGCCAAAGGTATTGGTCAGAAACAGATCACTTCCCGCATCAACCGAACCTTGATACAGCGCACGAATCTTGTCTGGCGCATCGACATTCCACAATTCTGGTGCATCACCGGACTGTAGGCCCATGTTGAACAGGTTTGTGCCTGTTGCACCATCGGCAAGAATGACATCGACAGTGTCCAGAAGGGTGCTGAGCGCATTGGTCATGGGAGTATTCCAAAACTGGGGCCATAGCCCGAAAATATGAGACGCCCCGTGTCTCACGACCGGGGCGTCAAATCAAATTCATAAAACTCATGAAGATCATGAGTTTTGCGATTTTCGTGTCAGGCGTCGGATTCTGCCATTACCTGTTCTTTGGCTTCAACCAGAAGCTCGACCATTTTCTCGCGTATTTTTGTTTCGTCCGCGAGATCGCCGAGATAGCTTTTGACTGCTTCAACAACGTCGTCTTCGTTGACATTCTGCAGATCAGTATGAACCAACTCTTGCCCGTATTTGCGCGCCTGTTCTACGGTTTCGCCTTTCAGCGCTGACGCCCAAACGGCCATGAACCGGTTGCGGCGCATCCGTGCGATGAACTGCATCTTTTCGTCATGGGCGAATTTGCTTTCAAACGCGGCTTCACGTTCGTCGAATGTGGTCATTGGTTGGGGACCCCTTGGATTGAATGTTCTTTCGTTGATGATATGACCATACGATGCCTCGGGCGCAAGGTATTTGCGCTGCGTCAAAGACCCTCGGGGCAGCGAACTTGCGGGAAAGCGGGGCTTGCACTATGAGAGCGCCAACGTGAAGGGACTCATTCCCTTTCTCCAGCCTGGAAAGGTCGCTCATGGCGCGTCGCAAGAAGATTTACGAAGGTAAAGCGAAAATTTTGTATGAAGGTCCCGAGCCGGGAACGATCGTACAGTACTTCAAGGATGACGCCACTGCGTTCAACGCCGAGAAGAAGGACGTGATCGACGGCAAAGGTGTTCTGAACAACCGTCTGAGCGAATTCTTCATGAACGGTCTGTCGCAGATCGGGGTGCCGACGCATTTTATTCGCCGCCTGAACATGCGTGAGCAGTTGGTTCGGAATTGCGAGATTATCCCACTGGAAGTGATTGTTCGCAATTACGCCGCCGGGTCGATGTCGAAGCGTCTGGGCATCGCCGAGGGCACTCAGCTGCCGCGTCCGATTGTAGAATATTGCTACAAGGATGATGCTTTGGGCGATCCGCTGGTCACGGAAGAGCATATCGCCGCCTTTGGTTGGGCCAGCCAACAGGATATGGACGATATCCTCAGCCTTGCGCTGCGCGTGAACGATTTCATGAGTGGCATAATGCTGGCGGTTGGTATTCGTCTGGTCGATTTCAAGATTGAAATCGGGCGCGTGTTCGAAGGCGATTTCCAGCGCCTGATCATCGCGGACGAGATCAGTCCAGACAGTTGCCGTCTGTGGGATATCGAAACCGGTCAGAAGCTGGACAAGGATGTATTCCGCCGCGATTTGGGCAGTCTGACGGATGCGTATTCGGAAGTCGCCAGGCGCCTCGGTGTTCTGCCCAAAAGCAACGTGACCAAGCCAACTCTGATCAACTGATCCTGCCCCCAAGGGGCAGGGTTGTCCGACAAGCTCAGGCGGGGTATCCCGCGCGCAACGAAACGGATCGGGGATCGGTCCACCAGTGGAGTTTTCGAAAATGAAGGCACGTGTGCATGTGATGCTCAAGAACGGGGTTCTGGACCCGCAGGGTGAGGCCGTGCGTCACGCATTGGGTGCGATGGGCTTTGATCAGGTCGAAGGCGTACGCCAAGGCAAAGTGATCGATCTTGAGCTGGCAGAGGGCGCGACCGAAGCGGACGTTACCCAGATGTGTGAAAAGTTGTTGGCCAACACCGTCATCGAACGCTACGAGATCGAACTGGTCTGAGTTCGATGCGGGCTGCACGTCTGATCACCTATCGTCAACCGCTTGAGGTGACGACTATTCCCGATCCGGAACCGGCTGAAGACGGCGTAGTCGTCCGGGTTCTGGCTTGTGGGGTATGCCGATCAGACTGGCACGCGTGGTCCGGCTCGGACCCGGATGTGGTCCTGCCCATGACGCCAGGCCATGAGTATTGCGGCGAAGTAGTTGCAGTTGGCAATCGGGTCAGACGCTGGCGGGTCGGGGACCGGGTGATTGCCCCATTCATCTTGGCCTGCGGCCATTGTCATGACTGTTCTCAGGGACATCAAACCGTTTGCGCCGATCAGGTGGTGCCGGGTTTCACGTGCGATGGTGCTTTTGCCGAATTCATCGCCGTGGCTCATGCTGATGCCAATCTTACGGCGCTGCCCGATACTCTGGCCCCGGAGATCGCGGCAGCACTGGGATGTCGGGTGACGACGGCTTGGCAGGCTCTGGTCAGTCGCGCTCAGGTACAGGGTGGTGAGTGGCTGGCGGTTTTCGGTGGTGGCGGTGTGGGCATCTCGACCCTGCTGCTGGGCAAGGCGCTTGGTGCGCGGGTTGTCGTTGTAGATATTGCCGATGACAAGCTGGCCTATGCCAAAAGCCTTGGGGCCGATGCCGTGATCAATGCGGCCACCTGCGATGCGCCGCAGGCCGTGCGCGACCAGACCGGCGGTGGGGCACATGTCGCGATTGAGGCGCTGGGGATCGAGGCCACGACGGTCTCTGCCATGAAATCGCTGCGCAAGCTGGGCCGGATGGTGCAAATCGGGATGCCTGCGGGTGATCACACAACGATGTCGTTGCCGATGGATGCGTTGTATTCCGGGCAGCTTTCCATCTTTGGCACGCGCGGAATGCCCAGTTGGCGCTATCCGTCGCTGCTGTCGCTGATCGCGGGAGGTGGCGTCGATCTGAGCCCGCTTGTGACGCGAAAAATCACACTGAATCAGGCAAGCTCCGAACTTGCTGCTTTTGACAATCCGACGCCTCCGGGCGTTGCCGTTATCACCGACTTTAGCTCTTAGAAGGGTCCGCCATGCGCGCAGCTGTCATCGTTTTTCCCGGTTCCAACTGTGACCGTGATCTTGCCGTTGCATTCGAGCAAGCTGGTTTCTCCGTCGATATGGTCTGGCATAAGGACGCGGCGCTGCCCGACGGCATCGATATCGTCGGTGTGCCGGGTGGGTTCTCGTACGGTGACTATCTGCGCTGCGGCGCGATTGCGGCGCAATCCCCGATTTGCAAAGCGCTTGCCGCGCATACCGAGCGGGGAGGCTATGCTGTAGGTATCTGCAACGGATTTCAGGTTCTGACAGAAACTGGAATTTTGCCCGGCGCATTGCTGCGCAATGCTGGTCTGAAATACATCTGCAGGACCGTTGGCCTGAAAGTTGAAACCAGCGATAGCGCCTTTACCGAAGGCTATAATGCCGGGGATGTGATCGATATCCCGATTGCGCATCATGATGGCAACTATTTCGCTGACGACAAGACGCTGGCAGAGTTGAAAGAACAGGATCGCATTGCCTTTACATATGCTGATAATCCCAACGGTTCGCGCGACGATATCGCTGGTATTTTGTCGCACAACCGCCGCGTGTTAGGCATGATGCCCCACCCTGAAAGGGCGGCGGATTCAGGCCACGGAGGCACTGATGGGACGGCGCTCTTCCGCGCATTGGCCGGGGTGCTAGCGCCAGCGTGACTTGAGGTCATCAGTCGGGACGCGTAGCGTCAGGGGATGAGTGCGGAAGATCAATCAGGCAGCGACAGGTTTCTGAACCGCTTGCGCGGCTCGCCAATGGGTTGGCGGCTGCGCCTTGCTGTGTTTCTTTTGTTGCTCGCCACGATTGCCACGGTCTGGATCACCAACAGTCTTCTGACCAGCCGGTTTACCGAATCCACCAGAAACCGTGCTGAGCTGCGCCTTGCCTTGTATTCCGGCAACTTGCTGAGTGAGTTGCGTCGCAATGCCATCGTGCCGCAGTTGCTTGCGCGCGATCCCACGTTGATCTCGGCGTTGCAATCAAGCGACTATACATTGTCGAGCCAGCGCCTGATCTCGTTTGTCGAAGAGATCGGAGCGGCCTCGCTGGTTTTGCTTGATAGTGACGGGTTGACCCGCGCTGCCACGGATCGAAACCGATTGCAGGAAAGCCATCGGAACTCGCCCTATTTCATCGATGCAATTCGGTCGAACGCCACTATTTTCTCGGTCATTCCGCGTGAATCCGGCGGTTACAGCTTTGTCTATTCGCGACGGATCGAGGCGAATGCCGAAATTCTTGGTGTGATCGTTGTCGAAGTCGACCTGCAGAAGTTTGAACGCGCTTGGGCGGGTATATCCGATGCGGTGATGGTAACCGACAGCACTGGCACGATCATTCTGTCGACCGAACCCCAGTGGCGCGGGTTGGATGAAAGCGGCGCCATGCTGCGCCAACCCCCACAGAGCGCGATCCAGCGCGCCATTCGCGCCACCACAGATTGGAGCGCCTTGCCGCCGGACGCCTACCTGCAAGGTGAGGCGGTGATGCGTATGGAGACGCGGATTCCTTTCCGCGGCTGGCAGATGACCTCTTTCACCACTTATTCCTCGATCCGAGAGCGGGTGAACAGTGTTCTGGCGCTGGAAATCATGGCATTTGCGATTCTTCTGGCGTTGACATTCTATGCACTCAGCCGCAGAGCCACGTCGCGTATGACATTATTTCAGCGCGAGTCGGCGGAGCTTCGCGCATTGAACGTAAGGCTGCAGCGGGAAATTGCTGAGCGGGAACGTGTTGAAAAGACGCTGGAAGTTGCCGAGCAAACCCTTGCTCAAAGCTCGAAACTGGCAGCGCTTGGAGAGATGTCTGCCGCGGTCAGTCATGAGTTGAATCAACCTCTGGCTGCGATGAAAACCTATCTGGCCGGCGCACGCCTGCTGCTGCGCCGCAACCGGCCCGAAGAGGCGCTGGCCAGCTTTGGTCGCATCGATGGCCTGATCGAGCGGATGGGCGCGATCACGCGCCAGCTCAAATCTTATGCACGCAAGGGTGCGGATGCGTTTTCGCCTGTAAATCTTGGCGAAGCGCTTGCCTCATCCCTGTCGATGATGGAGCCTCAGCTGCGTCAGCGGCATGTGAAGATAACCCAGATTTTGCCCGAAGAACCTGTTATAGTGATGGGTGATCGGATGCGGATCGAACAGGTTATGGTCAACCTCTTGCGCAACGCGCTGGACGCGACCAAATCTGTGAATGAGCCGGATGTCGAGATTATTCTCGCTGCAGGTGAAACAGCGGTTCTGACCGTACGCGACAATGGCCACGGGATCGAGGATATCGAAAACCTGTTCGAGCCGTTCTACACGACCAAACGCCCCGGGGACGGCGTTGGTCTGGGGCTTGCCATCTCGTCCGGGATCGTGAACGACCATGGAGGACGGCTAACCGCGCGCAACGGCCAACAGGGCGGTGCGGTGTTTGAGATGCAATTGCCCATTTTGGGAAGCGACGGCCTTGAGGCCGCGGAATAGAGGAACAGACTATGGCACAGGCCATGAAAATCGCCATCGTGGATGATGAACAGGACATGCGCCAGTCGATCAGCCAGTGGCTGGCTCTGTCGGGATACGACACCGAGACTTTTTCGAGCGCCGAAGATGCGCTCAAAGTGTTGGGGCCGGAATATCCAGGCATCGTGATTTCTGACATCAAGATGCCGGGCATGGACGGTATTCAATTGCTGAAAAAACTGATGGGAGCCGATAGCACGTTGCCGGTGATCATGATCACAGGGCATGGTGATGTGCCGATGGCGGTTGAGGCGATGCGCGTTGGTGCGTTCGACTTCCTTGAGAAACCGTTCAATCCTGACCGCATGTCGGAACTTGCCAAGCGCGCCAGCAATGCGCGGCGCCTGACTTTGGACAATCGTGCGCTGCGCCGCGAGTTGTCAGGTGGCACGCAGATTATGAACAAACTGATCGGTGCCAGCCCGGTCATGGAGCGGTTGCGCGAGGATATATTGGATCTGGGCCAGGCTGATGGTCATGTCCTGATTGATGGTGAGACAGGGACAGGCAAGACGCTGGTGGCGCACGCCTTGCATGCGGTCGGCAGTCGCGCCGGAAAGAAGTTCGTTTTGATCTCCTGCGCGGCGCTTGAGGAAGAGGCGCTGTCGAAACGTCTGTTCGGCCCGATGTTGCCTGAAGACTCTCAGCTGCCAGCAATAGAAGAAGCGCGCGGTGGGACGCTTGTTCTTGAGGATGTCGAGGCGCTGAGCGACACGCTTCAGGCACGTTTGTTGAGCGTGATGAACGAGCAGGGGACGCCTGCAGAAACCCGGATCGTTGCGATTTCGAACCTGCAGGAAGCAGGGAAAACGTCCGAAGACGTTCTGCGCCCAGATTTGTTTTATCGTCTCGCGGCTTTGCGCATTACCATGCCTCCGCTGCGTCAGCGTGGTGAAGACATTCTGACGCTGTTTACCCGCCTGAGCGAGCAGTTTGCCGAGGAATACGGCTGCGACGCACCTCAGGTCAGCGCGCAGGAAGCGGCACAGTTACTTCAAGCGCCATGGCCCGGAAATGTTCGGCAGTTGATCAACATTGCCGAACGAGCCGTTCTGCAGTCGCGGCGTGGTTCGGGGACGATTGCGTCACTGCTGATGTCGGATCACGAAGAGATGCAGCCGGTGATGACCACCGAAGGCAAGCCGCTGAAAGAATATGTCGAAGCGTTTGAACGCATGCTGATCGACAACACGATGCGCCGCCACAAAGGGTCGATCGCGTCAGTAATGGACGAGCTTTGCCTGCCGCGCCGGACATTGAATGAAAAGATGGCCAAATACGGGCTACAGCGCTCGGACTATCTGTAATGGCAGAGAGGGGGCCAACCCCCTCTTGAGCCTTTAGCTCAATTCACCCCCGGGATATTTACGGCCAGATGAAGAGATCCCGAGCGGCGCAACTTGGGCGTTATGCAGTTTGCCCATTGTCTTTTCCACAGGACTGCTTTTATTGTGTCCGAACGGGCCGGGCATTTTTGTGCCCCGAAGTCCCGAATCTTTGAGTTTCGCTGCTGATCCGGTTTCGAGGATCAATCCCATAAGGTTCAGCAGACCGATTGTGCCCCGTAAGGGGCAATTGAGTACCTGAGCCCGTCTAGACGGGCGAAAGGAATAAATGGGCAGGCAGCGGCGCTATCCCGCGCCTGTCGGAGAAGAACCGCGATGACGCGCGCGCAACGATTGAGTATACGGGCAGGGGGCCACAGCGCCAGACCCTGCCGCGCGCCGTCCGATATCGCCCGTACAAGACACCTCCCCAAAAGTGCCTGTCCGCCTGGATGGGTCAGGACAACGCGTTTGGCGCGGTGCACCAAGGACACATGGCTAAGAAAATGCTTATCGATGCCACCCACGCGGAGGAAACCCGCGTTGTGGTGGTCGACGGAAACAAGGTTGAGGAATTTGACTTTGAATCCGAAAATAAACGCCAGCTTGCTGGCAACATCTATCTTGCAAAAGTAACACGGGTTGAGCCGTCGCTGCAGGCGGCCTTTGTGGACTACGGCGGGAACCGGCACGGATTTCTGGCCTTTTCTGAGATCCATCCCGACTACTATCAGATCCCCGTTGCCGACCGTGAGGCGTTGATGGAGGAAGAACGCGCCTATGCCGAAGCCATGAAGGCGCGCGATGAGGTCGAGGAAGCAAAGCCCAAGAAACGCCGCTCGCGCTCGCGTTCTAAGGCTGCGGACGTCAAGACCGACGATCCGGTCGAAACGCTGGAAGTTTCCTCTGAGCCTACCGGCATGGAGACCATTGATCTGGATGACGGCGATGAAGCGGAGGTGCCCGAAGGGACATCTCCGATGGAGATCGTCGCCGAGACTCCGGTTGAAGAGCCCGAAGAAGGTGATGCGCCTGCTGCAGAAGACGAGTCTGCAGAGGAAACCGTTTCGGAAGATGCACCGCAAGCTGAGGATGAGGCTGCGGACACCGTTGAAGCCACAGACGAAGTTGCAAGTACAGCGCCTGAGGATGCTTCCGAGGAAGATGTGGCCGAAACTGACGCGGAAGAAGAGGATGCAAAGCCTTCGGATGACGGAGAAGCGCCAGAAGATGAGGCAGATGCCAAAAGTGCTGATGCGACCGCGAAAGATGACTCGATCGAATCCGTAGCCGATGAGGATGATAGCGAGGATATTCGTCCTCCGCGCAAACCGCGCCCGCGCCGTTACAAGATTCAGGAAGTTATAAAGGTCCGTCAGGTTCTGCTGGTGCAGGTCGTCAAAGAAGAGCGCGGCAACAAGGGCGCAGCGCTGACAACCTACCTGTCGCTGGCGGGTCGCTATTGCGTGTTGATGCCCAATACCGCGCGTGGCGGTGGGATTAGTCGCAAGATCACCAATGCTGCAGACCGGAAGAAACTGAAAGACATCGCCTCTGAAATCGACGTGCCCACCGGGGCGGGTTTGATCGTTCGGACCGCAGGGGCCAAGCGTACAAAATCTGAGATCAAGCGTGACTATGAATATTTGCAACGTCTGTGGGAGCAGATTCGTGAATTGACGCTGCAGTCGATTGCGCCCGCGAAGATCTATGAAGAGGGGGATCTGGTCAAACGCTCGATCCGCGACCTGTATAATCGCGACATTGACGAGGTTCTGGTGGAAGGCGAGGGCGGGTACCGCATTGCCAAGGACTTCATGAAAATGATCATGCCGTCGCACGCTAAGAACGTGAAACGGTATGAGGACGCGTTGCCTTTGTTCGCGCGCTATCAGGTCGAAAGCTATCTGGCGGGGATGTTCAACCCAACCGTGCAGCTGAAATCCGGTGGCTATATCGTGATCGGTGTGACCGAAGCGCTTGTGGCAATCGATGTGAACTCGGGTCGGGCGACAAAAGAGGGATCGATCGAGGAAACCGCACTGAAGACCAACCTTGAGGCTGCCGAAGAGGTGGCGCGCCAACTACGTCTGCGTGATTTGGCGGGTCTGATTGTGATCGACTTTATCGACATGGACGAGCGTAAGAACAACGCAGCCGTCGAAAAACGCCTGAAAGACAAGTTGAAAACCGACCGCGCCCGCATTCAGGTCGGCCGTATTTCCGGCTTTGGTCTGCTGGAGATGAGCCGTCAGCGTCTTCGCCCGGGTATGATCGAAGCAACCACCCAGCCGTGCCCGCATTGCCATGGCACTGGTCTGATCCGCTCGGACGACAATATGGCGCTGTCGATCCTGCGGCAGATCGAAGAGGAAGGCACGCGCCGTCGTTCGCGCGAGGTTCTGGTACGCTGTCCGGTCAGCATCGCCAACTTCTTGATGAACCAGAAGCGCGAACATATCGCGCAGATCGAGGCACGTTATGGCCTGTCGGTTCGCATCGAAGGAGATGTGCATCTGGTCAGCCCGGATTTCTCGATGGAGAAGTTCAAGACGGCCAGCCGCGTTGTTCCCGAAGCAACTGCGCCAGTGGTCTCGGTAGATGCATCGCTGATGGACATGGTCGACGCCACGGAAGAGGACGACAGCGAAGAAGAGGTCGCGGTCCAGACCGAAGAAGAGACCAAACCCAAGCGCAAGCGCCGTCGGCGTCGGCGCAAGAAAAGCTCGGGCAATGGCGAAGCTTCGGAAGGCAGTGCAGATGAGTCTGATGCGGTCGACAACGCGGAGGCGGAAGAACAGGCCGAGAGCGATGAGGCCAAACCGACCGAAGATACGCCCGCTGCTGAGGAAGAGGCCGAGAAAGCCGCCAAACCCAAAAAGCGTCGGGCGCCACGCCGCCGTAAGAAGGACGCAGAAGCTGTAGCCGAAGAAAGCGAGGCGCAGACCGATGAAAACGCTGCGGCAGCCGAGCAAGAAAGTGCGGCAGCTGAAGCTGAGGTAACCGATGTGGAACCGGCCAAGGAAGCTGAAGTTGCTGAGGCAGCGCCAGAACCTGAGATCTCCGAACCGGCACCAGAACCCGAGGTCGCCGAAGTGGAGCCTGAAGAAGCTGTAGAACCCGTAGTTGAGGTGGCCGAAGAACCGGCTGCTGCCGAGCCAGAAGTGGTTGAGGCTGCAACCCCAGAACCGGTGCTAGAGGTTGTGGCCGAAGAACCGGAACCCGCGCCAGCTAAGCCAAAACGCCGAGGGTGGTGGTCTTTGGGACAGTAAGAATCAGGCGGGCCACTTGGTCCGCCTTTTTCGTTTGGTCATGGGGCTGGGAAGCCTTAAGCAGATTTTTGGATCACATATATCTGATGACCATCCACTGAGTCTTGCGAGACGAGTGTGTGACCAGCTTCGTTGCAAAAATGTGGTACGTCGATAATCGCTGCAGGATCATCGGCCAGAACGCGCAGAAAGCCCCCGACGGGCAAGGATTTAAGCCGTTTCCGGGCTTTCAGGACGGGCAGTGGGCACAGTAAACCCAGCGCATCCAGTGTTTCGGTCTCATCGGTCATGGGATTGAGATATTTCCATCAGGCGATACTGTCCAGCGTGCAACCACGAGGATGTGACTGAATGGCCCCGTGACGAAACACGAATGATACCATATGTGCTGACTCATGTTCGGAATAGAGATCATAGATGCAGGCCTTCTACCTGCAATGCTTGTCGCCATGTTGGGTGGGTTGATCAGTTTTCTGTCACCCTGCGTGTTGCCGATTGTCCCCCCATATCTTGCGTATATGAGCGGGGTGACAATCAACGAGATGCAAGATGAGGCGCGCGCGCGGCGCAAAGCAACTATGTCGGCATTGTTCTTTGTTCTGGGTCTGTCGACAGTGTTCCTGCTGCTTGGCTTTACAGCGTCGGCATTCGGGGCGTTCGTGCTGCAAAATCAGGTGCTATTCGCCAAACTCTCAGGCGCTGTTGTCATAGTCTTTGGTCTGCACTTCCTGAACGTGTTCCGCATCCCGCTGCTGGATCGTGAAGCGCGTGTTGAAACGGGCGACTCCAGCGGGTCAGTGTTCGGGGCCTATATTCTGGGTCTTGCCTTTGCCTTTGGTTGGACACCCTGCATTGGGCCGCAGTTGGGTGCGATCCTATCGCTGGCTGCATCCGAGGCGTCTGTGGCGCGCGGCACCCTGCTTTTAGGCGTTTATGCAGCGGGGCTGGGTATTCCGTTCCTACTGGCGGCGATGTTCCTGAACCGCTCGATGGCGGTTATGAACCGCATCAAACCCCATATGGGCACGATCGAGAAGGTCATGGGCGGGCTCTTGCTGTTTGTCGGCATCATGTTGGTTACCGGGCTGTTTACCGAATTCAGCTGGTGGCTGCTTGAGACCTTTCCGGCTTTGGCAAATTTCGGTTAACCCTCTGGCCCTAAACACGGATGGGTGGGCGCTGGGACTTACCTTGGCGTCACCGCTGCGCTAATCTGCAGCGCAGAGGGCCGGGTCATGAGCAGTCAGAAATCCCAACCGCAGGTGCGCAAACGCCGGGTGTTTTATATCCCCGGTTATGATCCGATTCATCCGCGCCGCTATCGTGAGCTATATCGCAAAGAGGGGCGCGCGCAGGCCGCGATCTCAGGTTATGAGATCGATATCCGCGCCAAGTCAGGCGATGGTCCATACGGCTGGCATGTTACCTCTGAACAGGACGGTCACCTTGTATCCGCTGATGTCGAGGTTTTGGTTTGGTCCGACATCGTGCGGAACAGCATGGCCCAATCCATCCCGGCGACTTATTGGCAATTAGCACGAACAGCTTGGATATATATTTCAACCGGAACGCTATGGCGGCTGATGCAGTTGCGCAAAGGGCCTGTGATTGCAGCCCTGTATCCGGTCGGGATGCTTCTATTGCAACTTGTGGTAACGCTGCTGATTGCATGGGGACTGGTGGCAGTTTTTCAGCGATTTGTCGGATGGTGGGCGCTGTTACCAGCGGTCGGAGCGATCTACGTACTGATGCATTGGTTTAGAAAGCTCGATAACCGATTTTTTGCTTACTATCTGATGCATGACTATGCCCATTCTGCACAGTTGCGAGGAGCCTATTCAACCGACCTGCAAGCCCGTCTGAACCAGTTCTCTGATCAAATCGAACAAGCACTGTCGAGCGATCTGGATGAAGTTCTAGTCGTAGGCCACAGCTCGGGTGCGCATCTGGGCGTTTCCGTGCTGGCCGATTTACTTAGACGAAGAACTTCTACCAACAATGAACCGGTTCTGTCCTTTCTCACACTGGGGCAGGTTGTACCCATGGTGTCCTTCCTGCCTGATGCGCAATCTTTGCGCTCTGATCTTCAGTATCTGTCCGAACGCGCAGATGTCTGCTGGGTCGATGTATCGGCACCGGGAGATGGGTGCGCATTTGCGCTGTGTGATCCTGTCGCGGTCAGCGGTGTCGCCCGACCGGAAAAGCGCGGGCCTCTAGTCCTTTCTGCTGCCTTCACGCAAACCCTGTCATCAGAGAGGTGGCAACACCTGCGATGGAGGTTTTTTCGTCTGCACTTTCAGTATCTGTGTGCTTTTGATCGTCCTGGTGCGTACGACTATTTCCGTATCACGGCTGGCCCTAAAACGCTGAGTCAGCGATTTGAGGGCCGAGCGCCCTCGCGTTCACGCTTTGAACGTGCTGTTTCAAAATTCACTTCGGTGGCGGCATGACCCCTCCCAAACCCGAGGCGCGCCCAGACAATGTATCGCTCTGGCGATATTTGCGGCTGTTTCGGCAAGATCTGCTATCGGCGCAGCCTCAGCGTTTATACCGTGCGTGGATGGCCGAGTTTCGAACGCCGTTCTTTCGGTCCTACTTGATCAATCAGCCCGATTTGATCCGTACGGTGTTGAAAGAGCGCCCCGAAGTCTTCCCCAAGTCGAACCGCATTAGCGAAGGGCTGCGCCCATTGCTGGGACACTCGGTGTTTTTGACCAACGGAGAGGCCTGGAAACGACAAAGAAGGATCATTGATCCCGCATTTGAAGGGGGGCGACTGAAAGATACGTTCCCCGCGATGGTTGCGGCGGCGCAGGCTTGTGTGGATCGGCTAGCGACCAGTGTGGGGCAAAGTGTGGAAGTTGAGGAGATCACCAGCCATGCAGCAGCAGACGTGATCTTTCGCACCCTGTTCTCAGTTCCGATCGAGCACGAAGTCGCTGCGCAGGTTTTTGACAAGTTCCGCCTCTATCAGCGGGAACAACCCTTGTTGAACCTCGCCGCCTTTGTCCCGATTCCACGCTGGGTGCCCCGGTTTCATTCCCGCCGAACGCGCCGAACCGCGCGTGAGATCAGAGATTTGATCAGCCGCCTGACGTCTGAGCGTGCGACGGCGATCAAGGACGGCACAGCTCCTGATGATCTGGCGACAAAGATCATGACAACGCCCGACCCGGACATCGGAGAATGCTTCGAAACACATGAAATGGTGGATCAGGTCGCTATTTTCTTTCTAGCCGGGCACGAAACCAGTGCGTCTGCATTGGCCTGGACGCTCTATCTGTTGGCTTTGTATCCGGAGTGGCAAGATAAGCTTGCCGAAGAAGCTCAGGTACTGGATGCGCCCGAATTCTCTGCAATGTCCCAATTGAAGCTCAGCCGTGATGTATTTCGCGAAGCTCTGCGCCTTTATCCTCCGGTGCCCATGATGGTGCGCGAAACAACGTGTCCCGAACATTTCCGTAATAGGGACATCCCGCAAGGCGCGCAGATTGTTGTCAGCCCCTGGCATCTACATCGCCACGAACGGCTTTGGGATCGACCGGATGAGTTTGATCCCGAACGATGGGCAACCGAAAACGGAAAGAAATGCCAGCGCGAGGCTTATGTGCCATTCTCTGCAGGCCCCAGGGTCTGCACGGGCGCTGGGTTTGCGATGGTCGAGGGGCCCTTGATCCTGTCAATGCTTCTCCGCCGTTACCGCTTTGAAACAATACAGGGCAAAACGCCCGTACCGGTCGCGCATCTGACCGTTAGATCAAAGGATGGAATTTGGTTGCGCTTGGTTGAGCGCTAACAAACTACCATCGCACGTCGGCATGCTGTATGCGGATTGAAACTGCGGAATCATATTGAACGGGAATGAGTTATGTCGAAAGCAGAACAGCGCACGCAAATGTCCGAAGGCGCAGGATTTATTGCAGCTCTGGATCAAAGCGGCGGTTCAACCCCTAAAGCGCTAGCGTTGTACGGTGTCGAGGCCTCGGATTATGGCACGGACGAAGAGATGTTCGGCGAAATCCAGAAAATGCGTGCGCGGATCATTCTGGCTGACGATTTCACCAAGGAAAAGGTGATTGGCGCCATCCTGTTCGAACGGACACTGGGAGAAGAAATCGAGGGCAAGAAGGTCGCGAATTACCTTTGGTCCGAAAAAGGGATCGTACCTTTTCTGAAGATCGACAAAGGGCTTGAGGATCAGGCCAATGGTGTTCAGATGATGAAACCGATCCCCGGCCTGGCTGAAACACTGTCCAAGGCGGATGGCGTTTTTGGTACCAAGGAACGCTCGGTCATTCACGAAGCCAACGCGCAGGGCATTGCCGATGTGGTTGCGCAGCAATTCGATGTGGCGCGCGTGGTCACTGATGCGGGTATGGTTCCGATTGTCGAGCCCGAAGTGAACATCCATTCGGAAACAAAAGCCGAAGCAGAGGATATTCTGAAATCAGAAATCCTGAGAAACCTAGATCAACTGTCCGAAGGACAGGAGGTCATGTTGAAATTGACGATTCCAAGCCAGGCCAACCTTTATGACGAGGTCGCGGATCACCCGCGCGTCCTTCGTGTTGTTGCGCTGTCTGGCGGGTACTCGACCGAACAGGCCTGTGATCTGCTCAGCCAGAACGGCAAGATGATCGCGTCCTTCTCCCGCGCGCTGACCGAAGGGCTGTCCAAGCAGCAATCTGATGCAGAGTTCAATTCAGCGCTTGGAAGCAACATCGACAATATTTATCGCGCCTCGGTTTGATCGAAGGCGTAACTATTCCGGTTTGATGAAATCGCGGCGCATCTGCGCCGCTTTTTCGCACATGACACATCCGATGGCGTGATCATTGATCAATCCCATGGCCTGCATGAATGCATATACCGTTGTGGGACCAACAAACTTCCAACCGCGTTTCTTCAGATCTTTTGACATCGCGATGGATTCGGCAGAGGTGGATGCCGAGCGGGGGGTAGGTGGCATCTTAGGTTCATATCGCCAGACATAGGCGGCCAAGGACCCCTCGGCTGCGACCAGGTCTTGCGTACGGCGTGCGTTGTTGATCACAGCTTCGATTTTACCGCGGTGGCGCACGATGCCTTTGTCATCCAGCAGACGCTGGATATCGGCATCAGTAAAATCGGCTATTTCGTTGAAATCAAAATTGCAAAACGCAGAGCGGAAATTCTCTCGCTTAGAAAGTATGGTCCGCCAGCTTAAACCTGACTGAAAGCTTTCAAGGCACAGTTTTTCGAACAGCCGTCTTTCATCGGATACCGGGTAACCCCATTCCTTGTCGTGATAGTCGAAAAACTCCGGCGCTGCATTGCACCACGTGCAGCGGGGTTTGCCATCTGGGCCTGTTATCGTATCGCTCATGCATGTACCCCTTTTGTTCTTGATAGCTTACGCAGTGCTGAGGGGTGAATGCAAGTGATCAATCGGATTGACGATACCAATTCAGAACATAGACGCGAATGGCCGAGGCTAGTCCGGTTTCTGGATCACGCTCTGCATCAATTTGGGCTGCCAAGACGTTGATTGGAAGATATTTTTCGCGCGCAATATCACGAAACGCCTGCCAGAAATCATCTTCAAGCGATACCGAAGTTCTGTGACCTTGCAGGGTCAGAGAGCGTTTTACCGGCCGACCGCTCATTCGTCGACTTTGTGACCGTCGAGGTCACGCTTCTGGCGTTCTTGCTCAAGCTTCGCAATTGCTTTCTCGGATTTGGACCGTCCGTGTTTTACAGCGTTTGCGTCTGCGCGGGCCTTCTTTTCGGCCCGCGCCTTTTCTTTTCGAAACCGGTTCAGATTGACCGGCTTGCCCATTAGTCCTTGGGCCCGATCATGTGTTCAGGCCGCACGACCGCATCAAACGTAGCCTCATCCACAAAGCCCAGCGCAATCGCTTCTTCCTTGAGCGTGGTGCCATTCTTATGCGCCGTCTTGGCCACGGTTGTAGCGTTGTCATAGCCAATGGTGGGGGCCAATGCAGTTACCAGCATCAGAGATTCCTTCATCAGCTTGTCGATGCGCGGTTCATTGGCCTTGATGCCCAGTAGCATACGTTCAGTGAAGCTGTCAGTCGCATCCCCCAGCAGTTGGATCGACTGCAGAAGATTATAGGACATCATTGGATTATAGACGTTCAGTTGGAAATGGCCCTGTGAGCCGGCGAACTTCATCGCGGCATCATTGCCCATCACGTGTGCTGCCACCTGCGTCAACGCTTCAGCCTGCGTTGGGTTTACCTTGCCAGGCATGATGGACGAGCCAGGCTCATTTTCCGGCAAGATCAGTTCGCCAAGGCCTGATCGGGGACCAGAGCCCAATAGGCGGATATCGTTCGCGATCTTGTAGCAGGACCCGGCAATCGTGGCCAAAGCGCCTGACAAGAAGACCATGGCATCATGAGCGGCCAGAGCTTCAAACTTGTTCGGGGCGGTCACAAACGGCAGCCCGGTTATCTCGGCCATATTTTTCGCCACTGCCTCGTCCCATCCGCCATGGGTGTTCAAACCTGTGCCGACGGCGGTGCCACCCTGAGCCAACTCGTAGATTCCGGGCATCGCGGCTTCGACTCGTGCAATGCCTTGACGGATCTGGTGCGCGTAGCCTCCAAACTCCTGTTCCAGCGTCAAAGGAGTCGCGTCCTGGGTGTGGGTGCGGCCGATTTTGATGATTCCGGCGAACTCTTTCGCTTTGGCTTCCAAAGCCGAAGCAAATTTTTCAAGCCCGGGCATCAGCACATCGCGCACGCTCATCGCGGTGGCGATGTGCATGGCGGTTGGGAATGTATCATTCGAAGATTGGCCCATATTGCAGTGATCGTTGGGATGAACCGGGTCTTTCGATCCGATCTCACCGCCTAGAATCTCAATCGCGCGGTTCGCAATGACCTCGTTCGAGTTCATGTTAGATTGCGTACCCGACCCGGTTTGCCAAACGACCAGAGGAAAGTTGTCATCAAACTTGCCCTCAAACACTTCGCCAGCTGCTTGAATGATCGCATCCGCGATCTGGGCGTCCAGTTTGCCGATCGCCTTATTCTCAATCGCGCAGGCCATTTTGATCACGCCCAGCGCGCGCACGATGGCGACGGGCTGTTTTTCCCAACCGATAGGAAAGTTCATGATAGAACGCTGCGTTTGCGCGCCCCAATACTTGTCGGCGGGCACCTCAAGAGGGCCAAAGCTGTCGGATTCGGTACGGGTTTGAGACATCGGTCGCTCCGGTCTTGTATGCAGTCGTATGCCGTTTACCCGCAGCAAGGCTGTGGCGCAATCGGCCAGTTGCGCGCACCTTAAACTTGGGGCAAGCAAAGGTATAGACAAAGCGCCCCAACAAAATAATTTCTGTTAGCGAAAACAGTGCCATTGTACGTCGGCGAGCTAAAGTTAGAATAGAGAAACATCCACGACGGAGTCGGCCATGCGCGTATCAATTCTCAAAAGACCCCTGAGTGTAAGTGCCTTGGCGTTTGCTGCGTGTATTTGGCTGTTGGCTTTTTTACAGCAAGCACATGCAACAGGCATTGCGCCATTTGTGGGCGATTATACCGGGTCGGCAGAAGTGGTTGATTCAGACGGAACGGCAACCCCTCGGGACATGAGCGTGTCGATTCACGAAACCAAGGGCGGTTTCAATGTGAGCTGGACGACCACAACCTACAAAGCAGATGGGCGCATCAAGGATGAAAAATATTCGGTCGATTTCCAAAGCTCAGATCGTGCCGATGTCTATTCCGCGGCAATGAAACGGAACGTGTTCGGTCACGAAGTGCCGCTTGATCCGATGAAAGGTGAACCGTTTGTGTGGGGTCGCATCGACGGAGATACGTTGACGGTTTTTTCGTTGTTCATTGACGAAAATGGTGGCTACGAGCTTCAGCAGTTCGACCGCACACTGGCAGAGGGTGGGCTGAACTTGTCCTTTTCCAGATTTCGGGACGGCGTGAAATCGCGTTCAGTCGAAACCTTTCTTAAGAAAGAATAAACCCCGCAGTTGGCGAGGTTAGATTTGTCTACTTTCGGAAGCTATCCAGCGAAACCACATCCGCATCATGCTGAGGCTCTGATTCTTCGGCTTCAAGCTCGATCGGGGCCTCCTCCATCACGTGAATCTCATCATCTTCGTCTTCAGAGCCTTCAAATCGCAATCCGAATTCAACCGAAGGATCGACGAAGGTTTTGATGGCCAGATACGGGATATAGAGCGGTTCAGGAGCATCCCCAAAATTCAGCGTGATTGAGAACCCGTCATCGCCAACCTCAAGGTTTTCGAACCAATGCTGCATGACGATGGTCATTTCGCCCGGATACCGCTCTTGCAGCCAGTCGGCCAATTCGACACCTTCGTATCGCGTATCAAATGTGATGAAGAAATGATGCGCACCGGGCAAGCCCCGTTGTGACACGTCGGTCAGGACGGTCTTGATCAGGCCCCGCATGGCCGTGTGCATCAGATTCCCGTAGTCGATGTCTTGCGACATAGTTGATCCTCGAAAGTGGTTAATCCCAGCATAGTTCATTCGGTCGGAAACGAAAGGCCGTGTTGGGCAGTATTGATTACAAAACCTGCAGCCCGATTCCGGCCATGACCATGACACTCAATGTGGTCGCTAAACCGGATTTAATGCGGAAAATCAACAGGCCAGCCAACACCGTAAGCGCAAGCGCCTTGATATCCAGCGTCATTAGATCGGGCAATGGTATGGACATCGGACCCCAATGCCATCCTGGGAGGCTGCCAAACAGAACGTTCAAACCGAACCACACGGAGAGGTTGAGAATCACCCCAACGACCGCAGCCGTGATTCCATGCATTGCAGCCCCCAAACGCGGGCGTGTGGCAATTTTTTCCAGATGCGGTGCGGCAAGAAAAATCCACAGAAAACAGGGCACGAAGGTCGCCCACAACGCGACCAGCCCCGCTGCCAATGCCAGCGAAGTGCCGCCAGCAATCTGCCCGCTGAGCATGGCCACAAACTGTGTCACCAGAATCAGGGGTCCTGGCGTGGTTTCGGCCAGCCCCAATGCATCAATCATCTGATCCGTGTTGATCCATTGATAAGTATCGACAACGGTTTGGGTCATATAGGCCAGTACTGCGTAGGCTCCGCCAAAGGTCACAACAGCCAGACGGGCGAAGAACCAGCCAAGATCACTAAGGAGTTGCTGCCCGCTCAGTTGCAGCAAAACGAGCGGCCCAAGCCAGAGGATAAGCCAGACAGCTGCTGTTCGAACCGGACGACCGGGTGCTGTACTTGTTTGAATGGTATCCGGCAAGAGGTTCTGTGATGCGACATATCCCCAGACAGCGGCGCACAGGATGATCAGCGGGAATGGAAGGTTGAAGACAAAGATGCCCAGGAAAGCGAGGCCAGCAATCACGCGATGTTCAGTATCCGTTAGTGCTTTCTTCGCAAGGTTTCGCAATGCTTGTAGAACAATGATGATGACCGCAGCTTTGATGCCTAAAAATCCGGCCTGAACCAAGGGCAAATTGCCGTAAGCCGCGTACAGAGCAACAAGGAGCGCGATGATCAAAGCTCCGGGCAACACGAACAAGCATCCGGCGATCAGTCCGCCAGTCACGCCACGCAATCGCCAGCCGGCGTAAGTGGCAAGCTGCATGGCCTCTGGACCCGGCAGCAACATACACAAAGACAGCGCGCGCAAATAGGTTTGTTCATCCAGCCATGGACGTTTTTCGACCAGTTCTTGATGCATCAGTGATATCTGCGCAGCGGGGCCTCCAAATGACAAAAGCCCGATGCGTCCGAAAACACGGAACAATTCACGTATCGTCGGGTTCATTGCGCGTGACCCGTAGGCCAGTCATGCGTTTCACCTGATCCATCCCGAGCCCAGCGATAGAGCGCGTCATAGATGAGCAAACCGGCTTCCAACTGTTGCTGATCATCGCGATATTGGCGCGATAACCCAACCGAAATTGCCAGCAGTCCGGCAGCTTCTGGTGCGAGGTCATGCCGGCTGGTATCCGCCGCACGTACTATCCCGGCCAATCGATCCAAAGCCTCGGAGTGCAGGTCGAACTCATCCAGCATCGTGTCAAAAGTACATCTGTCGCCACGATGGCTCCAATAAGTGCCCTCTACATCGAACGGTATCGCGCCAAAATGTTCGGCTACGCCTTGGATTTCACTTGGCGCGACAAAAAGAAACCGTGCTTGGGTATCGACAAATCGGCGGATCAGCCAGGGACATGCAATTCGGTCGATCTTTGGGCGATGTCGCGTGACCCAAAGTGTGCCGCCTTCGGACGGCGCGGGTAAGGTGGCAACACTTAAAACCAAGGCGCCCGGGGTGTCGCGCCACGCAAACATACCGCCTTCCAGATATTCAGCCGCTATCCCTTCGGCCTGCAGCCAAGATACGACGCCTTGGCTTAATTTCTTACCCTTTTGGCAGATCACAACGCATGAACGATCCCTGCAGCGTTCTTTGAAACCTTCCAAGTCTTTATAGTTATGACGGACTGCGCTGGGGATCAGGCACGGGTCATCTTCGAAATCTGCATCGATACGCACATCAATCAGAATCGGAGCCTGTGGCATGCCGATCAGGCGCAACAGTTGACGGGGTGTTATTGCATTGGGGGCAGCCATTGCATGTTTCCTTATCAGTTTGGATACATGCGAACTTGGGCTGCCGCCTCACGGGGTGTTCGCAAGCTTACCCCATGAGACTGTGCTAGCGCGCAAACGCGGGAGGGGTCAAGCTTGCGGTTGTTTTACCCGGCCCAGTCCAGCCTTTGCCCTGTCATACAGACTGGAAGAGTATCCTGCGGAAACTGTCCCAATTGTTCGAAAAGAGAAATGAAATCGAACTGATTGTAAGCTTCAACCATCTTGTCCCCCTTGAACCGAGCCATGACCTGACCCGTCACCTCAAGCGGGGCACCGTTATCGGCCCGGAATGTACGCACATGCAAAATACCAGACACCCAGTCACCGTTTTCGATGATTTTGGGCAGTTCGACTTTGATATCGCCCAGAACATGGCGGAAAGCCGAGACCAGATCGCGAAAGTCATCCGCGCCAACCTGCATTTCCGGGATCAATCCTTCGGCCATGGTTTCCGGGGCGAAGAACTGATCTATCGCCTCGGTATTGCCTTGTTCCCAAACCTCTGAATACCACGCCCTCAGCCTGTCAGAATTCGTCATGTCAGCCCTCCTGTCTCTCAAACAGGAAAATGGGCCAAACAAGTGAATAAACCCTGAATCCCCGATGAGTTATGGGCAATGAACAGACATAATGGGGTAAATGCAGGTTTCTGTTGCCAGGTACCTGCGAACCCCGCCTTACGCGGCTAGGCGTAAGGGCTTAAGTTTCGGTCTTGCTACTGCTTACGCAGCAACTGCAACCGGAGCACGATTGTCGTTTGCAATTGTACTAGTTTCGCCGATAACGGTGGCAGACAGCCGAGACAAAGCTAACCCCTTTAGACGTTCGTCGATCCTGTTTCGGCCCCAAAATCCCCAAACGAAGGATGGTTGGTGGAGCCGCCGGGTACCGCCCCCGGGTCCGATCCGCTTATTACGAGCGCGTTTATGTCCATAGTCCCGAAGGACATACCCTATATAGGTGAGGACGAGGCCGGATGCAAATCCGGATTGCGTAAGGTCGCCTCATTAGTTTCAAAGTGTTAGGACGCTCTGTTCAAGTTCGCGATGATAAGCCAGAGCGCCATTACCAGCTCGATTCCACCAAAGGTCAGTGCTTTGACGAAAGGAGGGTTGTCCAGCGCCAGTGACACAAAACGACCCAGCGCTGCGCCTGCATAGACCACACCCAACATGGCATATGCCATCGGAGTGTTAAGCCAAAGCACTGCAGCGCCTGTCACAACGAACAGCCCGCCTACCGAGGCTCGCATCTCGCTAAGGCCCATGGTGCTTTTCGTCGGCGCCAGGTCCAACGCGTTGGCTGTGAACGTCGGGGCCAGAAATCCGAAGAGGCCAAAGCCGATTGTCAGCAGGGCGGCAACTACGTTGAGGGCTGTGATCATTGGCTTTTTTCCTTTTTGGTCTGCTCGTGCAATTTAGCTCAGCCTCACGCAAAGAAAAGCGCCTAAATCGCTGACCACAGGCCCAAAACACCGACCAGAATCAGGCTAATCGCCCAGACAAATTCCAGATTGAACCAGCCACGCGACAGGAATTGCAGGCCGAGCCAGCGATAAACGGCAAAAGCTAGAAAGCCTCCGCCTAGGATCATAGCGGCGGTATGAATGGCGGCGACAGTTAGCACCAGCAGGCCATTGTTAGCCATTATTTGCGAGACCGCCTGGTGCCCTGCATCCAACTCATCCAGCCCACAGAGGCCAAGATAGATCGGCACCAGCATCAATGCAGCGCCATGCGCCAAGGCCACAAGGAACGACCAAAGCGCCAGCTTGCTGGGCGGGACGCGCGACAACATCCGAGGATGGCGGCGCGTTATTGCAATATAGCCGCCCATTGCAATAACAATCAGCGCCGCCCCGATGCGGATTTCGCGTTGGTATTCAACCAGAGCGGCCATCAGGGCAAAAGGCAGCAGCACCCCAAGCATTGCAACAAAATGCCCGCTGGCCAAAGCGGCGAGCGCGCGCCAGAGGGCCGATTGGCGTTGCTCCATCAAGGCTGATGAAACTGCCAACGGCCAGCCCATACCGGGGTTTAGCCCATGATAGGCTCCGCTGAGAACAACGGCCAGCCAGAGGCCAGCCGTTGATGTCATTAAGGTCTCCAACTCAGACCGATGGGTAACAGAAACTGTCGGTCGAGCAGTCTCCACCCTCGAGCCGGATCTGGTGGCTGCGATAGCCTTCCGGGAACTCGACCCAGAACTTCGGATCAAGAGTCAGGCCGCCAGTTTCGTCAACATCCGCCTTGACCATCGCGGCACCACGTTCACCGGGATAGAACTGATCGTCCCATGTGGAATAGAGCGAGTTGGTCCAGTAGACTCGTTTTCCATCGCGGCTGATTTCGACCATTTGCGGGCCATAGCCAAACTCTTGCCCGTTGGGATGTTTCGTCTTTTTGACAATCCCGCCAATCTCAACCTTACCCGCAAGTCTTGGATTCATCGGGTCCGACACGTCATACTGATGCATCTCACCCGTGCCCCAGCAGGCGACGTAGAGGTACTTGTCATCAAGGCTTAGGTCGATATCCGTCACCAGCGGCGGAACGGCCGAGAAGCCTTTCAGCAGCTCGGGCAAGTCATCGGGATCAGCTGGTTGCGGATCAATCGTGATGGTCTTCTTCGCCTCAAACGTGCCTTCATCATTGCGCCACCAGGTAAAGATCGCACCCTGCAGATTGGTAGTATCGACCACAACGCCACAGAAACCGTATTGCTTGACTGGATCATGCGCAGGTCGGATTTCCAACGCCATCTGATGGTTTTCGCCTAGATCGATGGTTTGAATATTGGTCCGGTTGCGCAGATTCCAGAAATGAATGCTGTGGCCGTATTTATTCGACAGCAGGTCCTCGGCCACAATCCCGTTCTCGAACTGTGGCGGCAGACCCCATTCCGAGCTGACCATGTAGTCGCGCGGTAAGTTCCACCAGAAATCATAATGCTTGTCCTGCACGCCGCGTTCGATCTCGTACCGGCCAATGATTTCAAAGCTTTCGCAGTCCATGATGAAAATTCCGGGAGGGCCATCGGTGCCATCTTCGCCACCACCACCCAGCGTGCTGACATAGATACCCTCAGGTCCGCAATGGATCGTATGCGGGCGGGAATATCCCGTTTTCGCAAAGACTTCTTCGGGTTCGATAATCTTGTGAATCTTCGCCTCAAGCGGATTTTTCACGTCGATTATGTAGATCCGGCTGGATCGGATGCCAGGTATGATCAGATACCGGCGCTCAAGAAACGCATGACCGCTAAGCGGAGACAGGGCAGAGGAACAGGCATTCCAGCCGAAGTGATGAAACTCATCGCCTTTCTCAGGCATGATCACCTGATGGACAATCTTCCCATAATCTTCTGAGGATGGGTCGACATTCACTACAGCCAAGCCATCAGGTTGCGAAAAATCGGGGCTGAGCATTAGCGTGAAGGCCAACGTCTCAGTGGGGCCTTCCATCGCCAGTTTGGCCGATGGATAAAAGGTTGGGTCCGGTCTTTGGTTCATAACGTCCTCCCGTAAGTCATTGGTATTCAATTCGTAGTGAGAGTTCCGGTCTTGCTGCCGGATGTCATGCTGCCTGCTCGGGTGCCTCGTCGTTCCTTCCTTACGCCTGAGATCAGGCGGGTTTGCGTCGTCTTTCGGCCACGTCCTGTGCCAGTTGCCGCGTGTAGGTCTCAAGCTTGACCAGAGCCGTATCAACCGCGGTAACATCCCGTGCTTCCAGCGCATTGGCGATGTCGCTGTGCAGAGCGATGATTTCTTCGCGTGACCGGGCCGTGAAAGTGATCATGTTCATCAATGGCTGCATCGCCTCGACCGCGCCAGCAAGCTGGTAAGACAGCACCGGATTTCCAGCGCCATCTACTAGGGCACGGTGAAAAGCGACGTCCGAGGCGCAGAAGGCTTCATCAGTAAGGCCCGGCTGTGCCTGGCGGAATATTTCGGCCCGCATGGTCGCGAGTTGATCTGCGGTGCGGCGTTGCGCGGATAATGCGGCACAGGCGCGTTCCAGCGCATAGCGTGCCTCGCACGCCGTATCGAAGTTGACCGCGTTCATCGACAAAAGCAGCGTCGAGGTAGTCACTTGTTGGGAATAGGCGTCCTCAAAACTCAGCCGATTAACAAACGCGCCGCCGGAAGCCCCGCGTTGCGTGCGGATAAGCGATTGAGCAGCAAGGCGTTTCAGCGCCTCGCGAACCGTGGGGCGCGAGACTTTGAACTGATCCGCCAGCTCGGATTCCGAAGGCAGACGTTCATCAACGATCAAGCGACCTGATACGATCGCATCCCGGATTGCCTGCGCAATTTGGGCGGACAGATCTGCCGAACTCTGAGGATCGATTTTCATGGTCTTTGGCCGGATTCGTTACTTTTTATTTGTCTGACATTTAAAAGTCTGACATTTGAAAAGCAAGAGAGTTGAGTCGGGAGAAGCAAGTGAGTCGCTCAGTTTTCCGCAGCGCGCTTTGGTTGGGCTTTTACATCGCGATCCTCTGGTCGTGGTGGATGATGGTCTCGATGAGCCGCGACATGGATCTGGACTGGATCGGACGCCCAGGCCCGATCGGACAAACCATGGCCGCAATGGACCCGCGCATGGACATGTACATGCCCATGGCCGAGTTCGGCCCGCTGTTCTGGATGTGGGCGATCATGATGGCGGCGATGATGCTGCCGACACTGGTGCCAACCCTGCGCAGCTATGATGACCTGATCCGCAGCGCCAACGGCACGCGGGCAGGGTGGCTGGGCGTGTTGCTGGGGTATTTCGTCGTCTGGGTCGGTTTCGCCGCGCTGATCACAGGGGCCCAGCTGGCGCTGCTTTTCGGTGGCGCGGTCGATATGCTGGGAATTGCCAAATCGCCGTACCTTGCCGGAGGACTGCTGATTGCGGTCGGAGCCTTCCAGTTTACCCGCGCAAAAGAAGTCTGCCACGGCGTCTGCCACGCGCCAATGACCTATTTCCTAGGCCATTGGAAACCCGGTTTCGCAGGCGGTTTACGCATGGGTCTGGGGCTGGGCGCCTTTTGCGTCGGTTGCTGCTGGGGCTTTATGGCTCTGGGCTTTGTGGGCGGTGTTATGAGCCTGCTCTGGATGGGGCTGGCGACACTGTTCATGGTTTTAGAAAAACTTCCCCAGATCGGGCACGCGGTGACGCGGCCCATGGGGTTTGTCTTGATTGCGGGTGGTCTGGCGCTGCTTGTGCATCACATTGCTTACGGAGGATAAGTCGATGGCTAAAAACAGAAAACCGGATGCAGACAAACTGCCGGTCAGTCAGAGAATTGACAGCCGGATGCCCAATCCCAAGCGTCGCGAGATGAGCCCGACCGACTGGGCAGTCAAAGGCGAACTGATCCTCAACTGTTCCTGCGATGTATTCTGTCCCTGCGTTGTCTCTCTGGGTGCGCACCCGCCGACCGAAGGGCATTGCCACGCATGGATGGGTATCGTCATTGATGAGGGGCACTACGAGGGCGAGGATTTGTCCGGCCTGAACGTGGGCCTTTTGGTTGATATCCCCGGTCGTATGGGTGAGGGCCAATGGAAGGTCGCGGCCTATGTGGATGAGCGCGCCAGCGGCAAAGCATACAACGGCTTGCTACAAATCTTCAGTGGTCAGGCAGGCGGTACGACTGGGCTGTTCACGATGCTGGTCAGCGAAATCATCGGGGCCGAGCGTGCCCCCGTTCAAATTGAGCGAGACGGGACAAAGCGCCGGATTATGATTGGGCGTAAGATTCAGGGTGAAATTGAGATGCTGGCAGGCAAGGACCCTGAGCATCCGGTGATGGTTTCAAACTCGAAATACTGGATGGGACCGGACATTATCGTGGCCCGAGGCACCAAATCAAAGGTTCGCGATTATGGCCGCGTTTGGGATTTTGGTGGCAAATCAGCCGAGATTTGCCCCATCGACTGGCACGGACCCAAGTGATGATCACCGGAGCCTATGCGCGTGAGATGGCGCGATATAACCGCTGGCAAAACAATCAGTTGAAGGGTTTTCTTCAGGCTGTTCCTGCCGAAGAGCTCGCCCGTAATCGCCGGGCGTTCTTTGGATCGATCATGGGAACAGCCAATCATTTGCTTTGGGGGGATTGGATCTGGATTTCTCGGTTTGACAAGGGTCCGGGACCTGGTGGCGGCATCCCTGAGAGCGTCTCGATCTGCGACGGCATGGCTGACTGGTTGCCGTTGCGCGATACAATTGACGATCGGATTGCCAGATGGGCCGACACGTTGGACGACGAAGTCCTGAGTGGCTCGTTCACATGGTATTCTGCAGCGAAAGAAGCTGACGTAACAAAACCTTACGATCAATGCGTGATCCACATGTTCAACCACCAGACGCACCATCGCGGACAATTGCACCAGATGCTGACCGAAGTCGGCTCTCAGGCGCCCGTCAGCGATCTTGTTTTTCTGCCAGAGGATACCTGACATGGCAGTCATCACGCCAAACCGACGTGTGCGCAAAACTCCATTTACTCCGGGTGTCGAAGCAGAAGGGGTAAAGGCGTATACGGTCTATAACCACATGCTGCTCCCGACGGTTTTTGAAAGCGTTGAGGCTGATGCGGCTCACTTGAAGCAACATGTGCAGGTCTGGGATGTCTCGTGCGAACGTCAGGTCCAGATCAAAGGCCCAGATGCGCTGCGGCTGATGAAGATGCTCAGCCCGCGCGACATGGACAAGATGCGGGCAGACCAGTGCTATTATGTACCGATCGTGGATCATAATGGCGGGATACTGAATGATCCGGTGGCGATCAAACTGGCGGACGACCATTATTGGTTGTCTGTCGCTGATGGAGACCTTTGGCAATATGCCTTGGGCCTTGTGATCGCGCTGGGGCTGGATGTCGATGTTTCCGAGCCGGATGTGTCACCTCTGGCCGTGCAAGGACCGAAGTCGGACGATCTGATGGCGCGTGTGTTTGGCGATGCGATCAGAGACATAAAATTCTTCCGATACAAACGGTTAGCTTTTGAAGATACCTCTTTCATCATCGCCCGCTCAGGTTGGTCCAAACAGGGTGGCTTTGAAATCTATGTCGAAGGTTCGGACTATGGAATGCCGCTGTGGGATGCCCTGTTTGCAGACGGGCGCGATCTGAATGTACGGGCTGGTTGCCCTAATGGGATTGAGCGGGTCGAAAGTGGGCTGCTGAGTTTCGGCTCGGACATGCGGCGCGAAAATACGCCCTACGAATGTGGGTTGGCGCGCTTTTGTAACTCACCGCTGGATTATTTAGGCAAGGCTGCCTTGGCTGATCAGGCGAAGAACGGGCCGCCTCGGCAAATTCGTCCGCTTGTGATCGAAGGTGAGATTGGGCCATGCACGGAATCCTGGCCTCTGATGGCTGAGGGCCGACAGGTCGGGCAGGTCGCCTCTGCCGCCTACTCGCCAGAATTTGGGGTAAATGTCGCGATTGGAATGGTCGACAGATCCCACTGGGTTACGGGCACCCGGATCGAGTTGATGACAGAACACGGAATGCGATGGGCTGTGGTGCAGGACAAGTTCTGGCGCTAAGCCCACATTTGAAGAATAGAGCCTCTAGGCAACGAAGGGAGTAAGTTCATGTTTAACGCACTTGTCGTTGAAAAGGATGAAGAAAGTGGCCTCGCCAGTGCCACAGTCAAGGAGATGTCGCTGGCAGATTTGCCGGATGGAGAGGTAACTGTAGCCGTCGAGTATTCAACCGTGAACTACAAAGACGGGTTGTGCATGTCTCCAAAGGGCGGTGGTTTGGTGCGGAGTTACCCGCATATCCCGGGCATCGATTATTCGGGCACTGTCGAACAATCATCAGATGGTCGGTACAAGCCCGGCGACAAGGTTGTCCTAACCGGCTGGCGCGTGGGTGAGGCGCATTGGGGAGGGTACTCTCAGAAAGCCAACGCCCGCGCGGATTGGCTAGTACCCTTGCCGAATGGGTTGGATACACGGCAGGCCATGGCGGTCGGGACCGCTGGTTTCACTGCGATGTTGGCTGTTATGGCGCTGGAAGATCACGGATTGCAGCCGGGACATGGCCCGGTGTTGGTTACGGGCGCCGCAGGTGGTGTTGGCTCGGTTGCGACGGCCATTCTGGCTCATCTGGGGTATGAGGTTGCAGCGGTCACCGGGCGACCGGAAACGGCCGACTACCTTAAATCATTGGGCGCGACTACAATTGTCCCACGCGATGAGTTGAATGAAACCACCAAGCGCCCGCTAGAGAGTGAAACCTGGTCAGGATGTGTTGATGCGGTTGGCGGGGCGATGCTCGCCCGAGTCTTGGGCCAGATGAAATATGGCGCATCCGTTGCTGCGGTTGGACTTGCCGGAGGTGCAGGGCTACCGGCGACCGTGATCCCGTTTCTGCTGCGCGGTGTGAACCTATTGGGCATCGATAGTGTCATGCAGCCCTATGACAACCGCGTCCGGTCCTGGCAGCGCATAGCGACAGACCTTCCGATGGATAAGCTCGAGGCGATGGTCCATACGGCAACCCTGTCTGATCTGCCTCAATTGGGTGCAGACATTCTACAGGGGCAGGTTAAAGGCCGCGTTGTGGTCGATGTGAACGCCTGACCGGGTTCCTGCATCAAAAGACTGGCCGGATCATGAAACCGGCCGGTCTCAAATCCAGGAATGAGGCAAGATTGCCGGAAACAGTTCTGGTCATTGCCACATTTCATCAGCATGATTGCTATACATCCCATTTGTGATGGCTTAAGACCCATCCGAACATCACCTGAAGACGGGGAGTGAGCAGCATGTCTGATGATTTCGAACTCGACACCGATGATCTGAAACGCCGTATGGACGGCGCGATGGCCAACCTCAAAACCGAATTCGCCTCGCTGCGGACCGGGCGTGCCTCGGCCTCGATGCTTGAGCCCGTTATGGTCGATGCCTATGGCGCGATGACGCCGATCAACCAAGTCGGCACCGTGAACGTCCCCGAACCGCGCATGGTGACGGTTAACGTTTGGGACAAGGGCCTTGTTGGTAAAGTTGAAAAGGCCATTCGCGAAAGTGGTTTGGGCATCAATCCACAACTGAACGGCACGATCATCATGCTGCCGATTCCTGAACTGAACGAGGAACGTCGCCGGGAACTGGGTAAGGTTGCAGGGCAATACGCAGAAAGCGCGCGTGTTTCGATCCGCAATGTGCGCCGCGACGGCATGGACCAGATCAAAAAGGCCAAGGCTGACGGCATGTCCGAGGATGATCAAAAGTTCTGGGAAACCGAGGTGCAGGAATTGACCGATACTATGATCAAGTCGGTCGATGATGCGCTTGAGACCAAACAAACCGAGATCATGCAGGTCTGATTTTCGATCATGCCCAAGGATCCCGATAACGCGCTTCATGCCGGACCACGCCATGTGGCGATCATCATGGATGGGAACGGTCGCTGGGCGCAGGCCCGTGGTCGCCCTCGGTTGTTCGGCCATCACGCAGGTGCACGCCGCGTCCGCGAAGTTGTCGAAGCTTGTCCGAGGTTGGGGATTAAATATCTTACCGTCTTTGCGTTTTCAACCGAGAACTGGAAACGCACACAGGTCGAAGTTGCGGGGCTGATGAGTCTGTTCCGACGCTACATTATCAAAGAAACCAGGACGTTGAAGGACAACGGCATTCGCGTGCGGTTCATCGGGGACCGTGTTCGTCTAGATGCCAAATTGACCGAATTGATGGACACGCTCGAGTGTGAAACTCAGGGCAATGATCAGGTCCATTTGACCATTGCACTGAATTACGGCGGCCGCGATGAAGTTGCTCGCGCAACAAAGCGTTTGGCGCAGGACGTAGCTGATGGAGTGTTGCGGCCCGAAGATGTTGATGAGGAAACGCTGCCGAAGTATCTCGACACGCGCGTTTTGCCCGATCCAGATCTGGTCATCCGAACAAGTGGCGAAGCACGGATATCGAATTTCCTGCTCTGGCAGTCTGCCTATTCCGAGTACGAATTCATCGATACGTTGTGGCCCGACTTTACTGCTGCAGAACTGGAGCGCCTCTGCCGCAGCTATGGGTCGCGTGAACGACGGTTCGGAGCGGTTCTGGCATGAGTGACGGCCGATGGTCTGATCTTACGGCGCGGGTATTGTCGGCATCGGTACTGGTGACTATAGCCGCAATCGAAGTCTGGCTTGGCGGGCTTTGGTTTGAAGCCTTCATCGCGGCAATCTGTGCATTGATGACCTGGGAACTGGTTCGGATGATTGACCCCGAACAGCGAGGGGTCGCGATTCAGTTGGCGATCCTGACCGGCGTGGCGGTCATCCTAAGCTACCACCTGCCGCCGCTTTACAAATTGCCATGCCTGGTCGCGCCGGCATTGGTTGGGGCAGGACAAATCAGTCGTGCCCGCGGCATCTATGTACTATTTGCGATCTGGATTGCGACGTCAGGTCTGGGCTTCATCTCGATCCGAGAGAACCTTGGCTTTGGGTGGATGGTTTGGCTGATCCTCGTGGTCATCGCCACTGATGTCGCCGGGTATTTTGTGGGCAAAACGCTGGGCGGACCTAAGTTTTGGCCCAGAGTAAGCCCTAAAAAGACTTGGTCCGGAACCGTCGGAGGTTGGGTAGCCGCCGCTCTTGTTGGCACAGGATTTGCGCTTTATGCCGGGTTCGGTTTTGCTTTTGTGGTCGTGTCGGTGCTGGCGTCGATGGCCAGTCAGGCAGGCGATATCGTTGAAAGTGCCACGAAACGCAGCTTTGGAATCAAAGACAGCTCGAACTTGATACCGGGCCATGGTGGGTTTCTGGACAGGTTCGACGGGATGATGGGCGCATCAGTGTTTGTTTTGCTTGCAGGGCTGTTCTACGCGCCCGGAGGTATGTGATGCGAAGGGTGTCCATATTCGGCGCAACCGGCTCAATAGGGCAGAATACGCTCGACCTGATTTCAAGAAACCCGGACGCCTATGATGTGATCGCTTTGACCGGCGGTAGCAATATCGCACAACTGGCACAAGATGCCGTTCGTCTGGGTGCCGACGTGGCAGTAACAGCCTTTGATGACAGGTTGGATGACCTTCTTTCCGCTTTGGCAGGTAGCGGCGTGCAAGCAGCGGCAGGGCAGGTGGCCTTAATCGAAGCCGGCGCACGTCCTGCCGACTGGGTAATGTCTGCTATTGTCGGCTCAGCTGGGTTGGCTCCGGGGATTGAGGCGTTGAAACAAGGCGCGACATTGGCGCTTGCGAACAAAGAAACGCTAGTTTGTGCGGGGCCGCTGGTGCTGGAGACGGCGCGGTCTCACGGTGCCACGCTGCTCCCTGTCGATAGCGAGCATTCAGCAGTTTTTCAGGCGCTTGTTGGCGAAGACATGGCAAGCGTTGAGCGGATCATCATCACTGCAAGTGGTGGTGCGTTCCGGGATTGGCCGCTGAGCGATCTGGCAAAGGCGACAGTCGAACAGGCCTCCAGCCATCCGAATTGGAACATGGGCCAGAGGATCACGATTGACAGCGCATCAATGTTTAACAAGGCTTTGGAAGTCATAGAAACAAAAGAATACTTTGGCGTTGATTCATCAAAAATTGAGGTTCTCGTTCACCCTGAATCCATCGTTCATGCGATGGTTGGATTTCAGGATGGTGCGCTAATGGCGCATATGGGCGCGCCAGATATGCGACATGCCATCGGGTACGCGCTGCACTGGCCGGAGCGGAACGAGCTTCCGGTTGCAAGGCTCGATCTGGCGCAACTGGGCCAACTGCGGTTTCAAAACCCGGACGAGGCCCGGTATCCCGCCCTACGCCTTGCCCGGGAAGTCATGCAACGCGGGGGGCTGTCGGGTGCGATTTTCAACGCCGCTAAAGAACGTGCATTGGATCACTTTATCGAACGTCGAATTCGCTTTCTGGACATGGCCGACGCGGTTTCGGCAGTGCTGGAGCGATTTGAGGCCGCAGATGGGCTTATTGATGCACCGCTGACACTTGATAATGTACAACAAACGGACCATCTCGCACGGCAGTGGGTCGATGAAACCGTATTAGAACGAGCAGGATAAAATTTTGGACATTCTTTCATTGATCCCGCAATTCGGAAATCTTCTTTATACGATCATTGCCTTTGTGATTGCGCTTTCGGTGATTGTCGCGGTGCACGAATACGGCCATTACATCGTTGGTCGATGGTCTGGCATTCACGCAGAGGTGTTCTCGATTGGTTTCGGACCAGTTCTGTGGAGCCGTGTAGACAAACGCGGAACCCGCTGGCAAATCGCGTTGCTGCCATTTGGCGGCTACGTTAAGTTTTTGGGCGATTCCAATGCCGCGTCGGGCAAAGACGAAGACGCGATGATTGAGATCGCGGAACAAAGCCCTGAAGAACTACGTCGGACCATGCATGGTGCGCCTTTGTGGGCGCGAGCTGCAACAGTTGCGGCTGGGCCAATTTTCAATTTTGCGATGTCGATACTCGTTTTTGGCCTTGTCTTCTGGTCGCAGGGTGTTTCACGCGAACCGTTGACAGTTGGTGCACTACAACCGTTGCCTGGTACGGTTCAGGGACTGCAGGAAGGTGACGAGATCATTGCGATCGCGGGATTGCCGACCCCTGATTTCGATGATTCCGCAAACTGGTCAGACTTCGTGGACACGCTGCCGGTCGTGCCGGAATTGGACTACACCGTCATCCGGGATGGCGAGACAATTGAAGTCGTGGCGCCTTGGTTCTTTCCGCCGTTGATCCAACAGGTTACACCCCGCAGTGCTGCTATGGATATCCAGCTGCAGCAAGGTGACGTTATCACATCAGTCGACGGTGACGCGATATTCGCGTTCGAACAGTTGAAAGAATATGTCGAGGAATCTGACGGGCGCGCCCTTTTGTTGAATGTTTGGCGTGATGGGGCTGATCTTGAGTTCGCGCTTGCACCTCGTCGCACGGATGAACCCACAGCAGAAGGTGGATTTGTGACGCATTGGCGTATCGGCATCGTCGGCGGCATGATGATTGAACCCGAGACGGTCCCCGCAGGTATATGGGATTCGGTGAAGGGTGGGGTAATTCAAACCGGTCGCATTATTGATGGGTCTTTGTCGGGTATGTGGCACATGATCACCGGCGCGATCAGTACCTGCAATATTTCGGGGCCTATTGGCATTGCCGAAACGTCCGGGGCAATGGCGAGCCAGGGTGCACAGAACTTCATCTTCTTCATCGCTGTTCTGTCTACTGCCGTTGGTTTGTTGAACTTGTTCCCGATCCCGGCACTGGATGGTGGTCATCTTGTATTCTATGCCTACGAGGCGGTTTCAGGTCGCCCGCCAAGCGATAAAGCCTTTCGAGTACTGATGGGCATAGGCGTTACATTGATCCTTTCGCTTATGCTCTTCTCAGTCAGTAACGATCTGTTCTGCTGATTAAGGCAATCAAGGCACCGTTAAGACGCAAAATTGCCGCATTTCAAAGGTACTCTTATCGTGTCCTTAGAATTGTGTGGGCTCGAGAACCATGACAAAAGCGTTACATAAGTCTTACCAGAGTGTCAGCGTCCTGTTTCAACTGAATTGGGATATGTTGCTAAGCTTTGCGGTGACCGCTTTGGCTTTGGCAGTTGGTGGCTATCTCCTCGGATTGTGATTCCTGTGCTCAACTCTAGTTCGAACATAGCGGCCCACTGGGCCGCTTTTTGCATTTTGGTCTTTTGACATGGTCCCATAATCGGGCTACTCAGCAGCTAAAGTCTGAAAATTCTGGGTAGTGATAAAAATGACTGACAGCAGGGGCACGGGCACATTCTGCGGCTCACGAGGGCGGCAAAGCAATATTTTGTGGCGGGCACTAACCCTCTTTTTCCTTTTTGCTACACCGGGTTTGATGGTTCTGCCACAGCCCGCGCTGGCGCAATCTTACACCATCAACAACTTCGAAGTTGAAGGTAATCGGCGGATCGAAACTTCGACCATTATCGCACGGACGGGAATCGAACCGGGGCAGACCGTGACCGCCGGACAACTTAATGATGCCTTTCAGCGTTTGCTTGACAGTGGTGTTTTTGAGACAGTCGAACTCACACCTCGCGGTAGCACATTGGTTATCGCGGTTGAAGAATATCCGACGATCAACCAAATTAGTATTGAAGGCAACCGCCGCGTAAAGGATGACGTACTCCTTGATGCGATCTCATCCCAGACACGCCGCGTCTTTACTCCGCAATTGGCCGAAGCTGATGCGGATCTGATTGCTGAGGTCTATTCGGCGCAGGGCAGAGTGTCCGCCACGGTAATCCCAAGAATCATTCGACGCAGCGATAACCGCGTAGACCTTGTGTTCGAAGTTGCCGAAGGCACAACAATCGAAGTTGAACGTGTCAGTTTCGTTGGCAACCGCGCGTTTTCGGACCGTCGTTTGCGTCGGGTGCTGGAAACAAAGCAAGCGAATATTCTGCGGACGTTCCTTCGCGGCGATACATTCATTGCTGATCGGATTGAATTCGACAAACAGGTTATCCGCGATTTCTACCTGTCGCGGGGATATATCGATTTTCGCGTAAACAGCGCCAATGTCGAATTTACGCGTGAACGCGATGCTTTCTTCCTGGTGATGAACGTCACCGAGGGGCAGAGGTTCTCATTTGGTCAGATTTCGACCGTCAGTGAAATTCCCGGCGTGGATCCGGCGCCTTATCAGGCTGCGCTCAAGGTCAAACCGGGTGTGATTTATTCTCCGACGGTTATTGAGAATTCGATTGCACGGTTGGAGCGTCTAGGCCTGAAGCAAGGCGTGGACTTCCTGCGCGTAGAACCCCGCGTCACGCGGAACCCGCGCGATCTGACCTTGGATGTGCAATTCGTCCTGACCCGTGGCCCGCGCATTTTTGTCGAACGTATCGATATCGAAGGAAACACCACTACTTTAGACCGCGTGATCCGTCGTCAGTTCGACACGGTCGAAGGTGACCCTTTCAACCCCAGAGAAATTCGCCAGAGTGCCGAACGTATCCGTGCACTTGGTTTCTTCTCGGTTGCGGATGTGGAAACGCGGGAGGGGTCTTCACCCAGCCAGGTCATCGTGGACGTTGACGTCGAAGAACAACCTACCGGATCGCTAAGCCTTGGCGGCAGTTACTCGGTCTCTGACGGATTCGGGATTGCTATCGGTCTGAATGAATCGAACTTCCTCGGCCGAGGGCAGAATCTGGGCGTTACGCTTTCGACCGCTCAGGATGCCGAACAGTACACGATCAATTTCACCGAGCCTTATTTGCTTGGACGCAAGCTGCGCTTTGATTTGGGTTTGGGTCTTGCCAGCACAAATTCTAGCTTTGCCAGCTATGATACAGAAACCGTGTTTTTCAGACCTCAGCTTAGCTATGCGATTGGCGAACTCTCAGCGCTCCGGCTTCGCTACGGATGGAATCGCAGCGAGATGACGCAGCAGAGCAATGAAACGAACGGGGCGGTTATCTCATCGGAAATCGATCAGGGGAAACGGACCAGCAGTTCGATCGGTGTCTCTTATGTCTATGATAGTCGACTTGGTGGTCTGAATCCCAATGCAGGTGTCCTGTTTGAGCTTGGCGTAGATGCGGCTGGTCTCGGTGGTGACAATGAATACATCAAAACGACGGCTCGGGCGATTGCTCAGCAGCGTGTTCTGAACGAAGAAGTTGTACTTCGTGCCACGCTCGAGCTTGGCGCGTTGAATTGGACCGGTGACGATTTCAGCCGCACAATTGACCGGTTCGTCTTGGGGCCGAGCGTGTTCCGCGGATTCGAACCTGCCGGTCTCGGACCGCGTGACCTTTCCAACGGTCAGGATGACGCCATCGGGGGCAATTACTACTGGGTCGCCCGTTTTGAGTCAGATTTCCCTCTGGGACTTCCCGAAGAGCTGGGCCTGCGTGGGGGTGTTTTCTACGATGTTGGTAACCTCTACAACATCAACAACGTTAACACTGCTGGTGCAGATATTGTCGGTGCCAGCGGATCCATCCGGCACGTAATCGGCGTGTCCGTCTTGTGGGAAACACCGTTTGGCCCGCTGCGCTTTAACTTCTCGAATGCCCTCAAAAAAGAGGAATTCGATAAAGAGCAAAGCTTTGACCTGACGGTTCAAGCCAGGTTCTGATCGCGGATGATCAACGAAACCATGAAATTCATGCAGGGCCCGTTACGGGCCCTGTGCGTTTTGGCACTGCTGATTGTGTCTGTACCGCTGAATGCGCAACAGTTAGGCATCCCGCAAACCGACGTGCTGACAATTTCCAGCGAACGGTTATTTGCGGATTCGGCCTTTGGTCAACGAGTGTTTAGGGAAATCGAGGCCGAGAGCGCTCTGCTCTCTGACGAAAACGAACGCATCGTTGCCGAACTCAGTACGGAAGAAAAAGAACTGACGAACAAGCGGGTTGAGCTTTCTGCAGAAGAATTCCGCCCTCTGGCTGAAGCATTTGACGAAAAGGTCCAATCGCACCGGGATAGCCAGCGCGCAAAACTCGACGTTCTGGCGCGCCGCGGAGAAGAGGCGCGCGGACAGTTTTTTGAGATGGCACAACCGGTACTGATCGAGCTGTTGCGCGAATTTGGAGCATCCATCGTTATTGAGCGTTCGAACGTGGTGCTGAGTTCGGATGCCTCAGACATCACTGATGCCGCCATCGCCCGAATAAACGCTGCAATCGGCGATGGGTCGACGCTTGAAAACAAGAACGGCGAATAGGCTGGCTTGCCCTTGGGAACGGGTATTGCTAACCACGCTTGAAAGAGACATCCAGAACAGGACATCCGCATCATGACCACGGAAACCAAGAGCGCCGACATTCAGCTGATCCAGCGTATTTTGCCGCATCGCTATCCGTTTTTGCTGGTCGACAAGGTTGTAGATATCGACGGCTATCAATCAGCGGTCGGCATCAAGAATGTCACTATGAACGAGCCGCATTTTCAGGGCCATTTCCCTGGAACTCCGATTATGCCTGGCGTGACGATTGTCGAGGCGATGGCACAGACCGCAGGGGTTATGCTCGGCGTTGGCATGGACGTGATCGACAGCGAGCTGTTGATCTATTTCATGAACATCGACAAATGCAAATTCCGCCGCAAGGTAGTGCCTGGCGACGTTCTCGAAATGCATGTCGAAACCGTTCGTGGCAAGAAGGGTGGTAAGATCTTCAAATTCAGCGGTCGCGCGACTGTCGAAGGTGAGGTTGCGGCGGAAGCCGAGTTCTCGGCCTACGTCGATTGGGACATGGAAAAAACAACATGAGCGGTATCCATCCCAGCGCTATTATCGAAGACGGAGCGCAGATCGGGCAAGGCTGCACGATTGGTCCGTTCTGCCATGTCGGGCCACAGGTCCGTTTGGGCGATCGGGTTGAACTGAAGTCTCATGTGGTAGTCACCGGAGACACCTCGGTGGGTGATGACACGGTGATTTTCAGCTTCGCCGTTGTCGGGGAAATCCCGCAAGACAAAAAGTTTGGCGGCGAAAACACCCGACTTGAAATCGGTGAGCGCAACCGCATTCGCGAGCATGTGACCATTAACACCGGAACGGATGGTGGCGGTGGCATTACTCGGATCGGGGATGACTGCCTGCTGATGGCGGGTGTCCATGTGGCGCACGATGTTCAGATCGGCAACCGGGTTATTCTGGTCAACCATGCGGGTGCTGCTGGTCATTGCATTATCGAAGATGATGTCATCGTTGGCGGTATCTCGGGGCTGCATCAATTCGTGCGCGTCGGTCGGGGCGCCATCATTGGCGCTCTGACAATGGTTCCGAATGATGTGATTCCCTACGGGTTGGTTCAGGCCCCTCGGGGTGAACTGGATGGTCTGAATCTGGTTGGTCTGAAACGGCGCGGTGTCACGCGCGAAGATATCTCGGCGCTGCGGGCAGCCTTCAAGGAACTGTCCGAGGGTGATGGCACGTTCATGGATCGCGCCCACCGCTTGGGTGAGGATGCCGAAAATGAATATGTGCGCCAAATCGTTGAGTTTGTGACCGGGCAAACCGACCGTTCGTTCCTGACCCCAAGGAAATAGCTCCATGTTGGCACTGATCGCAGGAACAGGAGCGCTGCCGGAGGAGGTAGTGGCGGCTTTGCCGAGCCGTCCGTTGATCTGCGCGTTGGAAGGGTTTGAGCCGGATACGCTGACCACCGAGGTCGTGTTCCCGCTAGAACAGCTGGGCAGTTTCATTGCTGATCTCAAAGCCCGTGGCGTAACCGAGATTTGTATGGCTGGGGCCGTGCGCCGTCCATCCGTGAACCCTGCGCGCATCGATGCAGCGACGATGCCGTTAGTGCCAATCCTGCAAAAGGCCATTATGGCGGGGGACGACGGCGCATTGCGCGCTGTCATTGGTATTTTCGAGGATGCCGACCTGACGGTTCGTGCGGCGCATGAGATCGCGCCGGATTTATTGCCGCCAATCGGCGCATTGACAGAAGCACAGCCCTCTGAAGCGGATCATGCGGACGCAGATCGTGCCGCGGGAATCCTGCGCAGCATGGGGGCGGCAGATATCGGTCAGGCTTGTGTGGTGCTGAAATCCCAAGCGCTGGCGGTCGAAGGTATCTATGGAACCGCATGGATGCTGCAATCCTTGACACAACGCCCAGATGCAGGCGGCGGCATCCTGTTTAAAGGACCGAAACCAGATCAGGACAGGCGCGCCGATATGCCTACTATCGGCCCTGATACAGTTGCGGGGGCAGTCGCGGCTGGCCTCTCGGGCATTGTGATCGAAAAGGGCGGTGTCATCGTCCTGCAGCGCGACCGCGTGATTGATGAGTGTAACCGCCTCGGTCTGTTCCTCTACGTTCGCGAGCGTACGATCTGATGCGTGTCTTCCTGGTCGCTGGTGAACCCTCGGGCGACCGATTGGGGGCCGCGCTGATGGAAGGGCTTAAAACTCTGGTACCAGAAGTGCAGTTTGATGGGGTTGGTGGGCCGCTGATGCAGTCACAGGGGCTGACAAGTCAGTTTCCCATGTCGGAACTTAGCGTCATGGGCCTGGTCGAGGTTCTGCCCAAGTACTTTCATTTGAAACGCCGTATTGCAGAAACTGCTCAGGCGGTTCTGGATAAGCAACCCGATGTGCTTATCACGATCGACAGCCCGGATTTCTCGCTCAGGGTTGCGAAGTTGGTCAAATCTTCAAGCGATATTCGAACCGTCCACTACGTGGCGCCCAGCGTTTGGGCCTGGAGACCGGGGCGCGCGGACAAGATGGCGAAAGTAATCGACCACGTTCTGGCGCTGCTTCCGTTTGAGCCGCCTTACATGGAGCGGGCAGGGATGGAGTGTGACTTTGTCGGCCATCCGGTAGTCAACGAACCAATAGCCTCGGCCCAAGACATCCAACAATTCCGCTTGGCTCATGATCTGGGTGATGCCCCAATTGTGCTGGCTTTGCCGGGCTCTCGACGAGGTGAAGTTGAACGGCTGGTTCCGATATTTGGCGATGCGCTGCGGAAATTCATGAAAGACCGAAAAGACGCACGTGTGGTTGTTCCGACAGTCGCGCATATGGTTGATACGGTTACCGAGCTGGTAAGTAATTGGCCGGGGCGGCCTGTGGTTGTTGATCCGCGACAGCTGCCTTCGGACGACGCTCAGGCGCGGAAACGGGCGGCGTTTGCTGCCGCTGATCTTGCTTTGGCGGCCTCGGGCACGGTGTCTTTGGAGCTGGCCGCACAAGCAACACCGATGGTGATTGCCTACAATTTGAATTGGCTCACCACGCTGATCGCCAAACGTATGGTCAAACTTGATACGGTGACTCTGGTCAATCTGGTCTCAGACACTCGCGCTGTGCCAGAATGTTTGCTGGACGATTGCCAGCCCGATAAGATTGCTGGGGCATTGGAACAAGTGGCAGCGACACCTGACGCACAACGCCACGCCATGGCAGCCACGATGAACCGCCTTGGACGCGGTGGCGAAGCGCCGGGATTGCGCGCGGCAAAAGCCGTCATAGACAGAATGAACGCGTGATGCTGGATCATGTGATCTTTGCTGCCTCTGCCTTTATGGCGCAGGTTCTGACCAACCTTGATAACCTTGCAGCGCTTGTTGCGCTCATGATGGTGTCCGGTCCGCATCGGACTGTTACAGGATTCTTACTTGCGCAAATACTGATCATCGCAGCCGCCTTATTGCTGGCATTGGGCGTTGATGATGTGGTGCCACATTGGGCCGGATATCTGGGCGTGATACCGCTTGGCCTCGGTTTGGTCGGAGCTATCCGTCAATTCCGAAGGACTGAGACCGAAGAGGCCCCGAAAATATCTTCGGGCGCCTCAACGCTTGTAACGATGCTGCTGTTTATCAGCCTATCGATGGACACTTTCGCTGTTCTTGCACCGCTGTTGGCGGACTCAGCGCCCAGCTATCGGATTGCGGGCGTCACCGGCGCGTTGGTTGCAGCGATAACCCTAACTATGCTGGGGCTGATGGGCGCACGCTCTCCGATCATGACTGGCGGTTTTGCGCAGAAGCTTGAGAAGCTGGTGCCTTACGTGATGATCTGTGCCGGGATCTATATCCTCAGCAATTCGTGGACTGACGCGATTTAATAGCCACGCCAGATCCAGCCACCACCAAAGATACGGCTGCCGCCGGTTTCGTAGAACACACAAGCTTGTCCGGGAGAGATGCCTTCTTCGGGTGTTAGTAACTCAACTTCGGCTGTTGTATCTGACAGGGGACGAATGATCGCCTCGCGCGGGGGGCGGGTCGAGCGGACCTTGACCGAAACATGCCATTCGTCTTTCGACGTAAACGGTTCATCGCCAAGCCAGTTGATCTCACGCACAGGGACGGTTCTTGTGGCCAGCATCTCTTTGGGGCCAACAACAACCTGCTTTTTGTCAACGTCCAGCTTGACCACATACAGTGGATCGCTGAGGCCACCGATCCCAAGGCCACGACGCTGGCCGATGGTATAGTGGATCACGCCATCATGCTGCGCCAGCACGCGGCCATCAGCATGCACGATCTCACCCGGCTCGGCCGCGCCAGGACGCAGTTTCTCGATCACGCTGGCATAGTTGCCATTGGGCACAAAGCAGATGTCCTGACTGTCTGGCTTGTCTGCAACGGCAAGTCCATACTGCGCCGCCATCTCGCGCGTGGCATCCTTGGAAGGCAGATGACCCAGCGGAAAGCGCAGGAAATCCAACTGTTCAGGCGTGGTGGAGAACAGGAAATAGGATTGATCCCGGTTCGCATCCTCAGCACTGTGCAGTTCCGGGCCATTTGAGCCCATTTTGCGCTGAATATAATGACCGGTTGCCATGCAATCGGCCTCAAGATCCTTGGCAGTCTCCAATAGGTCCTTGAACTTCACGCGCTCATTACAGCGGATGCAGGGTACTGGGGTCGCGCCAGCCAGATAGCTGTCGGCAAACTCGTCGATCACGGCATCTTTGAATATGTTTTCATAGTCCAAGACATAGTGCGGAAACCCGCGCTCTTCGGCCACACGGCGCGCATCATGGATGTCGATCCCTGCGCAGCAGGCACCTTTTTTGGCCAATGCGGCTCCGTGGTCATACAGCTGCAGCGTCACGCCGACGACATCGTAGCCCTGATCGGCCAGATAAGCCGCCACAACCGAACTGTCGACGCCGCCCGACATGGCCACAACCACCCGCGTTTCCGAAGGTGGTTTGGCAAAACCAAGCGAGTTCAGCGGGGTCTCGGTATCGAGGGCCATGGGCGGTTCCAGTCCGGGTTACAGAAGACCGGCAGAATATAAGAAAATTCTACACACTCTCAAGGGGCGGCTTCACACCCTTTTAAGTAGACTGGATGCAGCTTTGTCGCAGCAGTAGAGGGTATGAAAGATGTATTTGCACAAAGTGGAAGGTCCAAGGTCGGTCACCCTGCCGGACGGGAGCGTGCTGACACGCGCCGATTTACCTCCTGCGGATACGCGGCGATGGGTGGCCTCGCGGAAAGTCATCGTCGTTCGTGGTGTGCTGTACGGGCTGATTTCTCTGTCAGAAGCCAAAAAGCGCTATGGCATCAGCGACGAAGAATTCAATTCGTGGGTTTCAGCGGTCGCCGAACACGGTATCGACGCTTTGAAGGTGACGGCCTTAAAAAAATATCGACAACTTAAGGGAGAGAGTGAATAAATGATTCAACGGTAACGCCAGATTAACCTTTTTTATTCAGGCTCAAATCAGTTGAAGAATTTGACCTAAATTGGAGCAGTAAGAAATGCGCATACTTCTTGTCGAGGATGATCCGACCACGTCCAAAAGCATCGAACTGATGCTGACACACGCCAATCTCAACGTGTATGCGACGGACCTTGGCGAAGAAGGTATCGATCTGGCCAAGCTCTATGATTACGATCTCATTCTTCTGGACTTGAATCTGCCAGATATGAACGGACATGAGGTACTGCGCCAACTGCGGATCGCACGGGTCGAGACACCGATCCTGATCTTGTCCGGCGCGGATGATACCGAAAGCAAGATCAAAGGCTTTGGATTTGGCGCGGATGATTATCTGACCAAACCCTTCCATCGAGAAGAGTTGGTGGCGCGCATTCACGCCATTATCCGCCGCTCTAAAGGGCATTCTCAATCTGTGATCCATACTGGCCAGGTGGCCGTCAATCTGGATGCCAAAACGGTTGAGGTGAATGGGAAGACCGTTCACCTGACCGGCAAGGAATATCAGATGCTGGAACTTTTAAGCCTGCGGAAAGGCACGACACTGACTAAAGAAATGTTCCTGAACCATCTATACGGCGGCATGGATGAACCGGAACTGAAAATTATTGACGTCTTTATTTGTAAGTTGCGCAAGAAACTCAGCAATGCGACCGGCGGTGAGAATTACATCGAGACGGTTTGGGGCCGTGGATATGTCCTGCGGGATCCTCAAGCGAACAACATGGGTGAAACCCGCATTGCTGTGGGTGCTTAACCAAATCTGACAGCTGCCGTCGTTGGTCCGGGGCGGTAATTCCACTCGCGTCGCAGCACAACACTGGACCTGACCATGGCCTCGTCCTATCACTGGGTTTCAAGACGACGTGACGGGGCGGGGCCATGAGCGATACCACTGCAATCGCAGATCTGACAAAAGATGAAGCGCAGGACGAGCTGGCCCGGCTAGCCAAGGAATTGCTGCGCGCGAACCAGCTGTATCACACTGAAGATGCGCCGGAAATTTCGGATGCAGACTATGATGCCCTCAAGCGTCGCAATGCTGAAATTGAAGCCCGATTTCCGGATCTGAAACGCTCCGACAGCCCTTCTGAACAAGTTGGCGCGCGAGTATCAGACGGGTTTGCAAAGGTGGCTCATGCGGTGCGTATGATGTCACTTGGAAATGCCTTCGATGACTCGGATGTTACTGATTTCGACCGCTCGATTCGTAAATATCTGGGGCTGGGGGACGAAGCACCACTTGCCTACACAGCTGAACCGAAGATCGATGGCCTGTCGCTCTCTTTGAGATATGAACAGGGTGAACTGGTTCAGGCCGCGACTCGCGGGGACGGCGAAACCGGTGAGAATGTAACGGCAAACGCACGAACAGTTACGAATATTCCGCACCAAATCAAAGGCGCACCAGACGTTCTTGAAGTGCGTGGTGAGGTCTATATGTCTCATGACGATTTTGACGCATTGAATTCGCGGCAGGCCGAAACTGGTGGGAAAACCTTTGCAAATCCAAGAAACGCGGCCGCTGGCTCACTCCGCCAACTGGATTCTGAAATAACGCGGTCGCGGCCGCTGAAGTTCTTTGCATATGCTTGGGGAGAGCTATCTGAACCTTTGGCTGAGACACAGATGGGCGCGATTGAGCGGCTCAAAGCGTTCGATTTTCAAGTCAATGCGCTGACGCAGCGGTGTGCGACAACCGAAGAAATGCTGGATCATTACCGCCAGATCGAAGCTCAGCGCGCGACCTTGGGCTATGACATCGACGGGGTTGTTTACAAAGTTGATAACCTCGCTCTACAGGCCCGCCTTGGCTTTCGTTCAACGACGCCGCGTTGGGCGATCGCGCATAAGTTTCCTGCCGAGCTTGCCTGGACCCGGCTTGAAGCGATCGACATTCAGGTCGGCCGGACCGGAGCGCTCAGCCCGGTTGCGCGTCTGCATCCGGTGACCGTGGGCGGGGTGGTCGTATCAAACGCAACCTTGCATAACGAAGACTACATTGCAGGACGGGACGCAAAAGGCGGGACAATTCGCGCTGGCAAGGATATTCGCGTCGGCGATTGGGTTCAGGTCTATCGTGCAGGTGACGTCATCCCAAAGGTTGCGGATGTCGATCTGACGAAACGACCCGATGATGCGCAGCCCTATGTTTTCCCGACGAAATGCCCGGAATGCGGTAGCGAAGCAATCCGGGAAGAGGGTGATGCGGTCCGCCGCTGCACTGGGGGCTTGATTTGCCCCGCACAGGCTGTTGAAAAACTAAAACATTTTGTTTCGCGCAAAGCGTTCGATATCGAAGGGCTCGGCGCGAAACAGATTGAGATGTTTTATGGCGACCCTGATCTGCCGATCAACACGCCAGCCGACATCTTCACGTTGCAGAGCCGTGATGCCGGAAATCTTGCTCGGTTGAAGAATCGCGACGGCTGGGGAGAGACATCGGCCAGTAACTTGTTCGCAGCGATCGATGACAAGCGCACCATCCCCTTTGCCCGTCTGTTGTTCGCGCTCGGGATACGCCATGTGGGTGAAGTTGGTGCGCGTGATCTGGCACTGTTCTTCCGAGATTGGGATGTGATGGCCGCATCGATCGACGCGGCGCGACCGGCCGCCCTTGCGCAGCGCGCCGCCGATCAGGCGGAAGATGCTGAGAGAATCGTCGCCGCCGAGGAAGGTCGACGCGCTCGGGTCAAAGAAGCTCGGGACGCAGCGCTGGCCAATCTGATTGTCCCGACAAACGCCGCAGGCGCGTGGAGCGATCTGATTGGAATTGACGGTATAGGGGCCACACTGGGCCTTTCGCTCTCTGACGCGTTTGCGAACCCAGACGAGCGTGCGGCATTTGATGAGCTGCGAAAGCACCTGACAATTGTTCCTCCGGATGCGCCCGCTTCGGACAGTCCGGTTGCCGGGAAAACGGTCGTGTTCACCGGAACGCTGGAAAAGATGACGCGTGCCGAGGCCAAGGCCCGCGCCGAAGCCTTGGGGGCCAAGGTGTCCGGCTCGGTCAGTCAGAAAACTGATTTGCTGGTGGCGGGCCCGGGCGCTGGGTCTAAGGCTAAGAAAGCCGCTGATCTGGGTATCGAAACCTTGGACGAAGACGGCTGGCTTCAACTGATCGGCGATCTATGAGCGGCAGGCCCGAGCAACTCTTTCCGCTCTTCGCAGGGCTTGAAACACTGGATGGTGTGGGGCCGAAAACAGCGCAGCTTTTGGGCCAGTTGGGGATCGAGTCGCCGCGTGATGTATTGTTTTCGCTGCCCTATGCGGTTATTGATCGGCGGCGACGCGATACGATACAGGGCGCCAACCTTCCAACGACTTTAACAGTTGAGGTCACGATAGGGACGCATCGACCGCCTCGAAACAAAGGAGGCGCGTATCGTATCCATGTAGAAGACAGCCAGGCAGATTTTCAGCTGGTGTTTTTTCATGCCCGGGGGGATTACCTGAAAAAGTTGCTGCCACAGGGCGCGCGCCGTGTTGTGTCAGGAAAGCTTGAGCTGTTCGATGGCATGGCCCAGATGGTTCACCCCGATCATGTGGTTGCGCCCGAAAATGCGGGTGATCTGCCTGAGTTCGAGCCGGTTTATCATCTGACCCAAGGCGTGACGCAGAAAACAGCCTATAAAGCCGCGCAAAGTGCACTGGCGCGGGTGCCCGATCTGGCCGAGTGGGCAGACCCTGCTCAGGTCGCACAGCAGAACTGGCCGGACTGGGCGTCAGCCATGCGTGCAGCGCATCACCCGAGGGGTGCGGACGACGTTGCTCCTTTTGTGCCTGCACGTGAGCGATTGGCCTATGATGAGTTGTTTGCCCATCAATTGACCTTGGCCCTTGCACGGCAGCGTGAGCGTAAGGCGCGCGGGATTGTCAGCCTCGGCACTGGAGCGCTGCAATCCAAGGTGCTGGCCAGTCTGCCATACCGACCAACTGGCGCACAGACACGCGCAATTGAAGAAATCTCGGCGGATATGGCGTCGGAGACGCGAATGAACAGGTTACTGCAGGGCGATGTAGGGGCCGGGAAAACTCTGGTCGCTTTCATGGCGCTGTTGGTTGCGGTCGAAGGAGGCGGGCAGGGGGTGATGATGGCCCCGACCGAAATCCTTGCGCGGCAGCATCTTGAAGGGCTGCGCCCACTGGCGGAAGAGGCCGGAGTCGTTCTGGAAATCTTGACCGGGCGCGACAAAGGGGCCGAGCGCCGCGCAAAATTGGCGGCTCTGAAGCTGGGGAATATTCAGATTTTGGTCGGCACCCACGCGGTGTTTCAAGAGGATGTTGAATTCAAAGCCTTAAGGCTTGCCATTGTTGATGAACAGCATCGTTTTGGCGTCCGCCAGCGTATGGAGCTGTCCGAAAAAGGCCAGCGCGCAGACGTATTGGTCATGACCGCTACGCCGATACCGCGCAGCCTTGCCTTGGCTCAATACGGTGACATGGACGTCTCTGTTCTGGATGAGAAACCTCCGGGACGAAAATCGATCAAGACCGCGATTGTCAGCACTCAGCGTATGGATGAAGTTGTCGCCCATCTGCGCGGCGCGATTGATGCGGGTAAGCAATGCTATTGGGTGTGCCCCTTGGTGGACGAGTCCGAAGTTTCGGACCTGACTGCAGCTGAGGAACGGTTCAAACGGCTGCGCGCGATCTTAGGGGATGATGTGGTGGGTCTGGTGCATGGTCAGATGCCGCCCGCCGAGAAAGATGCAGCCATGGCAGCCTTCCAAAGCGGTCAGACTAAAGTGCTGGTTGCAACTACCGTCATCGAGGTTGGCGTCAATGTCCCGAACGCCACGATTATGGTGATTGAACGGGCCGAGATCTTCGGACTGGCGCAATTACACCAGCTACGGGGCCGTGTCGGACGAGGCGAAGACGCCTCGACCTGTTTGCTGATGTATCAGCCTCCGCTCAGCGAAGGCGGGCGTAAACGGCTGGAAGTTCTGCGTGAGACCGAAGATGGGTTCCGTATCGCAGAGACAGACTTGCAGATGCGCGGCGCGGGAGATTTGATCGGAACCGCGCAATCTGGCCTGCCAAAATTCCGGATCGCCGATCTCGAAAGGCAGGCCGGGCTAATGGCCGTGGCGCAATCAGATGCGCGCGCACTGTTGGCATCTGACCCCCAACTGACCTCGGATCGGGGGCAGGCCGCGCGTGTTCTTTTGTGGCTGATGAAGCAGGATCAGGCGATCCGTTTGATATCAGTGGGTTAGGCTGGCAATCCCACAAAGTTCACAAATGTTCTTAAAAAGTTCTTTACCGACTCATTAAAATATGAGAACAAAAGGTCAACAAAGGATTAATCCCGTCCGGAGGTGAGACCATGCTGAGCCAGATCAAAACTGCCTTTACCCGTTCGCAATCTACAATTTTGCAAGATGCAGCGGGCGCGGTTTCACTGGTCGTAATGCTGGTGGTTGCCCTTCACCTGCCAAGCGGGTTCTAAGCCTTTCTGCCTGCGATCTCGTGCCGATCACACCGCGCTTGTCTCCCCGTCATGATCAAGGGTGACCTGCCTGTCCCAATTCCCTTGAAGGGGCCTGCCTCGGCCCCGTGCGGTAATCCGGACCCTACATGAGAAACGCATGACTTGCCGCCGCCCTTTCCGCCCGGAAGGTGCGGCGGTTCTTTTTATAACTCACCGGTTTTTATAATCTCAATCGTCGCAGACAGCACTGAATTCACCGCGACGGATGCCAGGATCATTCCCATCACGCGGCTAATGATTGCTGCACCGGAATGCCCGATCAAACGAATGATCGGCTCGGCCAACAACATCAGAACAAATGCAATGGCAATTACGGCCAGCATTACCAGCGCCGTAATACTCTGATCGGCAAAACTATAGCGGTTGTTGTCAGTCAGAACCACAATCGCCAGCATTGCACCGGGTGACGCCAGCGAAGGAACGGCCAAAGGAAAAATGGCTGGATTGGTCTTGTGCATTTTATCATCCAGGTCTTCTTCAGCCTGGCGTTGCTCGATCACTTGTTTGCTCTCGCCGAAGATCATGGTCAAAGCAAACAGGAACAGGATGATCCCGCCCGCCACCTGGAACGAATTCAGGCCGATATCCAAGGCTTCGATCACGAGTTGCCCGAACAACAGGAAGAACATCAGAATGCCTGCGCTGACCAATGCAGCCAAAAGGGCGGTTTTACGTCGCGCGCCTGCAGCGATCCCAGCGGTGACAGCGATAAACACGGGAATGGTGCCGATCGGATCGATCACGACCCAAAGCGTCACGAAATGTTCCAGCAAATTGTTCACGTTAGCCCCCCAAAACCGGTTGGGGCACCCTATACGGGTTTGTATGAGAACACCACGGTCAGGCGCAATTGGCCTGTTCTGCCTGTTCCATCGCCTCAGCAGTTGCGTCCAACGCCAATAGGATCGACGCGTGGCGATTCTTATAGTCCCGCGCCGGCACAAGAACTTCGAGGCCGTTAAAAGGCGCATCTGGTGCAGGGCCATCTTTTTTCAACATCGCCGAAAGCTGATCGCGCGCGGTTTCGACCTGAGCCCGCGTCGCTCCGATCACCGAACTGCCGACGACCGATGCCGCGGCTTGACCCAATGCGCAGGCCTTGACGTCCTGTCCAAAACCCGTGATCCGACCGTCTTCGAGTTTGACGTCGACAGTCACGGTAGATCCACACAAGGGTGCCCGTTTTTTCACAGTCGCATCGGGGTTTTCCAAGCGCTCGAGATGTGGAATATCCGCAGCCAGCGCCAGTATGCGTCCGGAATAGAGCTTAATCAGATCGGTTTCGCCGCTCATGGCTTTCCCTCGTTTTCTATTCCCCATACATAATAGCGAGATTCTGGGATGCAAAAGGTTTTTGCAATGGCTGACACGGTCTTGTTCGATCCATCGACACTGAAGTTTAACGAGGCCGGATTGATCCCGGCTATCGCACAAGACGAACACTCGGGTGAAGTGTTGATGATGGCTTGGATGAATGCCGCATCGATCGAGCGCACTTTGGAAACCGGGCGCGTTACCTATTGGTCGCGATCACGGCAGGCGTTTTGGGTCAAAGGCGAAAGCTCGGGCCACGTGCAGGCCCTGGTGGATTTTCGGATCGATTGTGACCGGGATTGCCTGCTGGTTGTAGTGAACCAGACCGGACCAGCGTGCCATACCAATCGACAGAGCTGTTTCTACACCGCTGTTCGGGATGGAATAGAAGTCGAGCTTATGAAGCCGATGGAGCACTAGATCTCTGACGGTGGACAGATCACAGGTCTACCATCGCCCTGATTTCAGCAGGCGATGCCCCCTGTTCGCGATAGAGCGAGATGGCGCGCGCGTCATCTCGTTTGGCAAGCCGTTTGCCGCTTTCATCCCGGATCAGGCGGTGATGATGATAAACCGGTGTCGGCAACCCGAGCAGGCCCTGTAGCAGCACATGAATCTGGGTTGCACTGAACAGGTCTTCGCCTCGGACCACATGAGTGATGTTTTGATCCGCATCGTCGACAACTACGGACAAGTGGTATGAACTGCCCATATTGCGCCGAACAAGGATTATGTCGCCGACTGCAGTCAGAAGGTTGTTGGCATTCAACGCATGCGTGCCGGAATATTTTGCACCGGTTTCAGTAAATTTCAAAAGTTCAGACGCTTCTATGGCTTTTTTCATGTCAAGACGCAGAACATCTTCGGCACCTGCATCTGAAACAGAGCGATTGCGGCAGGTGCCCGGATAGATGCGTCCATCGGGTCCAAACTGGGGCACACCTTCCTGCGGCGCCCCGGCGGCGGCCTCAATATCTGTACGCTTGCATTTGCAAGGATAGACCAACCCCATTCCGATCAGCGCCGCTAGCGCCTCACGATATCGGGCCAATCGATCAGACTGGCGCATTACCGGTTGGGGCCAGTTCAACCCAAGCCACGTCAGATCCTCGTAGATCTGAGCCTCCCAATGAGGACGCGACCGAGACTGGTCAATGTCTTCGATCCGCAGAAGGAATGCTCCGCCTGCGGCCTGTGCCAGATCATAGGCCAGCAACGTAGAATAAGCATGTCCCAGATGCAGCGGACCTGTCGGGGATGGAGCAAAGCGCGTTTTGAATGTCACGACTTTTCAACAACGTAAACGTCAGATTTCATGTCCATTCCGGGCAAATGTGGTCCGTATTCGCGAAATAACAGGCGCGCATGCCCCATGTCCAGCCAATCGTTCAACCGCCCGGTATATGCGCTGTCAGCCAAGGCGTGATCATTGAACGAAAGGGCCAGATAGCCGCCGCTTGGCAGAGCGTTCATCAGTAGATCGAAGGTTTCAGGCGGCGCAGCGCCAACGCCGATGACGCCAGTGGATGTGATCGCAGTGTAAGCGCCGGCATGTATGGGGTTCGGATCGGTGACTTCGATGCTGATCAGGTTGCGATACACTCCCTTGGCGGCAGCGCCTTTCAGCATCTTTGGTGTCGGGTCCATCCCGTCAATCACACGAAAACCTGCCTTTTGTAGCGCGACGCCGGACAACCCGGTGCCGCACCCAAAGTCCAGTACGGGTAGGTCCAAATCGGTGACATAGGACCTCAGCGCTGCAGCGACGCGATCCGGGGTGACATAGCCGTGTTCCCCAACTTCTTCATCGTAGGAGGCCGCCCATCTCTGATAGTGATCACGCGTTTCTTGGGCAGAGTTCAGATTGTAAGTGTCTTTCAGAAACTTATCGCTCATGCCTCATATGTTAGGCGCTGGCCGGGGGTGGCGTCCAGTCAACACTGCTTGAGCCAGCCGCTCCACTCAGATTTCGCCCGATCCGTATAGGCCTTGTAGCGGTCTTTACGGCCCCGGCGACCACCTTTCAGGCCATCGACCGGTCGGAACAGTCCGAAGTTCACGTTCATCGGCTGGAAGGTTTTTGCCTCGGCGCCGCCCGTGATGTGGTGGATCAAAGCGCCCATCGCACTGTCTTGCGGAACTTCAGGCAGCGTACGGCCCAGAATCTCGGCAGCGGCCAATCGACCAGCCAACAGGCCCATCGCGGCGCTTTCTACATAACCTTCGACGCCAGTGATCTGACCTGCAAACCGAATGTTTGGCTGAGACTTAAGCCGCATCTGCGCATCCAGCAGGGTCGGAGAATTGATGAAAGTGTTACGGTGAATACCACCCAACCGCGCGAAGCTGGCGCTTTCTAATCCCGGTATCATCCGAAACACATCGGTCTGGGCACCGTATTTCATCTTGGTCTGGAACCCGACGATGTTGAACAAAGTACCCAAAGCATTATCGCGCCGCAATTGAACCACCGCGTAAGGTTTTACCTCCGGTGCATGCGGATTGGTCAGACCAACCGGTTTCATCGGGCCATGGCGCAGGGTCTCGCGACCACGTTCGGCCATAACCTCGATCGGCAGGCAGCCATCGAAGTAACCTGCGGTTTCGCCTTCATGAAACTCGGTCTTGTCCGCAGCGAGTAGCGCATCAATGAATGCTTCGTACTGATCACGGTCCATTGGGCAGTTGAGGTAGGCAGTTCGCTCTTCCTCGGTCTCGCCCTTGTCATAGCGTGACTGCATCCAGGCCTGGCTCATATCAATGCTGTCGGCATAGACGATCGGAGCGATGGCATCGAAGAAGGCCAGTGCTTCGGCCCCTGTCTCAGAACGAATTGCTTCACCTAATGCGGGTGATGTCAGAGGGCCTGTTGCAAAGATCCATTGGCCATCCTGGGGCAGGGAGGTGACTTCTTCCCCAGTGACCGATATGCGCGGATGGGCCTTTAGCTTGGCGGTCACGGTTTCAGCAAACGGATCACGGTCTACCGCCAGCGCACCGCCAGCCGGCAAACGATGGGTATCGGCGGTGGTCATGATCAACCCGTTTGCTGCCCGCATCTCCCAATGGAGCAGCCCTACGGCGTTTTGTTCGTCGTCGTCTGATCGGAACGAATTCGAACACACCATCTCGGCCAGATTGCCGGTCTGGTGCGCAAAGGTGCCCACCTGTGGCCGCATTTCGTGGATCACAACATCCACGCCCATTTCCGCCGCCTGCCAGGCGGCCTCGGACCCGGCCATGCCGCCGCCCACGATATGCAATCTGTCTGTCATGCGCTGCCAAATAGGGCACGGCAACGTCATGCGCAATGCGCAGATCGGGTCAATTTTCTTGGAAGAAGTCTTGGGGTCGCCGCTGCGGGAATGTCTGCGCCGGTGAGAGAAACCAGCTGGAGGGACCTTCCGCCCACGGCGACCCAAAAGCATATTCAGGCCTTAGCCTTGTCCCAGCATTGCCACAGTGTCGCCCTTTTGAAAAGTGCAAAAATGCGAACAGTAAAGAAAAATGTATGAAATAATTGCGTCACTGACGCCAATTGGGTGGTCGTTTTTCGATAAAGGCGCTTATGCCTTCCTCGGTATCCCGGTCCATCATATTCTGTGCCATTACCTCGGCAGTATAGGCGTACGCCTGTTCAGTTGGCATTGTAACCTGTTGATAGAATGCGGTTTTACCGATTTTTACAGCGCTACTTAATTTGGTCGCCAGTTTCTCGGCCAACGCATTGGTTTCGCCCTCAAGCAAGGCTTCAGGGACCACACGATTGACCAAACCCAGCTCAACCGCACGTTCGGCCGAGATAAAGTCACCGGTCGTCAGCATCTCAAATGCTTGTTTTCGAGGAATATTCCGGCTGAGCGCTACCATTGGAGTCGAACAGAACAGGCCGATATTGACCCCGTTTACACCAAATCGCGTTCCTTTGGCGGCGACCGCCAAATCGCAGGTTGCGACTAGCTGACAGCCTGCAGCGGTGGCGATTCCGTGCGTTTGGGCGATCACGGGCTGGGGCAGGGACTGGATGGACATCATCATCTTTGCACAGCGATCGAACAGATCCTGAAAATAGGACAGACCACCATCCGGTGCCTGTCGTCCTTGGGTCATCTGCTTCAGATCGTGCCCTGCACAGAACGCTTTGCCAGCACCGGAAAGAACAACAACACGAATCGACTTATCTTCTCGCAACGCATCAAATTCAGTCTGCAGCGCTGCCAGCATCTCGTCGCTCAGCGCGTTCAGCCGCTCGGGCGCGTTCATCTTAAGCCGTGCAACCGCACCAGTGTCGTTACGTTCCAGAATTGCCATCTTGCCCTCCCACTGGCGTTCGGGCCAACTCTAGGCGGACAGAGCCAAGAGGGGAAGCATGTCATTAGCGCTGAACAAACAAGAATTGACAGAGTATTTGGCACAGGTGTTCCCTCAGGTGCACAACGACTTTGTCGTCGAGGACCTGACCGAGACAACGATCACCATGCGTCTGAAAGTCGAGGAACGTCACCTGCGCCCCGGTGGCACCGTTTCGGGCCCTTCTATGTTTGGATTGGCCGATGTGAGCGTCTACGCGATGGTGCTGGCACGCAAAGGGCGTCAGTCTTTGGCTGTTACGACCAGTAGTTCGCTGGATTTCTTACGCAAACCCGAAGGCGGCTCTGATTTGATAGCCGAATGTAAGCTATTGAAATTGGGACGCACCTTGGCTGTTGGGGATGTTCTGATCTATTCGGAAGGGTCGGACAAGCCGGTTGCGCGCGCCAGCATGACTTATTCCATTCCGCCAGCAGGATCAGTGGCTGCGGCTTTCGGATAAAAAAGGCCGGGGATAAACCCCGGCCAGGAAGAGGTCCCTTAGATGGGACTGGGGATAATCTATCTCATCCAGAAGTAACGGCTGACTTCTGCATCTGCACGATGGCGGGTCAGACCGACATCACGAAGCAGTCTATCATCCAGCTTGCCCAGATTTACTCGACTGCGGCGGCGCTGTTCCCATTGTGTGACAATCGCCGCAAACCGCACGGCCAGCGCGGCGATCAGCGGCAGCCGGGGGCTGGCGTTCAGCAGCATAAGGGCGGGGTTGTGCATTGCGCGTGTCATCTTGGGTATCCTTTCAAATTGTATTGACACAAATCTAAAATGTTCGGTACAGTGACTTGATACATTCAGCATTGTGTCGAAATCAAAGGAAGAATTGTAATGGATACAATTTGGCCAGAGGCGCTGCCCAAATCCAAAGGTCCAAAGTACACTCTGGTCGCCGACACGATCCGAAAAGCAATAGAAAACAAAACGCTGGAGGTGGGAAAGAAACTGCCTCCGGTGCGTGAATTGGCGTATCGACTGAAGATCACTCCGGGCACGGTCGCACGCGCCTACACGATTCTTACCGATGAGGGTTTGCTACAAGCCGAGGTTGGACGTGGTACATTTGTCGCCCCGCCGCGTTCGCCTATTCTGGATGATGTCTGGTCCCGTCAATTGCATCTGAGGGATGACAAATATGAATCGAATGTCAGCCTGTTCAGCCCACGCCTGCCAGACGTAGGGCAGGTGACCTTGATGCGTGAGTGCCTTGCAAAGGTTGCAAAAGGTGACCCTCGAATGTTCATGAACTATCCGACCCGAGACGCCTATCAACCAGTGCGCCAGGTTGTCGTCAATTGGTTGTCGGACCTTCCCCTTGGTTCTCTAACTGCTGACGATATTGTACTGACTCATGGGGGGCAAAGCGGCATCTGCGTTGTTTTCCAGACTGTTCTGCGAGATCCGAAGCCTGTCGTGCTGGTAGAGGACTTGTCTTATGCCGGATTCCGACGGGCCGGCGAATTGATGCGCGCCGAGATTGTCGGGGTAAAGATGGACAAATGGGGCATTAACCCTGACGCGCTGGATCACATCCTCAGGCAAACAAAGGCACAAGCGATATGTGTTTCTCCGGAGGTTCAGAACCCGACGGGTGGGCATTCTCCGCTGGAACGTCGCAAAGAAGTCGTTGAGATCGCACGAAAATATGAACTTCAGATCATCGAAGACGATTGCTATCGAATGGGCGAGGCCCGCGCTCCTAGCTATCGCGCATTGGCTCCCGAACGGGGTTGGCATGTTTCGTCGATCTCCAAAACTCTGACGCCAGCGCTGCGAGTGGGCTTTGCGATTGCCCCCAGAGAACGAAGCGTCGATCTGCGTCGGTCTGCTGAATACGGATATTTTGGACTAGCCCAGCCTCTGGCTGAATTGACGCGATTACTGTTGGGGCATCCAGAATCAAGGCAACTGGCCAAAGACGTTCGCGCCAAGATGGGTGAATATGTGCGGGTTGCGGTAAACGCTCTGGGTGGGTTTGACCTAAACTGGGATTCCGATATCCCATTTGTCTGGCTTCATCTCCCTTCAGGTTGGCGGTCTGCTGCGTTCAGCCGTGCGGCTGAGCGGGAAGGCATTCAGCTGCGGTCTGCCGATGAATTCGCCCTGCGCGATGGTCGGGCACCAAATGCCGTCCGTATCGCAGTGAATGGGCACGTCTCACTAGAAAAATTTGAAGATGCCATGTTGCGCTTGCGTGCATTGCTGGACAACCCGCCCGAGCAGATAAGCGTATAGAGCCTATAAAGGGGCAGGGTCTCCAAAGAAGCCCGCCAAATGGGCAATCTTGCCATCTGCATCAAAGCGAATGAAATCATGCCCAGCAACCATCATAGAGCCATCGGATGCAATCATGTGCCACGTAAAGTGCACTACATCATGATGGGAGGTGGGGGCGCTGGTCAATTCAACACGACCTTGTGTGTCTTTCAGTACTGCTCCGATATGGTCTGACAATTGATCTCTGCCAGATACTTCTGCTGTTGGGTCGACGTATCGGCCATTCTGAGCAAAACACTGTTCAAGCAGCTCAAGTCTTTTGACCGGGTCAGTTTCCTGCCATGCTGAACCATAAGCGGCAATTACCTTGTCTAATTCTTGCATTGTGTCCCCCGGTTCTTGTTGAAACGAGTGGGTGGATCGCGTTTGTCTTAATAAGGTCGTGCACAACAGGTGAATAGTTGGGGTAAAATGATACCTATTTTATAAGGCACTGTTTTAGCTTTATTATTTATGACTTGCGTGTATTGACCTGCATACACAGTAGGTCTAAACCCCCTCCATCGAATTCGGACCGCTCTGTCTTAGGGCGGTCTTTCACATCAAACAGGACTATCCTGCCATGAAAACCTTTTCTGCAACACCTGCAGACATCGACAAGAAATGGATTCTGATCGACGCCGAAGGCGTGGTTCTGGGCCGTCTTGCCTCGATCGTCGCCATGCGCCTGCGTGGCAAGCACAAAGCGTCGTTCACCCCGAACATGGACATGGGCGACAACGTAATCGTGATCAACGCTGACAAAATCCAGATGACCGGCAAGAAGCGCGAAGAAAACTTCTACTGGCACACTGGCCACCCGGGCGGCATCAAATCGCGCACCAAACAGCAGATTCTGGAAGGTGCACATCCCGAGCGCGTCGTGACCCAAGCGGTCAAGCGCATGCTGCCGGGCAACCGTCTGGCGCGTCAGCAGATGACGAACCTGCGCGTTTATGCCGGTGCCGAGCACCCTCATGAGGCGCAAGCGCCCGAAGTTCTGGACGTCAAGTCCATGAACAAGAAAAACACCCGGAGCTAATGACCGATGGCTGATCAGATCAATACTCTCGAAGAGCTGAGCGCCGTCGCAGGCGTTGAAACCGTGGCCGAAGAAGTCATCGTGCGTGAACCCGTACGTGACGAGCTGGGCCGTTCCTATGCCACTGGCAAGCGTAAAGACGCTGTTGCCCGCGTTTGGATCAAGCCGGGCTCCGGCAAGGTCACCGTGAACGGCAAAGACCAGGACAAGTACTTCGCACGCCCCGTTCTGCAACTGATCCTGCGCCAGCCGTTCCAGGTTGCCGGCGTTGAAGGTGAGTTCGACGTTGTAGCAACCGTCAAAGGCGGTGGCCTGACCGGTCAGGCCGGTGCGGTCAAACACGGCATCTCGAAAGCGCTGCAACTGTACGATCCCAACCTGCGTGGCGCTCTGAAAGCCGCTGGCTTCCTGACCCGCGACAGCCGCGTTGTGGAACGTAAGAAATACGGTAAGCGCAAAGCGCGTCGTTCGTTCCAGTTCTCGAAGCGTTAATCGCTACGGATACCGAATGGGAAAGGGCTCGCACTTGCGAGCCCTTTTTCTTTGTTGGCTTTATTCTTCGTAAACCAGCTTCCACGCACCATTTTCAACGACGCTGACAAATACCGTATCAGCGCCCTGATGGTCGTCCGGCCCATAGGTGATCTGGTTGCCGACCAACTCATCCATATAGTCGAGCGATTCCATCGCGGCGATGAAGCTCTCGTGTGTCAGATCAGGGCCTGCGGCCTCAAGCGCTTTGACCATCATCTCGGCCGCTGAATAGCCAAGCATCGAGAAACCGACCGGATCTTCTCCCGTGGCTTCTTTGTACTCTGCGATGAATGCAGCCGGGGCGGGCTCTTCGGCACGCGCCCACAGATCGAGCCAAGACGCGGCTGCATAGAACCCATCTGTCACGCCGCCGGGCACCTGAGCAACGACGGTCAGGAAGCTGGCCGAGGTGCCAAGGAATTTCATGTCGGTTAGGCCCATCTTCTTGGCGGTTCCGACAACAGTGATTGCCTGACGAACGCCCAAGGCCATCGTAACGATATCGCAGCCTTCTTCCTTAAGCTTGCTCAAGGACCCCACAAAATCCGTCTCGTCTGGCTTATGGGTGGTTTCTGCGCCAAAGGTGATACCAGCCTCTTCGGCTCCGGCTTTGCTGCCTTCCAGAATTTCCTCGCCGAAATCAGTGGGCAGATACATCGTGCAGACGGTTTGCGATCCGAACTCCCCGTTCAGGTACTTCACCCCAATCCGCGCCTGGTCGTAATAGGTCGAGAACGACGTGAACTTGTTCTTCATCGGCTCTTGCAGCATTTGCCGCGCGGCGGTCAGAGGAGCGACGTTGGGAATACCTTTCGGGTCCAGCAGCTTGAACCCGGCAACATTCATCGGCGTACCCAAGGATTGCAGCATGGCAAACACCTTGTCGCGGTTCAGCAGCTTGTTATAGCCCTGCATCGCGCGCGGCATCTGATAGCCGTTATCCTCGACCACAAAGCGAATCTTACGCCCGTGCACGCCACCTTCGGCGTTAACCCGGTCAAAGACTACATTCGCACCTTTGGTCGCCGGCACACCAACAGCGGCAAATATCCCGCTCAAGTCGTTTACTGAACCAATGACGATCTCGTCATCTGTCACGCCTTGTGTTTGCGCCCAGCTGATCGTGGCGGATGCAGTCAATGCCGTGGCTGCGGCAAGGCCCTTAAATAAGTGTTTCATACTTCTCCTCCCTGTTGGGTCGCCCCTTAACTAATTGTACATATCCTCAATGAGATGTGCGTGTTTCTTTTCAACAAGACCACGCTTGAGCTTCATCGTCGCTGTCAGTTCATCATCCTCGGCCGTCAGCAATACGTCGATTAGGCGGAAATCCTTAATCTGTTCGACCCGCGCAAATTCTTTGTTCACAGCCTTGATCTCTGTGCCGATCAGATCGGTCACCTCGGGTGCTGCGCAGAGGGATGCGAAGTTCGAAAAGGGGATCTTGCGTTCCTGCGCGAATTTTTCGACGTTTTCCTGATCGATCATGATCAGCGCCGTCAGATATTTACGCCGATCCCCGACGATCACAGCGTCCGAGATATATTGGCTGAACTTCAACCCACTTTCGATCTCGGCGGGCGTGATGTTTTTGCCGCCTGCGGTGATGATGATGTCTTTCAGTCGTCCTGTAATGGTTACAAAGCCATCCTCGTCAATATGGCCCATGTCCCCAGTGCGCAACCAGCCGTCGCAAGTGAAGCTTTCAGCCGTCTTGGCATTGTTGCGCCAATAGCCCTGAAAGACGTTCAGGCCCTTGATCTGAATTTCTCCGTCCTCGGCTATGCGCATGTCATTGCCGGGAACCGGCTTGCCGATGGTGCCGATCTTGTTGGCTTCAAGCGTGTTCAGCGCGGCTATTCCGGCGGTTTCGGTCATCCCAAAGCCTTCGACAATGGGCACTCCGATCGCCCAATACCACCTGAGCAAATCCGGCGAGATAGGTGCCGCGCCCGAGCCACCGCGCCGCATTCGATCCATTCCCAGAATCCGACGCAAGTTGCGCAAGACCAACCGATCCCAAACCCAGTAACGCAAGGCGACCGGCGCAGAAACGGGTTGCCCAGCAAGGATACAATCTGCGCGCGCCTGACCCGCATTCAGGGCCTGCGCAAACGCAAAACGCCCCGTTGGCGTTGCGTCTTTGACCATGAACATGACTTGCGAATAGATCTTCTCCCACACGCGTGGGACGGCGGTGAAGGTGGCTGGTGAGACCTCCTGCAGATTGGTGAACACGGTTTCAGGGCTCTCCGCGAAATTCACGGTGCATTTCATCGCCAGCGGGTAATAGATCGACACATCACGCTCGAGGATGTGACAGAGCGGCAGAAAACACAGCTGTTCATCGGTGGATTGAGAGGGCAGGGAATGCGCCCCAGACTCGATCGCGGCCATGATGTTCTCATGACTCAGCATCGCGCCTTTGGGATTGCCCGTGGTGCCCGATGTGTAGATGAGCAGGGCTGTGTCTTGCGGCGTGGCAGCAGCGATTTCTGCCTCGAATGCACCGGGCTCGTCGGTGTCGGCTTGTCGGCCCCAAGCATAGAGATCATCGATCATCATGCAGCGCGGATGGTCAAGATCCTGCAGGCCTTCGTCCTCAAGTATAATGACTTTGAGCAGATCGGGCAGGTCTTGCTCAATCTCAAGAAATTTGTCCAACTGCTCTTCATCTTCGACAATCAGAAACCGACTGCCACTGTCATTGAGCAGGTATTTCAATTGACTGGCTGAATCCGTGGTGTAGACGCCCGAAGCAATCCCGCCGACACATTGGATGCCCATGTCGAACCACGCCCATTCCTTGCGGTCTTCGGACAGGATCGAGACAACTTCGCCACGCTGAAGGCCCAGCTTGCGCAAAGCCAGCCCAATCCATTTGGCATGCTGCCAATAATCCGCCCAGGAATAGGATTTCCAGATACCAAAATCTTTTTCGCGATGCGCTGTCCGGGTACCCAGTTCAGCGCAGCGTTTCTGGAACAATTCGCAGATCGTCGTACATCCATCAACGCGCAGCGGGCGCTGGCCGGGTGCAGCATTGAACTGCACGCCATTTAGGGTGATCTGAGGGGGAAGGGGGCTTGCATCCATCCGGCTCACCTCCAGGTCTTCTTGCGTTTCCAGCGCCGGTTTTCCCGCGCGCCTTCTTCCTGAACGCCCAGATAGAAGTTCTGGATGTCCTCGGATTGCAGCAAAGTTTCAGCCGCGCCATCCATGACGATCCGCCCGATCTCCATCACATAGCCATGATGGGCAAGCTCAAGCGCGGCGTTGGCGTTCTGTTCGACCAGCATCATCGTCATATTCTGTTCATCATTCAGACGTTTGAGGATGCCGAAAATCTCTTGAACCAGCAACGGAGATAAACCCAGCGAGGGTTCGTCCAGCAACATGATACGCGGGTTGGCCATCAAACCGCGCCCGATGGCCAGCATCTGCTGCTGCCCGCCGGACAGCGTCCCGGCCTCTTGGTTACGACGTTCTTTCAGGACGGGGAAGTAAGAAAAAACCAGATCGCGATCATGATCGATTTGTCCTTTGTCCTTCAATGTATAGGCGCCGAGGCTCAGGTTTTCATCGACCGTTAGCAGAGGAAAAACCTCGCGCCCCTCGGGTACGTGGACGACACCTTTCTGAACGACCTTATGGGGTTCCGATCCCTGTATCTGTTGGCCATCAAACGTGATCGTACCTTTCTCGGGGTCCATGACGCCTGAGACTGTTTTCATCAGCGTCGTCTTACCGGCACCATTTGCACCCAGGATCGAGACGATCTGGCCCGGATGCACATCCAGTGAGACACCACGGATGGCCATGATCGGGCCATAAAAACTTTCAACATTGCGAATGCTGAGGATTGGCTTGCTCATGAAGCTTTCCCCAAATAGGCCTCGACCACCGCCGGATGCGACTGAACCTCTGCTGGTGCACCCAACGCCAGCTTCGCGCCATCAGCCATTGCCAGCACGCGGTCGGACACGCCCGAGACCAACCCCATGTCGTGCTCGACCATCAGAACTGTGATCCCCATTTGTCGCCTGATGTCATCGATCCACCAACGCATGTCCGTCGTCTCTTCGACCGACAGGCCCGAGGCGGGCTCATCAAGCAGCAAGAGTTTCGGGTCAGTCGCTAGGGCGCGGGCGACTTCGACCACTTTGCGCACTCCATAAGGCAGGCCCGAGATCATCTTGTCTCGGAAGGCCTGAAGGTCGAGGAAGTCGATGATTTCCTCAACTTTTTCGCGGTTCTCGATTTCCTGTCCGCGCGTGGATGGCGTGAACAGAATTTCCGAGATCAGGTTGGTTTTGCGATGGCGATGACGTCCGACCAGAAGGTTTTGCAATACGGTCGCGTGTTCGAACAGCTCAATATTCTGGAATGTCCGTGCCACGCCATAGGCCGCCACAGCCGAGGGTTTAACCCGCAACAGATCATGCCCGTCAAACCGGATCGTCCCGGCAATGGGATCATAGAAGCGCGAGATCAGGTTGAAGACTGTGGATTTGCCCGCGCCGTTCGGGCCGACGATGGCGAACACCTCGCCCTCTTTCACGTCGAATGACAGATCATCCACGGCGGTCAGGCCACCAAATTTCAACGTGACATTTTTGAACTCTAGCAAGCTCATCTCAGACGCTCCGTCTTGAGATAGGATTTCTGTCGTTTGAACATGTCTTTGCGGTAAAAGGGGAACAGCTCGAACCAGGTGCGGATTTTCAGCCATCGGCCATAAAGACCCATCGGTTCGAACAGGATGAACGTGATCAGGATCATGCCGAAGATTCCGAATTCCAGGCCCGGAATGGCGACCGTGTTGCCGCCAAACAGGGCTGCCGCATATTCCTTGGAAATCGACAGGAACTGAGGCAAGAATCCAATCACGATCGCACCCAGATATGCGCCATGGATCGATCCTAACCCGCCGATCACGATCATCATCAGCAATTGAATCGAGATTACGACGCTGAATGTCTCATTGTTGAACGCCCCGGCAAACATACCCATCAATGCACCCGCCAGCCCGGTGACCGCACAGGACAAGGCGAATGAGATTGTCTTGGTACGTGCAATATCCACGCCCATCGCCTGCGCCGAAACCTCGGAATCCCGAACAGCGATAAAGCTGCGACCCAAAGGGGCGCGCAAAAGGTTGATGTAACCCAGCGTCACGATGACGGCCACGGATAGCACCAGCCAGTAGAACGGACCGGGCGTGGCCCACCGGTCGACCAAATGACCAAAGATTTTTACCCCGCCTAAATACTTGCCTGCGACGCCACCTGTAATGGGCTCGGCCAGCACGATGATATCATCCATCAAGACCGACAGGGCCAACGTAAAGATCGCCAGATAGATGCCATGTAATCGTAGGGCAGGGATGGCCACTGTCGCGCCCACAATGCCGGTCAACACGCCCGCCAACGGGAATGCGATCAGAAACGGCACACCTGCCTCGACCAAGATGACATTGGCATAGCATCCAACGGCCAGAAACGCGGCATGGCCCAGACTGGCTTGTCCCGTATGGCCAGTAAGGATCATCAGACCCAGCCCTGCGATCGCCCAGATCAGAACATTGGTCAGTTCCCCAAGATAGAAGTCATCCAGCCACCATGGCGCAGCTGCAATGACAACCAACAGGATGAGATAGAGGCTTAGCTGATAGCCATCCTTCCATGGGCGAATGTCCTGCATGTAGTTGGTTTTGAACACAATCCGCATGGCGATCAGACCTTCTTGACCCGCACTTGGCTGAATAGCCCGTGCGGTCGGAAGATCAGGACCGCCAGCAACAGCGCATAAGGCGCAATCTGGCTGTATCCGGCGGCAATGTATCGGCTGGCGAAGGGCTCGATGACGCCAACGATAAGCCCTCCGGCCAGGGCTCCGGGCAGGCTACCGAACCCTCCGATCACGGCGGCGGCGAAGGCTTTGATGCCCAATAGGCCGGTTGTTGGATCAACCGAACCCTTTGCAGCGAACAGAATTCCGGCGATCCCGGCGACAACACCCGCCAAAGCCCAGATAAATCCCTGAACCCGTTTGACCGGGATACCCATGTAATAAGCCGCCAACTGGTTCTGAGACGCGCCCTGCATGGCAAGCCCCAGCTTGGTTTTGCTGAAAAACACATAGAGCCCCCAGGTCAGCAGGACTGTGACGACGATAACTGCCACATCCTCCATCCCCAACACGAGACCACCAAAGCGGATTTCCTTTCCGGCCAAAGGGTTCTGCAGGGTTTGCGGCTCGTGCCCCCAGATTAGGCCAGCGGCAAATCGGATCACGAAGCCTAATGCGATGGTCAGGATTACGACAGCGGTCTGGCTCTCTCCGAACACGCGGCGGATGATCAGGCGATCGATCAGGTACCCCAATGCACCCATGATCCCCAACGAAATCGGTAGAGCCAGCCAGAATGGCAAACCCATATACTCGGTATTGGTCAGTCCGATTGTTACGAACGCACCCAGCATCATGAAATCGCCCTGCGCGAAATTGACCGCCTCGGTCGCTTTGTAAATCAGGACAAAGCCAAGTGCGATCAGGCCGTAGACGCAGCCATTCGCCAGCCCGCTGATCAGCAGCTGTGCGTTATCCAATCTTACCCTCCCTCAGCCGGTTCGTCCGGCACGTCGCTCTACTATGGCGTGATAATCACCTTGCCGTCACTCTTTTTCAGTGCATCAGCCAGATTTGGCACCACATCGCGTAGGGCAAGCCGTTCAGAAATATCGGTTTTCCAACGCCCATCGGCAAAACGCGCTTGTACCTCGCCTACCACCCGCATTTGATCGGCGGGCGGCGTGTCCATCATCCAGCGGGTGAGCCAAAAGCCTTCGATCCGTTTGCCCATAAAGATCAGTTGACCCATCTGTGTCAGCTTGGGCAATTCAGTGCTGAGCTTGCCGTAGCACACCCAACGCGCCCCGTTGGGCATGGCGCAAAACACCTGTTCCGAGATTTGGTCGGCCACAGCATCCAGAAATACCCGTGGCTTCAGATCTCGGCTCATGGACGCGAATTCGGCTGCAGCCTCAGAGCTATTGGTCACCACCACTTCTGCTGCGCCCAGTTGTTTCAGCGTGTCGACCGTTTCGGCACGCCGAACCAGCGCAATGGGTTTCAACCCGAGATCACGCCCAAGGCTACACATTAGCTTGCCAAGTTGGCTAGTGGCGGCGGAGATGACAAACGCCTCTCCCGCTTTTTGTGCAATGTCCACCATCGCCATGGCTGTTAGAGGGTTAACGATCTGCGCTGCCCCGTCTTCGTCAGAAATTTCGGGACGCAGGGGGATGCACATCTGTGCCTGCGTGACGACGTATTCGGCCCAGGCCCCTGATCCCGCGGCAACAAAGGCCACCCGTTGATCTTTCAGAGCTTCGGCGCCGGTTCCGGTTGCGACAACATCGCCGCAACCTTCAAACCCAGCCGCAGCGCCCTTGACCCGAGGCTGACCGTATTCGCCTTTGATGAAATGAATATCAGAAGGGTTTACCGAAGCGGCACGCATCTTGATCAGCACCTGACCAGCAGCCGGAACAGGCAAAGGCATTTCGGCCTTAGCCAACCATTCCGAAGCATCCTTCAGCGTCGGTTCGGTTGCAGTGCCAGAGTATCCATCCCCTTTTTGGACAACGGCAAACATGGTGTCAGGCAGGGTGGTCATCCAGCACTCCTTTATGGGTGATCCTTACGCAGAAATACTATCGGCGCAATGTAACTCTCTGACAAAAAGCCTAAATTCTTCGTCTCCACGATTAGAAGGCAATCAAAAGAAGTCGGCGCTGTCAATTGAGTAGTGCCGTAACGTAGCGAAACATGCACAACGATCAGATTGGGTGAACCAGCCCGCATGGGGCTGGTTCAGGGAATGATCACTGCTGCGTCAGAAGATTGCGCAGATCTTGTATTTTTTCGACGACAAGCTCAGGCGACGCTTTGATATCGTCAAGAATTTTCATGGCCTGAGTTTTGATGTCCTGAGTCAGATCACTGTCCTGGATCGACGTAACCATGGCGTCATAGTCAAAATTCTGCACGGTCAGCATACCGTCCTGAAGCCAAGTGTTGAACAGCTCCTGCCCTTGGTTTGCAAGTGCTGCGACCTGCTCTCCCGCAGCCGAAGCCGCATCATTGGCCTGTTCGGTTAGAGATTCCGCCGTGCTGCTGGCCTGTTCGGCCACAGAAGACGCGGCCTCGCTGGCTTGATCCGTCACTGACGAAGCAGCCTCAGATGCTTGTTCAGTTGCAGCTTCAACCGCATCGCTTGCTGCTTCTTGCACAGCAGAAGCCGCCTCACCAACCGCATCGGAAGCATCTTCCGCAGCAGCTTGAAGCTGTTCTGCAGGTGTGGGTTCAGGTTTCGTGGCATAATAATAAGCACCTCCGCCGATGACGGCGATGGCAACGATAAGTAATAGACGCGACATATGGGGTCTCCTTCAAATGATGTGTCGCCGAGATGGGGTAATTCTACGACGACGCAAAGGGGAAAACCCGTGAATTTGCAGCAATTTGCGGGTTTGAGCCACACTGCGCTGATTGGCGTAGCGACAGGTGGCAACATCATGCCATTCAAGACCATTGTGGTGCCTGAAAGGGCGAATACTGACTTGAAGGATCAAAGAATTTATGGCGGAGAGACAGGGATTCGAACCCTGGGTGGGCTTGCACCCACAACGGTTTTCGAGACCGCCCCGTTCGACCACTCCGGCACCTCTCCGCGGGGGTCTGTGAGGGGGGGATTTAGTGAGGAACGGGCAGGGGTGCAAGCAGAAAATTCGGGAATTTGGCGATACCGGGATTTTCCATTGCCAGAGGCAAGAAAACACCTAGGCTGATATCTATGACTTACTTACTGCGCCAGTTCACACTCATCCTCATTCCTCCGCTTTTTGCGCTTGGAGTGATCGCTTCACCCTCGCACGCCGCCAGTCGCGACCAGATTGAGGCGTTTCTGACCACAACCGGATTTGACGTTGCGCTGGAAAGTATTGCGCAAGCGTCTGCCTCGGCGCCTCAAATGTTGGGAATAGACCCGGATGGCTTTGGGTCGGATTGGGCGCGGCTTACGGAAGAAGTGTTCGATACCGAATTGATGCACAATACCGCTGTCTCAATCCTTGAGCAGACTCTCAGCCAAGAGGCGCTGACCCACGCGGTTACCTTTTATGCGTCAGACTTGGGCCAAAGGCTGGTTGTTGCTGAGAATGCAGCACATATCGATGATGACGATGAAGCGAAACAACTGGCTGGTCAGAAAATCGTTTCGGAACTCATCAAAGATGGCTCCAGCCGTGTTGAAAGCCTAAAGCGCATGAACCGGGCAGTTGATGCAAGCGGTACCTCTCTGCGGGCCTTGCAAGAAATTCAGGTACGATTTTTGATGGCGGCGAGCGCGGCGGGAATTATTGAGTTGCAGCTTAACGGCGATGAGTTGCGCGAAATGATGGGTCGCAACGAAGCGGCGATGCGCCAGTCGTTGCAGCTGTCGGCTTTGGCCGGGGCGGCGTATACGTATCAGGACTTTTCGGATGAAGATGTCGACGCCTATGTCGAGGCGCTTGAGCAACCTCTGATGCAAGAAGTCTATGAGCTGCTGAACGCCATCCAATATGAGATAATGGCCATGCGTTTCGAGGTGCTGGCATCCAGAATGGCCGAACTCCGTCCGGCGCAGGATATCTGATGCGTCTGCTGGCTGCTGCAACCGCGCTGGTAATGTCCGCCAGTTCGCTGGCTGCCGGTGAGCATGTCGATCGGCTTTTGCGGGCCATGCAAGTGTCCGAATTCCTGGATATCCTGAGTGACGAGGGGCAAGCACAGGGTCAGTCGATAAACGAAACGATGCTGGACGGCGCGGGTGGGTCATATTTCGAAGCTCAGATGAAAGAGCTTTATGATCCCGTTTGGATGTTTGAACAGATGTCCAACTCGGTCGAACAGAACATGTCTGAGGCGCAACTGGAACAAGCAGCGATCTTTTTCGAAAGTGATCTTGGGCAAACCATCATCTCGCTGGAAAACTCGGCCCGCCGTGCCTTATCAGATGAGACGATCGAAGACATGGCGCGCACCGTCTATGATCAAACTGATCGCGAGGACGCCTTTTTTCGCCTGGTGGATGAATATGTGCAGGTCAACGATCTGATTGAACAGAACGTCAGGGGCACAATCAGCGCTGATTTCAGTTTCTATCGCGGGCTGGCGGCGGGGCAGGGTACCTTTGGAGACGAAGAAGCCTGGCTTGCAGAACTTCTGTCGCAGCGCGAAGAGACCAAGAAGGAAACGAGCGATTGGATGTATTCGTTTCTTCTGATGGCCTATCAACCTTTGTCCGAGGCACAGATGCGAGAGAATATTGCCTTTTCGCGTACCGAAACCGGTCGCGCGTTGAACAAGGCCTTATTCGAAGGGTTTGATCGGATGATCAACGGGATCTCATTCCAGTTGGGCGAGGCTGTTGCACAGGCAATGCAAGCCTCTGATCTTTGACTGCGGATTTGGGTTGACTTTAACCCACAATGCTTGGATAAGCGCGCATCCCGGCCGGAATCTCCGCGCCGGGTCTCGTTATTATTGACCCAACGGGCGTATGCCTTCGGGTCGTCACACAGCCCAAAAAGGGCGCGCTGTTCGAGGTGGCGGAAGCCGAAAACGCCCGTAAGGGGACCACAGAACGCGGTTAGACAAAGGAAAGACACATGTTTGCGGTCCTCAAGACTGGCGGCAAGCAGTACAAGGTTCAGGCGGGCGATATCCTCCGCGTTGAAAAACTGGCTGCCGACGCAGGTGAAAAAGTTCAATTCAACGATGTTCTGATGCTGGGCGGCGACGCTCCGGTTGTTGGCGCACCTTTCGTTGAAGGCGCGGGCGTACAGGCCGAAGTGATCGAACAGATCAAAGGTGACAAGGTCATCAAATTCGTGAAGCGCCGTCGTAAGCACAGCTCGAAGCGTACTGTTGGCCACCGTCAGAAGCTGACTCTGGTCAAGATCACCGACATCTTGTCGTCGGGCGCTGACAAGTCGGGCATCAAAGCCGCAACCGGTTCGGCTCCGGCTGGCGAAGCTGCTCCTGCAGCGAAAAAGCCTGCCGCCAAGAAAGCGGAAGCCAAAGCAGAGGCACCCGCCGCTGCTGCTGCCGCCGACGATCTGACCAAGCTGAACGGTGTCGGCCCTGCCGCTGCCAAAAAGCTGGTTGAGGCCGGTATCGAGAGCTTTGCCGCTCTGGCCGCCTTGTCGGACGAGCAGATTGCTGCTATCGACACCGTCAAAGTGAAACCCGAATGGGTTGAGCAGGCCAAAGAACTGGCCAAAGGCTAAGGAGAGAGAGAATGGCACATAAAAAAGCTGGCGGTTCCTCCCGTAACGGTCGCGACTCAGCAGGTCGTCGCCTTGGCGTGAAACTCTATGGTGGCCAGGCGGCCATCGCGGGCAACATCATCGTACGTCAGCGCGGCACCAAGTTCTGGCCGGGCGAAGGCGTAGGCATGGGCAAAGACCACACCATCTTTGCAACTGTCGATGGCGCCGTGAAGTTCCATAAGGGACTTAAAAACCGCACCTTTATTTCGGTCCTGCCAGTGGCGGAGGCCGCAGAGTAAGCCGAAACCCAGAAGGTTTAAGAAAAATTCATGGGGGACCGGCACAAAGTGCCGGTCCCCTTTCTCGTTTTCAGGAGCGGTCCCATGACCGAAGTGATCAAAACAGAACGCCTGACCCTGCGCCGTTTCCGGCGTGAGGATTCGGCGCGTCTTGTCGACCTCCTGAGCGATCTGGATGTTGTGCGGTGGGTAACGAGCATCCCTTTTCCCTTTGCAATCACCGATGCAGAGAATTTTACCAAAAACCTCGCCTCGCAAGTTTACGATGCGTTTGCAATTGTACGAGGTGGGCAACTGATAGGTACGATTTCGGCAGGCGATGAGCTTGGGTATTGGCTAGGCCACCGATATTGGGGTCATGGCTACGCAACCGAAAGCGCACGCGCCATTGTCAGTCGGCACTTCCAAAGCAGCAAAGACGATCTCAAAGCCTCGTATCACCTTGGCAATGATCGTTCCCATGCTGTGCTGACAAAACTGGGATTTGATCCCACGTCACAATCCGAAGCTGTCGTGCGATCGACCGGAGAAACCGTGACGTTGCAGTGGATGGCGCTCAGCCAAGCCAGATGGGGGGCTGTGCAATGACCGTTGCAACCACCAGCTTCCTGATCTTCGCGGCGTCTCAAGTCGGAACACCGGGGCCGGCTAACATGGTTCTGTTGGGCACCGGTGCGCGCTATGGCTTCCGCGCGGCGCTGCCGTTTGTTGGCGGGGTTATACTTGGCAAGCAGTTGATCATTTGGCCCGTCGGGTTTGGCCTGCTGCAATTGGCTGAACAGGCGCCGATGGTGTTTGCGGCACTCAAGTATGCTTCGGCTGCGTATATTGTGTGGCTGGCGTGGAAGATCGCCAATACACGGCTTTCGCCCCATTCCGGTGACAGCGTTGCACCCGGATTTTGGGCCGGGCTGATCGTGCATCCGCTGAACCCCAAGGCCTGGGCGATGATCATTGCCGGGTTTACGGGATTTGTGGCTGCAGGAACGCCAAGTTTGGAGGCGACGGTCACGATCGCTCTCTGTTTGTTGATTTGTCAGGTTGTTCTTCACCCAATCTGGACCTTTGCGGGCGATAGAATTGCCCATGCGGTTGAAGGTCGGCCTGCGGAAAAATATCTGATGTGGACGTTAGCGAGTTTGACAGTTGCGTCCGTACTTTTTGTGTTGTTCGGAGGAGGAACGCACTCATGAAGCTTGAGACGATAATCAACCAGCCGGTCATTGAAACCGAGCGGTTCGACCTGCGCCCATTGCGTCGGTCGGATATGGGTCTCATTGAACATTATGCAGGTGATGAGCGCGTGGCCCGTATGACCACGTCGATCCCGCATCCCTTGCCACCGGGCTCGATCGAAGCGTTTGTGACGCGCGCGATGGCCGAAGACCGGGATGAGGATGTCTGGGCGATGGATGCCACCAAAGACGGCGGGCCCGAGCTGATTGGCCTGATCTCATTGACGCGGCTGGATCGCAACCAGTCCGAGGTCGGCTATTGGGTCGCGCCGGTTTACTGGAATACCGGCATCGCGTCGCTGGCCGTTGAAACTCTGGTCAACGCGAATCCGTTGGAAAACGCGACCATGTTCGCCAGCGTGTTTCAGGACAATCCGGCCTCAGCCCGGGTGCTGACCCATTGCGGGTTCCAGTATCTTGGCGATGCGGAAACCTATTCGGTGGCGCGCGATGCGAATGTGCCCACCTGGACGTATACAAAGAAACTCTGACTTGTGGCCGATGGGGCCTTTGCAGTAGGGGACACACATGAAATTTCTCGATCTTGCAAAGGTCTACATCCGGTCCGGGGCCGGAGGTGGCGGCTGCGTCAGTTTCCGACGCGAAAAATACATTGAATATGGCGGACCCGATGGCGGGGACGGCGGCAAGGGCGGTTCGGCCTGGGCCGAGGTCGTGGACGGGCTGAACACCCTGATCGACTTTCGCTATCAGCAGCATTTCTTTGCCAAGAACGGTCAGCCCGGGCGCGGTCAGCAACGCACCGGCAAGGATGGTGATGACATCATCTTGCGTGTGCCCGTCGGCACCGAGATTCTGGATGAAGACGAAGAGACCGTGATCTGCGACCTGACTGAGGTCGGGCAGCGGTATTTACTGGCCAAAGGTGGCAATGGTGGCTTTGGCAACCTGCATTTCAAATCAGCGACCAACCAAGCGCCGCGCCGCGCCAATCCGGGGCAGGCGGGGATCGACCGTACCATCTGGTTGCGGCTCAAACTAATTGCAGATGTGGGCCTGTTAGGGATGCCCAATGCGGGCAAGTCAACCTTCCTGGCGGCCACTTCGAATGCACGCCCCAAGATCGCGGATTACCCGTTTACCACTCTACACCCCAATCTTGGGGTCGTTGGTGTTGATAACGTGGAATTCGTCGTTGCAGACATCCCCGGCCTGATCGAAGGCGCGCATGAGGGGCGCGGGATCGGTGACCGTTTCCTTGGGCATGTGGAGCGTTGTGCTGTCCTGTTGCATCTTGTCGACGGTACGTCCGAGACCGTTGCAGAGGACTACCGCACCATCATTCACGAGCTTGAAGCCTATGGCGGAGAACTGGCGGAAAAGCCGCGCATCACCGTCCTGAACAAGGTCGACGCGCTGGATGAAGAAGAGCTTGCGCTTGCCAAGGAAGAGCTTGAACAGGCAATAGGTGGCCCGGTCATGACCATGTCCGGTGTCGCGCATCTGGGCGTGACCGAAGTGTTGCGTGCCTTGCGGGCGCAGATTGACGAAAACCGTTTGCGCCAGAAACCCGCTGAGGAGGTCGCGCCTTGGCAACCCTGACCCATGCCAGCCGTCTGGTGGTCAAGATCGGGTCGGCCTTGCTTGTTGACCGGGCAACGGGGTTGCTCAGATCGGATTGGTTGAAATCCCTTGCGCAGGATGTGGCGTGGCTGAAAGGGCAGGGCACGGATGTTGTATTGGTCTCATCCGGGTCAATTGCCTTGGGCCGTGGCGTTCTTGGGCTGCCCGTGCAAAACCTGCCGCTGGAACAGTCGCAAGCCGCAGCTGCGGTCGGACAAATCCGGTTGGCCCGTGCGTATGAAGAGGCCTTAACCCCGCATGAGATCAAGACAGCGCAGGTACTGGTTACGCTGGAAGACAGCGCAGATCGGCGGCGATATTTGAATTCGCGCGCAACTCTTGAAACTCTTCTGAGTTTGGGTGTTGTTCCAATTGTTAACGAAAATGACACAGTCGCTACGGATGAAATCCGATATGGCGACAATGACCGGCTCGCAGCGCAGATCGCGGTGACGATCGGCGCGGATCAGTTGATCTTGCTCTCGGATGTTGACGGGTTCTATTCGGGTAATCCCAGTGAGGATGCGAGTGCCAGCCGGTACGATGTGATCCAAGAGATTACACCCGAGATCGAGGCGATGGCAGGTGATGCCGGATCGGGACTGTCCAAGGGTGGTATGAAGACCAAGCTTCTGGCGGCCAAGATGGCGACAGCGGCCGGCTGCGATATGGCAATTACCGAAGGATCGCCCCTTAACCCGCTGAAAGCGCTAGAGAATGGCGCGAATTGCACGTGGTTCACGGCCACTCTTGACCCGCACGCGGCGCGCAAACGCTGGATTTCGGCGATGAAACCTCGTGGAGAGATCGTGGTGGACGACGGTGCTGCAAGGGCGCTTGCCAATGGCAAAAGCCTGCTGCCCGCTGGTATTGTCGAGGTGACCGGTGATTTCGGTCGCGGTGATCCTGTGGCCGTAATGGATCCGCAGGCGCGCAGGCTGGCGCAGGGGCTTAGCCGATATACCGCGCAAGAGGCGGACGCGATCAAAGGACGAAAATCCTCTGAGATTGAGGCGACTCTTGGCTATCCTGGCCGCGCCGCCCTGATCCACAGAGACGATCTGGCGCTGTAAAGGCGCGACTTGATAAATTGAGACCGAAAGGCGCATGAGATGAAGGACTTCGACAACATTCCCGCAATGATGGCCGACCTTGGTGCGCGCGCCAAAGCCGCCTCGCAAGAGCTTGCCTTTGCCAGTGCCGAACGTAAACACGCAGCGCTGATTGCGGCGGCGGATGCGGTTTGGAACCATCGCTCCGACATCATTGAAGCCAACAAGAAAGACCTGGAGTTCGGTCGCGAGAAAGGTTTGAGCCCTGCGATGATGGACCGCCTGATGTTGGATGAATCGCGTGTTCAGGGCATGGTCGACGGGCTTCGCACAGTGGCTGATCAGGTCGATCCCGTAGGTGAAGTGCTGGCCGAATGGGACATGGCCTCGGGTCTGAACATTCAGCGGGTGCGCACGCCCTTGGGCGTGATCGGCGTGATCTACGAAAGCCGCCCCAACGTGACGGCCGACGCCGGGGCCCTTTGCCTAAAATCAGGCAATGCCGTGATCCTGCGCGGTGGGTCCGAAGGTTTCCATTCCTCTAAGGCAATCCATGCCTGTCTGATTGAAGGGCTGAAAGCAGCAGACCTTCCCGAAGATGCCATCCAGCTTGTCCCCACCCGTGATCGCGCTGCGGTGCAAGAGCTTTTGACCATGACCGATTATGTCGACGTCATCGTGCCTCGTGGTGGCAAGGGGCTGGTTGGGCTTGTGCAACGCGAAGCGCGTGTGCCGGTCTTTGCGCATCTCGAAGGTATCGTTCATATCTATGTCGATAAGGCTGCTGATCCTCAGAAAACGCTGGATGTCGTCCTGAACGCCAAAACCCGACGCACGGGTATCTGCGGCGCAGCGGAATGCCTGCTGATCCATGAAGATGTCTCTGAAACTCTAGGCCGCGATCTGATCGCTGCGTTGCTGGCTGCTGGTGTCGAAGTGCATGCCGAGGGCGTTCTGGCGATCGAAAACACCATTCCCGCGTCGAATGACGATTGGGGCAATGAATATCTCGATAGCATCATTGCAGCGCGCCCCGTTGCAGATATCGATGCAGCCATCGCGCATATACGCGAGCATGGTTCAAACCACACCGATTGCATCATGACCGAAGACCCCGCCGCCGCCGAACGGTTCTTCGAACGGCTCGACAGCGCGATCCTGATGCACAACGCCTCGACCCAGTTTGCAGACGGTGGCGAATTCGGCATGGGTGCCGAAATCGGCATCGCCACCGGCAAGATGCACGCGCGCGGCCCGGTTGGGGCTGCTCAGCTGACCAGTTTCAAATATCTGGTGCGTGGAAACGGTACGACACGGGGCTAGAACCGCAGTTTCACTTGGGTTGAGGTTGTTTCTGCCTCAACCCGACGCCCCATCTCCAAAGCCGTGTTGGGCAACAGGGCGAATTGCACCTGAGCGGGGGTAAGCTTTTCGGCGAAGCGCCCTGTTGAGACCCCTCGCCACAGCCCTGTGTCGAGGCTTAGCTTGTCAGCGACACCGGTCACTGTCCATGCATCGCCTTTGGTCTCAATCCCCACCTCGCCCCCGAAGGGCATTGCGCTTTCGCAGCACATGATGGCAAGAAAGGCCAGTTTCACCTGATTGCGCGGAACGGGTTCCGTAAGGTTCCAACTGATCTTGACCCGGCCTACTTGTTCGACATCGCGCAATAGCTCGACCACCTCGGCTCGCCCCAGAGGCTGATCACTGGCTGCGCCAAAGGCCACGCGGAAAAACCGGATGCGTGCTCCTGCACTGCCTACGCTGTCCGAAATCAGCTCCATCTCGGGACCTTGAACAGCGCCAACCATCTCCAACAGCTCAAGCCCGTTGGTGATCGCCCCGATAGGGCTGATCAGATCATGACAGATCCGAGAGCCGATCAATTCGGCCAGGTTGACGTCTGACGCGCCCATGCGTACCTCCTGCTGCATCTGCCTTGGACCCGGAGGCCCGATATGACAGATCTGAATGCCATTCTTGCACCGGGCATGTTTGTCCGCCACCCCGATTTCCCCGATTGGGGCGTTGGACAGGTGCAGTCCAATATCGGAGGCAAGATCACCGTTAACTTTCGCGAGCAGGGGAAAGTGGTGATCGACGGGACACGCATAGCCCTGATGCCGGTCTTTGATCCGTGAAACTGGTTTAGGAAAGGTTAACAACTCAGGCGAAACGCGGGCGAGTTGCCTTTGGCAGCGCAATCGCGTTATCAGCGCGCAATCGACATAATGGAACATATTTGATGCCCGACAAAGGCCCCTCATTCACTGTCAAATTGGCCGAAAACGAGGCTGAACTGCGGGCGGCCCAACGTCTGCGCTATGACGTGTTCGTCCGGGAACTGGGTGGCGGCGGTGAGATGGTCGACCATGAGGCCGGGCTCGAACAAGATCGCTTCGATCCATATTTCGATCATATGCTGGCCATAGACGATACAACTGATGAGGTGATCGGCGTTTATCGACTGCTCCCGGGTGAACGGGCGGCGGAACTCGGGCAGTTCTATTCCGAAGATGAGTACGATCTGAGTGTTCTCAAGCAAAGTGGTCGCAAACTGCTGGAGCTCGGACGTTCGTGTGTTCATCCGGACTACCGCGGCGGCACTGCGATGTATCATTTGTGGAATGGTTTGGCCGCCTATGTCTCCGAGCGCGAGATTGAGGTCTTGTTTGGTGTGGCGAGTTTCCACGGAATCGACGTGCAGAAACTGGCGCAACCGTTATCGATGCTGCATCACAACCATCTTGCCCCGCCAGATCTAAAGGTTCGGGCGCAACCCGATGTGTTTCAACCCATGGATCTATTGCCACCAGATGCACTGGATCGGCGTGCTGCGATGGTGCAGGTGCCTGCGCTGATCAAAGCGTATCTTCGATTGGGCGGTTTCGTGGGCGAAGGGGCGTTTATCGATCATGCATTCAACACCACGGACGTGTGCCTGATCCTGGACACAAACCGCATGAATGAGCGTCAGCGGCGCATCTATGGCGGAGCTTGAACCGGTGAGTGATCCCTCCTGGCAGAGCGAAGATGCACCTGATCCCATTGAGCTTGGATTCTTGGGCTGGGTTTTGGTGGTCCTTCGCGGCCTGCCACTAGCCCTTCTGGTGTTTGGAGGGTTGCTCGTCTTACTCGTCACACGCCTGATCGAACGCCCGCTTTGTGGCGTTCAACGGCCGGTGACGCCATTCATTTCACAATTCGTTTGTCGCAATGCGTTTCGATTCCTTGGGATCGGTTTTCGCACCTCTGGTAGATTGATGCGGGAACGTGGGGCAGTGGTTGCCAACCATACGTCGTGGCTGGATATCTTTGCGCTGAATGCGCGTAAGCGTGTGTATTTCGTGTCAAAAGCCGAGGTCGCGAATTGGCCCGGCATAGGCTGGCTGGCGCGCGCAACAGGTACTGTGTTTATCAAGCGCGATCGCAAAAAGGCCCGTGAACAGACCAGGGTGTTTGAAGAGCGTCTGAAAGCCGGGCACAAGCTGTTGTTCTTTCCCGAAGGCACCTCGACAGACGGTCTTCGGGTTTTACCATTTAAAACAACTCTCTTTGCGGCGTTCTTCACTGAAGAATTGCGAGAGTTCATGTATGTTCAACCGGTATCGGTCATCTTTCACGCACCCGAAGGACAACCCGAAAGGTTTTATGGCTGGTGGGGCGACATGGAATTCGGACCGCATTTGCTGAAGACTTTGGGCGCCCGGCGGCAAGGTACCGTGGAATTGATCTACCACGCGCCAGCCAAGGTTAGCGACTTTGAAAACCGCAAAGCGCTGGCGGCTCATTGTGAAGAGGCTGTACGTCATGCGCATTCGCTGGCGCGGCTTGAAAAATAAGGGCATTTGGCCCTTGCGCTGCTGCTAAACCTGCCGTATACGCGCGCCATTCAAACCCGCAGGCGGGGTTTGGCCTTTTTGAGGGAGACATCCTTATCAAGGCCGCCGGTTGGAGCATCCGCTTCTTTCACCCCCGCTCAGGCGTAAACCGGAAAAGGAAACATAGCATGGCTCTTCCCGAGTTCACCATGCGTCAGCTGCTGGAAGCTGGCGTTCACTTTGGTCACCAGACACAGCGTTGGAACCCCCGCATGGGCCCGTTCATCTACGGCTCGCGCAATGGCATCCACATCATGGACCTGACCCAGACCGTTCCGATGCTGGATCAAGCGCTGCAGGCCGTTCGTGACACTGTTGCAAAAGGTGGCCGCGTTCTGTTCGTTGGCACCAAGCGTCAGGCCGCTGGCCCGATCGCGGAAGCTGCTGAAAAATCGGCCCAGTACTATATGAACCACCGCTGGCTGGGCGGCACGCTGACCAACTGGAAAACCGTTTCCCAGTCGATCAACCGTCTGAACCAGATCGACGAAGCGATGGAATCGGGTGCTGAAGGCCTGACCAAGAAAGAGCGTCTGGGCATGGAGCGTGACCAGGGCAAACTGCAGGCGTCGCTGGGCGGTATCCGCGAAATGGGCGGCGTTCCTGATCTGCTGTTCGTCATCGACGTCAAAAAAGAAGCACTGGCCATCGCCGAAGCCAACAAGCTGGGTATCCCGGTTGTTGCTGTTGTCGACACCAACTGCTCGCCCGATGGTGTTGACTACATCATCCCCGGCAACGACGACGCAGCCCGCGCAATCGCGCTGTACTGCGATCTGGCCGCACGTGCCGCTCTGGACGGTATGACTGCACAGATGGGTGCAGCAGGCGTTGACTTGGGTGCATTCGAAGAAGCTCCGGTTGAGGAAGCCGTTGCCGAAGAAGCACCCGCAGAAGAAGCCGCGCCGGAAGCCAAAGCCGAAGCGTAAGCTGCCCGTCACGTAAATGACATATGGGGCAGGGTAGACCTGCCCCAATTCCGTTTGAATTGAGGAGAGCCAAAAGATGGCAATCACAGCAGCAATGGTTAAAGAACTGCGCGACTCGACCGGCGCAGGCATGATGGACGCAAAAAAAGCGCTGACCGAAACCGGCGGCAACATGGACGAAGCCGTCGACTGGCTGCGTACTAAAGGCCTGGCCAAAGCGGCGAAGAAATCGGGCCGTACCGCAGCCGAAGGTCTGGTTGCTGTTCACGTGAACGGTAACAACGGTGTGGCAGTCGAAGTGAACTCGGAAACCGACTTTGTTGCGAAGAACGGCGAGTTCCAGGAAATGGTTGGCAAGATCACCTATGCTGCCGAAGGCGTTGATGACGTTGACGCGCTGCTGGCTGCTGATCTGGGCGGCAAATCGGTTGCGGACACGCTGACTGACAAAATCGCTACCATCGGTGAAAACATGTCGGTACGCCGCATGTCGAAACTGTCGGGCGACACTGTTGTGTCTTACGTCCACAACGCAGCGACAAATGGCATGGGCAAAATTGGCGTGCTGGTAGCCTTGTCAGGTGGTGACGAAGCGATTGGCAAGCAGGTTGCGATGCACATCGCGGCTGTGAACCCGGCAGCTCTGTCCGAAGCCGACATGGATCCGGCTGTTGTCGAGAAAGAAAAGCAGGTTCAGATGGACATCGCCCGCGAATCCGGCAAGCCGGAGCAGGTGATCGAGAAGATGATCGAAGGCCGAATGAAGAAGTTCGTCGCCGAATCGACTCTGCTGAACCAGCAATTTGTCGTGAACCCCGACCTGACCGTCGAAGCGGCGGCCAAAGAAGCAGGCGCCACCATCACCGGATTTGTCCGCATGGAAGTTGGTGAAGGCATCGTGGTTGAAAAAGAAGACTTCGCGGCCGAGGTTGCCAAGGCCGCTCAGGGCTAAAGTCTGACGCAGCCTCCACACGTGAGGCTGCGAAAAAACAAACCCGGTTGCGCAATGCAGCCGGGTTTTTTCATGCCAACTGCGCAGCGGCGCGCAGCAATTAGATGATGGAAGAAAGTGCTGAATTGAGGGGCCCCGCATGATGGGGATGGAAGGGCCCCTCAAAAATTCCGACAAAGAGACGTGGACGAATAGACGCCTCGGTGTCAGAGCGATCAGAGAGCTTTGGAATTACAAAGATCCAATCAAAATGTTCCCTGGCTAAAGCCACCACTCACGGAACAATATCAATTTGCAATTTTATCGTAAGATTCGGAAAGTCATGTATTCCTTACCCTAGGTCAATTTGACGCAATTTAGCGTCAAAATAGGGTCATGCTTCCATAACAAACATCTGATTCTGCAAAGCAGCCTTAAGTACTGCTTGCGCCGTAGTCTCAACAGACAGTGCCTCACGCGCCAAGCGTAGGTGTTTTTCAACAGTTGCAGAGGTCAACCCCATAAGCAATGCGATGTCTTGGGTTGTCTTGCCATCACCGACCCATTGTAACGCCTCGCGCTGACGCTTGGTCAATGCACGGTTCGGTGCATTGTAGGGCAGGGTGAGGATTTTCAGATGCGCGACATTGTTCATCAGCAAAATGTCTTCGCCATGCTTTTTCCAGACCTCATCCATTTCTTGCTGGCCATGCTCCCGTGCCGCAAGTGAGATCGCGCCCTTGGACCGCATTGAGATCGAGTTGAAGCTGACCGTATAACCAGCTGAAACACCAAGGGATTTATTAAACTCAAACACCCTGATTTCTTCTTCAGACATAACGCCGCTGGACATCATGTCGTGGATCATGCTCCAACTGGCGGCCCCGTCATTGTTTAGGGCCCATTTCAGCATTGGGGCATGAAAATAGAGGCCCGACCGCAGAAAGCCATCCAGATACCGCTGGCAATGGTTGGTCAGGATCACAAAGTCCTCTGGATCACCCAATGATGTCGCCGTGCGATATTGGGTGTGACCGTATAAGAGCCGGTCAAACCCAAACTTCGCCATCTGTCGGCAATGCGCATCCCAAAGCTCTTCGAGCGTTTTCGCGTAGCTGAGGAAATTGAGATACTCTTTGAGGTTCATCCCGTGCCTCTCTCAGCCAGGTGAGCGGCGAGCGCATTCAGCGCCAACACATAGCTTTGCGCGCCAAATCCGCAGATCTGCCCAATAGCAACAGGCGCGATATATGATTTATGCCGAAATGCTTCACGGGCATGAATGTTGGACAAATGCACCTCAACCACCGGGACTTCGGCAGAAGAAATCGCATCCATCAACGCCACCGAAGTATGCGTGAACGCGCCTGCATTCAGGGCAATGCCGTCCTGAGTACTACGAGAAGCATGGATTGCATCAATCAACGCGCCCTCATGATTGGATTGGAAATGAGTGACATTTTGGCCCAACGACTGGCCATGCGCCACGCATAGATCTTCGATCATCTGCAACGTGGTCGCGCCGTAAACTTCGGGTTGTCGCGTGCCCAGCAAGTTCAGGTTCGGACCATTCAGAACCAGGATATTGTGCATCTTCAAACTGTCCCCATCTTCCTTTTTTCATAAACATGAATCCAAGAGGCGTCTAGCGGCCTTCTCTCTTAGGGGTAGAGCATCGTTGTCGCATCGGTTTTGACGCAACAGCTCAACGCAGGCACAGTTCAGATATCCTCCATCGTCACTACAACTTTACCGAGAGCTTCGCGCCGTTCCAGCATGCTGATTGCTTCGGCTGCGCGTTCCAGCGGAAATTTTGCGCTGATGCGTGGCGCGATCTTTCCCACGGCATACATCCCAAACAATTCAGCCATGTTCTGTGCGTGCCCCTTCGGATCGCGAAGCACCGAAGCCCCCCAGAACACGCCAACGATCTGACAGCCCTTGAGTAACGTCAGATTCAACGGAATGCTGGGAATACCCGCGGGAAATCCAACGACAAGATAGCGCCCGCCCCAAGCCATGCTGCGCAGTGCGGGCTGTGCGTAGTCTCCACCCACGGCGTCATAAACAACATCGACGCCGCCACTTCCGGCCAGTGATTTTATCTCTCCAGACAGGGCCTTTTGCGCCTCGCGATCTATCGAGCGCGGATAGATCAGCGTCTCATCTGCACCGACCTTCTTGCAGAATTCCGCCTTATCCGCAGAAGAAACCGCCGCGATGACGCGTGCGCCCATCGATTTGGCAAGTTCGATCGCGGCAGACCCAACACCGCCTGCTGCCCCAAGGATCAAAACAGACTCTCCTGGCTGCAGCTGAGCACGGTCCTTGAGAGCGTGGTAAGATGTGCCATAGGTAAAGATGAAGCATGCGGCGTCTTCGAATGGCATTGCATCTGGAATTTTGACAGCGGTCGCAGGATTGAGCGTCAGATGCGTAGCAAACCCGCCATGTCCGGACAGCGCGAGAATACGGTCACCGGGCGCGAAATCGGTTACACCTTCGCCAACCGAGCTAATTTCGCCTGCGATTTCGCCACCAGGGGCAAAAGGGCGGGGCGGTTTCATTTGGTACAGGTCTCGGATCATCAATGTATCAGGAAAATTTACGCCAGCGGCGCGGATACGTACAACGACTTCGCCCGCTTTTGGGGTCGGATCAGGCAAGGTAGTCAATTCCAATGTTTCCGGACCGCCTGGTGTGACGCTGAGTAATGCCTGCATGTTCTCTACTTGCCTCTTGCTTCGCGTGAATTGAAATCGTTGGATTGCTGACAAGCATTGTCAAGGCAATCGCTCGTCCGGTTCCGCAAGGTCGAGTGTATCGTATCGAATTTCAAAAAGGAGAACGCATGACCCCTGAGACATTGTTTTCGCTAAGCGGCAAAACGGCATTGGTGACAGGCGGCGCCACCGGAATTGGCCGAATGGCAGCCGAAGCACTGGTCTATGCCGGGGCGCATGTATTGATAGCCTCGCGCAAAGGCGACGCGTGCGAAGCGGTCGCGGCGGAGTTGAATGCATTGGATGCGCCTGGCTCGGCCGAAGGGTTTTCTGGCGACATCGGCGATGAAACGGGTATCGATGCGCTGGTTAATGAGGTCAAGAAACGCACCCAATCACTTGAAATACTGATGAATAATGCTGGCGTTACATGGGGGGCGCCAATGGGCCAGTTTCCCCGTGCCGCATGGGACAAGGTTATGGCCGTCAACGTAGCAGGGGTGTTTGATCTGACCCAGAAGCTGCTGCCACTTCTGATGCAATCTGCTTCTGACGACGATCCGGCGCGGGTGATCAATGTGGGCTCTGTTATGGGAGAGGTCCCGATGGGAGACGGGGCCTACAGCTATTCCGCCTCAAAAGCAGCGGTGATCCACCTGTCAAAGATCATGGCAAAAGAACTGGCGCCTTATCGGGTCACAGTAAATGCGCTAGCTCCGGGGCCGTTCGTGTCGCGCATGACGGCCTTTGCGACCGAAGACGAAACCAAGCGTGATTTGGTGGGCAAGGGTGTCCCGCTGGGCCGCGTTGGTCGAGACGAAGATATTGCGGGATGCCTGCTGTTCCTGTGTGGCCGTGGCGGCAGTTATGTCACCGGTGCGGTGATCCCGGTCTCAGGTGGGATCAACGTACAAACGGCGGGTAATATCTTTGCCGATGCCCAGTAACGACCGGTTCACATCAAATGACTGAGAAACAACTGAGCGATACGTCTCTGGATATCAACGCTGTTGATGCTTATCTTAAATCACACCTTGATGGATTTAACGGCCCACTTGAAGCGGAGAAGTTTACCGTTGGCCAGTCCAACCCTACCTATCTGCTGCGTACTCCGACCAAGTCTTATGTTTTAAGGCGCAAACCCCCTGGGGTTCTATTGAAATCTGCTCATGCGGTGGATCGAGAGTTTCGCGTTTTGGCAGCGTTAGCGGGCAGTAACGTGCCTGTACCCAAGGTTTACCTGCTTTGCGAAGACGACGAAGTCATCGGGTCGGCCTTCTATGTGATGGAACATCTGCAAGGACGCACGTTTGTTGACCCCGTCATGCAGGGTGAAGACAACGAAACGCGCACGGGTGTTCTGGAAGAAATGAACCGCGTGCTGGCCGAATTGCATATGGTCGAAATCGATGCTGCAGGCCTTACCGATTACGGACCGCCCGGCAACTATTTCGAGCGGCAGATTGCCCGTTGGACAAAGCAATATCGCGCGTCTGAAACCGAAATCATTCCTGATATGAACCAGTTGATTTCTGCTTTGGAGTCGCAGATCCCTGCTGATGACAATCAAAGAACACTGGTACACGGCGATTACCGCATCGACAATCTGATGTTTGAAACCGACGGAACAGCCTGCATTGGCGTGCTGGATTGGGAACTTTCAACCATCGGGCATCCTTATGCGGATTTGGCGGCGGTCATCATGCAGTGGCAACTGCCACCCGGCAAACAAGGCCGAGGTCTGGCCGGTGTTGATCGTGAAAGCTTGGGCCTGCCCTCTGATCAGGCCTTTATCGCCGACTATTGCGCGCGTCGCGGTTTGCCGGGGATCGAGAATTTTGGGTTCTACCTTGCTTTCAACTTCTTCCGCATGGCTGGTATTCTGCAAGGTGTCTATAAACGTGCGCTCGACGGCAACGCATCGGACCCGGCAAGGGCGCGCGCGTTTGGTGCATATGTTCCAATCTTTGCGCAGCACGGGTTATCCGCGTTGAATCAGACATAAGGGGAATTCTCTGAACCAAACGTCAAGTCATCGTAAATGGGCTGAAACAGGCAGATTAATCTGTTACTGCATTCAGTCGGCATGCAAGATCGACCCAACGAACACGGAGCCGATATATGGGACTTGATCCGACTGCGCAGATGCATATTCGCAAGTGGATGCAGAGATATGTCGACCAGCGGAAATATGCTGGCAGCGCACTTCTGATACATCAGCATGGGCAAGAGGCCTTCTTTCACGCTTGTGGTCGCCGCTGTATCGAAAACGACCTTGAGTTTCAGCGCGACAGTCTGGTTCGGATATATTCGATGACCAAGCCCGTGACATCCGTCGCACTGATGATGCTGGTCGAGCAGGGGTTGTTTCATCTCGATGCGCCTGTTTCCGAGTTTCTGCCAGAATTTGCGACCATGAAGGTGCTAGCGCCAAATGCGACAAGTATTGATCAGACCGAGGACGCACCAACTCCAAGCCTGCATCAGTTGCTGACGCATACCAGCGGGCTAAGCTATCCGTTCAATCCTGGCCTGCTGCCCGAAGCAATGGATGAACTGGATCTGATTTTCTCCGCGCAACAGGGCCCTCTGGCGGATCGGGTCAAAGTGTTGGCGGAATTACCCTTGGCGTTTCAACCCGGTACACGATGGGAGTATTCGGTCGGAATTGATGTAATCGGCCACGTGATCGAAGTTGTGTCAGGCAAATCGCTGGATGTATTCTTCGACGAGAACATTTTCCAACTACTCGGGATGAAGGAAACCGCGTTCTCGGTCCCTGCAGGGGCAGGGGACCGATTTGCGTCGCTATATACACCGCTGGAAGGAGATGCGATGGCACTGAACGCAGCCAAATCCGGCGGCGAAACTCTCCGATTGGTAGACAGCGCCGGGCAAACTCCATTTGAATCGACCACAACCTTTTCCGGTGGCGGCGGATTGATCAGTACGATCGACGACTACAGCAAGTTTGCCGAAATGCTGAGGAACAACGGAGCTGGCAATGGCGAACGCCTGCTGGGCCCAAAGACTGTAGAATTTATGTTTCGCAATCACTTACCGGGCGACATTGCATCCATGGGACCCCAAAGCTTTGCCGAACAACCCATGGAAGGTACAGGGTTCGGTATCGGTGGCGCAGTGCTTCTGAATCCATCGCGCACCAAAGCCCCAGGCTCGATCGGTGATTATGGTTGGGGTGGAATGGCCTCAACCTATTTCTGGATTGATCCGATCAACGCGCTTTCGACTGTGTTTTTCACCCAGCTGTCGCCATCCAGCTCCTATCCATCGCGCGCGGAGCTAAAAGCACTTGTTCACGCAGCGCTCGTTGAATGATCCGATTTAGGGTGATACCGGAAAAGCCAAGACGCCGGAGACCCCAGAATGACCGAAGCCGAACGCATACTGCTTGATCTGCTGAATATCGAACGCCTCGAAGTCGATTTGTTTCGCGGAACCGGTTCAGGCGGGGAAACACCGACGCGCATCTTCGGTGGGCAGGTGATTGCACAGGCTCTCGCAGCGGCTTACAGAACGGTTGAAGGACGGCTCTGTCATTCCTTACATGCCTATTTTATTAGACCGGGCGATCCTTCGATTCCTGTTATATATCAAGTGGATCGCGCGCGAGATGGACGTTCATTTACGACCCGTCGCGTGGTTGCGATTCAGCATGGCAAGCAAATCCTGAACATGTCGGCCTCGTTCCATAAACAGGATGATGGTTGGGATCATCAGCATCCTATTCCTCAGGTCGATGTGCCTGAACATTATCCGTCGCGCGATGAATTGCGCGAAAACTATCTGGATCGCGTACCAGACAAACTAAAGCCGGAACTGTTGCGCGAACGTCCAATCGAAGTGCGCGAGATCGACCCGTTAGACTTGTTTTCGCCCGCCAAGGCAGACGACAAGAACCATATTTGGTTTCGAATGAATGCAGCCAATCACGCGGATACGATTACACAGCATCTACTTCTGGCCTATGCCTCAGACATGAGCTTGCTGAGCTCAGGAATGCGTCCTCATGGGCTAAGCTGGTTTACTGGCGAGATCGACGGCGCGAGTCTTGATCACGCAATCTGGTTTCATGCACCCGTTCAATTTCAGAACTGGCATCTCTACAAGATGGAATCGCCATGGACAGGGCAGGGGCGCAGCTTTAACCGCGGCTCGATCTATGCCCAAGATGGCACTTTGATTGCATCAGTAGCGCAGGAAGGCCTTTTAAGGCGTCGAAAATCGCCTTAGATATCTCTTACAAACTGCTGATCAATCTTATTCATTCCGTCCAGCCATCGATCATGATCTTCGGCTTTCAGGCGCACATAGTCCGAAACTTGCGGATGCGGAAGGATTAAAAACCGCTCTTCCGCAAGCGCCTCGACGCAGGACTGCGCAACATCAGCGGGTTCAAGCATCCCATCAATTGTTGCAACCGAATCCTCAAATCCGCGTGTCATCTCAGAGCGCACGGCTTGCGGACATAACACTGAAACCCGAATTCCGCGGTCGCGGTACGTCAGCGCGACCCATTCAGCAAAACCCACGGCCGCATGTTTGGTCACGCCATATGGCGCGGCTCCGGGAATGTTGAGCAATCCGGCGGCGGACGCCGTGACCATCAGATAACCGCTGCCACGTGCCAACATTCGTGGGATCAAATGCCTTGCCGTCCAGACATGAGACATAACGTTGATCCGCCAGATGCGATCCCAATCTTCGTCCGGCACATCGAGCCCGCCAAAGGTCAATATACCGGCATTGGCACAGAATAGATCAATCGGAGCAATCGTATCTTCAACCGTCTCAATCAGTACACGAATATCGTTTTCTTTGGAGACATCACAACTAAAGGCAGTACCACCAATTTGCCGCGCTACAGACCGTGCTCCTTCAAGATCGATATCGGCGCAAATGACACGCGCGCCTTCAACTGAGAACCGTTCGGCCAAACCTTTACCGATGCCACTTGCAGCGCCGGTTATAACAACGGTCTTTCCATTTAGATCCATAGCAACATCCGGGCTCTAAATTACGTGCGCATCGTAACATGTTGGTAAACCACAGCCAATGCGATCAATGGGACTATGGTTCGCCAGTTATATTTTTACATAATACCGATTATGCAATAATTGAGCTAGTCTTCAAAAGAACGCCTGAAGACCCGTTTGTGCCCGCCCCAGGATCAAGGCATGGACATCATGCGTGCCTTCATAGGTATTGACTGTCTCAAGATTGATCATGTGGCGCACCACTTGGAATTCCAACGATATCCCGTTGCCCCCATGCATGTCACGAGACATCCGAGCGATATCCAGAGCTTTGCCACAGTTGTTGCGCTTAATGATCGATATCATCTCGGGCGCGGCTTCGGCTTGGTCCATCAGACGCCCAACGCGCAGGCTTGCTTGCAGACCCAGTGAAATTTCTGTCTGCATTTCTGCCAATTTACGTTGATATAGCTGCGTCTGCGCCAAGGGTCGATTGAACTGCTTGCGGTCCAAGCCATATTGACGCGCCGCATGCCAGCAGCATTCGGCAGCTCCCATAGCGCCCCAGCTGATGCCATAGCGCGCGCGATTCAGACAACCAAACGGCCCCTTGAGGCCTTGCACATGAGGAAGCAGTGCGCCCTCGTCCACTTCGACGCAATCCAAAACAATTTCACCAGTGATCGAGGTTCGCAGGCTCAACTTGTTTTCGATCTTCGGTGCACTTAGGCCTTTAGTGCCTTTGTCCAGAACAAACCCTCGGATTTTACCGTCATGTGCATCCGACTTCGCCCAGACCACAAATACATCAGCAATCGGCGCGTTTGAAATCCACATCTTGCTGCCGGTCAAACGATAGCCGCCGTCGATTTTCTCGGCGCGGGTTTTCATTGCCGCAGGATCAGACCCAGCGTCAGGTTCTGTCAGGCCAAAGCAGCCAATCCACTCACCGCTGGCCAGTTTTGGCAGGTATTTGCGCCGTTGTTCTTCGGTGCCGTACGCATAAATGGGATACATCACCAACGAGCTTTGCACCGACATCATCGAGCGATAGCCAGAATCCACCCGCTCAACCTCGCGCGCAACCAGACCATAAGTCACATAGCCCGCACCGATGCCGCCATATTCCTCGGGGATTGTTGTGCCGAGCAGGCCCATCTCTCCCATCTCGCGAAAGATCCCCGGATCGGTCTCTTCGTTCTGAAAGGCCTTGGTGACACGCGGTTGCAGTTTTTCTTGAGCATACGCACGCGCGCTGTCGGCGATCAGACGTTCATCCTCTTCCAACTGGTCGGACAGACGGAACGGATCATCCCAATTGAAAGCCCCAAGCTCGGGGGCATCCTTCGCGCGCAAGACAGGCTTAGCTTCTGGAGCGTTCATTCTAATTCTCCGGTCGGTGTGAGTTGGCGCAACCATATCCTGAGTTTTTCGCAAAAAAAAGCGAGACATATGCATATTTTCATGATCAAAACGCATAGATGCGACCCAAACGCCCTATTCTACCACCGATCTCTGCGCTACGCGCGCTCGAAGCCTTGGACCGGCTTGGGTCAGCCTCAGCCGTTGCAGATGAAATGGCTCTGACGCAAAGCGCCGTTAGCCGACAGCTTCAGACGCTTGAGGCGCATCTAGACGCTGAGTTGGTGAGCCGCGATCGAAAAAGGCTGTCTCTGACAAAGGCCGGACAGGACTATGTTCGTGAAATTCGGCCGGCCTTGGCCCAGATCGCACAAGCGGCGCTTAAGCTACATGTTGCACCGGTAGGCGGGACATTGAACCTAGCGATATTACCGACATTCGGTATGCGCTGGTTGGTTCCCCGCCTGCCCGAGTTTGCGCGTCTGCATCCAGATATCACAATCAACATGACAACACGGCTACGACCGTTCAGCTTTGCGTCAAAACCCTTTGATGCAGCGTTACATTTTGGAGAACCTGATTGGCCCGGAACCGATCGGCTGTTGCTGAGTGTTGAGCGGGTTTTACCTGTCTGCGCACCCGAGTTGCTACCGCAAGGATCACCTAACGCACCAAGTGAATTGCTTAAATTGCCTTTGCTTCATATCCAGACACGACCGCGCGCGTGGCAGGATTGGTTTCAGCAGATGGGCGTCGAACATCCGCACCCCCTGCCCGGCACGGTGCACGACCAGTTCACTACGATCAATCAAGCCGCGCTTCACGGGCTGGGCGTCGCCTTGCTGCCGAATTATTTGATCGAACAGGATTTGGCGACTGGCAGATTGGTTGCAGCCTTTCCAGATGCAATTGAAACCGTGGGCGCCTATTATCTGGTTTGGCCGCGCGAAAAGTCTGGTGATGAAGCGCTGCGTAGTTTCCGGCACTGGCTAGCCTCGCAGGCGCAGCCAGAAGAGGTTCTGCCGCGTTAACCCAACGCGTACCCTGCCCCGCGCACCGTTCGCACAGGATCTGCGCCACCATGCTGGGTCAAAGCCTTGCGCAGGCGTCCGATATGCACATCGACGGTCCGCGTATCGACATAGATGTCGCGGCCCCAAACTCGATCCAGCAGTTGTTCGCGGCTCCAGACCCGCCCAGGCTTTTCCATGAATGTGCTCAGCAGGCGGAATTCAGTCGGGCCCAGCTTAAGAAGCTTATCGTCGCGGCTGACCTTGTGGGTCTCAGAGTCCAGGATAATGTCGTCAAATTCCAACCGGATCCCCACCGTGGCAGGTCGCACGCGGCGCAGTTGTGTCCGCACGCGGGCCATTAGTTCAACGACTGAGTAAGGCTTGACCACATAATCATCTGCACCGGTTTCCAAACCGCGCACCTTGTCAACCTCTTCGGATCGGGCCGACAACATGATGATCGGGATCGAACGGGTGTCAGGCCGCGTTTTCAGGCGGCGACACACCTCGATCCCGCTGAGATTGGGCATCATCCAATCCAGCACAATGATATCCGGGCGGTCTTCTTCGACCAACAACAAGGCTTCGTCCCCGTTGGCTGCGCGTATCACGCGAAACCCTTCGGCATCCAGATTGTAGGCGAGGACTTCGCGCTGGGCCAACTCGTCTTCAACCACCAGAACTGTAGGTTGATCAGCGGACATGACGGACGGTCTCCTAGATCGTTTGCGAGGTGTTGTCGGCCTTAGGCCGGGCTTCGCTGGGGCGCTCGCCGGTGACCAGGTAAACCACCTGTTCGGCGATGGCGGTCACGTGATCCCCCATACGCTCGATGTTTTTGGCAATGAAATGCAGATGCATGCAGGATGAGATGTTGCGCGGGTCTTCGGCCATGAAGGTCAGAAACTCGCGGAACAAGCCGTTATACATCTGGTCCACTTCCAGATCGCGCTCGATCACATCCGCTGCCAGTTCGGCATCGCGCTGGATATAGGCGTCGAGCGCATCGCGTAGCATCAACTCAACCTCACGCGCCATGCGGCGCAAGGCGGCGGCGCTGCCGTTGATTTCACCAGCATTGACCAGAACGGTCGTGCGTTTGGCAATATTCTTGGAATAATCACCGATCCGTTCCAGGTTGCCCGAAACTTTCAGGACCGACAGCACCAGTCGCAAGTCACCCGCTGTCGGAGCACGCAGAGCGATCAGTCGCGCGGTTTCCTCATCGATCAGCTCTTCCAAGGCATCGATGGCCTTGTCGCCTTGTCGTACTTCTTTGGCGAGTTCTTCGTCGCGAGTTTCCAACGACCGCGCGGCGCCCATGATGGCGGCTTCGACCAGCCCGCCCATCTTCATGATATGCGCCTGAATGGCCTCGAGATCCCGGTCGAAAACCGATGCAATATGTTGTTCGCTGCTCATTGCAATAATCCTGTGCTCAGCCGATCCGGCCGGTGATATAGCTTTCAGTCCGGGGGTCTTCCGGGTTGGTGAAGATCTGACCGGTCTCACCAAATTCAACCAAGTTACCCAGATGGAAAAATGCGGTCTTCTGACTGACTCGCGCAGCCTGCTGCATCGAGTGTGTGACGATCACCACCGAGTAGCGCGATCGCAGCTCGTCAATCAGTTCCTCGACCTGCGCAGTTGCAATCGGGTCGAGCGCCGAGCATGGCTCATCCATTAGCAGAACCTCGGGTTCTGTCGCTACAGCGCGGGCGATGCACAGACGTTGCTGCTGGCCACCTGACAGGCCCGTGCCGGGGGCATCCAGACGATCCTTGACCTCATCCCAGATCGCACCGCGACGCAGGGATTTTTCAACGATCTCATCCAGTTCGGCCTTGTTCTTCGCAAGTCCATGGATGCGTGGACCGTAAGCCACGTTGTCATAAATCGACTTGGGGAACGGGTTCGGTTTCTGGAATACCATCCCCACCTTGGCACGCAGCTGAACCGGATCGACACGTTTGTCATAGATGTCTTCGCCATCCAGCAGGATATCACCCTTGACCCGGCAGATATCAATCGTGTCGTTCATCCGGTTGAGGCAACGCAGGAAGGTTGATTTACCGCAACCTGACGGGCCGATAAAGGCCGTGACCGTCTTGTCTTCGATATCGACATTCACGTCTTTGATCGCGTGGGTGTCGCCATAGTAGACTTGAACATTCTTGGCGTTGATCTTGATGTCTTTGGAGTCCACGGTTCTCTCCACTCGTGTCATGTCATTCATTGTAGCCTCCATTTACCAGCGGCGTTCAAAGCGGCGGCGCAGGATGATTGCGATGATATTCATGGTCAGCAGGAACATCAAAAGGATGATGATCCCGCCCCAGGCTTTCTCATAGAACCCCACGTCAGCGCGCGCGGCCCAAGTGTAGATCTGCGCGGGCATGGCCGAGTTCGGTTCGGTAAAACCTGCCAGAAATCCATCGGGATAGCCGCGGGCAACAAAGCCCACCATGCCGATCAGCAGCAGCGGGGCTGTTTCACCCAGCGCTTGTGCCAGACCGATGATAGTGCCGGTCAGAATACCGGGTGCAGCCAGTGGCAGCACGTGGTGGAACACGGCCTGCATTTTCGAGGCCCCTACCCCAAGTGCCGCATCACGGATCGACGGCGGCACGGCCTTAAGTGATGCGCGGGTTGAGATGATGATTGTCGGCAGCGTCATCAGCGTCAGCACGAGACCGCCAACCAGCGGCGCCGATTGCGGAAGGTGCATGAACTGGATGAACACAGCCAGGCCAAGAATACCGAAAACGATCGATGGAACAGCTGCGAGGTTCGAGATATTGACCTCGATCAGGTCAGTGAATTTGTTTTGCGGCGCGAATTCTTCCAGATAGATCGACGCAGCGACCCCGATCGGCAGCGAGAGGCACAGCACCACCAGCATCATGAAGAACGAGCCCACGACCGAAGCACCGATACCTGCCCCACCGGGGTTATCCACTCCGGAATCCGCGCCGGTAATGAAGGGCCAGTTGAATGCCTGTTTGATGATCCCCGCCTCTTTCAACGCATCGACCAGATCCAGATCGCTGAGCTGCAAAAAGCGACTATCTTGCAAGGTGTCACGCGACACACGGCCCTTGAAATACCCATCTACCCGACTTGAGGCTGCCAGATCGAACATGATCGGCTCACCCAGTTTGTTTGGGTTATTGGCATAAAATGTCCGGATCTTACCGCCAACTTTGCCCAGCAAACGCTCGATCGCGGCTTCGTCAAAATCAACGGTGATTCCGCTTTCGGCCAGATCCTTGTTCAGCTCTGCGATGAACAGATCGGAATAGGCCTTGGTCTTGAACAACGTGCCCTCAGCCTCATCGCGTTGGGCTGGCGTCAGGGTGAACTCTACGCTTACGACCGTGCGCTGGAAAGCCGGGATACCTTGCGACAGGATCGAGGCAAACAACACGACAAGAAAGAACAGTCCGGTTGCGATTGCGACGATACCATAAGCGCGAAACCGTTTTTCGGCAGCTGCGCGTTTCTTGGTCCGTGCGTCAGTCGCCGTAAGCGAAACCGCGTGATGACCGGTTTCGGGGCTTTGCATACTGGCGTCGGTCATTCGTACTGCTCCCGATACTTACGCACGATATAAAGGGCGAAAACGTTCAGCCCCAATGTGAGGATGAACAAGGTCATGCCAAGCGCGAAGGCCACAAGGGCTTCGGGCGAGGCGAAATCAGCGTCCCCAGTCAACTGGCTGACGATTTTTGCGGTGACGGTGGTCATGGCCTCAAAGGGGTTGAGGTCCAGCCGGGCCGCCGCCCCTGCCCCAAGAACCACGATCATGGTCTCACCAATAGCGCGCGAGGCGGCCAGAAGGATCGCACCTACGATCCCCGGAAGGGCTGCCGGTAAAACGACCTGGCGAATTGTCTCGGACTGAGTGGCACCCAGCCCATAGGACCCATCACGCATCGCCTGTGGCACCGCATTGATGATGTCGTCAGATAAGGAAGAAACGAACGGGATCAGCATGATGCCCATGACCAGACCAGCGGTCATCACCGCTGTACCAGCTTTCATCCAACCCAATCCGTCATCGCCAAAAACGCTCAGCAGCAGTGGGCCGACAGTCAGCAGGGCGAAGAGACCGTAAACGATGGTGGGAATACCAGCCAGAACCTCAAGCAAAGGTTTAGCGAATGCGCGCACACGGGGCGAGGCATATTCGCTGAGGTAAATGGCAGCGAACAAACCAATCGGCACAGCGACAAGCAGCGCGACTAGCGAGATGTAGAATGTGCCCCAGAGCAGCGGGATAATGCCCAGATCGGATGCTCCACCTCGGCCCGAAAAGCTGGGCGCCCAGGTTGTACCAAAAAAGAACTCGGATGCGGGGTAGAGTTTGAAGAACTCCCAAGTGTTGAAGACCAGCGACAATACGATGCCAACCGTCGTGAGCACCGCAACTGACGCTGCGGCAAGCAAGAGGACACGAACGCCCTGCTCAACGACATTGCGCGCGCGGTATTCCAAGTGGGTTTGCCACCAGCTGAATGCGGCACCGGCCAGCGCGATCAAAATGACGAGAACCGACATGATGGCATATCCGGTCGCATTCATGACCCGATATCTCTGCGCTGCGTGTAGTACAGGTTGCGTTATGTCCGAGGTTACAACCTGCCCTGCGTCCTTCAGCGTCTGAGTGATTTCAGCAATATCTGCGTTTGCATCACCCGCGGAGGTCTCTGTCAGCAAGCCTTGAGCTACAGCGTTGTCCAACCCACTGGCGGTGCGGCGCACCTCGGCCATCACAAGGCTCAGCGACGAACCTTCTTTGATGGCTGATTCAGGGATCATCTCGGAGACCTGAGAATTCACGTATAGCGGTTGCACAAGCAACCAGACGATCAACAGACCGATCGCTGGAACGACCGTTTTCAGGGCGACATTTGCGCCATAAAACGTTGGAAGTGAGTGCAGATTTCGGCTGTCACCTCCGGCGCTACGCAAAGCACGCGAACGCCCAAGGAAAAATCCGACTGCAGAGATCGCGATGACGATCAGGAAAAGCCAAATTATCGGCATACTACCCCCACGGGTCTTGATCGGGACTTCTTAAAGATGCTTTGGGGCGACACTTGCGGCCGCCCCAGATGCGTAACCTTATGTTCCGGTTTAGCTGCCCGAACCCATGGTCACTTCGTTCGCGATTGCGTCCTGAGTTTTGGCCAGCTCAGGGTCAGCAACCAAGCCATAGTTGGCCAGCGGGCCCGAACCACCTGCGATTTCGTCAGCGGTAAAGAACTGAGCGTATTCTTTCAGGCCAGGGATCACGCCGATATGCGCTTTCTTGACGTAGAAGAACAACGGGCGCGAAACAGGGTACTCACCCGACGCGATGGTCTCGGTCGACGGTGCGATACCGCCCATGGTCGCGACTTTCAGCTTGTCGGTGTTGTTCTCATAGAACGCCAGACCAAACACGCCGATGCCGTTGGGGTTGGTGTCGATACGAGCCAGGGTTTCGGTGTAGTCACCGTCGATATCGACCGACTTGCCGTCAGTACGGACATCGAGGCACGCGTCTTCGGCGTCATCTTCGCTCATGCCGCCTGCGACCATGGCTTCCATGGCGCCGGTCGCTTCACAACCTGCCAGCAGAACTTTATCTTCGAACACTTCACGGGTGCCGTGCTTGGTGCCCGGAATGAACATGGCGATTTCAACATCCGGCAGGTCGCCGTTGAACTCGGCCCAGCTGTTGAAGCTGTTGTCGACCAGCGCGCCATCTTTCATGACTTTCGAGCCGATCGCATTGTAGATGTCTGCAGGCTGGAACGCAGTGAAGGCCGGACCCGACTGCTGGCTTGCAAATACGATGCCGTCATAACCGATGCGCACTTCCATGATGTCAGTCACGCCGTTTTCAGCACAGGCTTTGATTTCTTTTTCGCGGATTGCGCGCGATGCGTTTGCAACGTCGATTGTGTTTTCGCCAACGCCTTCACAGAACCGCTTGAGACCAGCCGAGGAACCGCCCGATTCTACAACCGGGGTCGGGAAATCTGTGTTTTCACCGAACAGTTCAGCTACGATCGAAGCATAAGGCAGTACGGTCGACGAACCGGCAACCTGAACATTGTCACGTGCGGCAGCAGCGGTTGCCGAGACGGCGGCGATTGCCAGCGCAGAAGCCGACAGTTTTACAAAGGACATTTCAGTCTCCTTGAGAATGATGGGTACTGATCACCCTCATGATGATCTGCGCGCAGCACTATGACTCGCGCGTAAGCCTTTTGTGACAGGTATGTAACGGTTTCATGACAACTCACGAATTTCTCAGAAATTCTTAACTTGACGGTGGGTCAGCATCGATAGCCTTGCGTTTAACGGGGCAAGATTACGGTGAATGTGGCACCCTGACCCAATTCACTTTCAACGCGCAGCCGACCACGGTGCCGGTTGACGATGTGTTTAACAATGGCGAGCCCCAGCCCTGTCCCGCCCAACTCACGCGAACGGTGATTGTCGGCACGATAGAATCGCTCGGTTAGCCTCGGCAGATGTTTGGCATCGATACCCGGGCCCTGATCTATGATCTTGATTCGAACAGCGGGACCACGCATTGCGGTATCCCGCTCGAACAGACGCACAACCACTTCGACATTGCCGCCCCCGCCGCCATATTTGATTGCATTTTCGACAAGGTTGGTAATGACCTGACGCAACTGATCGCTATCGCCGATCATCGTGACGGGCTCTGCCGGCGCATCAAGCGAAACGGTTACACTGGCGTCATCCGCCAAGGGACGCAGTGTGTTCAATGTCGACTGGATGAGCCCAGTCAGTTCCAGCGGTTCTTTTGGTCTGACCCGCTCTTCACTTTCGACGCGGTTGAGCGACAGCAAATCCCCAACCAATCTATTCATCCGATTGGCCTCATCCGTCATGATCTGCAGAAAGCGATCACGAGCAGCGGTATCGTCACGGGCCGGACCCCGCAGAGTTTCGATGAAGCCCATCAAAGCAGTTAGCGGTGTGCGCAGTTCATGACTGACATTCGCAACAAAATCACGCCGCATCTGACCCGCTTGTTCCAGATATGTGACATCCTGAAACACCGCCAGAACGGCTTCGGTACCGCTGATATATCGGCACTGAACTTCGAATGTTGTGTCTTGCGCCCCGTCATTGGACAGGTGCCTCGCAGTACCGGGCTGCTTCGAACGCAGGCACTGCTCGATCACTTCGATGACCTGTGGTTGGCGCAGGATGGTGGCAAAATGCCTGCCCTCTATTGCACCGCCCAGCAGTGTTTGCGCCTCAGTATTGGCGGCTTGAATGCGTTCATTCTGACTAACCAACAACGCGGGCAGCGGAATGGCGGAAACAAGTTCGGCAAGCAGATTGTCAGTCATACCAGATCAGACCGGTCGCAGAGTTTCACGAAACTTGCGCATGTTGTCTTGATAGTGGAGCGCGCTCAGCGTCAGCTTTTGCGCTGCAGTCTCATCTATCTGTCTGACCACTTTGCCGGGCGATCCCATGACCAGCGAGTTATCGGGAATTTCCTTGCCTTCGGTGATCAACGCCCCAGCCCCGATCAGGCAGTGTTTTCCAATCTTCGCACCATTCAGGACGATGGCACCCATACCGATCAGCGTATTGTCCCCGATCGTGCAGCCGTGCAGCATGACCTTATGTCCAATTGTGCAATTCTGCCCAATGGTCAGTGGATAGCCCGCATCTATATGCATCACGCAGTTTTCCTGCACGTTGCTGCCGGCGCCTACACGGATTTCCTCGTGATCCGCGCGTATGGTGCATCCGAACCAGACCGACGCACGCTTCTCCAGCACCACTTTGCCAATCAGATTGGCATCAGGGGCGACCCATGTATCTTCGTGAATCTGAGGCGCGTGTTCGCCCAAAGCATAGATGGTCATGATAGGCCCTCAAACTCGGTCTGCAACGAGCGGATGTGGTTTTGCAGGCTGGGTTGTTGTATGCGGCGCATGCGTTCGGCACTGACAATCGTTTTCAGTTTTTCTTCGGTCGAATCCAGATCATCATTGATCAGCACGTAGTCGTAATACCCCCAGTGGCTGATCTCATCCCAGCTTTTCAGCATCCGCTTGGCGATCACATCCTCGCTGTCTTGTCCGCGCCCTTCCAACCTGCGCCGAAGCTCGCGGATGGAGGGCGGCAGGATGAATATCGAGAGCGCATGTTTGCCCAAGTCAGAGTTGCGGATTTGGACCTCACCTTGCCAATCCACATCAAACAGCACATCGCGCCCTTGGGTAATAGACTCGCGCACCGGCCCCGCAGGTGAGCCATAGAAGTTGCCGAAAACATGTGCGTGCTCCAGCATCTGCCCATCCGCCACCTGCTGTTTGAACTCGTCCTCGGACAGGAAGTAATATTCGCGCCCATGCTCCTCGCCCGGACGCGGGGCGCGGGTGGTGGCCGAGATAGAGAACTCAAGTCCGACATCCCACTGCATCAGGCGTCGTGCCAGAGTGGATTTGCCCGCACCAGATGGAGAGGACAGAATGATTAATAGACCTCGGCGATCCGCCATGTGATGTTCCCGTCCTTATTCCACGTTCTGTACTTGCTCGCGCATCTGATCGATGACTGCCTTCAGTTCCAATCCAACTGCAGTCAGTTCGGCATTCTGCGATTTCGAGCAGAGAGTGTTGGCCTCGCGGTTGAATTCTTGCATCAAGAAATCCAGCTTGCGCCCAACGGGGCCGTCTTGCGCCAGTAAGGTGCGCGCTGCTGCGACATGTGCGATCAAACGATCGATCTCTTCCGTGATATCCGCTTTGACCGCTATCAACGCAAGCTCTTGCGCGACCCGTTCCGGGTCTGCACCCTGCGCATTGTCCAGAATGCGGGCGAGATTATCGCGCAAGTTTTGTTCCATTTCCCCACGGCGACGTTTGGCCAGTTCAGCAGCCTGTTCCGTCAGCTTTGAAATCTGATCCAGTTGCCCACCCAGGATACCCGCCAAGGCCTTGCCTTCGGTGCCGCGCATCTCAAGGAAGGAAGCCAACAAAGCACCGAATTCCGATTTCAGCTGTTCAACAAGCGGGGTCGGATCATCAGCATCACTCCCCGCCTCCAACATGCCCTTCAGGGCCAGAAGATCGCTGGCTTTGGACGGCGCCAACAGAACACCCCGCGCACCCGCCAAGGCTTCGGTTTGGGCCAGCGCGTCCAGCGCGGCCTCCATCGCCGGCGCATTTAACTGAATGTCCGAAGCAGCTTCTTCACGGCTCAGTCGAAGCGACAACGTAACATTGCCACGATTGATCTGCTTTGACAGATCAACTCGCAACGCCGCCTCAAGCCCGGTTAACCAGTCCGGCAGACGCAAACGCAAATCCAGACCCTTGCCATTAACGCTGCGCAATTCCCACGTCCAGCTGTGAGGTCCGAACGTCCCCTTGCCCGCAGCGAAACCGGTCATGGATTTGATCATGCCTGCCCTTTCCGTCAGATTTGTTGGTCGCACCTAATGCCATTGGCCAGCAAGGGGCAAGTCCTTGCTCAATTCGCACCAGAAATCGAGAGGTTAACCATTCGTTAAAGAAATACTCCAAAATTGTATTAACCCGTGTCAATCTGCCCATCAGAAAGGCTGGCGGATCGCAGCTTTGCCCAGTAGACGGCATTTTAGGAAAATCGCGAGTGATTGACGGTAGGGTGATGAAATGAAAACCTTTTTCGGGACTGGCTCCGGCTCAGAATTTGGAAAGATCGTCGCAATGGACCGATTTGACAGCGGGCGAAGCCTCTCACCCATTCGTCAGGCCGAAGCCTATTGGACCGCCTTGCTGACGGGTGAAGGCGTACCCATGCGATCACAGATTGATCCGCGCGGGCTGGAAAATATTCTGGAATACACATTCATACTGGAACGTATCGCGCCTGGTTTGGCCCGGTTTAGATTGGCCGGTAGCCATCTGAACAAACTGGCGGGCATGGAAGTGCGCGGTATGCCGTTGACGTCATTTTTCGAACCGAGCGCGCGCGACAACGTCAAATCTCTATTGGATCAAGTCTTGACCAATCCGGCCGTCGCGGAGCTGGGCTTGCTTTCCAAAGGGAAGCTAGGTCGCGTCAATCTGCAGGCCCGCATGATCCTGCTTCCGCTCAAAAGCGATCTTGGCGATGTCAGTCGTATTCTTGGGGTCATGGTCAGTGATGGTGCTATCGGCGTAACTCCACGCCGTTTCATTGTCTCGGATCATCGCGTGAACACAGTTTCCGATCTGCAACGGCCACCAATAACGACACCAGAACATGCAGAAGGATTTGCCGAGGCGGAGGCCACGTTCAAAGGCGCACCACACCTGCGGCTGGTATCGTCACGGGACGACTAAATAAAAACGACGGGCAAAAGCCCGCCGCTCCTATTTTCGAAAGATGCCAAGCTTAACTGGCGGCGCGTTTGCTGCGATCACGGCGCAGGTTGGTCAGTTCCTCTGCAACAAGGAAGGCCAGTTCTAGCGACTGCGACGCATTCAAGCGCGGGTCACACGCCGTGTGGTATCGATCCGAAAGGTCCTCTTCGGTCACCGCGCGCACGCCGCCGGTGCATTCGGTCACGTCCAGACCCGTCATCTCAAAATGAACACCCCCGGGGATCGTACCCTCGGCCTGATGAACACCGAAGAAGTCGCGCACTTCGCGCAGGACCGAATCGAACGGACGAGTTTTGTATCCGGTCGCCGACTTGATGGTATTGCCATGCATCGGGTCACAAACCCAAGTGACCTTGGCACCTTCTTCCTTCACGGCCTTGATCAAACGCGGCAGATGCTCACCTGCCTTGCCAGCGCCGAAGCGCGCGATCAGCGTAAGGCGACCCTCTTCGTTATCCGGGTTCAGCTTGGACATTAGAACCTTGAGGTCTTCCGCAGTCGTCGTCGGACCGCATTTCAGACCGATCGGGTTCAGAACACCGCGGCAGAACTCGACATGAGCACCATCCGGCTGACGGGTGCGGTCGCCGATCCAGATCATGTGGCCCGAGCCAGCCAACCAATTGCCAGATGTCGAATCCAGACGCGTCAACGCCTCTTCGTACTCAAGCAGCAGGCCTTCGTGGCTGGTGTAGAATTCCACCGACGAGAACTCGTGTGTAGTATCTGCAGTGATGCCCGCCGCCCCCATGAAATCAATCGAATCCTGAATGCGATCAGCGATCTCAGAATACTTTTGAACGTCTTGCCCATCAGCAAAGCCTAGCGTCCAAGAATGCACGTGGCTCATATCCGCGAAACCACCGGTCGAGAACGCCCGCAGCAGGTTCAAAGTCGCGGCCGCCTGGGTGTAGGCCTGCAGCATCTTGTTGGGATTCGGAATGCGGGCCTCGGGTGTAAAGGCCAGCTCGTTGATGATATCACCACGGTAGCTGGGCAGCTCCACACCATCCACGACTTCGGTAGGCGCGCTGCGCGGTTTGGCGAATTGCCCGGCCATGCGGCCAACTTTCACCACGGGAACCTTGGCGCCATATGTCAGCACCATCGCCATCTGCAGCATTACCTTGAATGTATCACGGATCGAGTCCGCGCTAAATTGTTCAAAGCTTTCAGCACAATCCCCGCCTTGCAGCAGGAAGGCTTCGCCGCGACCGGCAGCGCCCAAGTGCTGCTTTAACCGACGTGATTCACCCGCAAAGACCAGCGGGGGATACTGCGAAAGCTGCGCCTCGACTTTGGCCAGCGCGGCCGCGTCGGTATAGTCTGGCATCTGAACCCGGGGCTTGTTGCGCCAGTTCGTTTTTTGCCATTCAGTCATAGCTTATATCTCCGCTGAGGTATTTCAGGTGGCCTCTATACAAAATGCATTCATGAGAGGCCATATCCCTTTTGCGCCTCTTGACGCCGCAAACAAGCTTTGAGCATGGTGATTTGAACATCCGTCGTCGTGGAACTCGCGACGCGGGCAGAATCAAGGACAGTTCGCCATGCAAGAGCAACGCCAAGTTGTCACTGTGGATCATAGCACAGGCAAGCCGCATAGTTTCGTTTTTGTCCTATTGGACAAGTTTTCATTGCTGTCATTTGCATCAGCTTTAGACAGTCTTCGTATTGCCAATCGCATGGCAAACCGTGAGCTGTATACTTGGACCTTAGCGGGCGAAGGCGGAGAGACTGTGTGCTGTTCTGCGGGAACTTCTTTCAACCTAGATTCAGACCTTGATGAGCTGCAGCGCGACGATGTTATTCTGGTTTGCGGCGGCGTTGATGTTCAGGCCGCAACCACCAAACGAATTCTGAACTGGCTACGCCGCGAAGCGCGAAAGGGCTTGAAAATTGGCGGGCTGTGCACCGCTGCCTATACCCTTGCGAAGGCTGGTTTGCTGGAAGGCAAACGTGCGACTATCCACTGGGAAAACTCGGACAGTTTTGCTGAAGAGTTCGACACAGTAGAACTGACCAAATCTGTGTTCTTGGTCGACGGGAACCGGATGACAACCGCTGGCGGCACCTCGTCGATTGACCTAATGCTCAAGCTGATTGCCGAAGACTATGGCGAAGATCTTGCTAACGCGGTTGCTGATCAGATGATCTATTCCTCGATCCGCACCGATCAGGACACACAGCGTCTGTCGACCCCGACACGGATCGGTGTGCGGCATCCCAAGCTCAGCCAGGTCATCCTGATGATGGAAAAGAACATCGAAGAGCCAATTTCGCCTTCAATTCTGGCCAAAGAGGTGGGGATGTCCACGCGCCAGCTTGAACGCCTGTTCCGCCGCTATCTCAGCCGCTCGCCCAAGCGATATTATATGGAACTGCGTTTGCACAAAGCACGCAACCTGCTGATGCAGACAGATATGAGCGTCATCAACGTGGCGCTGGCGTGTGGTTTTGCATCGCCCAGCCACTTCTCAAAATGCTACCGGGCGCATTACAATACGACACCCTATCGTGAGCGTGGTGCGCAAAGTGGGCGTTTGTCGGTTTAATCCGCGAACACAGTCAGAGTTACAGCAGTTTTTCGAAGTAGTGCAGGTGGGGCCGTAACATCGGCTGTTCCAGATAGGTTGTTGTTTCGAAGGGCTCGTCAAATTCGACGAAGCCTCGTTTGGGATTCCTGCTGCTGACTGAGAAATCTCTCAATATTCTTTGCGAGTTATCTGACAGGCGACATCCGATAAACCGCCCCCTGCCCGACCGAAATAAACCAGATTGATCCATCGGGTGCTTCTACGATATCGCGAACGCGCTCTGTTTCGGAACCCTTGATTTGCTCAACTTCGCGCAGAGGATTGCCGGAAAGTCGTGCGATGTAATCAAATTTCAAAGAACCTACGAAAATATCCCCCTTCCATTCCGGCCATAGTTTGCCCGAATACACCATCAAACCCGAAGGGGCGATGGATGGATCCCAATAATGTTCAGGCTGCTCCATCCCCGTTTTCGATGTGCCTTCGCCTATCTTTTGACCCGAATAGTGCACTCCGTAAGAGATTACGGGCCATCCAAAGTTGGCTCCGGGCTTGACCAAGTTTACCTCATCCCCGCCTCTGGCTCCGTGTTCCGAAACCCAGAGACGACCTTGAAGATCCAGATTAGCGCCCTGAGGGTTTCGGTGGCCGAACGACCATATCTCGGGCCGAATATCGGATTGACCGACAAACGGATTGTCACTGGGAACCGACCCATCTCGATTGATCCGAATAACGGTTCCCATGTGGTTGGATCGGTCCTGAGCGGATGGACGATCCCCCCGATCACCAATGGTGACAAACAACGTGCCGTCCCTGGCCTCAACGACCCGAGACCCAAAGTGCCGCCCGCCGGAACCACCGGGAACAGCCTCGAAAATCACACGCAGATTGGTCAGCCGGTCCCCGCTTTCCGACAAACGCGCGACGGCAACGGCGGTGCCCGCACCACCCCTCTGAGGCTTTGAAAACGTCAGAAAAACTTCGCGGGTTTGCTCAAAATCCCGAGCAATCGTGACATCGAGCAAACCACCCTGCCCGTTTGTGGCCACTTTGGGCACGCCTCTTACACGTTTCGCTTTACCTTCGGCAACATAAAGCAGCTCTCCATCGCGCTCAGTGACGAGAAAACTGTTGTCGGGAAGAATGCCAATGGCCCACGGTGTATCTAACCCCGTCGCGACGGGACTGACCTCAATTTCTCCGACTGATACCTCGATAACATCGGACCAGCCCGACACCGACCAACAGGACAGAATGAGAATCGCGAAAGTTCTGAGCATATCTATCCTCTTCCTGACATTACATAAGCGCCAAGTCTTAATCCCTATCAAATCAGATAGATTGTCTGCCGACAAAAGCACTTTTTTGTTAGGACTTTTCTTTTCCGGACAGCTTGCCTAGGGTCGTGCCCAGAACGAAGACGTTCAAACAATAAATAGGGAGTAACCTCATGAAAAAGCTGCTTACCGCTACTGCAGCAACCGCTCTGCTGGCGGGCACCGCAATGGCTGAAGACGTTAAGCTGGGCGTACTGTTCGGCTTTACCGGCCCGATTGAATCGCTGGCACCGGCCATGGGTTCGGGCGCCGAGCTGGCGATGGCCGAAGTCACTGAATCCGGCAAATTGCTGGACGGTGCGTCCGTCACTGGAACCCGCGCAGATACTGGCTGTATCGATAACGGTCTGGCGACCTCGAACGGTGAGCGCATGATTGCTGATGGCGTTGCCGGTATTATTGGCGGCGACTGCTCGGGTGTGACTGGCGCGATCCTGCAGAACGTCGCGATCCCGAACGGCATGGTCATGATCTCGCCATCGGCAACGTCACCCGGCCTGTCGACCATGGAAGATAACGGCCTGTTCTTCCGCACAGCGCCTTCGGATGCGCGTGAAGGTCAGGTGATGGCCGACATTCTGAACGATCGCGGCATCAGCTCGATCGCACTGACCTACACCAACAACGACTATGGCAAGGGTCTGGCAGACGCGATTCAATCTTCGTTCGAAGCATCGGGTGGCGAAGTGACAATCGTGGCCGCGCATGAAGACGGAAAAGCCGACTACTCGGCCGAAGTCGGCGCGCTGGCCTCGGCCGGTGGCGACATCTTGGTTGTTGCGGGCTATCTGGACCAAGGTGGTCTGGGCATCATCCAATCAGCTCTGGACAGCGGTGCGTTTGACACGTTTGGTCTGCCAGGTGGCATGATCGGTGACTCGCTGCCTGCAAATGTCGGCCCCGACCTGAACGGTTCGTTCGGTCAGATTGCCGGTTCCGGCGGTGAAGGTGCTGAAAAGTACTTTGCTATGGCAGAAGCTGCTGGGTTTGACGGCTCATCGCCCTATTCGCCTGAAGCTTATGACGCTGCCGCGCTGTTCATGCTGGCGATGCAAGCCGCAGGTTCAACCAACCCCGCGGATTACGGTGCGAAAGTCATGGACGTTGCCAATGCTCCGGGTGAAAAGATCTATCCCGGTGAACTGGCAAAAGGACTGGAACTCTTGGCTGCTGGTCAGGACATCGACTATGTCGGCGCATCAGGCGTTGAGCTGATCGGCCCCGGTGAAAGCGCGGGTTCGTATCGTGAGATCGAAGTCACCGACGGCGAGAACAAGACCGTCAACTTCCGTTGATCCGGCATAAAGCGTCATAAAAAACAAGCAGCCCGGGCCTTGTGCCCGGGCTGTTTCAATGACAAAAACCCGCACCTCATTCACGGGGATGGGTCAACAACGCCGAAAAATGGTGGCTAGGGGAAAAGATGATCGTCGTCGATGACGTGCACAAGCATTTCGGCGGGTTTCATGCGGTGGACGGGGCATCGCTGGAAATCCAAAAGGGCTCGATCACCGGTCTGATCGGACCGAACGGGGCCGGAAAAACCACTCTGTTCAACGTGATCGCGGGCGTGCTGCCGCCAACCTCTGGTCGCGTCTTCATGGACGGTGAGGATATCACCGGCCTGCCCCCGCATGAGCTGTTTCACAAGGGCCTGCTGCGCACATTCCAGATTGCACATGAGTTTTCCTCGATGTCCTGCCGCGAGAACCTGATGATGGTGCCCGGTGCGCAATCAGGTGAATCACTCTGGAACACATGGTTTGGACGCAAACGTATCGCTGATGAAGAACGCGCGCTGAAGGCCAAGGCCGATGAGGTGCTGGAGTTTCTGACCATCGAACATCTGGCTGATCACAAGGCCGGTCAGGTTTCGGGCGGTCAAAAGAAGTTGCTTGAACTGGGCCGCACCATGATGGTCGACGCCAAGATCGTGTTTCTGGACGAGGTTGGCGCGGGTGTGAACCGTACGCTGCTGATGACCATCGCAGATACGATCCTGCGTTTGAACAAGGAACGCGGCTATACCTTCGTCGTGATCGAGCATGACATGGATTTCATCGGCAAGATTTGCGACCCGGTCATTTGCATGGCCGAGGGCAAGGTGTTGGCCGAAGGCACTCTGGACGAGATCAAGGCCAATGAGCACGTGATCGAGGCCTATCTAGGCACCGGCCTGAAAAACAAGGATAAACTGGAGGCGGGCGCATGAGCGACAACCCCTACCAGGACGATCATGGCAACAAGGACGCTTCAATCACCAATACGCATGGCGTCGGAACAATGACGCCGGCGCATCGGAAAAGCGGCGAAACGCATCGGGTCGAGGGAGGTCCTTTCCTGATCGGTGACACCATGACCGGCGGCTATGGCAAAGGGCCGGACATCCTGCATGACTGCACCATCGCCGTCGACAAGGGCGAGATTGCGGTGATTGTCGGCCCGAACGGCGCGGGTAAATCCACCGCGATGAAGGCCGTGTTCGGAATGCTGGATGTGCGCCAAGGGTCTGTTCGGCTGGATGGCGAAGACATCACCAATCTCAGCCCACAAGACCGCGTGGTGCGCGGGATGGGCTTTGTGCCGCAAACCTCAAACATCTTCACCTCGATGACGGTGGAAGAGAACCTTGAGATGGGCGCTTTCATCCGCCGTGACGATTTCTCGGACACGATGGAGCAGGTCTATGACCTCTTCCCCATCCTCCGTGACAAGCGCAACCAAGCCGCCGGAGAGCTATCGGGTGGCCAACGACAACAGGTCGCCGTGGGCCGTGCGCTGATGACCCAGCCCAAGGTCCTGATGCTGGACGAACCCACCGCCGGTGTTTCACCCATCGTGATGGATGAGTTGTTTGATCGGATCATCGAGGTTTCCCGCACCGGTCTGCCGATCCTGATGGTCGAACAGAACGCGCGTCAGGCGCTGGAAATTGCGGACAAGGGATATGTGCTGGTTCAGGGGCGAAATGCTTATACCGGCACGGGTAGGGAACTGCTGGCTGATCCCGAAGTGCGCAAGAGTTTCTTGGGGGGATAACCAGAGTGCAGATTTTGGGCTCAATATCCCGTTCACTAGATTGGCACAGGTTTGCCACGCCTCAAAAGCCAGAGAAACAGATGGGTAAGTTTGCTGCCATGGCTTGTGCGATCGGCGTAACGGCCAATTCGGCGTTTGCGGATGCAACGAATACATTACCTCAGGTATTCGAATTAAATTGTGATTGGTCTGACGACCAATTGCTCAACAGTGTCGGTTCTCTTTCTGGAATACCAACACTCGTTTATTCGTCGTCTTCGAGACCAATCAAACTGGAATCTGCCATACAGAACAACCCAATCGAGCAACTTGGTGTTGGCGGGGTACGGCATTTTCTGGTCCCTTCAACGGGACCACTCGCGGGATTGACCATAACGGTGTTTCCTGATGGTCGAAGCGTACGTACACAAATCTACAATGCGCTCGGTGATCTCTCAGTTCAATCCAGCATAGGTACATGTGAGGTCATGGAATAATGGACTTCCTCAACGCCTTTGTGGCGCTCTCCAACTTCGTTCTTGTTCCCGCAATCGCCTATGGCAGCCAGTTGGCGCTGGGGGCGTTGGGGGTGACGCTGATCTATGGCATCCTGCGGTTTTCGAACTTCGCCCATGGCGACACGATGGCCTTTGGCGCGATGATTGCTGTGCTGGTTACGTGGGTCCTACAAGCTGCGGGGGTCAGTTTTGGGCCGCTACCGACCGCACTGCTCGCCCTGCCCTTTGCCATTCTGGGCTGTATCGTTCTGGTACTTATCACGGACCGTTTAGTCTATCGGTTCTACCGAGAGCAGAAGGCCAAACCGGTCATTCTGGTGATCGTCTCGATGGGCGTTATGTTCATCATGAACGGGCTGGTGCGCTTTATCATCGGGCCGGATGATCAGAGGTTCTCGGACGGCGCGCGGTTTATCGTTTCGGCACGGGACTTCAAGGCGATGACCGGGCTGCGCGAGGGGTTGGCGATCAAGACTTCACAGGGCATCACCGTGATCGTGGCCGTCGTTGCTGTGGTGCTGCTGTTTTGGTTTCTGAACAAGACCCGCACCGGCAAGTCGATGCGTGCGTACTCGGACAACGAGGATCTGGCGCTGCTGTCGGGCATCAATCCCGAGCGTGTAGTGATGATCACATGGATCATCGTTGCTGCGCTGGCGACAACTGCGGGTGTGCTCTATGGGCTCGACAAAAGCTTCAAACCATTTGTCTACTTCCAACTTCTGCTGCCTATCTTTGCTTCGGCCATCGTCGGTGGCCTCGGCAACCCGATCGGGGCCATCGCGGGTGGGTTCATCATCGCGTTTTCCGAAGTGACCGTCACCTACGCGTGGAAGAAAGTTCTGACCTATCTGGCGCCGGAAAGTCTGGAGCCGTCCGGATTAGTCCAGTTCCTGTCCACCGATTACAAATTTGCCGTTAGCTTTGCGATCCTGCTGATTGTACTGCTGTTTAAGCCCACAGGCTTGTTCAAGGGGAAAGTGATATGAGCGAGCCCGTCAAAAACACTCTGCTTTTTGTCGCCGTCGGTGCGTTGATCCTGCTGACCGGCTTCACGCAAAGCTGGAACGCGGCCATCCTGATCCTGAACATGGGCCTCATCTCGGCTATCATGTCGATCGGAGTAAACCTGCAATGGGGCTTTGCGGGCCTCTTCAACGTCGGCGTCATGGGCTTCGTCGCGCTGGGCGGCCTGGCGGTTGTGCTTGTCTCAACACCGCCAACACCCGGAGCGTGGTCAGCGGGCGGCTATGGCGTCGTACTGGCATTGTTGCTGGGGGCAGCGACCGTTGTCGCGGCTGTCATGGTTGCGCAGAAGATGCCCAAAGGCCGGACACAGACATTGGCGATCATCGGCATTCTGATTGTCGGTTTCTTTGTATACCGCGCGATCTTTGATCCCAATATCGCCGCAATTGAAGCGATTGACCCCGCCGTCGCAGGCAATATTGGCGGCCTGAATTTGCCCGTTTTGTTCGCGTGGCCAGCCGGCGGCTTACTAGCTGCAGGCGCCGCATGGTTGATCGGCAAAACCGCTCTGGGCCTACGCTCGGACTATCTGGCGATTGCCACATTGGGGATTGCCGAGATCATCATCGCGATCATGAAGAACGAAGACTGGCTGGCCCGTGGGGTTAAGAACGTCTACGGCATTCCGCGCCCCGCCCCTGTGGTTGGTTATGAGGTCGAGCTACAGCAGGACCCCGCTTTCCTAGCACGAGCCGAGTGGTTCGGGATTGATCCAGTCACGGCCTCAACGCTATCGGTCAAGCTGGGATATTCGCTGTTGTTCCTTGTTGTGCTGCTGGTGCTGCTCTGGATGGCGCAGATGGCTTTAAAAAGCCCTTGGGGACGGATGATGCGCGCCATTCGCGACAATGAGGTGGCCGCCGAAGCAATGGGCAAGGACGTCACGCGCCGCCACTTGCAGATCTTTGTTCTGGGCTCCGCCATCTGCGGCATCGCGGGTGCAATGATGACCACGCTGGACGGGCAGTTGACTCCGGGCACCTACAATCCGCTGCGATTCACTTTCCTTGTCTGGGTGATGGTAATCGTCGGAGGATCAGGTAACAATTTCGGAGCGGTGCTGGGTGCGTTTCTGATTTGGTTCCTTTGGGTTCAGGTCGAACCCATGGGCCTGTGGTTGATGAACCTGATCACCTCGGGCATGCCTGATGGCAGTGCACTCAAGACGCATCTGATCGATAGCGCCGCCCATATGCGCTTGTTCACCATGGGTCTGATCCTGCTGATTGTTCTCAGATTCAGCCCAAGAGGGCTGATACCAGAGAAATAAGCAAAATTCTGTGAGAATTTCCCCTAACCCGCCGTTAATCCGTGAGGTTTATTGTGCGGAAGGTCAGAAAGGTCTAGATCGGTATATCGCGATTCACCACATCGCGCTGTGCCCCGCATCGCTTGTTTGATGCGGAGTTTTAACGATCAGACAGTTAACCAGGATGAGAGCACTGTAATCGACATGAAAAAACCACTCAGAGTTTTCGCAATCGGGATTCCGCTGTTGGCAGCGTTGTCCGCCTGCATTCCATCTCCAGAACAGCTGGAGACCACTCCGGTAAAAGTGCAGACCCCCAAGGGCGTCGTGACCTGTCAGCTATACCGTCAAGATCGGGTAAACTGGGATCGCGCGATTGATTTTCCTGCAACAAAAATGTCGGTGCCTGAGGCGGACAACTATTGCAAACAGGAAGGTCTGCGCCGCTTGAATCGTTGATCCAAGCGGCCCCGGTGCGTTCAATCGCTAGCGGTTACGGAATAGTCCACCCAGAATACCCCGGACGATCCGACGACCCGTGGTGCCTTTGAGCTCCTTGATCACGGCCTCGCTCATGGCTGTGGCGAAGGTGTCCTTCTTGCGAGAGATGCGGGACGAAGATCGCCCGACGCGACTGCCCGAGTACCTGCGAGCCGAAGCATATTCACGCTCGGCTGGATTTTGTTGTTCCAGTATCTCGTCAGATTCAGCTTGTTCTGCTGCTTCGGCAGCCGTTTCGGCACGCGCCTGAAGGATCTCAAATGCCGATTTGCGATCGACACGCGTACCATATTTTCCATCCATCGCAGATGCTTTGATAATCGACTGACGCTCAGCCTTGGTAATCGGCCCGAGTTGCGAACCTGGTGGCCTGATCAGGGTTCGCTCAACAATCCCTGGAACCCCCTTTTTCTGCAGCATCGAGGTCACCGCCTCACCCACGCCCACCTCGCGAATGGCGGCTTCGGTATCAAAGGCAGGGTTCTCACGATAAGTCTCGGCTGCAAGGCGCAGATTCTTTCGATCACGCGCAGTAAAGGCCCGCAGCGCATGCTGAATTCGATTGCCCAGTTGGCCAAGAATATCTTCGGGAATATCGGCTGGATTTTGCGATATAAAATAAACACCCACGCCTTTCGATCGTATCAGCCGCGCGACTTGTTCGACCTTGTCCACCAGCACTTTCGGGGCGTCCTCGAACAGCAGATGCGCTTCGTCAAAGAAGAACACCAGCTTTGGTTTTTCTGGGTCGCCAATCTCGGGCAACTCTTCGAACAGCTCGCTGAGCAACCACAGCAAAAAGGTCGCGTACAGGCGCGGCGAGCCCATCAGCTTGTCCGAGGCCAGAATGTTCACCATCCCCTGCCCGCTCGCATCCGTCCGCATCAGATCGGATAGATCCAACGCGGGTTCACCAAACAGGTTCGTTCCGCCCTGATTTTCCAATACCAGTAGTCGCCGCTGAATCGCACCGATGGATGATGTCGAGACATTGCCGTAACGCAGCGAGAGCTGAGCCCGGTTTTCGCCGATCCAAACCAGGAGGGCCTGTAGATCTTTCAGATCAAGCAACGGCATGCCCTCTTCGTCGGCAACGTGAAATGCGATGTTCAGGATGCCTTCCTGCGCTTCGCTCAGCTCCATCAGCCGCGATAGCAGCAAAGGGCCCATTTCGGTCACGGTGGTTCGTACCGGGTGCCCCTGCTCACCGAAAAGATCCCAGAAGGTGACCGGACATGCGGCATATGAGAACTCATCGAACCCGATCTTTGATGCGCGGTCTAGAAAGGCTTGATGTAATTTGTGCGTTTCGCTTCCAGGCAACGCCAGTCCCGACAAGTCACCTTTGACGTCAGCCAGAAACACTGGCACCCCTGCTTGCGAGAACCCTTCGGCCAGAATTTGCAGCGTAACCGTTTTGCCTGTACCGGTCGCACCTGCGATCAAGCCGTGGCGGTTCGCATATTTCAGTGTCAGCCCCTGAGGCACCGCATAGTTGTCGCCACCACCACCTACGAAGATCTTGTTGTCCATTGAAATATTGCCCCAAATTCTACCGATCTACTGCAAGCATACAAAGTTAACCTTTCGCTGCGAGAGTAAATATTGCCCTTCGTGGTTTGACTGCGGGGCAAACTTCCTCCCTGTCGACTGGCCGTGCCTTCGGGCACGGCTTTTTTCCGTTGGGCAAAAAGCATGAAGCAAAGATTAATTTTTTCCGGTTAGGAGTTGACCACCGGGTTCCCCTTTCGTAACGTCTGCGCATAACTAAGTCGGCCAGTCCGACGGGGAGAAAAAATTCAGAAAGGGGGCCGCTCCACCGGCTCCCTTTTTTACTGTTTGTCGTGGCGCTGTCCGCACAAATCGGCAAAAATCGATCAATTCCCAACAGGGCATTCGGATTTGCCCTGACACCGTTGAATTGCAGTGGTAGACGAGTCAAAAAACTGGATCAGTTAGATGAGGCATTCATGATCAGGAAACTTATCCCAATTCACATGGTGACTGCAGCACTGCTGTGCGGACCGGCAATTGCACAAGAAACAACCGAACAGTCGGAAGCTGGCTCCGAAGTTGGAAGCGATCTTGATCTGGGCGAGACCGGGCCTCGTGTCGGGGAGCAGTATTTAAAGGAAGAGAGCGGCGATTGGGCCGTACTCTGCCTGAACACCGGAACCGACAACGAACCATGCGCAATCAGGCAAATCCTGAATGGCGAAGAAGGCCAGCCAATAGCCGAACTAACCGTAGAAAAACTACCCGAAGGCAATGTTGCTGTTGCGGCGGCAACTGTGGTTGTCCCGTTGGAAGTTATCTTGCAGGCACAATTGGCGCTGTCGATCGATGGGGCGCCGCGCAAGCGCTATAACTATCATCATTGTAATCCTATTGGCTGCATCGCGCGTCTAGGATTCACTCAAGGCGACATTGACGCCATGAAATCTGGCAACAAAGCGGCCATTTCGATGGTGACTGTGCTGGCCCCGGATCAGGTTATCGAAATAGAAGCCTCGTTGAAGGGCTTCACAGCGGGCTATGATGGCCTGCAGGCCCCGACGAACTAAATTCGAGCCGCATCGCTAAGAAATCGAAATGGCCGCCGTGCTCAAACGGCGGCTTTTTTACATCCGCTTCAGCGCCAGAACCGCATTTAGCCCACCGAACGCGAAGGCATTGCTCAGAGCAACATCTACCTTTACCTCGCGCGCCTCATTTGGGACGACATCCAAAGCGCATTCAGGATCAGGTTCTTCATAGCCGATGGTCGGCGCAACAACGCCATCGCGCAACGCCATAATACAGGCCAGCAGCTCGACCGCACCCGTGCCACCGATCAGATGACCATGCATCGACTTGGTTGATGAAATCATCAGATCATCCGCATGGGGCCCGAACACATCCGCGACAGCAGCACATTCGGTTTTGTCATTTGCTGCAGTTCCGGTTCCGTGTGCGTTGATATAGCCCACGTCGCTTGCATTCAGCCGCGCATCTGACAGTGCCCCTGCCATGGCACGTGCGGCGCCTTGTTTACTGGGCATCACGATGTCGGCCGCATCCGAAGACATGGCAAAGCCAACAACTTCGCAAAGAATATCTGCCCCTCGCGCCCGAGCATGTTCGTATTCCTCGAACACAAAGACACCTGCGCCTTCACCCTGCACCATTCCGTTTCGATTGGCGCTAAAGGGGCGGCAGGCATCTTTTGACATGACCCGAAGGCCTTCCCAGGCCTTAACCCCGCCAAAGCACAGCATCGATTCCGAACCGCCCGTTACCATGGCCGGGGCTGCCCCACTCCGCACCATCTGAAAAGCCTGCGCCATTGCATGGTTTGATGATGCACAGGCCGTTGAGACGGTAAAGCTGGGGCCTTTGAGGTTGTGTTCCATCGATACGTGGCTGGCCGCCGCGTTGTTCATCAGCTTTGGCACGACGAATGGGTGGACGCGGTTTTTACCGTCCTCATAAACCGATCGATAGTTATCATCCCAGGTCGAGACGCCGCCTCCGGCGGTTCCCAGAACCACGCCTGATCTCGCGGCTGTTTCACCCGAGAACTTAATGCCGGATTGATCAATAGCCTCATTAGCGGCCGTCAGAGTGAACTGAGTGAAGCGATCATACAGCGTCATCTGCTGGCGATTGAAACGGCCCTCAGCCTCAAAGCCCCGAACTTGACCACCGATCTTGATCGACAGACGGTCCACATCGCGAAATTCCAGCTCAGAGATACCACAACGGCCCTCGCGCATGGCTTCCAAAGTATCGGGAACGGAATGGCCCAACGCGTTGATAGTGCCAGCCCCGGTGATGACAACGCGCTTCATACCGGCGGTCAGACCTTTTCCGATACGAGTTTTTCGATGCCCGATATGATCGCTGCCACGTTCGAGATATCAAAATCGCTGGCAGTGGGCTCGTTTGCATTGAAGGGTATCGTGATATCGAATTCCTCTTCGATGGCAAAAATGCTCTCAACCAGACCCAGGCTGTCTATGCCCAAATCTTCGAGTGTGCTGTCGGGCGTCACGTCCGAAGGCTCAAGTACAGCCTGTTCGGCAATGATTGCTATGACGCGTTCGCTGATGCTCATCTCGATCCCCTGATTTTCGCGTTGGGGATGATTTAATCACTTGGAGGCTGTTTGAAAACAGCCTTTTTCAACGCCTCGACATCACGCGCCATCCGAGGCAGACGACGTTGCGCTTTGTAAATGTTTGTGTGGCTTTCCATTTTAATCCCGGGATACCCCATGATCACGCGACCAGCAGGAACATTGGACAGGATTTTGGTCCCGCCACCGGAAATCACGCCATCCCCGATGAAAATGTTATCGACAACGCCGGTCTGACCACCCAGCACCACGTTGTTTCCGATCTCGACCGAGCCGGATACACCAGTCTGACCGCACAACAGGCAATCATGACCAACGCGGGTGTTGTGTCCCACATGGACAAGGTTATCCAGCTTGGACCCGCTGCCGATCACCGTGTTGCGGATGGTCCCGTTATCGACCGTGCAGTTTGAGCCGACTTCGACATCGTCGCCAATTTCGACCGCGCCCAGAGAATGGATGCGTAACCAGCTTTGTGCCTTGGCATCCCCCTGATCACCCAGCGTTTTCCGCGCATTCTCAGCACCCGAAACCTCAGGCGTGACATAGCTGAACCCATCGCCTCCGATGCGGGCGCCTGGCTGCGCAATAAAACGATCGCCGATCTGCGCCCGTGCTCCGATGCTGACCATCTCGCGCAGCAGAGCATTTTCCCCGACTTCAGCATCCATGCCAATCACGCAATGTGCGCCGATGACCGAGCCCTTGCCGATCTTTGCCCGAGCGCCAATCACCGCAAGAGGCCCAATCGATACGTCAGATCCTATCTCAGCAGTGGCATCTACGACAGCCGATGGGTGAATACCCGGGGCTATGCCCTGCCCCCGGTCCAACATCGACGTGATCCCTGCCATCGCCATACGCGGGCGGTCCACAAAAATGGCGGCGTCCAGCCCTAGCGCCTTCCAATCAGCCCCGGCCCAAAGAATAGCCGCGCGTGCGTCACCATTTTCCAACGCCTCTGCATATTTAGGCGACATCGCCATGGCCAGATCGGTTGGCCCGGCATCTCCGGGCTCGGCGGCGCGCAGAATGGTCAGGTTGGTCTGACCTTCTGCCACAGCCCCTAAGGCTTCGGCGATTTGCTGAACGGTAAATTGCATGTCGGGCGTCCTCGTGGCGGGATTTGCCCCGTGATTACCCCTGAACGTCCGGCAGGACCACCCCTGCCTTTTGCAGCGCTTCCCAGATCTTGCGATCCCGATCATACACATCACGGCGATACTGAACTTCGCCCTTTGGGCCGATATAGGCAGTTCGGTAAATCAGATGCACCGGCACTTTCTTGTCGAGTTCGACCTTGGTTTCTTTACCGGTGTTCAGCACGCGGTGGAAGAATGCCTTGGGGTCCTCTTCCTGCTTGGCCAGCAGCGCATAGGCAAATTCAAACGGTTGCGCCAGTCGGATGCACCCATGCGAGAACGCCCGCACTTCGCGCGCGAACAAAGATTTCTGAGGCGTATCATGCAGATAGATATTGTACTTATTGGGGAACATGAACTTCACCAACCCCAACGCATTACTTTTGCTGGGGGGTTGCCGCATAGAAAATGGGAAATTGCGCGCAGTGAACTGAGTGAAGTCAACGGCCCCGCGATTCACCTGACGGCCGCGGCGATCAGTAATCTGGATATGGCCAACCGCATTTGGATTGGACTGCAACTGGGGAAGATATTCCTTGGTAATAATCGAGCGTGGCACATACCAGCTCGGGTTGATCACCATATGCTCCATTTCGTCCGAAAACTCGGGACTGCGCCGGTCATGTGTGTTCTTACCAATAACGGCGCGGGTCTCGAAAGTGACCAGACCGTCATCCACGATCTTGGCCGAGAAATCAGCCTGATTGACCAGAATGTGCCGCTCACCCCGTTCTTCGGGAAGCCAACGTTCCCTTTCAAGGGCGACGTAAACCGCCTTTAGTCGGTCCGAAACCGGGCGATTGATCTCGGCTATCGTCCCCTGACCCGCGACCCCATCGGGTTCGAGCCCGTGGGCCGTTTGAAAAGATTGAACCGCCGCGAACAGCGCATCATCATAGACCGGGCTGGCTGTCGGCTTCAGAAAGTCCATTGCGACAAGGCGATTGCGCAACTTGACGACGCTTGGCCCAGTATCACCCAATTCCAACTTGGTTGCTGGAACGGTCTCGCCCCACCCACCTTGCACAATCAGCGTTTCCAGCGCCTTCTTCTGCTTCAGCAATGCCCGATATTGCCGCGATTGCGGCATCAATTTGTGAAAATACGCGTCCCCTTCGCCTGACACGAGCAAGCCAAGGTGTTCATCAGCCGCACGCCGCTCAACGGTTCGTACAAGCCCATCGTCGATCTTGGACGGTTGCACAGTGCCTGACTGCAAGTCGCTGGCATATTTTACAAAAACCCGACTTAACTCGGCTTCCAACATGCCCAGATCACGCGTTGTGCGCGCATCCTGCATCTTGGTCATCAATGCCTGAATGTCGTAGCGTACCCCCGGAAGCCCATGCAGATCGGTCGCTGACAGCGCTTTGATCAATGCTGTGCGCCGAGCCGCGTGCTCAGCAGTGTCGCCAACCCAGACCGGATCAAATCCATTCGAGCGATAGAATTCCGCAACCGCAGGATTGCCTGCCGCGCTTTCCGCCACCGCCATCTGGAACGCTGTACCGCTGGTGCCTGCCTGAGCAGATGTCGCGGAGGCAGCAAGAAAGGCGAATACAAAAACACTTGAACGAGCACGGGTAACAATCGACATGGGATGGCCTTGATTATTCAATGACTTATTGTGCCTTAATGACGGCGTCTGAAAATAATGTTTCGCCGCGGGTCCGATGTCTATTCACAAATTCATCATATCAGCGCTTCTTTCACCCCTGGTGCGCGTTTGCATCGCCGCGATGTTAACTGCGCCAAAAGCTAGCATACTTGCATCAGTTGCGCAAAAAACTGCCGAAATTTCCCCCTAGATTTCGCTGAAGCCAAAGATTTCTTGGCTGTTGATTCCGACTGTGTAATAAATCCCGCATCTGGGATGGGAAAAAATAAAGACGGCGCGCGTAACATCGTGTGCAGGCAGGAACAGTACGGGACGAAACAAAAATGACAGAGAGCAGTGCATCGGGCCTGACCCGACGTGCCCTATTGGGTGCATTCGCCGCAACGGCAGTCGTCGCAGCACCAACCTATTCCAAAGCAGCTGGTTTTCTTCGTGGAGGCGGAGATATTCGCCGCATTCGCATGTATTCGGGCCGCACGGGTGAGCGGATCGATATGGTCTATTGGGTTGATGGCAAATACATCAAAGACGCGGTTAAAGAAGTGAACCACTTTATGCGTGATTGGCGTAACGACCAGGTCAAATCCATAGACCTGCGTACGATCGACATCATGGCCGCAGCCCACAACATGATGGATGTCAGCGAACCTTATATGCTGTTGTCGGGTTACCGCTCGCCACAAACCAACGCGATGCTGCGTCGTCGCTCGCGCGGGGTTGCGAAGAACTCACTTCATATGAAAGCCCAAGCCGCCGATCTGCGCCTCTCGTCGCGCTCGGTTTCTCAGATGGCGAAAGCAGCAATTTCGTGTCGTGCTGGTGGGGTTGGACAATACTACCGCTCGAACTTCGTTCACATGGATTGCGGTGTCATCCGCACATGGCGCGGCTGAAATAGCCCTACAACCTGTTCTTTTGATTGACCCCTATCAGTTGGTTCTGACAGGGGTTTTGTTTTGTCCATCAACGAGTCGGCGATCCGCAATCACGAGTTCCGGGTGCTTAAATTTTTGGAAATGGCGCACCTGAGAGGATTCGAACCTCTGGCCTCTGCCTTCGGAGGGCAGCGCTCTATCCAGCTGAGCTACAGGTGCCTTGGCGTTTAGCTACCCCCGTTCCAATCCGGGTGCAACTGCAAATCCGCAATTGAATCAAGCAAACAGATCGTGAGCCAGCTCTAACGCATCGATCAACGTGTCGACCTCATCCGTCGTATTATACAGCCCGAAACTTGCACGACAGGTGGCAGTGACGCCCAGGTGATCCATAAGAGGCCCCGCGCAATGATGACCGGCGCGCACGGCGACGCCTTTCTTGTCCAGAATAGTCGAAACATCATGGGCATGCCCTGCGCCATCCAAGGTGAAGCTGAAGATCGCCGCCTTGTTCGCCGTCGTTCCCTGAACCTGCAACCAGTTCAACCCGGTCAAACGTTGCATCGCGTATTCGCGCAAACCAGCCTCATGAGAGGAAATGTTCTCCATCCCCAGTTCCATCATGTAATCGAGCGCCACGCCCAGACCGATTGTCTGAACGATGCCGGGGGTTCCTGCCTCAAACTTCATTGGTGGGTCGTTATAGATCACCTGATGTTTGGACACTTCTTTGATCATGTCACCGCCACCGATGAAGGGGCGCATTTCGGCCATTCGGTCTGATTTGATATAGATCGCACCTGACCCGGATGGACCATATAATTTGTGGCCGGTTATGGCGTAGAAGTCGCAGCCGATATCTTCGACATTAACGGGCATATGAACAGCGCCTTGGCTACCATCCACCAGAACGGGAACACCCTTGGCATGCGCGCCTTGCGTGATCGTTTTGACATCAACCACCGTGCCCAAAACGTTCGAACAATGCGTCACCGCCACCAGCTTGGTCTTTGGACCGATCGCATCAATTACCGCTTGGGGGTCCAGATGCCCGGTCGCATCAACGTCGACCCATTTGAGGATCACACCTTGCCGTTCACGTAGAAAATGCCAGGGCACGATATTGGCGTGGTGCTCCATCACACTCAGGACAATTTCATCCCCTGCCTGCAAGCGCGGCATTGCCCAACCATAGGCGACAAGATTGATCCCTTCGGTAGTGCCCGAATTCAAGACAATCTCATCTTCATCCGACACGCCCAGAAACCGCGCAACGGTACCGCGGACGGATTCATATTTTTCGGTCGCAAGATTCGAAAGGTAGTGAAGCCCGCGATGCACATTCGAATATTCGTGCGCATAAGCCTGAGTAACCGCATCAATCACAGTTTGCGGTTTCTGTGCGGACGCCCCGTTATCAAGATAGGTCAGCGGCTTACCATTGACCTCACGAGACAGGATCGGAAAGTCGGCACGAATTTTCTGTACATCATACATAGGCAGGGCTTTTCTATACGGATCCAGCAGGGATCAGCCAAAGGACAAAGGGAATTGCGACAAGGCCCGACAACAGGATCACCAGAAACGACTTTCCCAAAGAGCCAAACCGGTGGGCTTCGTTGAGAAAATGCAAAGTGATGTAAAGGCTTAGCGCCAACATCGCCAGGCTCGCAGGCAAGAACAAGAACGGCAGTGCCGCCACCAAAACCAGAATAATCGCCTGGCCCGTAATCTGTAGGATCTGCAACCAGACAATCAAGGTCATGAACTCGTTGAACGTTCCGGTACCACCCAAAACGCGGCCCACCAAAAGGAACGTCACGACACTGATCAGGATCGCCGCTACCGATACGATAATCGTCCGCGACAATGGCTCGGCCAATTGCTGAACGTCCGGACTGATGAGAGGTATGACAAAGCCCGAGGCGGTCTGAACCAGTGCATTCAAAATAACCGCAAGCGAGAAAGTCAGCCAAAGAACATCCGTTCCAAGCTGCATCGCCAGCAATCGCCGTGCTGCCTCTGCCGGGTTCGTCAGCGTCAATACGACCAGATTGAGCAGCGCGGTGGTATTCATTTGGCAGCCTTTTGCGATTGTCTGAGACCCGACAACCAGAACCAGAGGAAAACCGCAACCCATAACAAACCAGCAACTGTTTGCGCCGGACCCGGGCCAATGAAGCCAGACACCAGCCCGTTCAGCAGCACCAAGGGTGCTGAGGCAAGAAGCGCCCAGAACAGTGCCAGCCGTGCGCCATAGCTGGTGCCCCCGCCTCCGACCATTCGAGCGCCAAAATAAGAAAGCCAGGCGAGCAAATAGAAGAACAGCGGCAAGATGAAGACAGAGCCCATCAAGGCCCCACCCATCAGCATGTTCAACTCTAACCCTTCAAGATGGGCCTGACGCGCAAGCCCGGGCAATTGTGCGATGAAACCTACAACACAAAAGGCCATCACAAATGCCAGAGCCCGATCTTCGCGCGGGCCCATATCAAGCAGACGACGCACAACACGCCCCGGTCCGCGATACGTGGCCACGATATCTGATGTCACAGGCATCAGCGGCGGCGTGCCAGCCAATCTTGCAAACGGGACACGATATCGGCGGCCAAGTCCTCATCTTCGATTTCGTCAACAGCCTCAGCTAAAAAGGCCAGTGTCAACATGTCGGTGGCTTCCGCAGTTGGGACACCGCGCGAACGCAGGTAGAACAAAGCCGTCTCGTCAATCGCGCCAGAGGTCGAACCGTGCGAACAAGCCACATCATCGGCATAAATCTCAAGTTCGGGTTTGGCGAGGAACTGACTGTCATCGTCCAAAAGCAGCGATTGGCTAATCTGATAGCCATCGGTTTTCTGAGCACCCTCTTTGACGAGGATCTTGCCTTGGAACACGCCCGTCGCGCCATTGCGGAGGACCTTCTTGAATACTTGGCGGCTTTCACAGTTCACCGCGTCATGGGTGACAAACACCGTGTCGTCGTGGTGAAAATCACCATCTCCGACACAAGCACCTGCCACATGCGCAACCGCGTCATCTCCTGTCAGCTCAACCACTTGCTCGTTCCGTGTCAGAACGCCGTTCACGGTCAAGGTGAAGGACTTATAGACAGATTCTTTTCCAAGGCGCGTAAACATATGAGTTGCTGCGCGGCGTTGGTGATCCCGACCCTGCGCGCGGACGTGATGCAACGTGCCGTTGTCAGCGATATCGATCTCCATGCATTTGTTGAACCGCGATGCCGCGGGCCCGTTTTCGAGGATCGTCACCTCTGCGTCGCTTTCTACACGAATAATGTGGTGCAGGATCGCATCCGAAGTTTCTGATTCATGACGGTAAACCAGATTGATCGGCTTGCTCGGCTTTCCAGTCACATGAATGGCAACGCCATCTGATGCAAAGGCTGTATTCAGTGCCGCCAATGGACGCGGTACCGGATACTGACCCTTTGCCTCAAGAACACCATATAACTCTTTGGCCCAATGGATATCTTTGCAGCAAATGTCTTCCAGCCGGTCGATCGTGACACCCTCAAGCGATAGGTCGTCGGACTCTTCGGGGCTAAAGACGCCATCGATGAAAACGATCCGCAACCGATCAAATGCGTGAAACATCGCCGGCTCATCCGTGTCGAATAACGCCGCAGTTGGAGCTTCAGCCGAGATCAATGTGTCGGGTCGGGTATATTTCCAATACTCGTCACGACGACTTGGCAACCCCATCTCGCGCACGCGGGCGATTGCAGCCTCGCGCGCTTTGCGGGTGCATCCTGCATCTGGCATTGTCAGCGCCGACAACCGTTCTTCGGTTGCGGTTTGTTTTGCTTGGGGCAAAGCCATCAGTTCACCTCGGCCAGAATGTCGGAATATCCGTTGTTTTCGACTTCAAGCGCCAATTCAGGGCCACCGGATTTCACAATGCGCCCATCGGCCATGATATGAACTACATCCGGCTTGATGTGATCCAACAGGCGCTGATAGTGCGTAATCACAAGGAACCCGCGCCCTTCGTCGCGCAGCGCATTCACACCTTCGGCCACCAGTTTCATCGCATCCACGTCGAGGCCCGAGTCGGTCTCGTCAAGGATGCACATCTTGGGCTCCAGCATCGCCATCTGTAGGATTTCATTGCGCTTTTTCTCACCGCCTGAGAAGCCCACATTGACCGGGCGTTTCAGCATGTCGGCGTCGATTTTTAACGCTTTCGCCTTCGCACGCACCTCTTTCAGAAAGTCTGCAGCAGAAAGCTCTTCTTCACCACGCGCTTTGCGCTGTGCGTTCACGGCGGTCCGCAGGAATGTCATGTTGCCAACACCGGGTATTTCCACCGGGTACTGGAAGGCCAGAAATACGCCCGCAGCAGCACGCTCTTCCGGCTCCATCTCAAGCAAGTCTTCGCCATCGAGCGCGGCGCCGCCTTCGGTCACCTCATAGCCATCGCGACCAGACAAGACATAGCTGAGCGTCGACTTGCCCGACCCGTTTGGTCCCATGATCGCGTGTACCTTGCCGGGCTCAACCGTCAGGTCGACGCCTTTTAGGATTTGCTTGTCTTCTTCCTCAAGTTTGACGTGCAGGTTGTTGATTTCCAGCATTTTCTGTCCTTTTGCATCTCGCAAGGGGCGCAGCGTGGCCCCGATAAGTTCCTATCCCAGTGCCTTGCGGATAACGCGAGCGATGATCCATCCAAGCAATGCACCAGCGCCCACGGCCCAGACCGGGGTAATAAAGTCCATGTATTTGGTGTTGACGTAGGCAACCCCCAACAAGCCGCCGAGCACTGGCAGCGCATAGCCAAGCGCCGTCAGCACATCATCCTTTCGGATTCGCTGTTGGAGTCTGGGCGTCATCAGCCAACCGATCCTTCGAGGCTGATCGCCACCAGCTGCTGCGCTTCCATGGCGAACTCCATCGGCAGCGCCTGCAGGACGTCCTTGCAGAACCCGTTGACAACAAGTGCCACGGCTTCTTCCTCATCCATGCCACGTTGGCGGCAATAAAACAGCTGATCGTCATCCACTTTCGAGGTCGTTGCCTCATGCTCGACACGAGATGAGTTGTTCTTGACCTCGATATACGGCACCGTATGCGCCCCGCACTTATCACCGATCAGCAAACTGTCACACTGGGTGTAGTTCCGGCTGTCCTTGGCCTTGGGGTGCATCGAGACCAGACCGCGATAGGTATTCTGCGCCTTCCCGGCGCTAATCCCTTTGGACACGATCCGCGACTTGGTGTTCTTGCCCAGATGAATCATCTTGGTGCCAGTATCGGCCTGCTGATAGTTGTTGGCAATCGCAATCGAATAGAACTCACCCTGACTGTCGTCACCACGCAGGATGCAAGACGGGTATTTCCAGGTTACGGCCGAACCGGTTTCCACCTGAGTCCACATCACCTTGGACCGATCACCCCGGCAATCGGCGCGTTTGGTCACAAAGTTGTAGATACCACCCTTGCCATTCTCATCCCCGGGGAACCAGTTCTGAACGGTCGAATATTTCACCTCGGCGTCTTCTTCGACGATGATCTCAACTACAGCAGCATGCAACTGCGCGGTGTCGCGCTGTGGTGCTGTGCAGCCTTCCAGATACGAGACGTAAGAGCCCTTGTCGGCGATGATCAGCGTGCGTTCGAACTGACCTGTGTTTTCCGCGTTGATGCGAAAATAAGTGCTCAGCTCCATCGGGCAACGCACGCCCGGCGGGACGTAGACAAATGATCCATCCGAGAACACGGCCGAATTCAGCGTCGCATAGAAATTGTCGGACACCGGGACAACGGAACCGAGGTATTTCTTGACCAGCTCTGGATGCTCGCGGATGGCTTCGGAGATCGAGCAGAAGATGACGCCGGCCTCTTTCAGTTCCTTCTGAAATGTTGTTCCAACTGAAACAGAGTCAAAAACGGCGTCAACCGCCACCTTGCGACCCTCTGCGGGCGCATCCTCGGCGCCCTCTACGCCCGCAAGAATCATCTGTTCTTTTAAGGGAATGCCGAGCTTTTCGTAAGTTGCGAGAAGCTTGGGGTCGACCTCATCCAAAGATTTTGGCTTTTCTTCCATCGATTTCGGACGGGCATAGTAATACTGGTCCTGAAATTCGATCGGCGGATAGTGCACCATCGCCCATTTGGGCTCTTCCATCTGGGTCCAGCGCTCAAATGCGGCCAGACGCCATTCGGTCATCCATTCCGGCTCGTCATTCTTGTCCGAGATCAGACGGACGATATCGGGGTTTACGCCTTTGGGCGCATACTCCATCTCGATATCTGTTTCCCAGCCGTACTTGTAGGTGCTGACCTCACGAACCGCATCTACGGTTTCCTGATCAACACCCTCTTTCACCTGGGTCTGGTCCAAAGCGGCCATGACTCACCCTCCGTCTGATCACGCGGCGCGCGCGCGATGCTTTTTCTCTTTTTCCAGCCACGTCTCGGCGAAACGCAGCACATCTTCTTCCGTTGTCTCCGGCCCCAGCGACACGCGAATAGCGCTGGCTGCCGTCAACTCATCCAGTCCCATGGCCGTCAGCACAGCACTCGCGCGAACCTTGCCGCTGGAACAGGCCGAGCCCGCGCTTATCGCAAAACCCGACAGATCCATCTGCATGACCTGGGTCTCTCCCTTCCAGCCCGGCGTGGCAAAGCACAAGGTGTTTGGGAGCCGCTCCTGACCTTTCCCGACAAAAATAGTAGCTTTCGAACCAGCCTCAAGAGCGTTTTCTAGAATATTTCTAAGTTCTGTTACTTTTTCCCAAACGCCATTCGCCAGATCGCTGGCCGCCGCTTGAGCTGCGGCCCCGAACCCTGCAATTCCAACGACATTTTCCGTACCTGACCGACGACCCATTTCCTGCCCGCCACCTTTGATCTGCGCGGCAAGATCGGTGCCGCGCTTCATCACCAACGCCCCGATACCCTTTGGCCCGCCAAGCTTGTGGGCCGAAATCAGCGCCATTTCGGCACCCATCCAGTTGAATGCGATTGGTAGCTTTCCAAAAGCTTGAGTTGCATCAGTGATGGCAAGACCCGTTGGAAGCTTCTGAACAATCCCGGTTTCCGAATTCGCTAGTTGCAAAGTGGACTGGGATGCGTCCGAGACCGATACAGCTCCGTACTGAGACACTGGCAAAGCCTCATTGGTCCAAGCTCTTACCGCATCATGTTCAATCGTCGCACCAGAAAGGTCGCGCCCTGCCATGGCCAAAGCTGCCGCTTCTGTCGCACCGGATGTAAACACGATGTCAGCACCGTCCGCGCCAAACGCGGTTGCGATCTGTGCGCGCGCTTTCTCAACAACTGCCTTTGCTGCGCGCCCTTCGGCATGGACCGATGACGGATTGCCCACCAGATCCATGGTCGCGATCATAGCCTCGCGGGCCTCAGCCCTCAGCGGGGCGGTAGCGTTATAGTCAAGATAAACCCGATTCATAGATGTATCTTTTCCAAAGTGCGTATTGTTGAGCCACAAAGAAACTTCATCAGATCAGTCGTCCACGACCGCAAACAAGCTGGGCACAGCCGGGCACGGCGCCAAATCATTCCGGATCACATCCGAGAGCCGCGTCTGATGCAGAAACACATACACGTTGGCGCTGAGACTCTCCCACAGCCGGTTGGTCAGTGATTGCGCCTGACTGCCCGAAGAGGCTCCAGAGGCACCCGCCCCTTTGTGCATCGCATCGACCGTCTCATCGACGGCGGCCAGCACTTCGACAACACGAATGTCGGACGCGGGGCGCGCCAGGCGATATCCGCCACCTGGCCCACGCACCGAAGCCACCAGATCAGCCCGGCGCAGCTTGACAAAAAGCTGTTCGAGGTAGGGCAGAGAAATATCCTGCCGCTCGGAAATCTCACCCAATGTGACAAGCTTGTCAGAGGACTGTAGCGCGATATCAGCCAGCGCAACCATCGCATAACGTCCCTTGGTCGACAGCTTCATTTTCAATTCCCCTGGGTAAGAACCGCGCGAAAACATTGACGCCGCCTTAGCCAGTGCGTATCTCCCACTGACAGCGTTTTCACGCGACACAATGTAATTAGAACCGTTCTAAGGTACCTGATGATTACCGTCAAGATAATCTCAGGGCCGACGCGTCAAAAAACAGGACCAAAGCACACATGCCCGAGGTGATTTTTCCCGGACCCGAAGGCCGCCTGGAAGGCCGCTACCACCCGCAAAAGGAAAAAGACGCACCGATCGCTATCGTGCTTCACCCGCATCCTCAGTTTGGCGGGACCATGAACAACAAGGTGGTCTATAACCTTCACTATGCCTTCTACAACATGGGCTTCACGGTTCTGCGCTTTAACTTCCGCGGTGTTGGCCGCAGTCAAGGCGAATATGATCAGGGTGTAGGTGAGTTGAGCGATGCGGCTTCGGCGCTGGATTACCTTCAGTCGATGAACAACAATTCGAAACATTGCTGGGTGGCTGGATTCTCGTTCGGCGCCTGGATTGGGATGCAATTGCTGATGCGTCGCCCTGAGATCACCGGTTTCATCAGTGTTTCGCCGCCTGCGAATATGTACGACTTCTCGTTCTTGGCACCCTGCCCGTCTTCAGGTTTGATTATCAACGGGTCTTCTGACCGCGTTGCGCCACCCGCGGACACGACGTCTCTGGTCGGCAAGCTTCACGAACAGAAGGGCATCACTATCACCCATAATGAGGTGGAAGGTGCTGATCACTTCTTCCAGGATCGTCACATGGACACTCTGATGACTGACGTGACGGACTACGTAAAACGCCGCCTGACAGAGAATACGCGCTGATGTCCGATACCATCACCACCCTCGCTGCCAGATTGGCCGAGGACACGATGAAGGTTATGGACGAGACGGGCGAGGATCGTTTTTTTGTCGAGGTTGGTGAAGTACTCGGCGCGGCCTCGCAATCGCTGGAAGAAGCGTTCTTGACTGAAATCCGCGTACGGTTGGCCGAACGCAAGGCGCGTCAATTCGTGGTAAAACGGCTGTCAGAGCATCGCTCTAAGCTGAAAGCGATCGAAAAACAGTGACCTGTTTTTTCGTGGCTAAAAAAGAAAAGGAGCCCGAAAGCTCCTTTTCAGAAATATCGTCCGGTCGGCGCTTAAACTGGAAAACCCGATAACCGCTCAACACTCTGGGCTGCATCAATGTCGACGGACCCCCCGTCTGCAAGCCACCCCAACGCCACAATCATTGCCGAAACGATAATGATCGATTTTGCAAAAGTCGTCATTGTATCAAACTCATTAAAAACAAACTAAAAACAATTATTGAGCTAGCACAAAAGCGAAGGCCCGAATAGTCGGGTTTACCTGACCTATGGTAAAGTTAGCTTGGAATCCGGCCCATCAAAGTACTCTGATGAGATTAGGTCGTGCACAAGCATGCGCGTTTCCCTGACAAGCAAGGTATTTTCAGCAACAACCGCCCACCGCCCCGCGGATAGGGCTGGTATATTTATTCCCATCGCGTTATGCGCGCGGCAACTTCCCGTTCAAAGGCTGACCTCTCATGGACCTGCGCAATATCGCAATCATCGCTCACGTGGACCACGGTAAAACGACCCTGGTGGATGAGCTGCTCAAACAATCCGGAGCGTTCCGGGAAAATCAGGCCGTGGCCGAGCGCGCCATGGACAGCAACGATCTGGAACGCGAACGCGGCATCACCATTCTGGCCAAGGCCACATCGGTCGAATGGAAAGACACCCGCATCAACATCGTCGACACCCCCGGCCACGCCGATTTCGGAGGCGAGGTCGAACGGATTCTTAGCATGGTCGATGGCGTTGTGCTCCTGGTGGACGCAGCCGAAGGCCCGATGCCGCAGACCAAATTCGTGACGTCAAAGGCGCTGGCCTTGGGTCTGCGCCCGATCGTGGTGCTGAACAAGGTCGACAAGCCTGACGCCGAACCCGACCGCGCGCTGGATGAATGTTTTGACCTTTTCGCCAACCTTGGCGCGGACGATGATCAGCTGGATTTCCCCGCCATGTATGCCTCGGGCCGTTCTGGCTGGGCTGATATGGAACTCGACGGCCCCCGCAAGGATTTGGTCGCACTCTTTGATCTGATCGTCGATCACGTCCCTGCCCCCAAACAGATCGAGAAAAAGGACGAACCCTTCCGGATGCTCGCCACCACCTTGGGCAGTGATCCGTTCATTGGGCGGATTCTGACGGGTCGTGTGGAGAGTGGGACGTTGAAAGCGGGCGATAGCCTCAAGGCGCTTAGCCGCGACGGATCATTGATCGAAAATTTCCGAGCATCAAAAATCCTCGCGTTCCGCGGTCTGGCGCAGCAACCTATCGACGTGGCCGAAGCCGGTGATATCGTCACCATCGCGGGCATGAGCAAAGCCACCGTCGCGGATTCGCTGGTTGCCCCGCAGGTCGAAGAAGCCTTGCCCGCACAGCCGATCGACCCGCCGACCATTACAGTGACCTTCGGCATCAACGATTCCCCATTGGCAGGTCGCGACGGTAAGAAAGTCCAGTCGCGTGTCATCCGTGACCGCCTGATGAAAGAGGCCGAATCAAACGTCGCAATCCGCATCACCGACACCCCCGGCGGTGAAGCCTTTGAGGTCGCAGGCCGCGGTGAACTTCAGATGGGCGTTTTGATCGAGAACATGCGCCGCGAAGGGTTTGAGCTTAGCATTTCGCGCCCGCAGGTCTTGTTCCGTGAAGAAGACGGCCAGCGTCTTGAGCCTATCGAAGAAGTCACCATTGATGTGGATGACGAGTATTCTGGTGCTGTCATCGAGAAGATTACCGGTGCGCGCAAAGGCGAACTGGCCGAGATGCGCCCCGCAGGCGCTGGCAAGACCCGTATCATCGCCCATGTGCCGTCTCGCGGGCTGATTGGCTATCATGGCGAGTTCCTGACCGATACACGAGGCACAGGCGTCTTGAACCGTGTGTTCCACGGCTGGGCGGCGCACAAAGGACAGATCCCTGGACGGCGTGCAGGCGTTCTGATTTCGATGGAAAACGGTCAGGCGGTCGCTTATGCGTTGTGGAACCTTGAGGAACGGGGCCGCATGTTTGTGGGCCCACAGACAGATGTCTATCAGGGCATGGTGATTGGTGAACATTCGCGCGACAACGATCTTGAGGTAAACCCGCTCAAAGGGAAGAAGCTGACCAACGTGCGTGCCAGCGGATCTGATGATGCCGTTAGACTGACCCCCCACATTCAATTCTCATTGGAAGAAGCCATCGCATATATTGATGATGACGAGTTGGTCGAGGTCACACCGAACGCAATCCGCCTACGCAAACGTTTCCTGGATCCGCACGAGCGCAAGAGGATGGCAAGGTCCGCTTGAACGCGTTGCGACGTTGGAAACAATACCAATACTGTGACAGTTTTGAGCCTATCCCGAAAACTTGTGCAAAATGTGATCAGGGTGTCTGTAGCTGTTTTTGCACCTGTTTTCGTGGAATTTTCCATCTTAAGTTGTATTAAATTTTTCAGTTTTGTGATCTTGGTCACTTGCTATTGAGGCGTATTCGAGTTGTATCTGTGGCAAGAGTAAGGCGCTTCATGTTCGATGGTGCTGAGTTAACTAGTTGCAAGGAGACGCAATATGCGCGTTCGTTCCCGTTTGTTATCAATCGTTTTTTGTTCTGCAGCGTTTCCGTTGTTATCGGCGGCTCCCACCTATGCTTCGGAAATGTGCACCGTTAAAACGGCGAAACAATCCGTGTCTTCCAACACTATTTGCGCGTGTGATGTCGTATCGTCCCGCATGCTGCGATACATCCAGAGACGCGCAGACTTCGAGGAAATCCTTTCACGTACTCTAATCGACTGCCCTGCATTCGCAACACTCCTGACGGATTTCCCGACAGCGTCAATATCGAATCAAACATCGAGAGGCGAAGACCGGGACAGCGATGGAATTGTAAGTCGCAACACGGCTGACGCAAGCGATCCAGACGGCAACGACAACACCACTGGTGGCGACGGCGGTAGCAGTGAAAATGGCGGCGGTGATGACAACGGCGGCGGTGACGACAACGGCGGCGGCGACGACAATGGCGGTGGCGACGACAACGGCGGCGGTGACGACAATGGCGGCGGTGACGACAATGGCGGCGGTGACGACAATGGCGGTGGAGACGACAACGGCGGCGGTGACGACAATGGCGGCGGCGACGACAATGGCGGCGGTGATGACGACGGCGACGAAGATGGCGATGGTGGCGATGACAACGACCGGGATGACGACAACCCAGGCTGCGGCTGCAAAGGCCCAGGAGACAAAGCGAAGGGCAAAAAAGATAAAGAGGCCAAAGCAAAGGGTCGAAAAGGGAAAGGAAAAAAGGGAAAGGGAAAAAAGGGTAAAAACAAAAGAAAATAGTTTGGGGCGATCGGTAAGCAAAGGCTGAACCACCAAATGATGGTTCAGCAAATAGAAACCGAAAAAGACTAGCGCTCTCTATATGAAATCTGTCAGCTGCTGGCGTAAACACCAACCCATTTTTTGGGTTGGTTTGGGTCTTGCATCCTTAAGAATAGATAGTTGGTAGCTGCCCAAGGCTTAACTCTATTGGTCAGATTGTCCAAAACCACATCGCCTTGAGATGAACGATATATCAGAACCGCATGTGCACTTCGCTTTGTATCCAGAACTGTAGCAAGCAACAGTTTTCGTGGATTTATTCCAGCATTTATCAGGTCACGTTTCTTAAGTAGCGCGAAGTCCTCGCAATCTCCGCCCCTGGAGGTTGGTAACGCCCATAATTCACGTGTTTTGTACTGAGATTGATCGGTAACTTCGCGTGTCGAAGCATTGACGCGGCGATTAATTTTCTTCACCAATTGCAACTCTTGCGCACTCGAAAGTGAAACTACACCTTTGTTCGCACACGCCCATGAATACTGTCGGCACAGCTGCTTGGCACCCGAGGGAGGCGGTGACGCTGAAATCACCTTTATGAATGCAGTTTCATTTGCGGATGCAGCGTTTCCAATCAAAGGCGATCCATTGATTGCAATTGCAAAGGTGATAACGCCAACCAGCTTGACGGCAATTTCTTTGTAGGCGTCTAAGCTTGTGCCATAGATATGCATGCCTGTACCTCGAGGCCGATTCCATTTAGACGATCAACGTGGATCAGAACCTTGCCTGTTTATGGATCATATCCGTCAACTGTAGTTCACACGCAATCGGATCTCAGGCTGAGCGGAAAAAGCGGCGGAAATTCGTCACTCTTCGTGACCATTTCCGCGCAAGAAAGTGGCACACAATGCCACAATTGGGGCGACAAGACGTGCTTCGGAATTCACGACTACAAGCTAGATCGTTGAATTCCATAACTATTCAGAGCACAAAATATATTGCCGCATTGGCAACAGGCAAATTTCAAAGGCCCGATGTTTGGATGGCGTCTGCTGAGACTTGCCAATATTAGATAGAATCAGCTTGGCTCTCAGTCGCTGATTTCGACAACAACCAGTTCGCGCTCACTTGCTCCACGGGCATGGTCCAGCGCCTGTTGGTAGGCCGGTGAGTTATAACACTCCACCGCCGCTTCAAGTGTTGGAAAACGTGCGACCACGTTGCGGGGGCGTTCTTTGCCTTCCAACTGCACGTAGCGCGCTGCCCGAGCGATAAATTCTCCACCATGCGCCGCGATTGCAGGCCCCGCGAGTTCGGCGTATTTCCCGTAAGCGTCGGCATCCGTCACTGTGACATGTGCGATCCAAAGTGCTGGCATATTATGCTCCTAGTACCTGTTCGGCTGCCTTGATCGCAGCATCTGCATTCGTGGCATCTTTGCCCCCGCCTTGCGCCATGTCAGGTCGCCCGCCGCCGCCTTTGCCGCCCAGTTCCGCAACCGCTGCGCGGACCAGATCCACAGCTGACACTTTGTCTGTCAGGTCAGGTGTGACACCTGCAGCGACGGCCGCCTTTCCACCGGTATCGGCAATCAGCAAGACCGCTCCGGTACCCAAACGGCTTTTGTGCTCATCAATCAGGGCGGGCAGGTCCTTTCCGGACACTCCCGAAAGCGATTGCGCAAAAAATGCGATACCGTTCACATCGCGGGCCTCGGTTCCGCCACCCTGCCCGGCGCCCCCAGCCATAGCCAGATCGCGGCGCAATTGTGCGACCTCATTCTGCAGCGATTTGCGTTCATCCAGCAGGGATTTCACGCGAGAAACAACATCGTCCGGTTGCGCCTTCAGCTCTGAGGCTATTGAAGTGAGCCGTTGGTCCTGTTTTGAAAGATAGTTGAACGCCTCATCGCCGGTCAGAGCCTCGATCCGCCGCACGCCCGCGCTGCTGGCACTGTCCCCAAGCACAACGAAGGTACCGATGTCACCGGTCTGGCGCACATGGGTGCCGCCGCACAGCTCGATCGACCATGTTTCGCCATCCTGGCCCTTGCCAGTCGGCGCTTTGCCCATCGAAACCACACGCACCTCGTCACCGTACTTCTCGCCGAACAGAGCCTGGGCACCCAGTTCACGGGCGTCATCCGGAGTCATGATACGGGTTTCCACGGTCGAGTTCTGACGGATGAACGCGTTCACCTCGCGCTCAACCTTCTTAATCTCTTCCGGGCTTAGGGCCTTGGAATGGCTGAAATCAAACCGCAAACGATCTGATGCGTTCAATGAACCTCGCTGCGCTACGTGATCGCCCAAAGTCTCGCGCAGGGCTTCGTGCAGAAGGTGTGTCGCGGAATGGTTTGCACGAATGGCCGTGCGACGTGCGTGATCGACTTCCAACTCAACCGAGTCACCTTTTGAGATCGTTCCATGATCAACCGTGACCCTGTGGGCGTAGACTTTTCCGTCCGCAAATTTTCTGGAGTCACCCACACGCGCGACATCATTCCGCTCATCCAAACGGCGGATTTCACCTGTGTCACCGACCTGACCGCCGGCTTCGCCATAGAAAGGAGTCTGGTTGACCACGATCCAACCGGTGCCTCCCACCTCGATCTTGTCGACCAAAGCACCATCAACCACAAGCGCGGCAACCTGCCCCTCGGCCTTCTCGGTATCATAACCGAGAAAATCGGTCGCCCCGGCTGCGTCCAGAATATCGAACCAAACCACCTGATCCGCAGATTCACCAGACCCGGCCCAAGCCGCCCGGGCCTTGGCCTTTTGCTCGGCCATAGCGGCATCAAACCCATCGGTGTCAACGGTCCGGCCTTTTTCTCGCAACGCATCCTGTGTCAGGTCCAATGGAAAACCGTAGGTATCGTAGAGCTTGAATGCTGCGTCGCCGGGCAGCGGATCACCTTCGGGCAAGCCTGAGACTTCCTCGTCGAGCAGCTTCAAACCGCGATCCAGGGTTTGTTTGAACCGGGTTTCTTCCAGCAGCAACGTCTCTTCGATCAGCGGCTGCGCTTGTCCGAGCTCCGAATACTGCGCGCCCATCAGTTGCACCAATGTCGGGACCAGACGATGCATCACAGGATCTTTGGCCCCCAACAGATGCGCATGGCGCATCGCACGACGCATTATACGGCGCAAGACATATCCGCGTCCGTCATTCGACGGCATCACACCATCTGCAATTAGGAACGAAGTCGAACGCAAGTGATCCGCGATTACGCGATGATGCACGTTCTGATCACCATAAGGATCAACGCCGGTCGCATCCGCTGAGGCCTCGATCAGCGTTTTGAACAGATCGGTGTCATAGTTGTCATGGCTGCCTTGAAGCAGTGCGCCGATACGTTCTAGCCCCATGCCGGTGTCGATAGACTGCATATCAAGTTCGACCATCGAGCCGTCTTCGAACTGTTCGTTCTGCATGAAAACGATGTTCCAGATTTCGATGAAGCGGTCGCCATCTTCCTCGGCAGAACCCGGAGGTCCGCCCCAGATGTGGTCCCCGTGGTCATAGAAAATCTCGGTACACGGGCCGCACGGGCCGGTCGGACCCATTTGCCAGAAGTTGTCGTTGGTGGCGATGCGGATGATCCGGTCTTCGGGCACACCAACCTTTTTCCAGATTTCAAAAGCTTCGTCATCGGTGTGGTAAACGGTTGCCAACAGACGGTTCTTGTCGATCCCGAATTCTTTGGTGATCAACTCCCAAGCAAAGGGGATTGCTTCGGGCTTGAAGTAGTCGCCGAACGAGAAGTTCCCCAGCATTTCAAAGAACGTATGGTGACGCGCCGTGTAGCCCACGTTGTCCAGATCATTGTGCTTACCGCCAGCGCGCACACATTTTTGCGCTGTTGTCGCGCGCTGGTAATCGCGGGTTTCAACTCCGGTGAACAGGTTCTTGAACTGCACCATGCCCGAATTCACGAACATCAAAGTGGGATCGTTGCGTGGAACCAGCGGGCTAGAGGCAACCACTTCGTGGCCCTGCTTTGCGAAATAGTTCAGGAAGGTCGAGCGGATATCGTTCAGCGTGGGCATTTGGGCTCTCTCAGCGCGCTATCATTCTGGTCCGCATTGGTTTAGCCGCGCACCTGCTGAGTGTCCACAGGCGACACGCCCGAAACGAAACAAGGCGGCCCCGATGGACCGCCCCGTTCCAAGTATTCTCAGCTCTTCGGTGAGCCCGGCGGGAATTCCCCGGGCACCGTCAGCGTTCTTTAAGCTTCGAGGATATCATCCTCTTCCGCTTCGGGAGGCATCTCGAAATCCAGCCCGTGTGCCGCACGAATCTTGTCTTCGATTTCTAGCGCCGCACGGCTATTGTCGCGCAGATATTGCTTGGCGTTTTCGCGCCCCTGCCCGATCCGCTCATCCCCATAGCTGAACCACGACCCCGACTTTTCGACCACACCTGCCTTGACGCCCAGATCAAGTAACTCGCCCATCTTGCTGATGCCTTCGCCATACATGATGTCGAATTCAACCTGCTTGAATGGCGGTGCTACTTTGTTCTTTACGACCTTGACCCGCGTCTGGTTGCCAACAACTTCGTCACGGTCCTTGATCGCACCAATGCGGCGGATATCCAAACGAACCGAGCTGTAGAATTTCAGCGCGTTACCACCGGTCGTGGTTTCCGGGCTGCCGAACATCACGCCGATCTTCATCCGAATCTGGTTGATGAAAATGACCATACAGTTGGACCGGTTGATCGAACCTGTGAGCTTGCGCATGGCCTGGCTCATCAATCGCGCCTGAACGCCCACGCTGCTGTCACCCATGTCGCCTTCCAGCTCGGATTTCGGCGTCAATGCGGCAACCGAGTCAACTACGACCATGTTCACAGCCCCCGACCGCACCAGCGTATCGGTAATCTCCAAAGCCTGTTCACCGGTATCGGGCTGCGAGATCAGCAGCTCGTCCAGATCAACGCCCAGTTTGCGCGCATATTGCGGATCAAGCGCATGCTCCGCGTCCACGAATGCACAGACACCACCACGTTTCTGTTGTTCTGCAATACAATGCAGCGTCAAAGTGGTTTTGCCGGAGCTTTCCGGCCCATAAATCTCAACAATCCGCCCCATTGGCAGACCGCCAATACCCAGCGCAATATCCAAGCCCAAGGACCCGGTCGAGCTTGCATCGATATCCTGCTTGGCATCTTCGCCCAGCTTCATGATCGAGCCCTTACCGAACTGCCGTTCGATCTGTGCCAGCGCGCTGTCGAGCGCCTTTTGCTTGTCTGCGTTTTTCTTGTCGCTCATCGTCAGAAGATCCGCCATTGTCCTGTCGCCTTCTCTTTTGTCACACCCTTGATCGGGCGGCAATCGCTGCTTTGTTCGCCTCTTGTTCCTTATGGGACCAAAAAGAGAACATTTCAACTAAAACTTATGAAATCCACTCTTCAGCAATTGTGTTAAAGAGTCGTTTACGACAATCTGAGACACGAAAGGTGTTGAAGAGAAAAGATAAATGCTTGTTTTCTATGATAAGCGACTCGCGCTTCTGTCGGTTCCGAAGACCGGCAGCACCGCCTATCAAACCGCCCTGCGCGACCGGGCGGATATTGTAGTATCAGGACCCACGGACCTGAAACACGCGAACATGCGCCGCTATGATCGCTTCTTTCAGACCATGTTTCGCAAGATGTTCGATACCGAGATGGACGTGGTGGCGATCGTGCGTGAACCCGTCGATTGGCTTGGTAGCTGGTATCGATATCGGACGCGCCCTGAATTGGCCGGTCATGCACATTCAACAAAAGACCTGAGTTTTGAGGCGTTCTTGAATGCCTATATGCAAAGCCCCCGCCCAGCTTTTGCTGATGTGGGGTGTCAGACCGAGTTTCTACAGCCGCGTAAAAATGGTGCGGGCGTCACGCATGTTTTCAAATATGACAATCATAAGGGAATCCTCGACTTCCTGCAAAATCGATTGGAATGCGAGATCGTTCTGCCGCGCGAAAATGTCTCGCCCGAATGCCCGATGAATGTATCCGAGCATACCCTGCACCGCTTTCAATCAAAGCACGCCGCTGAATTTGCTCTTTATCACTCCGCTGAGTAGCGGTTTCAGTTTATTTGCTGAAATACCGCTTCGGTCAGTTGGGTTAGCGAAAACGGCTTTGGCAAAAAGGTGGAATTCTCGATCTCTGGTCCAGATTCTCCAAATGCACCTTCGGTATATCCGGACATAAAGACCACCCGCACATCAGGTCGCGTATGCATTGCTTCGCGCACCCATGTTGGGCCGTCCATTCCGGGCATGACCACATCTGTTACGAACACGTCAACTGCAAGCTCAGGATCGTCCAGCAATTGCAGTGCATCTTCTGCCGATTCAGCTTCGAGGACGGTATATCCTTTCAACCGAAGGGCACGTGTCGCGAAAGCGCGTACCGGAGCCTCATCTTCCACCAACAGTACAACACCTTCGCCTTGGCGCGAACCTTGTTCCTCAGGGGGTTCAGGGTTTTCAGGTTCTGGCGTTTGGATGCGGGCGCTCACCGGTAACAGGACCGTAAACTCGGTTCCTTTGTGCTGAACGCTGTCTACAAAAATGAAACCTCCGGTCTGCTTGATGATCCCATACACAGTAGACAGACCCAGCCCTGTGCCTTCGCCAGTGCGTTTGGTCGTGTAGAACGGCTCGAATACTTTCTGCAGTTTATCCGCGGGGATTCCGACGCCGCTGTCGATGACCTTAACAGTGACGTATTCACCAGGCTGTACTGTCGCCCGATCACGCGAGATGGGCTGATCCAAGTTTATCACTTCGGTCTCAATCCGAATCTCACCACCCTCTGGCATCGCATCGCGAGCGTTGACGACGAGATTCATCAAAACCTGCTCTAACTGGCGCTTGTCTGCACAAACAGATTTAAGCACCGGATCATGGCTGAGTGTCAGGCGTACTTTCTCGCCCACAAGACGGTTCAAAAGATGGATCAGGTCGGAAATCGTGTCGCGCAGATCCAGAACTTCGGGCCTGAGCGTTTGCTTGCGCGAAAAGGCCAACAATTGGCTGACCAACGCAGCCGCACGATTGGCGTTCTGGTTGATTTGCACCAAATCTCCGTAATTCGGGTCGTCTTGGTCATGGCGTAACAGCAACAGATCGCAGTGCCCTGAAATTGCGGTCAGCAAATTGTTGAAATCGTGCGCGACCCCGCCGGCCAACTGCCCAACCGCCTGCATCTTTTGGCCCTGAACGAACTGTGCCTCCATCGTTTTTAACTCGGTCGCATCGTTCAATACGGCGATCAGGCAGACCTGACCGTCTTTGAGTATCCGAGACAAGGTGACCTGAACAAATATCTCTTTGTCTTCGCGCACCAATCGCAGGAACTCTGACCGGGGTGCTGCGCCTTGCTCGGCTGCGTTCGCAAGCCAGTCTCGGATCGGATAACCAAGACCTTGCATCATGTTCTCGATATTCGAGGTTCCCGGCTCGATTTCACCAACCAAATCGACCGCGAGGCGATTTGTTTCGCCAACCACGCCTTGGGGTGTCAGGCACATGATTGGAACCGGCAGCGCCGCGAAGGATGTCGGCTCCGGCGACGATTTAGGTTGCGGAAAAGGTGTCAGAAGTACGTCACGCACGATCCCACTGTGCCGAAGCGTGGAGATACCAAAGGTTCTTTCAGCATCGCCTGACCCGAATCGTACAACACTGCCCCCACTCTCACCATCACCTTGCAGCCCAAGCTCGAGGCTTTCGGGCAATTGACCAAACAATTTGATCGCAGCCTCGTTGGCGTCGAGAACAACATTGTTGCGCCCAACTGTCACAACAGGCATTTGAACATTGCGCCAGATTTTTGGCGCATCCAGTCTGAAGCGCCAACAAAAACGGTCGCCACTCAAGCGTGATACACAAACGGGGATTGTCTGTCCTCGCGTTACAATATCCTCTTCCGCTGCTCCGTGTTTTTCAGCAAGCGACTGCAATCGCAGTATCACAGCAGATGGATTGGCAAATACTGTGCGAAGACATACGTCAAATCGTGAACCAGATTTCTTGATCAGGCGCGCGTTGGCGCTGGTGTTTGCGACCAATATCTCACCAACTGGATCAGTGATTATGCAAGCATCATCCTGCTGTTCAAGAAAAGCTGCCATGGCCGCATGGGTTTGCGCTTCGATCTGTTTGAAGAACCAAACGCGTGCCAATGCAATGGCTACAACTACCAGAAAGGATATGCCGACGGCCGCAACTCCGGCATTTAACTGTGAGGGAAGAACGCCGAAAACAGGAAGTGCGCTTAACAATATTGCGATCAGTATTAATGAGATATATCGACCGCGATCAATCCTCCAGCCACTTGAACGTGAAGGAAAAAATTCTGAAATATTAGACATAAACAGCCCAGGTTATGACAATTTCTGAGCAATATCGGCCGGTAATGGTTAACCACCGCTTATTGATCAGAGGTATAAACTGCTTATGGTTGTGCTTTAGACTTTATGATCGCGTCAAGTGCGCTGTGTAAAAACCGTCGGTCCCGTGTGAAACCAGCCACGATTTCCGAAAGGTGCACTTCCAGTCCCTGTCAAATGTCAGAAATTCATCAATAATGTTGTTGTTTTCCAAATTCAGCATCGAACATGTTGCATAGGCAAGCACGCCTTTGGGGGCAATAAGCGGAGCAACAACATTGAGGATACTGGTCTGAGTTTTCGATAGATCGCACAACCGCTCTGGCGTCAGCGCCCATTTCCCTGCAGGGGCCCTGCGCCATGATCCACTGCCTGAGCATGGTACATCGATCAGAACAACATCAAATGGCGCGTGATCGGCGATCTGATCTGCGGTCAGTATGGAAATCTCTGCACCCGCACGTGTCGTACGATTGGGTAAGTCGCGCATTCGATCTGGGCTGGCATCATGCGCAAAGACATGAATATCTTTGGCTCTAGCCGCCAACGCCAGAGCTTTTCCACCACCGCCGGCGCAATAATCCAGAACCCGCATTCCAGGCTTTAGGTCTATCGCAGAAACAACCGCCTGACTCGCTGCATCTTGCAACTCGACCAGCCCATCGGAATAGGCGCCGCTCTGCGCGATCTTGCGTGCGCCTTCGGTTACCTCCAAAGCCGTGACACAGGCCGAGTGTGGATGTGCCTTGATGCCCTCTTCTGCCAAACATTGGATGGCCATGGGCAGATCAGTTTTCTGCAGATTGACCCTCAGATGGACTGGAGCACGTGATTTCAATGCAATTGCGGCAGGCTCGGTCTCGTCTTTCAACGACTTCTGAAACTCAGGCCACAGCCATTCAGGTATATCCAGGCGTTCTGCATCCGATTGAAACGGCCTGGAATGCTCGGCCTCAGTCACCACAGCAGGTGCAAAGCGATCACCCGAAAATATAGTGGACAGATCCACCGAAGAGGATCGGGCGGCCCCGATCATCAGGCCACGACCGGTCTCTGATCCTCCAAGCGCTGCGTAGGATCGCCGACAACGCAGAGCATCAAACACATGATCGCGAACTGCCGCGCGATCCTTGGACCCCGCAAATCGGCTGCGCCTGGCCCAGCCTGTCAAAGCTTTCTCTACCGGCATACCGGCAAGAATGTCATCGAGAATCTCGATCGAAGCCTGAACCCGAGCCGCAGGTGTCATTGTAATATCCGTTTATCTGCGCGGCCTTTGTTAAAGCCATGCTTCACAAGTTTACATGACGCGGTAATTCGGACTTTCGCGCGTGATCTGAACGTCATGCACATGGCTTTCTTTCAGCCCCGCGCCAGTGATTTTGACGAAATTGCAGTTCTTGCGCATCTCGTCCACCGTCGCACATCCGGTATAGCCCATGGCCGCTCGCAAACCGCCGACCAATTGATGCACAACCGCACTTGCCGACCCCTTATAGGGCACCTGCCCTTCGATGCCTTCAGGCACCAGCTTGTCGTTGGCCGCATCCTTCTGGAAATACCGATCCGCCGAGCCACGCGCCATCGCGCCAAGACTGCCCATACCGCGATAGGATTTGAACGAACGTCCTTGATACAGGATGACTTCGCCCGGGCTTTCATCCGTACCAGCGATCATTGAGCCGACCATCGCACAAGACGCACCCGCCGCGATGGCCTTGGCAAAATCGCCCGAGAATTTGATCCCGCCATCCGCGATGACCGGAACATCTCCGGCCGCAGCAGCGCAATCCATGATCGCTGTCAACTGCGGAACCCCAACGCCCGCAACCATCCGTGTCGTACAGATGGAGCCCGGTCCGATGCCGACTTTGATCGCGTCAGCGCCCGCGTCGATCAACGCCTTCGTTGCCTCAGCTGTGGCGACGTTCCCGGCGATGATCTGCACCTCATTCGACAGTGTCTTGGCGCGCTTTACCGCGTCCAGCACCCCCTGCGAATGGCCGTGTGCCGTGTCCACAACGATGATGTCGACGCCTGAATCCACCAGCTGCTCAGACCGCTCAAATCCTGCATCACCAACCGAGGTAGCCGCTGCCACCCTCAGGCGACCCAGGCGGTCTTTGCATGCAGTAGGGTTCAGCACAGCCTGTTCGGTGTCTTTCAGGGTCAGCAAACCGGTCAGCTTGCCACCACCGTCAACAACCAACAGTTTTTCGATCCGGCGCGCGCGCATCAGGCTTTTGGCTTCTTCGAGATCGGCAGGCTCTTGCAGCATCGCCAGATTGTCCGAAGTCATCATCGCGTGGATCGGCGTATCATCCGAGGTTGCAAAGCGCATATCCCGATTTGTGACGATACCGACAACCCGGCCACTTTCGTCGACCACAGGAAAACCGGTGAAGTTATACCGCTCGACCAAAGCCTGCGCATCCGCCAGCGTCTGATCCGCGCGCAACGTCACAGGGTTATAGACGATACCGGATTCGAACCGCTTTACCCGACGAATTTCACGAGCCTGTTCCTCGACCGAGAGGTTTTTGTGCACAACGCCGATCCCTCCGGCTTGTGCCATCGCGATGGCCATGCGCGCCTCGGTCACCGTGTCCATCGCCGAACTGAGAAGCGGGATGTTCATAGTGATTTCACGCGTCACGCGTGTGCTCGTATCTGCCGTTGCCGGAAGCACAGATGATGCGCCCGGAACAAGAAGTACGTCGTCAAAGGTGAGTGCCTCACGAATCTGCATCTGAAAACCCCATGCAAAAGCCCGTTTGACGGTGACCCTATTACATGGATTTCACCCAATGGAAAGCCCTGAACAAGCGTTGTTTTTCGATGCGGGGCTTTGCCGCGCCCGAAAACGACGCAAGCAACGCAAAACGTGCCGCTGAATGCTCTTTCCCTTTGTGCCTAATCCCATATGTTCCCCGGCATACGCGCGAATACAAAGGCAGGCATTCATGACCACCGATCCTCTTGTCGTCTTCACACCGTCCGGCAAACGCGGGCACTTTCCCGTTGGTACGCCGCTTCTGACCGCGGCGCGCCAGTTGGGCGTCGATCTGGATTCGGTCTGCGGTGGGCGTGGCATTTGTTCCAAGTGCCAGATTACCCCCAGTTATGGTGAGTTCCCCAAACACGGTGTGACCGTTTCGGAAGACGCGCTGAGCGAGTGGAACGCGGTGGAACAGCGCTATGACGACAAACGTGGCCTGAAACCCGGGCGGCGTTTGGGCTGTCAGGCCTCGGTTCAGGGAGATGTCGTGATCGATGTCCCACCGGAAAGCCAGGTGCACCGTCAAGTCGTCCGCAAGGCTGCCGCCGCGCGCGCCATCACCATGGATCCTGCTACGCGCCTCTATTTCGTTGTCGTGGAAGAGCCTGACATGCATTCCCCCACCGGCGATCTGGAACGGTTGGAGCGCGCGCTGCGCCAGCAATGGAACATCGAGGCGGTCACGGCCGACCTGTCGCTCATGTCCAAGCTGCAACCCGTTCTGCGCAAAGGAAAATGGGAGGTTACGGTCGCCGTCCACAAAGGCCACAAGGACGAAGTGGCGCGCATCGTCGAAATTTGGCCCGGACTGCACGAACAGGGGCTCTATGGTCTGGCCATCGACCTAGGTTCAACAACCATTGCTGCCCACTTGACCGATCTTGAGACCGGAGAGGTCAAGGCCTCGTCGGGTCTAATGAACCCCCAAATTCGCTTTGGTGAAGACCTAATGAGCCGCGTTTCTTACGCCATGATGAACCCCGGCGGCGATAAAGAAATGACCAAGGCCGTTCGCGAAGCGATCAATGACCTAACCACTTCGATTGCTGACGAAGCCGGGATCGACGCGGCGTTAATCGTCGAGACGGTGTTCGTCTGCAACCCGGTGATGCACCACCTGCTGCTGGGTCTGGACCCGGTCGAACTGGGGCAGGCACCCTTTGCATTGGCCACTTCCGAAAGCATGTCTCTGCCTGCGCGCGAGATGGATTTGACCACTATGAACCCGCGCGCACAGGTCTATATTCTGCCCTGTATCGCGGGCCATGTGGGCGCCGACTGTGCCGCGGTCGCCTTATCCGAAGAACCAGGCAAATCCGACGATCTGGTGCTGATCGTCGATGTGGGCACCAATGCTGAAATTCTGCTGGGCAACACTCACCGTGTGCTGGCCTGCTCTTCACCAACAGGTCCCGCCTTTGAAGGTGCACAGATCAGCTCGGGCCAACGCGCCGCCCCGGGTGCGATTGAGCGGATTGAGATCGATCCAGTCACCAAAGAACCCCGTTTCCGCGTGATCGGGTCCGAAAAATGGTCGAATGACGAAGGCTTTGATCAGGACATTGCCACCACCGGCATCACCGGTATCTGCGGCTCGGGCATTATCGAGGCAGTGGCCGAGATGCGCATCGCGGGTCTGCTGGACGAAAGCGGGCTGATCGGCTCGGCCGCGCAGACGGGAACGCCGCGTTGTGTGCCCGAAGGTCGCACCAACTCCTATTTGATCCACGATGCCAGCGCCGAGGGTGGCCCACGCATCACCGTTACCCAAGGCGATATTCGTGCCATCCAGTTGGCCAAATCCGCGCTCTATGCTGGTGCGCGCCTTCTTATGGATGAGATGGAAGTTGACCGTGTGGATCGCGTGGTATTGGCCGGTGCGTTTGGCGCGCATATTTCAACGAAGCACGCGATGGTGCTGGGCATGATCCCCGACGCACCGTTGGAAAAGGTGTCCAGCGCGGGTAATGCGGCGGGCACCGGGGCACGGATTGCGCTCTGCAATATCGGATCGCGGGCCGAGATCGAACGCGTTGTGCGCGAGATCACCAAGGTTGAAACCGCCATCGAACCGAAGTTTCAGGACCATTTTGTCGCCGCCAACGCGATCCCGCACAAAACCGATCCGTTCCCAGAGCTTGCTCAGGTCGTCACCCTGCCCGCCCCGTCCTTCAATACCGGCGGTGGGGACGAGGAAAAATCTGGTCGCCGCCGCCGCAGGAGGTCATAGTCGCCTCATCCAAAGGAGGCGGGTATGACATCAGAAAACCAGGAACAGGCGGAATTCTGGGGAAACTCGGAACAAGGCACCAAATGGCTGACTTATGAAGATCAGCTCGATCACGCCTTTGCGCCTGTTCTTGATCTTGTTCTGAACCGAGCCGCCTTGTCGGCAGGCATGAAGGTGCTGGATATCGGATGTGGCACGGGCGTCAGCGCAATCGCTGCCGCTCGCGCGGTAGGGCCGAACGGGCACGTTCTGGCCGCTGACATTTCACAACCCTTTCTGGACCGCGCAGCCAAACGGGCTGAACGCGACGGGCTTCAGACACTTACGTTTCAGCACGCGGACGCGCAAAGCTATGCGTTTGCACCCGATCAGATGGATGCGGCAATCTCTCGGTTCGGAGTGATGTTCTTCGGTGACTCGGTCGCGGCATTCCGAAACATCGCCTCAGCCTTGAAACCCGGTGGGCAAATGACCTTTGCTTCCTGGGGGCCGCTGGATGCCAACCCTTGGTTCAAGATACCCCATGTCGCCGCCGTGCGACGAATGGGCCAACCACCCCGCGTAGACCGCTATGCCCCTGGGCCGCTGGCGTTCCACGACATCGACCATGTTAAAGGCCTGATGATCCAGGCTGGGCTGTCTGACATAACCGGCGTCGCGGTTACACTTAACCTGACGGGTTTCGGCGGTGTTGAAGGCACAGCGCATCTGGTGACGCGTGTTGGCCCCGCGGGCCGTGTTGTCGCGCATTTCGATGGGAATGAGGCGGATACAGACGCCATTCAACAAGCTGTAGCGGAAGAGTTCCGGCAGTATCAGTCTAGCTCCAATGTCCTCATACCCGCGACGATCAACCTGTATCAGGCTCGACGCGCAGACTGATTGGAGCGGGTAGCGGGAATCGAACCCGCGCGTTCAGCTTGGGAAGCTGACAGGCTACCATTACATCATACCCGCCGCTGGGCATTGATTAGCACTGCTTTTTACCGGGATTCAAGGGTCAACAAACCCTGAAGGATCGAAAAGGCCGGATCAACGATCCGGCCCAATCCTTTGTTTTAAATACCTTAAGCGCGACGGCGACGGCCACCGCCGCGACGGCCACGCGCGCCCTCGCCCTCGGCACCGGCCTCAGCGGGCGGTTTGTTGAACCGGATCCATTCACCGCCATGCGCGTCGTTATTGGTCAGCAGATTGGCGGCGCGGATGGCCTCCATCTCTTTGCCCGCACGCGGCAAGGTCGATCCAAGGCCGAACATTTGAACGAAGGTCTCGTCATCCATGCCCTCGGGCAGGATGATACCAGCGGCGGCAACCTGCTCTTTCTTCTCGGCGATCCGCTTCTGCGTCACTGGCAGGGCCACCGGGTTCATGATCGCGGACGTCATGCCAGCACCCATTGCCATCGGCAGGAATGCATTGTTGATTCCGTGGCGGTTCGGCAGGCCGAACGAGATATTGGAAGCACCGCAAGTGGTGTTCACACCCAGTTCCTCGCGCAGGCGACGGACCAGAGCGAACACCTGCTGACCGGCAGTTGCCATTGCACCGATCGGCATCACCAGCGGGTCAACCACGATGTCATGGGCTGGGATGCCGTGGTCAGCAGCGCGTTCCACAATGGTTTTAGCAACGGCAAAACGCACATCGGGGTCTTCGGAAATCCCTGTGTCATCGTTCGAGATCGCCACGACCGGCACGTTGTATTTCTTGACCAGCGGCAGAACCAACTCCAGACGCTCTTCTTCGCCTGTGACCGAGTTCAGCAGTGGACGTCCCTCAGCCGCCTCAAGACCCGCTTCCAGCGCGCCAGGTACAGATGAGTCGATGCACAGCGGCACATCAACCAAGCCCTGCACCAGCTCGACGATCTTGGTCATCAGCGGTGGCTCGGTCTCGTTGGGGTTGGGGTTCGAATTGTAGACAACGCCCGCATTGATATCCAGAACGGTCGCGCCTGCCGCTACCTGCGCCAGCGCGTCTTTTTCAACGGTCGAGAAATCGCCCGCCTCGAGTTCCGCAGCCAGTTTTTTGCGGCCAGTCGGGTTGATCCGCTCACCGATGACGCAGAACGGTTCGTCAAAGCCCAGAACGGCAGTTTTTGTTTTTGATTCTACGACTGTACGGGTCATGTCCGTTCCTTAGGAGTTTACAGGCTGCGCCGAAGCGCCGCCGTTGTTGATGGCCCAGTTGGCGTTTGTCTTGATGCCGCCAAGCGGGAAGAAGTGCACTTTGGTGATGTTGAAATCAGGGTTCGCCGCTTTGTGGTTGGCAAGTTCGGTGATCACATCGGTCGGTTCATAAGGCAACAGCAGTTTCGAGACATCCATGGCGCGTTTCTGCAGCACCTTCAGCGAGGGGCCAACACCGCAGGCGATGGCGAACTTGATCAGGGTCTGCAGTTTGGCCGGACCCGCGATGCCGATATGTACTGGAATATCGATACCCGCCTCTTTCAGGCTGTCGGCCCACGCGATGATCGGCTTGGCGTCGAAGGCAAACTGAGTGGCCAGCGCCATTTCGGCGTCGGTGGTTTCCGAGAACTTCTGCTTCCAGCGCAGCGCTTCATCGACATTCTTGGTCGAGCCGTCCGGATCGATGTCCTTGTTGCCTTCGGGGTGGCCCGCGACGTGCAGACGCTTGAAGCCTGCCCTGTCGAACAAGCCGGTTTCCAACAGCTGCATCGAACTCTCGAACTCGCCATGCGGCTTGTCCACACCGCCTGCCAGCAGCAGTGCTTGCTCCACGCCCGCTTCGCCCTGATACATGGAGATCCACTTTTCCAGCGTCGCGGCATCCTTGATGATCCGCGCCGGAAAATGCGGCATGACCGGATAACCTTCGGCAGCGATACGCTTCGCTGTTTTGACCATGTCTTCGATCGGCGTGCCCTCAATATGGGCAATGTAGACGCGAGTGCCCTCGGGCAGCAAAGCGCGGAAATCTTCGACCTTTTCAGCGGTGCGCGGCATCACCTCGATCGAGTAGCCCTGCAAAAAGGCTTCGACGGTCGGGTTCACAGGGCCGTTTTCGACGGCATCACGTTTCTTGAAGTTCAGCAAAGCCATTGCGGCCTCCCATAAAGTTCTGGGGCTCATGCCCAACCGTCATTGGCGATCAGGGCCTTGATGCGATCCTGATCGTACTCTGTTTCCAAACGCTGGGCCTCGGCCTCGGCAATCTCGGACGGATCGCCCTCGATTGCGAAAGGTTCAGCTTTGCGCCACTCGGCCAGATAGGCATCACTGTCTTTAGCATTGACCTTCATGGCAGCCCGGTCGATCGCTTGCTCGAACCGCTCTTCCAATTGTCGTTTCGCACCACGACGGCCTTTGCCGACGATGACCTGAGCGGGAATATCGCGCCAATATACGATTGTGACGTCGGGCATCGCCTGTGATTCCTTCTAACCAGATGGACCGGTTCTAAACTTCAATATGGGCTCAGGTCGGTCGATTTTCGACATAAGGCGTCTGCGCAGCGACCTTTTTGCCCACCTCTGCATATGGACGCTTTTAAAGACCTCGCAGACAAAACCGAACATCAAAATCCTAATGACTTTAATGAGCATCTTGCGTGATCCAATTGCGCGACCTATGGTCGGGGTAACTCGAAAATCGGAGGGCGTTTAAGATGGCGCCCAAGCGTCCCAGAGGTGCGGGCGCGTTCCCGAAAGCGGTCGAAAGCCCCGCGCCGGCAAGACCCGATCCAGATGCGTTATATGCGGCGCTGGATCTGGGGACAAATAGCTGCCGCATGTTGATCGCCCAGCCCAAGGGCAGTGGCTTCCATGTGGTCGACAGTTTCTCCAAATCGGTGCAGTTGGGCGCCGGTCTGGAACGCACCGGGCGGTTGTCGCGGGCCTCGATGGCACGCACGGTTCAGGCCCTGCGGATCTGTCAGCAAAAGCTCAAACGCAATAAGGTCAGGCGCATGCGCCTGATCGCGACCGAGGCATGCCGTCGCGCCAAGAATTCGCGCGATTTCATCCGTCAGGTTAAACGTGAAACCGGCCTTACGCTTGAGATCATCCAGCCCGAGGAAGAAGCGCGTCTGGCTGTCATCTCCTGCGCCCCGCTTGTGTCGACCAAGACTGAGCAATTGTTAGTCGTTGATATCGGCGGGGGCTCGACCGAGCTGGTCTGGATCGACATTTCCTCTGTGCCCCGACGCGACCGGCCTGCCGCGATCATGCGACTGCATAACGGTTTCCACACTTCTGAAAGCCCATTCCCTGCGGCCAAGGTTGTTGATTGGATCAGTGTCCCACTGGGCGTCGCTACGCTGCGGGATCAGTTCAACGACGTTGAAGATGATGCAGCAAGGTTTGCGCTCATGAGTTGGTTTTTTGAGGAAAACCTTGCCGATTTTGCCCCTTACAAAGACGAACAAACCCGCGAAGGTTTCCAGATTGTGGGCACCAGCGGCACAGTAACCACGGTGGCCGCCTCGCATTTGGGGCTCAAACGCTATGACCGGACCAAGGTGGACGGTTTACGCATGACCAGCGATCAGATTGACAAGGTCATACGAGGCTATCTAGAACTCGGCCCTCGTGGGCGCCGCCGTGATCCCCGGATCGGAGAAGATCGGCAGGCCCTGATCATGTCCGGCTCGGCCATTTTGCAGGCTTTGTTACGCTGCTGGCCCACTGATCGCCTTTCCGTGGCGGATCGGGGGCTGCGCGAAGGCTTGCTTTATGCCCAAATGAGTGCGGACGGTGTATTGGAAGACGGACCGTTCTGATGGCGAAGACACCGACTGGAAAAAACAACTCGGGCCGCGGGCAGCGCGACCTGAAGGTCAAGGTCAAAACGGCGCGCGGGCGCAAGCTCAGCTCGACCCGCTGGCTGGAACGGCAGTTGAACGACCCCTATGTCAAACGCGCGCAGGCCGAAGGCTATCGCGGTCGTGCGGCGTTCAAGATCCTTGAATTGGATGACAAATTCCGCTTTCTGGTCCCCGGCGCACGAGTGGTTGATCTGGGCTGCGCCCCCGGTGGCTGGCTGCAGGTTGCAGTGAAACGCGTTAATGCGCTGGGTGAAAAAAGCGGCAAGCGGATCGGCACGGTTCTGGGTATTGACCTGCAAGAGGTTGAACCGGTCGCCGGGGCCACTGCGCATGTGCTCGATTTCATGGAAGACGATGCCGATCAAAAGGTCAAAGACTGGCTGGGTGGCAAGGCAGATGTGGTGATGTCAGACATGGCGGCGGCCTCTTCGGGCCACAAGCAGACCGACCACCTGCGGATCATGGCATTGTGTGAAACAGCAGCCTATTTCGCATTCGATGTGCTGGAAGAAGGCGGCACTTTTGTCGCAAAAGTTCTGGCTGGGGGGGCCGAGGGTGACTTGCAGAAATTGCTCAAGCAGAAGTTCACCAAAGTTGCCAATGTGAAGCCTCCGGCCTCTCGCTCCGATAGCTCTGAAAAGTTTGTCGTCGCAACTGGTTTCAGGGGCTAGGTACCCTTAGTCCAGATCAATCTTGCCTTGCGATACATGTTGCTTTCGCAAAGATGCCGCAGCGATGCCTTGCAGCAGCAGCGCCTCACCATGATTGATATCGACGGGCTTGCGCGCGCGTAGTTCTTCGATGCGTTGGTCCAGCGTCGATTTCCGGGCCGGCGTCAGCGGTTTTGTGAAGGTTGCAGAGCGATCTGACATGCGTCACCTGTTGGCAATCCGAGTACCTACCCCGGAGTTCTAGCCGCTGAATAAGCCTGGAAGATGGCGCAAATCTGCCGGATCGGTGCCGGTCAACGCCCAAGATCGCGTGCCAATTGCCGTAGATTCGGATCATCGGGAAGCACCAATAGGGCCTCGTCCAATGTCGCCAACGCAGCTTGAGGGCCACGGTTGATATGGGCCAATTGAACCAGCATCGGCCAGGCCTCGACGCGCTGAGGGTCCAGCACCACAACCTCGCGGAACGCGCGTTCTGCGGCAGGCGCGTTTCTGAGCGTCAGCGCCCAACCTCCCAAAACCATATGCGTTTCAGGAAAATCCAGGCGATTGGAAATGCTACGCTGCCAGTCGGCCATACCTTCCTGAGCATCTGCGCGTTGCTCGGCTGTCATGTCCTCAGGCCGGATGGAAAGAAACTCTTTGGCTGCTGAGATCCGCACATTTTGCAATGGGTCCGACAATAGCGGTTCAAGTCGTACAGCACGTAGCTGAGGTGGAGCCTGCCGCTGCAGCGCCGGGCTATTCGCCCGAACCAGCGGATCGGAATCGGTCAAAAGCGGCGCCATCTGCTCTGCCAATTCTGGCGTCGAAAAGGGTTGCAGCAGGTAGAGGGCAGTCGCACGTACGATGCCCGCCTGCCTTCGATCCAAAGCGATTGCAGTCAAAGTAGCCGGATCATCCAACTGACCGCTACCTGCTGCTGCGAATGCGGTTCCGTAGTGCTCGGACCTGTAGGTCGATGCAGGGAACCAGCCCGCGATCTGTTGTGTCGCCCAGGGCTGCCCTTCTTCCGAATGGCAATCTGTGCAAGCATCCGTTCCTAGCCCAAGATCAGGACGAGGGATGCGGAAACTATGATCGCGCCGCCCGTCCACCCCCATATAGACTCGCTCGATCATATGGCAGCTCTTGCATTGCGCACCTTCTGAATCCTCAGCGTGATGGTGATGCGCGGGCGTGTCATAGTCTGCTTTTCGAAGCGTTGGGAAATCCGAGTTACCAGCGGGCGAATGACACTGGGTACACAACCCATTGTCTTCGACCTTTACCTCGGCCCGGTGCGGATCGTGGCAATTCATGCACCCAACACCCGCCGCATACATGCGCGACTGCAGGAACGAGCCATACACATAGACCTCATCCAATATCTGGCCATCCGGGTGATACAGGCCCGGCCGCAAAAGGGCCAGATTATAGGCATCGTGGTAGGGTTTTCCGGGGTGCGGGTTCCCGTCCTCCAAAGCCTCACGCCGGGAATGACACCCGGCGCATTGCTGAATTTCGGCTTCGGTCTGTCCCCTGCCCCAATCAATCGGAAATCCGAACTCGCCCAGACCGTCTTGCAACGCATTGCCGGTTGTCCACTCAAGATGCGCAGACCCCGGTCCATGACACGCCTCACACCCCACACCAATCTCAGCTTGGGTCGAGTCATAGCGCCTTGTCTGGGCATCGTAGTTCTTCACATAGCCTGTCGCATGGCACTCGGCACAACGTGCGTTCCAGTTCTTGTACGGCCCCGTCCAGTGCAACCCGTCATTCGGAGGCAAATCCTGATCCGGATAAAGATGGAACCAGCGCCCCTCTTCCACATCCCAGACCACATCAAAGCTTTGCAACCTGCCCGGTTCAGTTTCAAAGAGGTATTGCTGCAAAGGTGCAATTCCCACCACCGAGTGGACGGGATAGGCGGTGGTAACACCGTCCTTTTCGGTAACTTGCACCGCAAACGTTCCGTCTTGATCCGTGAACGACACGCTCATCTCGTCATGGGAAAATAGGGTACCATCGAAATCAGCTAATACATGGCCGTCGCCCACTTCGGTCCACGCCAGCGCATGGTGCGAGTTTTCCCAAGCCTGGGTTTGTTCCTGATGGCAATCTGAACACGCATCCGACCCGACATAATCTTGCGCCTGCCCTTGATGAGCCAAAGCCCATAATGTCGCAGTTAACAAAATAACTCGGCGGCGCATCATGTGCCTTCCGCATTTTGAAGGTCAATCAACGCGCCATTGTACTCGGCTCCAAGAATCAACATTGCAGAGCACAAATACAGAAAGATCAACGCCGCCATAGCCCCGGCGAGACCGGCGTAAGTCGCACTATATGTGGCGAATTGGGCGATATAGATCGAGAATCCCCAACCTCCCGCAGCCCACAGCGCCAAGGTCAGGATCACGCCCGGCAGAATCTGCACAAGACGATGACGCCGTGAGGGCAATATCAGATGCGCCAATAGAACGGTGCCCGCTGGCACAGCAACGGTAAAGGTCCACCGCAGGCGATCCACCGATAGCCAGTTATCAACATCCACAGCCGTTTTTTCGGAAACCAAACGGGTATAGACCGGTAAAACGACCTCAACCGCAGCAATTGCCAAGATGGCAGCCCCACCGATTATGACGAGCACAAAACAAAGCAATCGGGTTTTCCAGAACGGCCAATTGTCCTTGTCGTGATAAGCCTGAGTCATCGCCTTGCGCACGGCAGCCACTCCGTTCGAGGCGAAAAAGATTGCCAGCAAGCCGCCTATTGTGATCACCCCTGACCCAGCCCCTGCCAGTACGGCACGGAGTTCTGCGACGATAGGGTCTGCCACGTCTTTGGGCCAAGCGCCGAAGATAAGCTCGATCAGCTCATCCGTGACATAACCCTGCGACAAAGCCCCAGCCAAAGCCACAGTGAATAAAACGAACGGAAACAGAGCCATCATCAAAGACATCGCGACATGGCTGCTCATGACAAACCCATTTTTGTCATTGAACCGGCGCACGGCAAGCCAGAGCGCCCGCAGGAGTTGGCCGGATGAGGGAATCGAAACACCTGACATTGCCCAAGCCTAACCTGCCTTTTGGTCTGACAGAACCGTCAATCGGCCAAGCGTGCCGTTTTCCTGCCCATAACATTCTGTATGGATTGCATAAACCGATCAGCCTGTGCAGGATCAAACAAACGCGTCAAGGCGGAATACAGACCAAGGCCATCGCATGACCTCTGACTCAGAAAACACCCAATCGAGGGCGCGCCCGCAACTGAGTGTATTGCGCGACGTTGTGATCGTGGCCACGCTTGCTGTGCTTGGCCTTTATGCTGGGGCGAACTTTCTGATCCCACTCACCATGGCGTTGCTTGTCAATGTGTTGATCCTGGCCCTCAGCGATCGGGTCATTGCGGTGACCCGCGTCCCCATTTGGCTGGCGAATGTCGCAGGCGTCACGGTTGTCTTGGCCGGATTGTTCATGATCATGTACATCCTGGGCAGTCAGGCCACGCAATTTGCACGTTCTATCAATACCTATGAAAGCCAATTCGACGGGGCAGTTCACAGGATTACCGGGCTGATTGGCAACGACGTCACCAGCTTTATTCGCGATAACCTGGTCAATATCGATATGTCCTTTGTGGCTCGGATAATGCTGGGTAGCGCCACATCGCTGTTGAACCAGTTTCTACTGATCAGCCTATACGTCGCGTTTCTGATGGCCGAGCGGCTGGCCTTTCGCAGGAAAATCCAACTTGCCGCCGGAAACCCGGAATTGGGGGCTGATCTTGCCTCGGTTCTGGATGCGATTTCATACAGTCTGCAGCGTTATGTTGGTGTTAAAACCATGATCAGTCTGATCACAGCCCTCATCAGCTATACGATCTTCAAAGCGCTGGGGCTCGAATATGCCGAAACATGGGCCGTACTGACATTCGCGCTGAATTTCATCCCGTCGATCGGGTCGATCATTGCGGTGATCTTTCCTTCGATGATCGCCCTGGTTCAATTCGAAACCATCGGACCATTTCTGATCATCGTCTTGGGCTGCGGCACCCTTCAATTCGTCATCGGCAATTTTCTTGATCCAGCCCTGCTGGGCCGGTCCCTGAACATGTCGACGTTTCTTGTTATATTGGCGCTAACCTTCTGGACTACGGTCTGGGGTCTGATCGGAGCGTTCCTGAGCGTGCCCTTGACTGTTTGCATCCTGATCATATTCAGCCACATCCCGGCGCTGCGCCCTGTGGCAATCCTGATGTCACTGGATGGAAGATTGGGTGAGGATGATCGGTCGTCCGCAAAGCATTCGGCCTGAATCCCGGTCAACTCTGACAGCTGGAAATCAGTGCGCGACGATCTTTTAGCCGCAACCGACCATAGCCACCTTCGATCAGGTCGAGACTAATGAGCCGGTGTAGGGCACGGTGAAGTGTTGGCGGCGAAACGGCTATCATCGCGGCCAGTTCTTCTTGTGACACCGGTATCCAGCCTTGGTCATCCGACGCGACCTCATCCAAATGTAGCAACCGTAGAACCAACCGTTTCTCGGTTCCGGTAACCGCAAGATTAGCAACAATACGCAGGGTTTTCTGCATGTTCTCATGCGTTAACGCGTAGAAGTCGCGCACATAGTCGGGAGCTTCCTGCACCATACGTTCCAGCCGCGAAGCCGGAAAAAACAGTGTCTCAGTCGGACGGGTCGCGACTACGCTGACCAAACGGTGCGCTGTTGCAAACAATGCCAGATCACCGATCCAGAAACCGCGCCCTTCCTGATGAACCACAAATTCCTGCCCGTCATCCGCCGGGACAGTAATCTTTACCCCACCATCCAAAACGGCATGAATCCCATTCGCAGGATCCCCTTGCAGATAAAGGGCTTCGTCAGTCCCGTAACAACGGCGTACTGCGCAGCGCATCAGAGCCTCTTGAAAGGCAGGGGATCTGGCTTCCAGCCAGGTATTTTCACGCAGCGTTTTGAATTCAGTGTCAATTCTTGCCATCTATATATTTAAACTTCATCATATGATAAATTCAATCAGGCCTTGGTGGCCTACATTACTGCCATGTGATTCCTGTTTTTCGACTATTAAGACAGGATATCCGCAGCTTACCAACTGTAGCTAATTCAATTCTGGTCGCAGACTCTACCTATTTCTCTAGGACAAAATGTCCAACAGTTCAGGAGTAAATCATGTTATCTACCACCCGGTTCTTGGAAAGCTGGCGTATTGGGTTACGCCGTACTGCTGCCGCATCAATTGCGGTTCTGATAGCGCTGCCTGCGTGGGCGCAAGACCAGAAACCAAATATTCTGGTCATATGGGGCGACGATATCGGTCAATCCAACATCTCGGCCTATACGATGGGCCTGATGGGATACCGAACCCCCAATATCGACCGGGTCGCGGATGAGGGCATGATCTTCACCGATTACTACGGTGAACAGTCCTGCACTGCTGGTCGCTCGTCATACATCATGGGGCAGTCCGTGTTCCGGACCGGCCTGTCCAAGGTGGGCCTGCCGGGCGCCAAAGAAGGAATGCAGGTCGAGGATCCAACAATCGCCGGTCTTCTCAAAGATCATGGTTATGTCACAGGTCAGTTCGGCAAAAACCACCTGGGTGACCGAGATGAGCACCTGCCGACAAACCATGGGTTTGATGAGTTTTTTGGGAACCTCTACCACCTCAACGCTGAGGAAGAGCCCGAGCATGAGGACTATCCCGGCGATGCCATTCTGCCCGACGGGCGCACCTTCCGCGAAGCCTACGGCCCGCGCGGCGTAATCAAGTCCAGCGCAGGTGGTGCAATCGAAGACACCGGCCCACTGACCCGCAAGCGTATGGAAACGGTCGATCAGGAAACGCTGGAAGCCGCTGTCGAATTCATCCGCGAAGCCAATCAAAACGGCACACCGTTCTATGTTTGGTGGAACGGCACACGAATGCATTTCCGCACTCATGTCGGCGAAGAGATGCGCGAAAAAGCCAATGAAATGGTCGGCAGCCCAGCCGATGAATACACGGCCGGTATGATCGAACATGACATTCAGGTCGGCCAACTGCTTGATCTGTTGGATGAACTTGGCATCGCTGACAACACCATCGTGCACTACTCCACCGACAACGGACCACATTACAATACGTGGCCAGACGCCGCCTCAACCCCGTTCTGGGGCGAAAAGAACACCAACTGGGAAGGCGGGTGGCGCGTTCCATCCATGGTGCGTTGGCCCGGTAAGATCGAGGCGGGCTCGGTCTCGAACGAGATCGTGCATCACATGGATTGGCTGCCCACTTACCTCGCGGTCGCAGGTGATCCCGAGATCAAGGAAAAGTTGAAGGCAGGCTATTCCTCACCGGCAATGGGTCGCGACTACAAAGTGCACTTGGATGGGTACAACATCCTGCCGTTGCTGACGGGTGAAGCGACTGAAAGCCCGCGTCGTGAAATCTTCTATTTCACCGATGATGGCGACTTGTCCGCGCTCCGCTTTGATGACTGGAAGCTAATATTTCTAGAGCAGAAAGCGTGGGCCACACTTCGCGCCTGGATGGAGCCTTTCACCGAGCTTCGCGTGCCGATCATCGTCAATCTGCGCCGCGATCCTTATGAGCGTGGATACCGCACATCCAATACCTATTATGACTGGATGATCGATCGGGTATATTTCCTGGTGCCAGCGCAGCAATATGTTGCCAACTTCCTCAGCACTTTTCAGGAGTACCCGCCACGCCAGAAGGCCGCCAGCTTTAGCCTGGATCAGGTCATGGAAAAACTGGCCACTCCGACCTCAAATTAAACACAAGAAAGGGGCCGCATATTAGTGCGGCCCCTTCCCTATTGAATTAGAGGCAATTCAGGATGTTTCTCAAACTTGCAGCAATTCTTGCCACCGTACCTCTTGCGGCCATTGCCGACCCCCTTCCAAGCTGGACTGACTCAACTTCAAAACAGCAGATCATCGACTTTGTAAGTGCAGTCAGCGATCCGCAAAATGAAAGCTATGTCACGCCCTCCGATCGGATTGCGGTGTTTGACAATGACGGTACCCTCTGGGCCGAGCAACCTGTCTACTTTCAATTCATCTTTGCCATGGACCGACTGGCCGAAATTGCTGAGCAAGACCCGTCTGTCCTATCAACTCCGGCCTTGAAGGCAGCCGCCGAAAGGGACCTGCAAACCATACTGGAAGGCGGTCATGATGCCTTGATCGAGGTGGTGAACGCCTCGCATTCAGGTACCAGCGTTGAAGAATTTCAATCGGAGGTCGCCGAGTGGCTGAGCACCGCACGTCATCCCGATACGGATTTACCCTATGATCAGATGACCTATCAGCCGATGGTCGAACTACTGCGATACCTGCGCGATGAGGATTTCAAAACCTATATCGTCTCGGGCGGTGGTTTGCATTTCATGCGTGTCTTTGCGGAACAGGCGTACGGGATTCCGCCTGAACAGGTTCTGGGCACCTATGGTGAGACTACCTATGACAATGAAAACGGCACCCCGGTGATCAACAAAGCACCCGGCATCGCCTTCATTGATGATAAGGAAGGCAAGCCGATCAATATCGAGCGCACGATTGGCAAACGCCCGATTCTTGCCGGTGGAAACTCGGACGGTGATTTTGCCATGCTTGATTGGACAACTGCCGGTGACGGGCCACGTTTGGGCGTCTTGATCCATCACACAGATGCGGATCGTGAGTGGGCTTATGACCGTGAAAGCCCGATCGGACGTCTGGTCGACGGGTTAGACAAAGGCCCCGATATGGGTTGGGTCATCGTTGATATGGCCAATGACTGGGCGCGCATCTACACTGGTGCAAACTGAATAACTCGGATCGCTAAGCACTGATGTGGACACTTCTCGTCTCGCTTTTTCTGTTTGCACTCTATTGCACAGCAGTCGTCTTTTCTGTGCGCGCCGCACAAACGGCTCGCACGCCGCAAGGGGCCGTGGGCTGGGTCGTGTTCCTGCTTTCGGCGCCCATGTTTGGCGTACCGCTGTATTTGTTCCTTGGGCACCATCGGTTCAGGGGGTATCGGATCGCGCGGCAAGAAAGCGAGCGCGTCGTGGAAGGCATCAAGACCTTTGCCGACTTCTCAACGCCAGATCTCAAAACATTAAGGGTCAATCCCCGCCCGTTCGAGGCGCTGGCTCACCTGCCCGTATCGCGGGGCAATGGTGCCGAGCTATTGATTGATGGGGAGGCCACATTCGAAGCCATTCTGAAAGCCATAGACGACGCCAAAAACTATGTGCTGATCCAGTTCTACATCGTCCGGGATGATGAATTAGGGCAAAAGGTTCAAAAGCACCTTATTGAAGCGGCCAAACGCGGCGTACACGTCCGGTTCATGACCGATGCGGTGGGCAGCTATGGCCTGCCCTCAAGCTATCTGGAAACACTGCGCGAGGCAGGTGTTGATGTGGCTGATCCGCGTGAGCAGCGCGGACCAAACTTTCGCTTTCAGTTGAACTATAGAAATCATCGAAAGACGGTGATCGTGGATGGTGAAACCGGCTTTATCGGAGGTCACAACATCGGCGTTGAATATCTGGGCCAAAGCCCTAAGTTCGGTCGCTGGCGGGATACGCATATCAAGATGACCGGTCACGTGGTCCGGCAATTGCAACTGATCTTCACCGAAGATTGGCACTGGGCGCGCAATGAAGACCTGATCGATCAGCTTGATTGGGCAGGCAGCGAATCTGAGCAGGACATGAACGCGCTGCTGGTTGCAACAGGTCCGGGTGACGATACCGAGACCGGGGCCATGATGTTTTTCGCGGCGATTGCTGAGGCGAAAGAACGACTATGGATCGCCTCGCCCTATTTTGTGCCCGATATTGATATCATGACTGCGCTACAACACGCGGCAATGCGCGGTGTGGATGTGCGGATACTCGTGCCGGAGGTCATCGACCATCGCCTGCCATGGCTGGCCGCGTTCGCCTATTTCGATGAAATCCGCGACTGCGGCGCGCAGGTGTTTCGCTATACGGATGGCTTTATGCATCAAAAGGCGTTCGTTGTTGATGACACCCTGGCTGCCGTAGGCACCACCAATCTGGACAACCGATCCTTTCGCCTGAATTTCGAGGCGATGGCCCTGTTCTTTGATCCCCGCGCTGCGCAAGCTGTAGCTGCCATGTTGGAAACCGATTTTGCATCAAGCTACGAACTGACCCGTGACCTGCAGCAGCAACCGTTTCATATCCGGTTTTGCGCACCGCTTGCGCGGTTGTTTGCTCCGATCCTTTAGTTCAGGAATCGATCTTCGAATACGCGCGTCATGAGCGCCACAAGGAACGCGGTCGATAAACCAAAGGCCAGCAGACCGGTGACCGAGGCGAAGGCTCCGAAAATGCGCAACCCCTCGCCCAGAACGATGTCGCCATAGCCCAGCGTCGTGAAGGTCACCAATGAGAAATAGAGCGCCGAATTCCAATCCGGCAGCACATCGCCCCACACCCAGACAATCGCCCAGATCCAGACCTGAACCGTATGGGTCAACACGATGAATACAAGCGCAACGCTGATCGGGCCTGCGGTTGCCAGGATTGTGCTGCGCGTCTCCCATTTCGCGACGAGTTTGCGGATAACCAGTACGCACCAAGTCAGCAGCATGATTTCGATCAGAAAACAAATACCTAGGTAGAAGCTGCCCCAAATGATCTGCTGCGACAATGTCATGTAAACGGCCTTTATTCTGATCGACGCCAGCATGGATCTTTCGCGCGCCGGGAACAACCCCGCCTCCAGACACGGGACTGCGGCGAATAGAACCGATCTCGGCTCTGGACACTGGGGCGTGGCGTTGCACATTGTGACGGGACCAGATGAGAGACCACATGTTGCTATCGATTGACCACGTTCGGAAATCTTATCCCGGAGGGCGCCCTGTTCTGAATGATGTGTCGCTGACGCTGGAGCGGGGCCAGACATTGGCGCTGACCGGAGAAAGCGGCAGCGGCAAAAGCACATTGTTGCATCTGGTGGCTGCTCTGGATGGGTTTGATGGCGGCGAGATCACGCTGGACGGGCGCGCCATGTCCCGTCTGAACGACCCTGAACGCGCCGAGTTGCGACGCAGCGCACTGTCATTGGTCTTTCAGCAATTCAATCTGATCCCATCATTAACGGTTGCCCAAAACCTGTCGATCCATGCGCGGCTTGCCGGTCGTGATGACCCGGATTGGGTTGCGCATCTGACCGAGCGCCTTGGCCTCAGCGACCTGCAGGATCGTTACCCTGAGAAACTGTCCGGCGGCCAGCAGCAGCGGGTCGCGATCGGGCGCGCCATGGCAATCCGTCCCCGTCTGCTGTTGGCGGATGAGCCGACAGGCAATCTGGACGAAACCGCCAGCGCTGTCGTGCTGGACCTGATGCTGTCATTGGTTGCCGATACAGGTGCTGCGCTGTTGCTGGTTACCCACTCGAATGAGATCGCCAGCCGTCTCGACCGGCGCGCGCATCTGGCAGGCGGGCGCATCGTATGACACGCGCTGCGGTCCAGGCTCTGCTGTCTCATTGGCGGGCACATCCATTGCAATTGGCGACCCTTTTGACAGGTATCGCGCTGGCAACTTGCCTATGGTCGGCCGTGCAAGCCATCAATGCCCAGGCCCGTGCCAGCTATGAACGCGCCAACGCCCAGCTTGCAATCGGGCAATTTGACGAGCTTCGAGCAACCGGTACCACGATCCCCTTGTCGCGATATGCAGAACTCAGGCGTGCGGGCTGGCAGGTGGCGGCGGTCCTTGAGGGATCGTTGCGCATCGAGGGCCGCACGGTGCGCCTGATGGGCGTGGATATGGTCGCCTACCCTGCTCTACCCGCGATCACTCAGATCGAAGAAGGCGCAGATGCGCCCGACCCAGCAGATATTCTAACTGCGCCCGGACGGCTGCTGATGTCGCCCGCTCTCGCACCACTGTTTCAGACAGATGATGGCTTCCCGCCTGTCCTTACCAGCACAGCGCTGCCGCCCGATCTGGTGCTGACTGACATCGGCGTTGCTGAAAACCTTCTAAACCGCCGCGGTCAGATTTCCCGTCTGGTGATCCTGCCCAATCAGCCCCGTGGTGTGTCGCCCCTGTCGGAGCTAGCTCCCGAACTTCAGCGCATCACGCCGTCTGCGCAATTGGACACCGCACAGCTGACCGACAGCTTTCACTTGAACCTGTCCGCCTTTGGCCTTCTGTCTTTCGCTGTCGGTCTGTTCATCGTTCACGGCACGGTCGGCCTTGCCTTCGCGCAAAGACGCGGCACGATCAGAACCTTACGGGCGCTGGGCCTACCCATGCAAAGCTTAATCCGGATCATTTTATTCGAGCTGTTGCTGCTGGCCCTGATCGGAGGCCTCTTCGGTCTTGTACTAGGATATTTCCTGGCCGGAGCCTTGCTGCCAGACGTTGCCGCCACTCTGCGCGGCCTTTACGGGGCGCCGATTGACGGGCAAATGTCACTGCGCCCGCAATGGATTGCTGCGGGTTTGGCCATGGCCATAGGTGGCACGCTGGCGGCCAGCGGTCACGCCCTATGGCGACTTTCCCGAATGCCCATACTCGCAGGGCCCGGCCTGCAAGCCTGGGGCGGAGGCAAAGCATCTGCTCGGATCACCGGCGCGGTGGGTCTGGCATTGATTGTCATCGGCGCAATCGCATACTTCGCCGGCGGTGGATTGATTGCCGGATTCATTCTGCTAGCCGGGTTGCTGACCGGGGCGGCGCTGCTATTACCTCTTTTGCTATCAAGCATTTTGGCGTTGTTTCTTAGACGCGCGAAAACCCCCGTATCACAATGGGTGCTGGCCGACATGCGCGCTCAGCTTCCCGGTTTGTCGCTGGCGCTGATGGCCCTTCTATTGGCATTGGCTGCGAATATTGGCGTGGGCACGATGGTATCGAGTTTTCGTCTGACTTTCACCGGTTGGTTGGATCAACGATTGACCTCCGAGCTCTATTTGACTGCCCAAGACGAGTCTCAAGCAGCAGACATAACAGAATGGCTGGCCCCCCAGACATCAGCCATTCTGCCCATACGCAGCACCGAGTTGGCCCATGAAACCGGACCGCTGTTCCTGTACGGGATTGTTGATCACGAAAGCTATCGCCGAAACTGGCCCTTGATTGCTAAGGGGCCGGATGTCTGGGAAAACGTGCTGAGCAATGGCGCCGTTCTGATTAATGAGCAACTTGCCCGGCGCGCAGATTTGTGGCCCGGAGATAGTTTGACTATCAGCCCAAATCACATTCTGCCGATCGCCGGAGTGTATTCCGACTATGGCAATCCGACCGGTCAAGCCATCGTCGCCATGCCGTTGTTCGATCAAATCGCACCGGGTGTTGAAACCCGACGCTTTGGTATCCGTGTCGCACCGGATCAGGCCACCGGTCTTGCGCAGGCGTTACGTGAGCGGTTTGATCTTGCACCGAATGCGGTGGTGCAGCAGGCAGCCATGAAAGCACAATCGATGGCCATCTTCGAAAAAACCTTCGTCATCACCTCGGCATTGAACGTGTTGACCTTGGGTGTCGCGGGTTTTGCGATCCTGACCAGTTTATTGACCTTGTGGACTCAGCGCTTGCCTCAGGTCGCCCCGGTATGGGCCCTTGGCTTGACGCGCGCACGGTTGGCTCGGCTAGAGCTATTGCGTAGCGTCTTGCTTGCTGCGATGACGGCCTGTCTTGCTCTGCCGCTTGGGCTGATCCTCGCCTGGATTCTGTTGGCCGTCATTAATGTGCAGGCCTTCGGTTGGCGCCTGCCTATGCATTTATTCCCCGCTGACTGGCTGAGCCTGTTCTTGCTCACGCTGGTCGCAGCAGCCCTTGCGGCGGCCCTACCCGCTCTGAAATTGCTCCGCCTACCACCCGCCGATTTGCTGAGAGTTTTTGCAAATGAACGTTAAAGCGCTCATTCTGTTCATGATGCTCCCGATATCCAGCTGGGCGCAAGGGTATGCCGGGCTGGGGGGTGATGCTGAAGGCTTCGCGCGTCCTGAACCGGGCTATAGCTTTCAATTTCCAAGAGATTACGGTCCGCACCCTGCGTTCCGGATCGAATGGTGGTATCTGACTGCAAACCTCAAAGACGCCGAAGGCGGCGACTATGGCATTCAATGGACCTTATTTCGATCCGCTCTGAAGCCGTTCGAGCAAGGAGGTTGGCAAAGCCCCCAAATCTGGATGGGCCATGCTGCGGTCACAACGCCCGAAGCGCATTATTTTACCGAACGCCTATCCCGAGGCGGCATTGGACAAGCCGGTGTAACCGCAGAGCCGTTCGAGGCTTGGATTGACGAATGGCATATGCGCGGCGACGATTTGAGCGCATTGAGCCTAACAGCAAACGGATCGGACTTCGGCTATGATCTCGCGCTACAGGCACAGGGACCATTGGTCTTTCATGGCGATGCCGGTTACTCGGTGAAATCCGGGGGTGGACAAGCGAGCTATTACTATTCTCAGCCCTTCTACGCGGTCCAGGGTGTCCTGCATCTGCCTGATCGAGATATCGAGGTCTCGGGCCAAGGCTGGTTAGACCGCGAATGGTCCTCGCAACCATTGGCCGAAGACCAAAGCGGCTGGGATTGGTTTTCGCTCAGCTTCGATAACGGCGAAAAACTGATGGCTTTCCGCCTGCGCGGGGATCGAGGCGACTACACCGCAGCCACATGGATCGAATCTGATGGCCAAACGACGCCCCTGCCCAACGGATCAGTTGAATTGCAACCTCTTGAGTCCACGCGCGTTGCACAACGCGATATCCCAACCAAATGGCAGGTAAAGCTGCCGGATCGCGGGGTTGATATCGAGGTCGAAGCGCTGACACCCACGGCCTGGATGGGAACACAATTCGAATACTGGGAAGGCCCTGTTAAGGCCACAGGCAGCCACACCGGAAACGGTTATCTGGAAATGACCGGGTACTGAGGCCAATACATCGCAATTCTAACAGATTAGATGTGGTGCCCAAGGAGAGACTCGAACTCTCACGCCCGTGAAGGCGGGGGATTTTGAATCCCCTGCGTCTACCATTCCGCCACTTGGGCCACGATCACTGGATTAGCGCCCAACCGAGGGAAGGTCCAGAGGCAAAAAACAACCATCGCGCTGATTGTTTGGATGCCGGAGGTTGACGGTTCGACAGGTGCATGGTTTGGCTTGCAACAATCATAATCGGGATATTTGTTCTATATGTTAAGATCACTTTATGACTGGACGATCCGTCTGGCCGAACACCCTCATGCGCTTTGGGCCTTGGCCGTCGTAGCGTTTATCGAAAGCTCTTTCTTTCCGATTCCCCCCGATGTGCTGATGATTCCGATGATTCTTGCGCGCCCGACTCGCGCTTGGCTGATTGCCTCGGTTGCGCTGGTCGCATCGGTTCTGGGGGGCATTCTGGGTTATGCAATTGGCGCATTCTTTTACGAAAGCCTCGGACAGCCCGTTCTGGAAGCCATGGGCAAAGCCCATGCGATGGAAGAATTCAACACTCGTTTCAATGATTTCGGCTTCTGGGCCGTGCTTGCAGCGGGAGTCACGCCATTCCCCTACAAGGTTATCACCATCATGTCCGGTTGGACCGGGATGCCGCTGGGAACGTTCATCGCGACCTCGATTCTTGCGCGAGCCCTCCGATTCTTCCTTGTCGCCGGGCTGTTGTGGAAATTCGGGGAACCAATCCGTGACTTCATCGAAAAACGGCTGGGTTTGATGTTTACCCTGTTCATTGTCCTGCTGTTTGGCGGCTTTCTTGTGGTGAGATATCTATGACACGTAAGCAACTATTGGTTTTGATCGCCGCGTCCGGCTCAGCCGCGTTGCTGTTTGGGGCATGGGGCTTTCAGTACATCGGGGGGTTAGCACCCTGCAAAATGTGCATATGGCAGCGATATCCGCATAGTGCCGCCATTGTTTTAGGGGTGCTCGCTTTCGCGTTCCCGGGCATCCGACCATTGCCGCTGATGGGTGCTCTGGCCGCGGCCACAACAGCCGGGATTGGGTTCTATCATGCAGGCGTAGAACAAGGCTGGTGGGAGGGCCCATCCACTTGTACATCCGGCGATATCGGAGGTCTCAGCGCCGAAGAACTGCTGGATCAGATCATGTCCGCCCCGCTTGTGCGGTGCGATGATATCCCGTGGGAGATGTTCGGGATCTCCATGGCAGGTTGGAATGCGCTAATTTCGGCGAGTCTGGTTCTGATCTGGATTGCGGCCTGGCGCGCGCGCTAGAGGTTATTGCTGATCCAACTCGGCATCCCAGTACAGGAAATCAATCCAACTGTCGTGCAGATGGTTGGGCGGGAACTTCCGGCCAATATTCCTTAGCGCCTCGGCATCTGGCTGACGCGGCGGTTTGTTCAAGGACATACCGGCCTGTCTCAGCGATTTGGAACCTTTGCGCAGATTGCACGGGCTGCAAGCCGCAACCACGTTCTGCCAGCTTGTCACCCCACCCGCCGCACGCGGTACAACATGGTCAAAGGTCAGGTTTTCACGGCTGCCGCAGTACTGACATTTAAATTCGTCCCGCAGAAATAAATTAAAGCGCGTGAAGGCCACGCGCTTTCTGGGTTTGACATAGTCTTTTAAAACGACGACCGAGGGTATTCGGATCTCGGTACTGGGACTGCGGACAACCTCATCATATTCCGCAACGATATCCACCCTGTCGAGCCAAGCCGCTTTGATCGCCTCCTGCCAGGGCCACAATGACAAGGGGTAATAAGACAAGGGACGGTAGTCGGCGTTCAAAACCAATGCCGGATGGTGCTTGAGCGCACCGGTTTCCCTGACAAATTCGGTCCTGAAGTCTCCGTCCATATCAGAATCGCTCCTCGCTCTGCTCTGCCCGTTTGTGACATCAGAGCGGGGAACACCCGCCCCGGCCTTAAGTTAACTATATATCGTGTTAAATCTCTGACAAGTGCCGAGTTCACACAACATCTCGGGTATTGGTTAGGCCGAATCCGCAACAGATAAGTGACACTTATCCACAGGTTGCGAAGATGTGGCGCGGACGCTATGGCGGGGCATGTCCTGGTTCATCCGTTTCAACAAACCCTTCGATGTGTTGCCGCAGTTCACCGACCGCGCCAATTCCGACTCGCCGCGCAGGACGCTCTCGGATTTCATCGATCTGCCCGGCGTCTATCCTGCCGGGCGATTGGACAGGGATAGTGAAGGTTTGATGCTGCTGACTGACCATGGTCGACTGCAGGCGCAGATCTCAGATCCCAAGCACAAGATGGCCAAGACCTATTGGGTTCAGGTCGAAGGTATCCCCGATGCAGCCGCGCTAAAGGCTCTGCGCGACGGCGTTGAGCTGAAAGATGGCCTGACCCGCCCTGCTAAGGCGCGACTGGTCGACCAGCCTGATGGGCTTTGGCCGCGAACACCACCAATCCGTGTTCGTCAAACTGTGCCAGACAGCTGGGTTGAGCTGACGATTCGGGAAGGTCGCAACCGGCAGGTGCGCCGGATGACGGCAGCGGTCGGGCACCCGACCTTGCGCCTGATCCGTGCCCGGATCGGAGATTGGGCGTTGGATGGGCTGGCCCCTGGCCGTTGGGAAAGCCTGTCCATTCCAACCCTGAACACAACACCACAGCGCAAGCGTGACCGCCGCCCGCGCCGGTGACAAAAACTGCGTGATGTGATAGGCTTAGGGCATGAAGGTCACACCAGACATTCCTGCTCCATCGGCCATCCTGGAAGCCGCGCTCTATGTCGACGATCTGGATTCGGCCGAGGATTTCTATGGCCAGATTCTGGGCCTTGAAAAAATCCAGCGCGTCACCAATCGCCATATCTTCTATCGGATCGGCGGGTCCGTCCTGCTGATATTCAAAGCCGACGAGACCGAGAAACCACTGGGCAACCCCGATTTGCCCGTTCCCCCACATGGCGCGCGTGGCCCCGGCCATGTTTGCCTTGTTCTGACCCGCGATGAGATCGCGGCAATGCGTAAGCATCTGTTGAACTGGAACATTCCCGTCGATGCCGAATTTGACTGGCCCAACGGGGCCCGGTCGCTTTATGTACGCGACCCGGCGGGCAATTCGGTCGAGTTCTCAGAAGGTCACTTGTGGGATTGAAAGGCTAGCGCAGCGGCTGCTTTTCGCCCCCTATCACGCGGTAGATTTCGCTAAAGGTCACGCCAACCTCGCCCAGAACGGCCTGAAACGTCGCCATATGGGGCGTCGCGAAATGGGCCTCAAGTGCGGCTTGATCCTGCCACTCCTCGTAAACCCGAAACCGGGCCGTATGGCCCAGAATCTGACTGAACTCATAGATGAGGCAACCGGGCTCTTTCAGGGTTTCCGCAACCATTTCCTGCGCAGCGGCCGAGGCTTTCTCGACCCCTGCTTCAGAAACTTCCACTACTCCGGTCACGATCAGCATCAAATGCTCCTTTGGTAAACGCCTTTAGGTTAGAGGCTCAGCTTGTCCCGCATAAAGGCTAGCGCCACACTCAGCCCATCCGGTGCAATCCCATGGCCAGTGCCTTTCATCACGTGGGCATAGACCTCCTTGAAATCGGCGGCTTGCAATGCCTCGGCAGCCTCAGGCAGAGATTGAGGTGGCACGACATCGTCAGCATCCCCGTGCTCCAGCAGAATTGGCATACGACTGACAGTTTCATCTGGCAGCAGATCAGGCTCGAGCAATCGGCCCGAGAAGGCGACGATCCCGGCCACAGGGTCCTCACGACGTGGGGCAACATAAAGACTCATCATCGTGCCCTGGCTGAAACCAAACAGAACGACCTGCTCGGGCAAGACATCTTCGTCCACCATCAATGCATCTAGGAACGCGTTGAAATCCTCAACCGCCATTTCCATGCCTCGGCGGGCTTCTTCTTCCGAGGACCCGTCGATCCATGGAATCGGAAACCATTGAAACCCATTGGGCATACCGGGGATTTGCTCGGGCGCATCGGGTGCAACAAACAACGTATCCGGCAGATGTTCCCCAAGCGGATCAGCCAGACCCAGCAGGTCAGCTCCATTGGCGCCATAGCCATGCACGAACACCACGACCGAGCGTGTATCCCCCGAAACCGGCTCTTTCCTCAGCGCGTTCAAAACCCGTGTCATCTGATCCCTTCTCTGTCTTTTGCGACCCGGTAATAGGCCCACAACACGCGCGCCGCAACCGATCGCCAGGGCGACCACGCTTCAGCCATCTTGCGTAACTCTTTGTCTTTTGGTCGTTCTGGCAGATCGTAAAGGATGCGCGCGGCCTCCTGTAATGCCAAATCCCCCGGCGCGATGACGTCAGCGCGGCCCAGCGAGAACATTGCGTAAATCTCAGCGGTCCAGACGCCAATCCCCGGAACCTGGGTCAAAACCGCAACCACCTCGTCATCCGGCGCGTCACGCAGCGCGTCATAGTCAATCCGCGCCTCGGCCAGCGCGCGGGCATAGCGAATCTTCTGACGGCTGAGACCCACAGCGCGCAGATCATCATCGGTGGCCCACATGATCTTGCGCGGGCCGGTAAGTTTCGCCTCCTGCAACCGCTTCCAGATCGCATTGGCCGAGGCCACACTGACCTGCTGACTGACAATCGCGCTGAGCAGTTGGGCAAACCCGTCAGGCTTCCGCCGCAATGGCAAAGGACCGGTTTGCTCCATCGCGTAAGCCATCCGTGGGCAGGCCCCCGCCAGCCACTCGGCCCCTTCCGTCACGCAGTCCGGTGTCTCGATGATGCGTCCAACGGACATGCGCTCTCCGATAAGTGATCCTTGTCCGCACGTTAGGCGGATGTGCCGCATATGCAACCCGCTTGTGCCGAGTCTCAATCCTAGATAACCATTCGCCCATGACAATGATCGCTGCCACCCCCAACGACAGTCAGGCCAAACGCAACGTCGCCGTATTGGTGGCGGCGCAGGCGATTCTGGGCGCGCAGATGCCGATGATGTTCATCGTTGGCGGCCTCGCCGGGCAATCCCTGGCCAGCAATGTCTGCCTTGCGACACTGCCCATTTCGCTGATCGTTCTGGGATCAATGCTTGCGGCGACGCCGATCTCGGCGATCATGCAGCGCTGGGGACGCCGCGCAGGATTTCTTGTGGGATCAACCGCGGGTGCTGCGGGTGGCATCATCGGGGCCTATGGCCTTTATCTCGGCTCATTCCCGATCTTTCTGCTGGGCAGCTTGCTGACCGGTATCTATATGAGCGCGCATGGATTCTATCGCTTTGCAGCCGCCGACACCGCATCGGACGCATATCGACCCAAAGCAATTTCCTACGTTATGGCGGGAGGCCTTGCAGCTGCCATCATCGGTCCTCAGATCGTCAAGTTGACCTCACAGGCATATGTGGTCCCATTTTTGGGCACGTATCTGGCAGTGATTGCAATCAACGTCTTGGGCTCCGTGTTGTTCTTCTTCCTGGACATCCCGACCCCGCCGAAACCAACCGAAGACGAGCCCAAAGGCCGGACTCGACTAGAGCTGCTGAAAACCCCGCGCATCGCTGTGGCGATCATTTGCGCCATGGTCTCCTACGCTCTGATGAACCTCGTAATGACCTCAACACCTTTGGCCGTTGTTGGATGCGGATATACCGAAGGCGACGCGGCTGATATCGTAACCAGCCACGTGCTGGCCATGTATATTCCCAGCTTCTTCACCGGCCACCTGATCGCGCGGTTTGGGGTTGAGAAGATTGTGGCCCTCGGTCTGGCTATTCTAGGTGGCGCGGGCATCGTCGCCCTGCAAGGGGTTGATCTGGGCAATTTCTTCGTCGCCCTGATCCTGCTGGGAATCGGTTGGAATTTCGGCTTTATCGGGGCCACCAGCATGTTGGCAGACTCGCATGAGGTGCACGAGCGCGGACGGATGCAGGGCCTGAATGACCTTCTGGTCTTTGGCGGCGTGACATTTGCCTCTCTGGCCTCTGGCGGTCTGATGAACTGCTCAGGCGGTTCGGCCGTTGAAGGCTGGACAGCCGTAAACCTGGCGATGATCCCACTACTGACGCTAGCTGGCGGCGCGCTGTTGTGGTTGGTGATGCGGCCCTCGGACCCGCAAGCGGCTTGATTTCACCAGCGCCCGGTTGCGACTGCTTTCATCAAGGTAAACCTGCGACGAATCTCACCCTGCATCAACGCTCCTGCGGCCACACGCTCTGGCCGGGCCAATGCGGTTTGCAGCACCCACTCACTTTGCCACCCGGCATACAGCGCAGGCCGAGCCTGTCTCGAAACCTCGGTCCGCGCAGATCGCGCACGCGCCAATCGGTCCAGCGCCTTTTGCGCCAGCGCACGAACTCCGTGATGGGTTCCGTCCAACAAGGGGATGCGCCCCCGCGCCTCAAGCTCGGGGATCGCCCGCAGCCAGTTCGCAACGCCCACGGCATAACCAAAATCGCGTAACACGGCTTCATCAGAAGCCCCCAAAGCCTGCGCGGAAACAACCATCAGCGATCCAGCACTATGATTGATGTAGGCATCGAAATGCGCCCCATCCTCAAACGGATCACGATAGATATCCCAACGTCTTACAGAAATGTATTCATCCAAACTTGCCGCCAAATGCGGAGATAGGACGCGCGACAAAGGTGTGACGACCTCGTGCCGGCGCACGGTTGGGCCTTCAGCGATTTCCTGCAGCGCATCGCGCCACCATTGCAGGCGCATTTCTGCGATCATGCTTTCCTGCGTCACCCAAGGGGCACGAGCTACTTCGACGTTCAGCGCGTAAATCGGGAACAGAACCGCTCTAGCCTCGACCGGCGCGGCCATGGCCGCCATAAAGCGATCAGGATCGGCCCGATGGACAAGCGCTGCACAAGCCTTGATGTCGTCGTCGAATTCCACGTTATTCAGCAGCCGCTGAGTGCGGGGCGCAATCGCTGACCAGTTTCCACTGGATCGCATCCAGCAGCGCCTCGAACGAGGCATCAATTATGTTCGCGCTTACGCCAACGGTGGACCAGCGCCGCCCTTGCCCGTCTTCGCTGTCAATGATCACGCGGGTCACCGCCTCGGTCCCGCCTTGGGTGATACGCACCTTGAAGTCGACTAGCCGCATATCTGACAGTATCTGCGAATACTGTCCCAGATCCTTGGCCAGAGCCTTCGCCAACGCGTTCACCGGCCCCCGGTCGCTGCCGCTTTCGTCCAGAGACTCACTGACCGACAGCTTTTTCTCGCCATCCACTTTAACGACAACCACCGCCTCAGACAGGCTGACCATCTTGTTGTATTTGTTCTTCCGGCGCTCAACGGTCACCTTATAGCGCTTGACCTCAAAGAACTCCGGCAACTGTCCTAGCTCATCGCGGGCCAGCAGTTCGAAACTCGCCTGAGCCGTGTCATAGGAATAACCCTCGGCTTCACGCAGTTTGATCCGATCCAGAATGCGGCCCAAAGCCGGATCACCGGGCTCGACCGTCAAGCCCGCATCCATCAACCGCTTGCGCAGATTTGACTGGCCCGCCTGGTTCGACATCGGGATGATACGCGCATTGCCCACGCTTGCCGGGTCAATATGCTCATAAGTCGACGGGTCTTTGAGGATCGCACTCGCGTGAAGCCCGGCCTTGTGTGCAAAGGCAGAGGCGCCGACATAAGCGCTCTGCTTGCTGGGCACGCGGTTCAAAATATCATCGAGCATCCGGCTGATCCGGGTCAGCCCGGCCAATGCCTCGGGTTTCACGCCAATCTCGTAGCGCGAGGCATAGGGCTCCTTCAGGATCAGCGTCGGGATCAGAGCGGTCAAGTTGGCATTGCCGCACCGCTCGCCCAACCCATTCAGGGTGCCCTGTATTTGCCGCGCGCCTGCATCCACTGCAGCCAATGAACACGCCACCGCGTTTTCAGTATCGTTATGCGTATGAATGCCCAGTCGATCCCCCGGCAAACCTGCAGCAATCACCTCGGACACGATGCGCCCAACCTCAGCCGGAAGGGCACCGCCATTGGTGTCGCACAACACCACCCACCGCGCACCGGCTTCTAACGCTGCACGACAGACTGCGATGGCATAGTCGGGATTGTCCTTGTAGCCATCGAAGAAATGCTCGGCATCAAACAGAGCCTCCCGCCCCAGTGCCACGATATGCGCAACCGAGGCGCGGACATTCTCGGTGTTTTCCTCCAACTCGATCCCAAGCGCATGGGTCACATGATAGTCATGCGACTTGCCAACCAGACAGACCGCAGACGTACCGGCATTCATCACCGCCGCCAGCACATCATCATTCTCTGCCGATCGTCCCGATCGCTTGGTCATGCCAAAGGCGGTCAGGCGAGCAGACGTCTTTGGCGCAGCTTCGAAAAACGCACTGTCCGTCGGGTTCGCTCCGGGCCAGCCGCCTTCGATATAGTCCACACCCAGCGCATCCAAAGCCTGCGCGATCTGCACCTTTTCGGCGGTCGAGAACTGCACGCCCTGCGTCTGCTGCCCGTCGCGTAGCGTCGTGTCATAGAGGTAGAGGCGTTCTTTGGTCATCACACATCTTCCAATTTGTCAGCATCAAACCCAGCGCCCGGAACCAGTTCGACGTCCTCTTTGCTCATTCGAACTTCAAGGCCCGCCGCGACATAAGCTGCTTTGAGCCGGTCGACCTCCGAAAAGTCTTTGCTCTGCATTGCAACGGCGCGAGCCTCGGCCAGCCGATCTGCATAAGAGCTCAGATCCACAGTATCGGTATCTGCCCAAGCGCCCAAATCATCGGACAAGAGCCCAACAACTTGCGCACTTGCGAGCAGCCCGGCAGCGTCTCCTTCCGCAGCAAGCCGGTGAAGCTCCGCAATGGCACCCGCCGTGTTCAGGTCATCCCCAAGCGCGTCGATCACTGCCGGTGCCGCGCTGGCGGCAGGCTCGATGCCCGCTGTCAGCGCCCGCCATTTGCGCAATGTTGCCTCGGCTTCGCGCGCCTTCTTTTCGGTCCAGTCCATCGGCTTGCGATAATGGGTCTGTAGAAATACAAACCGGATCACCTCACCGGGCACGCCTTGCTCCAACAGGTCGTGCACAGTGAAAAAATTGCCCAGAGATTTGGACATTTTCTTCCCTTCGACCTGCAGCATCTCGTTGTGCATCCAGACCCGGGCGAACTCGCCCTCAGGGTGCGCGCAGCAACTTTGCGCGATCTCGTTCTCATGGTGCGGGAACATCAAATCGTTACCGCCGCCATGAATGTCGAAACTCTCACCCAGCAGCTCATAGCTCATGGCCGAGCACTCGATATGCCAGCCCGGACGCCCCCGACCCCACGGACTGTCCCAACCAGGCAACTCATCGGTTGAGGGCTTCCACAATACAAAATCCATCGGGTTTTTCTTGTAAGGCGCCACCTCAACCCGCGCCCCGGCAATCATGTCGTCAACGGACCGACCCGAAAGCGCGCCATAGCGGTCTTTCCAACTGTCCACGGCAAACAACACATGACCTTCGGCGGCATAGGCATGCCCCTTGGCGATCAGATCTTCGATCATCGCGACCATCTGGCTGATATACTCCGTGGCGCGCGGCATCGCGTTGGGCTCTAACGCCCCAAGCGCGCCCATATCGTGCAGATACCAGCCAATCGTCTCGTCCGAACGCTCCTGCACCAATTGCTCCAAAGACCCTTCGGCCCCGGCCTGTTTACGTGACAGTGCAGTGGCGTTGATCTTGTCATCCACGTCGGTGAAATTGCGCACGTATGTCACGTGATCAGCGCCATAGACGTGCCGCAGCATTCGGTAGAGCACGTCAAACACAACCACGGGCCGCGCATTTCCCAGATGGGCCCGGTCATAGACGGTCGGGCCACAGACATACATCCGCACATTTTCGGGATCGATCGGAACGAAATCCTCTTTCGTCCGTGTCCTTGTGTTGTGCAGTTTGATCGTCGTCATCGGGTCGTGCTCCTGAAACAGCATATACGTCACGCGTTGGCGAGGGCTTAGCAACTTGTCTCAGAGATGAAAACGAAAGAAACCGGCCCGCTTGAGAAATCAGCAGGTAATGCAGCAGATAATGATGCAGGTTCTCTGGTTCATGGCCTGTAGGTAGCATGAGTTCTCAGTTGAGCCAAGTCTTGAGTTTTTTCGGCAACATCGGCACCCTGCCCCTATGACCCGCGAATACATCAACTCCGTTTGTGTCGATCTGCCTGGTGCCGAGCTGTCCGACCCTTGGGGCGGTGGACACGATGCATGGAAAGTGGGCGGCAAAATGTTCGCCTGCGTAGGCGCTGTCGGAGATGGGGTTTCAGTCAAGACCCCGGATATCGAAACCGCTCAGATGCTGATCGACGCCGGGATTGTTACCAAAGCGCCCTACTTCCACCGCAGCTGGGTTCGCTTGCCGTGGGAGACAGATCCGGACGAGATGCAACATCGCCTGCTCGCCTCATATGACATTGTCCGCGCTTCTTTGACCAAGAAAGTTCAGGCAGGCCTGTCGCCGCGAAGTTGACGGTTAGATCAGTTGAGCCGAACCACTCATGCACAACAATTTAGAAACGAAATGTGGTGCGCAGATTGAACACATTTGAATCGAGGCTTCCCCCCGATTCCGGAATGTCATCAAAGTCCTGCCGCAACGCCTCGCCGCTGATGACAAATCGATCACCAAGCGGATAGGCAACCCCAATCCCGTAGACTGCTGCGGTATCACTGTCACCCGAGGTGCTGGCCCGCGCCGTTCCCACAACAACATACCCCAGCGTCGAACCAAAATCGTAGCCGCCCCGCAGTTTGAGCCGTGACATGCTGTCCAATCGGCCGTCAGACTGCCCAAGATCAAGGTTCAGGCGGTTGTATTCCAACTCACCGCCCAGCACGAAACTTCCGAAATCGTAGTCGTACCCGATCAGAGGTCCAAAGCTGGCACCACTGCCACCAGCGCCGCCAGACCCATCAACATCTGCATATCCAAAGCTGAAACCGGCATAGGCCCCTGTCCAGTCTTCTGCAACGACCGACCCGGCCCCTGATATCAGGGCTGCGGCAAGTGCGGCCGTCAAAGACTTCATGCAGACCTCCAATCATCCGTTGCCGGTTGGGCGCATACAAAGGACCAAGATCTGGTGATCTGTTGGCCCATGCATCTGCTTTAACAAAGGGTTCAAAACCAAATAACTATGCGTAGATTAACAGATTCTTACCCAGATGGGGAAAAAACATTTGAACACGAGGATTTGCTGCCGATTGAAATTGACGGACAGCAAAAGAAAACTACGACAGAGTCGCAAACAGAACAGATTGTCCTTTGACGCCTTGAAACAATGCCGACATCAAACTGAGGAAGTTGATGCACAACGAAGTTTGGAAAATCCGTCTGGTCAGCCGCACCATTGGTGCGGATCGCGGGCGTGCGGCACGAGGGCGGCCAACCTCGGTCTGAGTACACGCACCCAATAGGTACTTTTTCGACCGGAAATCAAACATGAACGAACAAACCCGAAATTCATCACGCAGCGGTGGTCGCGCCGCGCGTCGTGCGGCCCGTGCGTCGGCACTCCCTGAACATCTGCGCCCTATTCGGCCAGGTATGGAAGGTGGGACGCTTAAGGTACTGACCCAAGCACAGATCGAGCGTATCCATCAGGCCGCACTGACCGCGCTTGAGACCATCGGCCTTGCGGACGCGCCCCAGAGCGGCATCGACTACCTTGTGGCTGCGGGATGCTCGCTGGGCGACGATGGCCGCATTCGCTTTCCACGTGCATTGGTCGAAGACACCATCGCCGAGGCCAATCGCTCGGTCACGCTGTACAGTCGGGATGGCAAATCGGATCTGGAGCTGTCAGGCACCCGGGTCCACTATGGCACCGCCGGGGCTGCAGTCAGCATGGTTGATGTGCACGGCCAGGAATACCGCGATTCGACTCTGCAGGACCTGCATGACGCCACCCGAATCTGTGAACAGCTTGAAAACATTCATTTTGTTCAGCGCCCAATGGTGTGCCGCGACATTGCAGACAACCTCGAGATGGACCTGAACACGGTCTACGCCACCACCTCAGGCACGTTCAAACATATTGGCACATCCTTTACCGAGCCCAGCCATGTGGCCCCGGCCATCGAGATGCTGCACATGATCGCCGGTGGTGAGGACAAATGGCGCGAGCGGCCATTCATGTCCAACTCCAACTGCTTCGTGGTGCCGCCGATGAAGTTCGCCACCGAAAGCTGTGAGGTGATGGAAGAGTGCATCAAGGCCGGAATGCCGGTACTGTTGCTGTCGGCCGGCATGGCCGGAGCCACCGCGCCCTCAACCGTCGCTGGTGCAATCACTCAAGCGACGGCAGAATGCCTTGCCGGTTTGGTTTATGTAAACGCCGTAAAGGCAGGTGCTCCAGCGATCTTTGGCACTTGGCCCTTTGGTCTGGACCTGCGCACAGGCGCGATGTCAATCGGCTCGGGAGAACAAGCGCTGCTGACCGCTGGTTGCGCGCAAATGCACCAATTCTACAATCTGCCGGGCGGTGCTGCCGCGGGTGCTTCTGATGCGAAATTGCCCGATATGCAGGCCGGTTGGGAGCAGATGTGCTCAAATGTCATGGCTGGGCTTGCAGGCCTGAACATGGTGTATGAGGCCGCCGGCATGCACGCCTCTTTGCTTGGGTTTTGCCATGAAAGCTTGATCCTTAGCGACGATCTGATCGGGCAAGCGCAGCGCTGCGTGCGCGGGATAGAGGTAACCGACGAGACATTGGCGTTGGATCAAATGGCCGAGGTCTGCATGGGCGGGCCCGGTCATTATCTTGGCACTGATGCAACATTAGGGCGCATGCAGGCGGATTATGTCTATCCGACCTTTGGAGACAGATCGTCGCCGAAGGAATGGGTCGAACTTGGTAAGCCAGATCTGATCGAAAAAGCCGTGAAACGAAAAGAAGAGATTTTGGCGAACCCGTCACCGGCCAGATTCGATCCACTGCTGGATGCTGAACTTCGCGACAGATTCAACATTTACTTGCCCGCATAAGCTCTTGAATAAAAAGCGGCCCGAAAAATTCGGGCCGCTCGTATTTAATGTGGACTAGCCATCGGTTAACGGCAGCAGACCCGCTTGCTGGGCAATTGTGATCTCATCCTGGTCCAGCGCGCCATCGCCGTTCGCATCCATTTGGGCAAAGCCCTCTGCATCGACATCGGGCACCACGGCCTTGACCTCGTCGATTGTCAGAACGCCATCGCCGTTTACGTCAGCTGCGCTCTGTGCGTGCACCAAAGTTGGCAAGCCAAATGCCAGTGCCGAGATTACGAGCAATTTTTGCGGTTTCATGTTATGCCTCCTGATTAGGTTTTTCCTGAGTGTTTGCGTCCGGACAGGCGCCAGAAAAACGCCACTCACCTGAAACGTCACCCGCTCAGATTGATTTTGCTGCAGACGCGCCAATCTCTGCGTGTTTGCCCGAGTCGCATCTGCGGAGGCTTGCCGGGCGAAATGCTCAACACCGGTTTCGGCAACTCTTGCCCGATCCAAACAGAGGGATCAGGCAAGGCCTTGCCCAAAAACCGCGACTCGGACTTGAAAAAAGAAAGGGGGCCGAAGCCCCCTGTCAGTTTCGCCTTCCAGGCTCATTTCGTTGACCGCCCGGTGTTTTTTTGCCTGCGGCCTGGACTGCGCATGGGGCGAGCGCACCCGCCCCGTGAGAGAGTGGGAGGGAGCAAATATTCCGCCCCACCCTGTTCCCGGCCAACACGGGCATGTCGACCGAGTGGAGCGAGGCATCGAAGGTAAGTCTCAGCGCCTTGCTCCGTATTCGTCGGGGTCGGTGCTTGTGGCAGCGATCCGACCCCTGCACCCCGGGTTGCCGGGGCGCTAAACTCAGCTACACCCGCTTGTCGCGCCGCAGGTGTTGCACTTCATGCAGGTGCCGTTGCGCACCAGCGTGTAGTTTCCGCATTCCCCGCAGGGATCACCCTCGTACCCTTGCATCTTGGCTTTGGTACGTGCGTCCATGCTGGTTGCGACGGCTGTTTCAGCCGGTGCTTCGAACGTAGCTGCGGTTTCAGCCATGCCCGTCACGTCGGCTTGACCACCGTTGAAAACCATCAGATCCTGCGGCAGACGCTTGCGCAAATAGCCAGTTGAACTGATTTGTTTCAGCACTTCCAACGACTTGGTGGCCGCGCTTTCACTGATCTCCGAGACATTTGACAAACCGTCTTCTTCGCCTCGGCCCAGATCGTCGAACGTCGCGCCTTCGGGCTTCACATGCGCCAGATCGGTGCGGTCCAGATAAGACACGGCCAGTTCGCGGAAGATGTAATCAAGAATCGACGTCGCGTTCTTGATCGAGTCGTTGCCTTGCACCATCCCCGCCGGTTCGAACTTGGTGAAGGTAAAGGCATCCACAAACTCTTCCAGCGGCACGCCGTATTGCAGGCCAACCGACACGGCGATGGCGAAGTTGTTCATCATCGCCCGGAAGCCAGCGCCTTCCTTGTGCATGTCAATGAAGATTTCGCCCAGCTTGCCATCTTCGAACTCACCGGTGCGCAGATAGACCTTGTGGCCACCGACGATTGCCTTTTGGGTATAGCCCTTGCGGCGATGCGGCAGCTTCTCGCGGTGGCTGCGGATCATTTCCTTGACCACAACCTTCTCGATCACCTTCTCGGCCAGAACGACAGCTTTCTCATGCGTCGAACCGCTTTCCAGCACTTCCGCCGCCTCGTCGTCATCCTCGACCAGCGCTGCTGCCAAAGGCTGCGACAGTTTCGAGCCGTCACGGTACAGGGCATTGGCCTTCACACCCAGCGACCAGCTGAGTTCATAGGCCTTCTGGCAATCCTCGATGGTCGCGTCATTGGGCATGTTGATCGTTTTACTGATCGCGCCCGAGATGAAGCTCTGTGCCGCAGCCATCATGGTAATGTGGCTGTCAACCCCAAGGAAACGCTTGCCTTTCTTGCCGCACGGGTTGGCGCAATCGAAGATCGAATAGTGCTCTTCCTTCAGATGCGGTGCACCTTCCAGCGTCATCGTTCCGCAGACATGGTCATTTGCGGCGTCGATATCAGCCTTCGTAAAGCCCAGGTGCCGCAGCAGGTCGAATGTTGGGTCGTTCAGCTTGGTCGCCGGGATGCCCAACACGCCGGTGCAGAAGTCCTCGCCCAGTGTCCACTGGTTGAAGACGAACCGGATGTCGAACGCGCTTTCCAGTGCGGCATCCACCTTGGCCAGCTCATTGGGGCCAAAGCCGTGACCGGTCAGCGAGGTATGGTTGATCCCCGGCGCGTTGCCGATGGTGCCGTGACCGACCGCGTAACCCACGATCTCTTCAATCTGAGACGAGGAATAGCCCAACTTTTCCAGCGCAGAAGGCACCGAGCGGTTGATGATCTTAAAGTAACCGCCACCGGCTAGTTTCTTGAACTTGACCAGCGCAAAGTCCGGCTCGATCCCAGTGGTGTCGCAATCCATCACCAGACCGATGGTACCGGTCGGCGCGATCACGGTGGCCTGCGCGTTGCGATAGCCGTTCTTCTCGCCGAGGCTCAGCGCCTCATCCCAGGCCGACATGGCCAGATCCACCAGACGCTTGTCGGGGCAGTTTCCGTGGTCCAGAGGCACCGGCTTTACCGCCAGTTTCTCATAACCCTCGGTTACACCTTGCGCCGCGCGGCGGTGGTTGCGGATGACGCGCAGCATGTGATCTGCATTGCGCTCGTACCCTTTGAAGGCACCCAGCTCACCAGCAATTTCGGCCGAAGTCGCATAGGCCACACCGGTCATGATCGCAGTCAACGCGCCACAGATGGCCCGGCCTTCGTCCGAGTCATAGCTATAGCCCATGTTCATCAGCAGCCCGCCGATATTCGCATAGCCCAGACCCAAGGTGCGGAAGTCATAAGACAGTTTCGCAATTTCCTTAGACGGGAACTGCGCCATCGTCACCGAGATTTCCAGCGTCAGCGTCCACAGACGCGAGGCATGCATATAGTCTGCCGCCTGGAACTCACCATCCTTAAGGAAAGTCAGCAAGTTCATCGACGCCAGGTTACAGGCTGTGTCATCGAGGAACATGTATTCCGAGCACGGGTTCGAGCCGCGAATCTCACCATCTTCGGGGCATGTATGCCATTCGTTGACGGTGTCGTGGAACTGAATGCCCGGATCGGCACAGGCCCAAGCGGCGTGGCCCACCTTTTCCCACAGATCGCGCGCCTTTACGGTGCGGGCAACCTTGCCATCGGTCCGGTTGATCAGCTCCCAATCCGCGTCTTTCTCAACAGCGGTCAGGAACGCATTGGTCACACGGATCGAGTTGTTTGAGTTCTGACCCGAGACCGAGCTGTAGGCTTCCGAATCCCAATCCGTGTCGTAGGTCGGGAATTCGATGCTGTCGTGACCCTGACGCGCATAATCCAGAACGCGCTTGATGTAAGTCTCGGGGATGGCGATCTTTTTCGCCTCACGAACAGCCTTTTTCAGGCTGTCGTTCTTGTTCGGATCATAGGCGTCATCAGCAGCGCCGTCCCACGAGCGAATGGCCTCGAAAATGCCGTTCAGCATCTTCTCGTGCATCTTCGATCCGGCAACGATCGAGGCCACTTTCTGCTCTTCGATCACCTTCCATTCGATGAATTGCTCGATATCGGGGTGATCTGCATCGACGATTACCATCTTTGCTGCCCGACGGGTTGTCCCGCCTGATTTGATCGCGCCAGCGGCGCGGTCGCCAATCTTGAGAAAGCCCATGAGGCCCGAGGACTTGCCGCCACCCGACAGCGCCTCACCTTCTGCGCGCAAGTGGCTAAAGTTGGTCCCGGTGCCTGAGCCGTATTTGAACAGGCGCGCCTCGCGCACCCACAGATCCATGATGCCGCCTTCGTTCACCAGATCATCATCGACGGACTGGATGAAACATGCATGCGGCTGAGGATGCTCATAGGCGGATTTCGATTTGGTCAGCTTGCCGGTTTTGTAATCGACATAGTGGTGACCCTGCGCCGGCCCGTCGATCCCATAAGCCCAGTGCAGACCGGTGTTGAACCACTGCGGTGAGTTCGGAGCGGCGCGCTGAGTTGCAAGCATATAGCGCATCTCGTCAAAGTAAGCCCGCGCGTCTTCCTCGGTCGAGAAGTAACCGCCTTTCCAGCCCCAATAGGCCCAGGCACCTGCCAAACGGTCAAACACCTGCTTGGATGATGTTTCGCCATCAAACTCGGCATCGTCTGCAGGAACCGAGCGCCACAGGAATTCAGGAACGTCTTTTTCCTTAACTCTCTTCAGCTTGGATGGAACGCCTGCCTTGCGAAAGTATTTCTGTGCGATTACGTCGCTGGCCACCTGGCTCCACTTCGCAGGAACCTCGATACCATCAAGGCGAAAAACAATCGTGCCGTCGGGGTTCCGAATCTCAGAGGTCGCGGACACAAAATCCAGTTCGGCATATGCATCTTGTCCCGGTTTGGTAAATTTTCTTTCAATCTTCATGTCCGCTGCCCCAGCTTCGATCTGTCCAAATCTTCATTCTCGGCACTGAATTTCGATGTCGCGGGGTGCCGCCCGCTTTGCCCAACTAATTCAAGACGCAAGAGACCGGACGCCGCCTTAAGCCGCGCAGAACCCTAACTGCGGGTTCACGTCATACTGGTTTGTTATCCGTCCCTCGCCCGATGCCCTTTTCCGGTCATTGCCTACCAGATTTAGTGGCTCGTGTTTTGGCCTATACAATCTGACGTATATTCCCATAGTTGGTCAACGGGCTTTTTTGGTCATTTTCGGATTCTTTTAGCTTGACCCTTTTTGACGAACCGGCGGAAATTCGCCGGATCACGATTCCTCCACAGAGATGTCCCCGTGCGACACAGAATTTACCTTTGGCTTGTCAGGATGAATTTTCGTTTTTTCCGCCACAGTTAGAGGCAATTGATCATCCAATCCGGCGTTAAGGGCATGTTGAGAGAATCATCGTCACGACAACAAAGCGCATGCCATAGTCAGAAGACCACGACATTTCTGGATGGGAAAACTATTCAACATGCGTTTGATTTCGTTGTTAACTATTGTGGGCTTAATCGTGTCCTGTACAGCACAGGAAACCCCCGAAGGGTCACGCAGCGCCCAGTTCGCCGGATACCCACAGAGTCTGTTCAATTCGTTCAAAACCGACTGCGCTGGCCCGGGCGACAAGTACATCAAGAACGCAGCAAGCAGCTTTGAATGCCGCGAAACGCTTTCGCCCGAGGCAACAGCCTATTTGATTCTCAATTTCAATGGATATGCGCAAGACCTGCCGCAAATCGTCACGCGGCTCAGTTCAACCAAGAATCAAGCGGGGTACCGAGTCGATGCCGATCTGTTCTTCTTGGTTCCGCAGAAAGATGGCTCAACCCTGAGGATACCCATCGAAAGCGAAGAATTGGACAGGGATTTTTCCCGCCTCTACACCGACTATGGCGGTACGCCAGTGTAAGAGAAGGAATGGTCGGGGCGGCAGGATTCGAACCTACGACCCCCTGTACCCAAAACAGGTGCGCTACCAGACTGCGCCACGCCCCGGACCGTGCGCCTTCCTAAACGCGCCAATCTGATTTGAAAAGCCCTAACAGGGCCAAATTGCAGGACCTTGCGAAAAAACTTCGTGGCGCATCTGCGTTCCGGGCCGAATACCATAGCGCTCAGCGAGACCCGCATTGATTTCCAACACCGCGTAAACCGAATCTCCGCCTTCAATCGGGCTCAGATCTCCTGGAACCGCACCCTCATGAACGCGGGTCACAGTGCCTGCGCGATCAACAAAAATCATATCTAGGGGAATCAGCGTGTTCTTCATCCAAAACGCAACGCGTTGCGGGGGATCGAAGATAAACAACATCCCGGATCTGCCGGGCATGCTTTCGCGAAACATCAGCCCACGAGAGCGTTCTTCCGGAGTTACCGCCAATTCGATGTCAAATCGGACCTGGGCCAGATCGTTTCGCAATTCAACGCGGTCAGGTCGGCATTCGGCCTGTGCGATCCCACTTAACAAAAACGACAGGAACACCAGTGCCAAAGTCGTTCTGATCATTCGAAACCTAATCGTTAAGGGCCGCTTCCCAGGCCAGAACCTGCGCAGCCATCCGTCCGCGTTTACCGTCGATGACACGCATCGCCAACGCCTCGCCAGGCTGCAGATCCGCAAGGCCCGAACGCCGCAACACCTCGATATGAAGGAACACATCTTCGCTGCTGCCAAACACATTGGCAAAGCCAAAACCCTTACCCTTGTCGAACCATTTGACGCGCGCGGCCTCAAGTGGGGCGCTGCCAATCACGGCTGGATCAAGCTCGGCAAAATCGGCCAGCATCATGGTTTCTGCGCGCAAGGGCGGATCGACGCTGATCACCTCAACGGCCTGAACGCCGCGATCAGTTTTATGCGTCATGATCTCAATGCCGGCGCCATCAGCAACCGAGCTTTGGCCAAAGTTCCGCAGCACATTTACGTGCAACAGAATGTCCGGGCCGCCTTCGTCGGACACAACAAATCCGTACCCCTTAGCGGGGTCGAACCATTTAACGTGTCCACGGACGCGATACATGCTGTTCAGATCTTCTGGCACTGTTTTCCCATTACGATAATACGTAGGTCGTTAAGGGTTTGTTGTTTATGGTATTGGCCCGCAAATTCAAGCCGAAAAAAGCTTTTATCTGCAACCAGTTGCATTTCGCGACACGCGAACGTCATGGATTCAACCTCTGCACTTGCCAGTCGGAATCAACACTCGGTCGTTTCCACTGAAACCGGTCATGCAACCTGAAGGCGCCATCGGCCCAGAATTCTATCTCGACAGGCGAGATTCTATATCCTCCCCAAAAATCGGGGCGCGGTGGATTGGTTCCCAGTTTCGCAGTCACCTTCGCCACCTCAGCCATCAACGTCGCGCGACTATCCAAAGGCTCTGACTGGCGCGATGCCCACGCACCTAAACGGCTTTTGAGCGAGCGCGATGTATAATATTCGTCGGCCTTCAGCCCATCCTCTTTGGTTATCATACCACGAACACGTATTTGACGCCGCAAAGATTTCCAATGCATCACAAATGCAGCTTTGTGGGCACTATCCAACTCCTGCGCCTTGGCGCTGTGATAGTTTGTATAAAAGACAAATGCTTCTTTTTCGATCTCTTTCAAGAGGACCATGCGCGCATTTGGCAAGCCTTGCGAATCCACGGTTGCCAGCGCAATCGCGTTCGGATCATTCGGTTCGTTTTTCTCTGCCTCAGCCAGCCACCGACCCGCTATTTCGAACGGATCCGCCCCGGCGAAGATGCCATTATGCTCGTTCATTTCCATCCCCTGGAAATAATTAACCCGACCCTAAGGCGAGAACCCGCTGCGGGCAAGAGCGCATGGCCTTGAAGCAGGACAATCAATGGCATAAACCAACCAAACACAATGCGACGACAGGCGGAGAACCGAAGATGTCAAATCAGTTGATGGCCGGAAAACGCGGCCTCATCATGGGACTGGCCAATGACAAATCAATCGCATGGGGGATAGCCCGCGCCTTGTCCGACGCCGGGGCCGAACTGGCCTTTTCTTATCAGGGGGATGCTCTGAAAAAACGCGTCGATCCCTTGGCGGCACAATTGGGCAGCGAGATTGTTTTGCCCTGTGACGTCAGCGACGAAACATCTATCGATGAACTGTTCAGCGCCCTTGAAGAGAAATGGGGCAAGCTGGACTTTGTTGTTCACGCCATCGGTTTTTCCGACAAGAACGAGCTGCGCGGGCGCTACGTTGATACTTCGCGCGCGAACTTTAACCTTACCATGGATGTTTCGGTCTATTCTTTCACTGCCGTTATGCAACGCGCGGAAAAGATGATGAACGAAGGTGGCAGTGCGGTCACCCTAACCTACTACGGTGCCGAGCAGGTCATGCCGCATTATAATGTGATGGGTGTTGCCAAAGCTGCCCTTGAGGCGTCGGTCAAGTATCTGGCCGAGGATCTAGGCAAAGACGGCATTCGCGTGAATTCGATTTCCGCGGGCCCGATCAAGACACTGGCCGCCAGCGGCATCGGCGATTTTCGCTATATCATGAAGTGGAACGAATATAACTCGCCGTTGCGCCGAAATGTGACCATCGATGACGTCGGTAAATCAGCCCTCTACCTGCTGTCGGATCTCAGCAGCGGGGTGACCGGTGAGAATCTTCACGTAGATTCGGGATATCACATCGTCGGCATGAAGGCGGTTGATGCGCCGGACGTGGAAAAAGGATAAAAACCATGAGCGCCAAGGACCGCCTGCCCCACGAAAAAGGCTTCCACATCAGTTGGGACCAGATTCATCGCGACTCACGTGCGCTGGCCTGGCGTTTGGATGGGCAAGGACCAGATGATGGTGCATGGCGAGCGGTTGTGGCAATTACCCGTGGCGGCATGGCCCCTGCGATGATTGTCAGCCGCGAGCTGGATATCCGTACCGTCGACACAGTCAGCGTGAAATCATACCACCATCAGTCGCAAGGCGAGGCCGAGGTTCTCAAGGCCCCCAACGCTGAATTGATGGGGGATGGCACCGGCATTCTGATTATCGACGACCTTGTCGACAGCGGCAAAACGCTGGAACTGGTGCGCGAAATGTATCCCAACGCGCATTTCGCGACGGTTTATGCCAAGCCCAAAGGGCGTCCGATGGTGGATACCTACATCACCGAGGTCAGCCAGGACACTTGGATATTCTTCCCATGGGATATGGCCCTGCAATATGTCGAACCCTATCGGGGTACAGATTAAGCAAGCGTTACAGCTTGAGCACTAAATTCACGGACTCACTATGACATTGACCCGCACCGCTGCCACCTTTGCCCCTCCGGTGATGGAGGCGCGGCGTTGGCTTGAAGGGGTCGAATTCACGGTCGACCGTCCGTTGATCAATGTCAGTCAGGCCGCCCCTGTTGATCCTCCGCCGCTCGCGCTGCGGCAGGCCATGGCTGAGTTTGCGGTCAGCCAAGACAGCGCTCATCTTTACGGTCCGGTTCTGGGCAATGATGATTTGCGATCTGAACTCGCAGCTCAGATCAGCGCGCACTATGCAGCAAAAGTTTCGGCAGATCAGGTTGCGATCACCTCGGGCTGCAATCAGGCCTTCTCGGCCGTAATATCCGCGATCACGGATCAGGGTGATGAGGTCATCCTGCCAACTCCCTGGTATTTCAACCATAAAATGTGGTTGGATATGGCCGGGGTCAAAGCGATTGATTTGCCCACCGGGGATGATTTGTTGCCTGATCCGGAACAGGCGCGTGCGCTGATCACAGGCAAAACACGGGCAATCGCGTTGGTGTCGCCGAACAATCCCGGCGGCGTGGAATATCCTTCAGAATTGGTGCGCCGCTTCTATGACCTTGCGCAAGAGGCGGGAATTCGGCTGTTGGTCGATGAAACCTACCGCGATTTCGACAGCCGAACCGGGGCTCCGCATGACTTGTTTCAGCAACCGGACTGGGACGAGACATTCGTGCATCTCTATTCGTTCTCAAAAGCCTATCGGCTGACCGGACATCGCGTGGGTGCCATTGCTGCGGGCGCTCCGCTATTAGCTGAGATTGAGAAATTTCTGGACACGGTCGCCATCTGCCCTGGCCAGATTGGGCAGTTCGCAGCGCTTTGGGGAATGCAGAACCTGTCTCAATGGGTTGCGGGCGAACGCAAAGAGATCCTTGATCGGCGGGCTGCTATTTCCGAAGGGATGCCGTTGATTGAAGCACAGGGCTGGTGCCTTCTGGGGCTGGGGGCGTATTTCGCCTATCTCGAACATCCCTTTGAGATTGCATCGGACGAACTGGCCCGGCAATTGGTCCCCGATGCCGGCATTCTACTGTTGCCCGGGACCATGTTCATGCCCGAACACGACCCCGCTGGAAAGCGACAGGTCCGGATCGCCTTTGCCAATCTCGATCGCGCAGGAATCGCGCAGTTGTTCGACCGTTTGAAGGCCCTGTCCTTCTAAGCTTGCCCCCCGGCTGCACGCATCGTATTCAGGGCCGCAACCGACAGGGCAGACACTTGCCGACAAAACCAAGAGGGCACCATGGCCGCAGGCATGAAAAACCTATCCAAAACCTTTGTCTGGATTCTCATGGGTCTTCTGATGCTGGGCCTTGCGGGCTTTGGCGCAACTAGCCTGACCGGCACCGTTCGCACTGTTGCCCAAGTTGGAGACGAAAGCGTCTCGGTCGATGAGTACTTCCGCGAGTTGCAGCGCGAAATTCGTGCCGTCGAAGCGCAAACCGGTCAGGCCATGCAGATTTCTCAGGCGCATGATCTTGGTCTCGACCAACTTGCCCTGTCGCGCCTGATCGCACTGGCCGCGCTTGATAATGAGGTTGGTCAGCTTGGCATTTCGATCGGCGACGAGAATCTGCAGAACGAGATCGTGCAGATCCCTGCGTTCCAGGGCGTCAACGGCACATTCGACCGCGAAGCTTATCGCTTTCAGCTCGAACAAGTAGGTATCACCGATTCCGAGTTCGAATCGGATCTGCGTAAAGAATCTGCCCGCACGATCGTTCAGGGCGCAGTCATGGGCGGGGTCGAGATGCCCCGCACGCTGACCGAAGCACTGTCAAACTATGTCTTGGCCCGCCGTAGCTTTACCGTTGCCACCCTGTCTGGCGATGTGTTGGAGACACCTATTGCGGAGCCGACTGACGCACAGGTTCAGGCCTATTACGACGAGAACTCCGATCAGTTCACCCTGCCCCGCACTAAGCAACTGACCTATGCGATTCTGTCGCCAGACATGCTGCTTGATACAATCGAAGTTGATGAGGATTCCCTGCGCCGCCTTTATGATCAGCGGGTGGATCAGTATTTTCAGCCCGAGCGTCGACTGGTTGAACGCCTGCCCTATCCCAGCGAAGAGGCCGCGACCGAGGCGCTGGCGCAGTTGGAAGTCGGCGGCGCAGATTTCGAACAATTGGTCCGCGATCGACAGCTTGAGCTGAGCGATGTTGATCTCGGCGACGTCACCCGCGAAGATCTGGGCGATGCTGCCGACGCCGTGTTCGCGGCTGAGATTGACGACGTGGTCGGCCCGCTTCCCACTGTATTCGGCCCTGCCTTGTTCCGGATCAATGGATCTCTGGCTGAAAACAATGTCACGTTTGAAGATGCCGTGCCTGAACTACGCGCAGAGCTTGCTGCCGACCGCGCGCGCCGTCAGATCGAGGCACAGGCCGAAGACATCAACGACCTGCTTGCAGGTGGCGCAACGCTGGAAGAACTGGTCGGTGAGACCGAAATGGAGTTGGGCCAGGTCGACTGGACCCAGCAAAGTGATGAAGGCGTCGCCGCGTATGACGGCTTCCGCGCAGCTGCACTTGCCGTTCAGGAAGGTGATTTTCCCGAGGTCGCATTTCTCGAAGACGGTTCGATCTTTGCCATGCGCTTGAATGAGGTTCTGGAACCGCGCCCAGAGCCTCTGGACAGTGCCCGCGCCCGTGTCGCCGATGCCTGGGTTCAGGTCGAAACCGCGAAAGCACTGCAAAATCAAGCCAATACGGTTCTGACACAGCTGGCGACCGATGGTGACTTCACCGCCACGGGCCTGCCTTTCCGGGTGGAAAACGCCCTGACCCGCACCGCTTTCCTAGAGGATGTTCCGATAGAATTCATGACTCAGGTCTTTGAAATGGAACCGGGTGAGCTGCGGGTCATACCCGGAAATGGCACAGCCTTGATTGTGCGTCTGGATGAAGAGCTGCCGCCAGCCGAAACAGATGAGCAACGCCAGATGCAGGATGCGCTGGCCGCGCAATTGGATCAGGCTTTGGCGCAAAACATCTTTGATATCTACGTGCGCGACGCCCAGACCCGCGCACGCCCTGTGCTGGATCAGCAAGCGCTGAACGCAGTACGGGCAAGTTACTAAAGAGACCGCAAATGGCCCTGACCCCGGATTTCGAAACCTTCGCACGCGCTTATGACGCGGGTGAAAATCAGGCTGTCTACACGCGCCTTGCTGCGGATCTGGATACGCCTGTGTCTCTGATGCTCAAGCTAACCGGCGCGCAAAAAGACGCATTCATGCTCGAGTCAGTGACCGGTGGCGAAGTGCGCGGGCGCTATTCGATCATTGGAATGAAGCCCGATCTTGTCTGGCGATGCAATGGTGAGTCGTCGGCCCTGAATCGATCTGCTCGGTTTGACGCGGAGGCATTCCAGCCGCAGGATGGTAACCCGATGGACAACCTGCGCGCCCTGCTGGCCGAAAGCCGCATCGCGCTGCCGGATGATCTGCCCCAAGCTGCCGCCGGGCTGTTTGGCTATCTGGGCTATGACATGGTGCGATTGGTCGAGTATCTACCGGATGTGAACCCCGATCCGTTGGGCCTGCCCGACGCGATCATGTTGCGTCCGTCGGTCATCGCCGTTCTGGACGGCGTCAAAGGTGAGGTGACCGTTGTCTCACCAGCTTGGGTCAGCGAAGGTCAAACCGCCAAGGCAGCTTATGCGCAAGCCGCCGAGCGCGTGATGGACGCGGTGCGCGATCTGGAACGCGCCATGCCCGCCGAAACCCGTGATCTAGGGGACGCCATCGAGGTCGGCCCTCCGACATCGAACTTCACCAAATCCGGTTATATGGAGGCCGTTGAAAAGGCCAAAGAATACATCCGCGCCGGTGATATCTTTCAGGTCGTTCCAGCCCAACGCTGGACGCAGGATTTCCCGCAGCCCCCCTTTGCACTCTACCGCTCGCTTCGGCGCACCAACCCGTCGCCATTTATGTTCTACTTCAACTTCGGCGGATTTCAGGTTGTAGGCGCAAGCCCCGAGATTCTGGTCCGCGTCTTTGGTGATGAAGTCACGATACGCCCCATCGCTGGCACCCGTCCACGCGGTGCGACGCCCGAAGAGGACAAGGCGAACGAGATCGATCTGCTGGCCGACAAGAAAGAACTGGCCGAGCATCTGATGCTGCTGGATTTGGGTCGTAACGACACTGGTCGCGTTGCCAAGATCGGCACCGTACGACCCACCGAAGAGTTCATAATCGAACGCTACAGCCACGTGATGCACATCGTGTCAAACGTTGTCGGAGAGCTGGCCGAAGATAAAGACGCGCTGGATGCCTTCTTTGCCGGGATGCCTGCCGGGACCGTCTCAGGCGCGCCCAAGGTCCGCGCTATGGAGATCATCGACGAGCTGGAGCCTGAAAAGCGCGGCCTTTACGGCGGCGGCGTCGGCTATTTCAGCGCTGGTGGCGACATGGATATGTGCATCGCTTTGCGCACAGCCATTGTGAAGGACCACAAGCTCTATATTCAAGCTGGCGGAGGCGTTGTCTATGACAGCGATCCCGAAGCGGAATATATGGAGACGGTCCATAAATCCAACGCTATCCGCCGCGCGGCAGCGGATGCAGCGCGTTTTACCGGTAGCGGAAACAGCTAATAGGTCGACGGCAGTTAATTGCTGTTAGCCATCCGTCGGGGTTTCAGGATTGTCCTGCTGAACCTCTTTCATCATGACCGCTGAGATTGGCGCCATGGCCACGCGGCTGCCGCGGTCCTCAAGGCCCCACAGCAGTAGGGCCGAAATCGTTTCGGGGCGAAGGCGCCCTAACATGACGACGGCCCCCTCCTGCCCGGCTCGGAATGCGGCCTGATCAAGAAAACGGCGCATGATCTTAGGATCCTGCCTGGCGCCGTCGAAATCGCGGAACACGACGCTTGAAGGAATCCCGTTTCGCGCGGCCAGTTTCTGCGCGGTGTTCAGGCCGTTGTCCTGCGTCACCAAACCTCGCCCGGTATCGCCTGCAATCGCCGCGACTTGATCGGCCAGCTTTCGGTTGCCCTGAATGCCGGTTCCGACGCCTTCCAAAATGCCAACGGTGTGCGGTAATTCATCCAACCAAACCGACAGCGACACTTCGGCATCCTGTGCGCTGGCTGCTTCGTGCATGTCAATCAACGCCAGGACTTCGAACCCTGCTGCGCGGTGACGCGCCATCTTCTCAGCCGCTTCTGGGTCTGACGGACTTATGGCAAAACTAAGTGGATATGGAAAATCCTGAAGCGCCTCGGCCCCAAAGGCCCCTTCATCATCGATCAAAATGATCGACATGAGCGGTTTGGAGTCCGGGTTATCGAAACTTGCCGCATGGGCCTCGATTGGCTTTGCCTCTACTTCGGGCACGACCTCAGCTTGCTCCGCCGGAGCATCATCCCGTTCGGTCAGTGGAATGATACGTTTACCTGCCAGCGAGCCGTTCAATGCGGTATCACCGTCGCCACCGATTTGCGGCAGCTGCAGGACACGAGGCTGCTGAACCGGGCGCGTATCTTCTTCGCCCTCAACAGCGATCGGATTGTCTTCGGGTACGAGCTCAACTTCCGGCGTCTCGACAGGCACATCTGGCAAGGCCTCGGTTTCTGGCTGCAGCGCCGCGATCTGAGGTGCTTGTTCTTTAGGTTCTTCTTCCACCACTTCCGGTTCTGGGACCAACTCTGGCTCTGGCGGAGGTGGAGCTTCTGCAAGCGTTGCCGGTTCGGCCTCTTGCTTTGGCGCTTCTGGCTCGACCAGCGGTGCGGGCGGCGCGGCCGGGGCCTGCGTCTGGACAGTCACTGCCGGAGCGGAAATGCCTTCGGGCGCGGAAGTCTCGGACGGCGTTGCAACTGTTTCGGGGCGCGCGCCCGGTTCCAACTCTATGCCAGCCAACCCATCCAGGGAATCTGACGATACTTCAGGAGCCTCTGGCCCAGACGGCGGCAATTCCACCAGATCAGCATCAACGCTGCTTTCGTCAACCTTCGCAGGCTCGACGGGCTTGGGCGCATCAGCAACTTCGGGGGCTGTTGCCGCCACTTCTGGTTTGCGCGTCAAAGGTGTGGTAAGCGACAAAACTGCGCCCAGTGCCAATACCGAGACCGCCCCGGCGATCAATCCACCGTAAAATCCGCCCATCGAATTCTCGCCTCTCGCGTTGTTTCGTGCCTCTTTCGCCCGGACACCATCTTTCGTGGCGCTTACTTGTACTGTGTCAAGTTGGGTATGTCCTCTTGACGCTGCCGCGCAAGCCTGAGCATGTATGTCCCGACATCATACCGCGCCTGAGGCCTGCATCGCCAGCCCGAAATGGCCATAAGAAGATAAGTGCTCAAATGCTGCTGCTGATCGACAACTATGACTCGTTTACCTACAACCTCGTTCACTATCTGGGTGAGCTTGGGGCCGAGATGGTCGTGCGCCGGAATGACGCGCTGGATGTGCAGGAAGCGATGGCGATGAACCCGGCTGGTATCCTGCTGAGCCCTGGCCCTTGTGACCCTGATCAGGCGGGCATCTGTCTGGCGCTAACCGTAGCAGCCGCTGAGACCCAAACGCCACTAATGGGCGTCTGCCTTGGCCATCAGACGATCGGTCAGGCTTTTGGCGGAAAGGTTGTGCGCTGCCATGAAATCGTTCACGGCAAGATGGGCACGATGAAGCACACCGGAAAAGGCGTATTCGCAGGTCTTCCTTCACCCTTCGAGGCGACACGTTATCATTCTCTGATCGTCGAGCGCGAAAGCCTCCCTGACTGCCTTGAAATCACCGCCGAGCTTGAAGACGGCACGATCATGGGGTTGCAACACAAAGAGCTGCCGATTCACGGCGTTCAATTCCACCCGGAATCCATCGCCTCTGAACACGGGCACGCCCTACTCAAGAATTTCCTGAATGAAATGAAAGTCCCAGCATGAGCGACGCTCTGAAACCGCTGATCGGTGCTGCGGCTGACCGACCTCTGACCCGTACCGAGGCTGAGCAGGCCTTTGGCATTCTTTTTGATGGCGCAGCAACACCCAGCCAAATCGGCGGTTTGCTGATGGCAATGCGTACTCGGGGTGAAACGGTAGATGAATACGCGGCGGCTGCCGCCGTGATGAGGGCGAAATGCAATGCAGTGAAAGCCCCGGCTGGTGCGATGGATATCGTTGGAACCGGGGGTGACGGCAAGGGTACGCTGAACATCTCGACTGCCACCGCTTTTGTGACTGCAGGTGCTGGAGTCACGGTTGCCAAGCACGGCAACCGAAATCTCAGTTCGAAATCCGGCGCGGCAGATGCGCTTGGCCAGCTCGGCATCAACGTGATGGTCGGGCCGGAAGTTGTTGAAAAAGCGCTGCAAGAGGTCGGCATTGGCTTCATGATGGCCCCGATGCATCACCCTGCCATCGCCCATGTCATGCCATCACGGCAAGAGCTTGGGACGCGCACGATCTTTAACATTCTCGGTCCACTCACCAACCCCGCTGGGGTAAAGCGGCAACTGACCGGAGCGTTCAGCAAAGACCTGATCCGCCCGATGGCGGAAACGTTGGGCCTGCTGGGTGCTGAGCATGCGTGGTTGGTGCATGGCTCTGACGGAACTGATGAATTGACGATCACAGGCATCAGCTGGGTCGCCTCGGTAAAAGATGGCGCAGTGAAGGAAGTCGAGCTTCACCCAGAAGACGCTGGCCTGCCCGTACATCCGTTCGAAGACATCGTCGGTGGCACGCCGGAAGAAAACGCCGTCGCATTCCGCGCATTGCTTGATGGCCAACCCTCGGCCTATCGTGATGCGGTGCTGCTAAACTCTGCCGCTGCCCTTGTCGTCGCAGACGCCGCAAGCGATTTGCGCGAAGGGGTCGCGATGGCTGCTGAAAGCATCGACAGCGGAAAGGCCCGCGACAAGATTAACGCGCTGGCACGCATTACACAGGAAGCCGCATGACAGAGACCGTTCTGGATAGGATCAAAGCCTACAAATTAGAAGAAGTTGCCTCAGACAAGGCAAATAAGTCTCTGGAAACATTGGAGTCCGAGGCCCGTAGTGCACCAGAGGTGCGCGAATTTGCAGAAGCTTTGCACAAGGCAACCCGCACTGGGTATGGGCTAATTGCAGAAGTTAAGAAGGCCAGCCCGTCCAAGGGATTGATCCGCGAAGATTTCAATCCGCCTGCATTGGCCCAAGCCTATGAAGCTGGAGGGGCCGCCTGCCTTTCGGTTCTTACAGACACACCAAGCTTTCAGGGGGCGAAAAACTTCCTGACCGAAGCGCGCGCGGCGTGTTCGCTGCCCGCACTGCGCAAGGATTTCATGTATGATCCCTATCAGGTGGTCGAGGCCCGAGCTCTGGGTGCCGACTGTATCCTGATTATAATGGCCTCGGTCGAAGACGCGCAGGCGGCAGAGCTTGAGCAAACTGCTTTCGATTGGGGAATGGATGTTCTGATCGAAGTGCATGATGCCGAAGAACTGGAGCGGGCGACACAGTTGAAAAGCCCCCTGATCGGGATAAACAACCGCAATCTCAAGACCTTCGAGACAAGTCTTGATACGACGCGCCATCTGTCAAAGCTGGTTCCCGCGGATCGCACGATTGTCTGCGAAAGCGGCCTGAGTACTCCGGCCGATCTCGCCGATATCGCGCGTTATGGCGCGCGTTGCTTCCTGATTGGTGAAAGCCTGATGCGTCAGGATGATGTGGCTAGCGCCACCCGTTCACTGCTGGCCAATCCATTGATCCCCGGAGTGATGTGATGCCACTGACGCATTTTGATGCCAAAGGTGAGGCCCACATGGTGGATGTGTCTGACAAGGCCGTCACCGACAGGGTTGCGGTCGCCGCCGGTCACATCAAGATGGCGCAAGAAACATTTGATATCATTTCTGAAGGGCGCGCCAAGAAAGGCGATGTGCTGGGCGTTGCACGGCTTGCAGGTATCATGGGCGCCAAAAAGACGCCGGATCTCATACCACTCTGTCATCCATTACCCGTCACCAAAGTCGCTGTTGAGCTTACTCTGGACCCCGATCTTCCCGGCGTTCAGATTGAAGCCACCGTTAAGACCTCGGGGCAGACCGGAGTCGAGATGGAGGCGCTGACTGCAGTCTCAACAGCAGCATTGACCGTTTATGACATGACCAAGGCCGTGGATAAGGCGATGGAAATCGGCGGCATTCGGGTATTGCTGAAAGATGGCGGAAAATCAGGTCGTTACGAGGCGTCATGATATCAGTAGAAGAAGCGCGCGCGCTGCTGTTTGATCTGGTTTCCCCTCTGCCGGCAGAAACCGTTGGCCTTTCCGATGCAAGCGGTCGTGTTTTGGCGCAAGATGTCACCGCAACCCGTGATCAGCCCCCTTTTGCGGCCTCCTCAATGGATGGATACGCGGTTAAGGCGACCGAAGTTGAACTGCACGCGATGTTCAAGGTTGTGGGAGAGTCTGCAGCCGGACAGCGCTTTGAACGAAACGTCGGCCCAGGACAGGCGGTGCGGATATTCACTGGCGCGCCCGTCCCTAATGGTGCGGATTTCGTGGTCATTCAGGAAGATGTCGACCGGCGCGGCAATCTAATCACGATAACGGACATCCCCGGCGAAAAGACCAATATCCGTCCAGCAGGTATCGATTTCGCCATTGGTACAGAAATCAAGGCTCCCCGCCGGATCAGGCCGGAAGACATTGCGCTGATGGCGGCGATGAACGTTGCATCAGTTCCTGTGGCGCGCAAACCTATCGTCGCATTGATCTCGACTGGCAACGAACTGGTGATGCCCGGTGAAACGCCCGGGCCTGATCAAATCATAGCCTCGAATACCTTTGGCTTGAAAGCGTTGCTTGAAAACAACGGCGCGCATGTACGTGTGCTTCCGATTGCACGAGACACTGTTGCGTCACTGGAAACCGCTTTTGGCTTGGCGCAGGGCGCAGACCTTGTCGTGACCATTGGTGGGGCTTCGGTCGGCGAATATGATCTGGTTGCAGATGTGTCAGAGGGTCTTGGTCTGGAACAGTCATTCTACAAGATTCGCATGCGCCCCGGCAAACCGCTGATGGCCGGGCACTTGGGCGATGCCGCAATGGTTGGCCTGCCCGGCAACCCTGTCAGCGCCATGGTTTGTGGTTATCTTTTTCTGGTTCCGATGGTGCGCCACATGCTGGGAATAGATCAGGTGCTTTCGCCTCTGCAACAGGCCCGGCTGACGGCTCCGCTTGCTCAAAACGGTGGGCGCGAACATTACATGCGCGCAGTTGTAGACCGCGGCGGTATTCGCGCTTGTGGTGATCAAGACAGCTCGCTGCTTAGCGTTCTGGCGCAGGCAAATGCGTTGATTGTACGCCAGCCCAACGATCCAGCGCGCACCGTTGGTGAAGACGTCACCTACCTGCCGATTTAGCAAATCCGTTGACACAAAACGTGAACATGCGTAGAACAAAAGAAAACGCATGAGCGATGAGGTGCGAGCGATGCTGACCAAGAAGCAATTGGATTTGCTGGAATTCATCCACAAACGCGTGCAAGCGGACGGTGTTCCGCCCAGTTTTGATGAAATGAAGGCGGCGTTGGACCTGCGTTCCAAATCCGGAATCCACCGACTGATCACCGCGCTGGAGGAACGAGGCTTTATCCGCCGTCTCGCCCACAGGGCGCGCGCCATAGAAATCGTGAAGCTGCCCGAAAGTTTGGGCGGTGAACCCACGGCGGGTTTCAAACCTCGCGTGATCGAAGGCGACCGTCCAGAAGGTCCTCGCCCCGCCAATTTCGAACCTGTCACCGTTGATGCGATGGAATTGCCTGTGATGGGCCGGATCGCAGCTGGTGTTCCGATCGAAGCGATCAGACATGTCTCACACCGCGTTGCTGTACCGGGATCAATGGTTTCGGGCCGTGGAGAGCATTATGCGCTCGAGGTTCGGGGTGACTCCATGATCGAAGCGGGGATCAATGATGGCGATGTGGTGGTCATCCGCGAAACCACAGCTGCTGATAATGGTGATATCGTGGTTGCGCTGGTCGAGGATCAGGAGGCTACTCTGAAACGCTTCTTCCGCCGCGGTCAGGCCATCGCGCTAGAAGCAGCCAATCCAGCCTATGAAACCCGCGTTCTGCCTGAAGATAAAGTGAAGGTTCAGGGTCGTCTGGTCGGTCTGATCCGCAGCTACTGACGCGACTTAGGCGACCACAAGCGACGGCCTGAGACATAGGTGCTGGTCAATACCCGACCCTTTGACAGCGCAAGACTGCCTGTCTTTTGCAGTGTCTCAAGATCATAGACACTGCATGCCCCTTTCAGCGACAGAGAGACTGGTGCAATTACGATCTGATCTGGATCACACTCATCGAATGCAAGCGCTGCGCGTTTACCCGTCAGGTGCACAAGCTCTTTGCCACCCATCAGGTAACGCTGAACACCTTCGGTAGGCTCGGGCCAACGCAGCGCAGCCTTGGTCTGATCTACGCCATCCCCGTCATTTTCCAACCAAACTGATGCGACAAATCCGCTACCTTTGGGTTTACTCAGCGCACGTCCCTCTTCGGTCATGACGCCGACAAGACCCCCGGTATCAGCGATCAGAACATCAGGCCGGCTGCCCTGCCCCCACATCGCAATAGCCACCACCGCAGGAGCCACGCCGATCCATCGCGCGCGACCTTGCCACAAGATCAACCATAGGACCGACATTGTCAGAACGGGCAGAACAAATCCCAATGGGCTGACAACAAATCCCCGTGCGCCCTCGAGATCCGATACCCAATGTGCAACGGCGAGTATCCATCTCAGCCCCAAACCCATCACATGCAGCGCGATTGCTTCAAGCCCGAAGGGCGCAAGGAGCGCTGCAACAACGGCGCTGGGAACGACAAGCGTACCCATCACGGGCACCGAAACGAGGTTCGCCACTAATCCGTAGTGCGAGACGGTATTGAAATGCGCGGCCCCAATTGGCGCGGTTGCGATCCCCGCAATGGCTGAAGACATTAGCAAAGCAAGCACCGGTCGGAACCACTTTGGGCCGGGCATTGGACCGTAGTTGCGCAGGGCCCCAAACGCTGCAACAAGCGCGGTCGTGGCAGCAAATGACATCTGAAATCCCGGGCTCAGCAAGGTTTCAGGTCGCAACACCAGAACGATCAGCGCAGCAACTGCCACCGCACGCAGTGAAATCGCGCGGCGATCCAGCAGCACCGCCCCCAACATGACACAAACCATAACAAATGCCCGTTCGGTTGCTACATTTCCACCAGAGAGGAACAAATAGATCGTAGCGGCAAACAAGGCGCAGATGGCTGCCAGTTTCCGAACAGGTGCACGCAGCGCAAGTGCAGGCATCATCGAAAACCCAACGCGACAAGCCACGAAAACAAAGCCGGTCAGCAACCCCATATGCAAACCAGAAATCGCAAGAAGATGTGCCAGATTAGATGCGCGCAGCGCCTCAAGCGAGGATTGCCCCATTCCGCTGCGATCTCCGGTGGTGACAGCAGCGGCAAACCCTCCGACCTCGCCAGGTAGGATCGCGCGCACCCGGTCCGAGATGGCCATGCGCCAGGCCGTTACACGAACGCCGTCACGCCCATCTTGGGCCGGCGCCGAGGTCAAAACCGGGACGCGGGTGTATCCGACAGCGCCAAGCTGCTGAAACCAAGCGTGGCGTCGAAAATCAAAACCGCCAGGCTCGACAGGTCCTTGCGGCGGCGAAAGATGGGCGGTGGTCATGATCCTTTGGCCTGGCGAAAGGTTCACGGTGTCACCATGAATGGATAGCCGGATGCGCTGTGGTCTCTGGTCAACAGGCACGTCCCCGATCCGCACCTGATCCAGTGTCACCCGCAACGCATCCGACGCAGAGCGGTCCAGCGCCGCGACCCTCCCCTCGACTGGGCCGTAATAGCGCCATTGCAGAACCGGCTCTGCAACCGTATGAGCCCGAGCGCCTGCCAACAGAAATCCTGTTGCGATCAGCGCCATTCCGACGGCCAGCGGACGCCAGGCAACCCCGATCCAGCGCGCCGCCGCCAACAAAAGCAACGCAAATGCCAGAACGCCGACGTACAGGTCAGCTGCGGGCTCGAACCTCAGGCCGAAATACCCGCCGATGCCGACAGCCAGACAAATCGGAGACCACGGAAACAAATGTCCCCGCTGGGTCAGCAATGCGGTCTCGACCCGTGTCAGAGCACGCATGGTTGCCCCCGTCCTTCGGGCTGGGTAGATAGTCGCCAAACTATGCCCGCGAAGGTTACCAAAAGGTTAATCCACACCATGTCCGATCAGGTCGTCACCCGCTTTGCCCCCTCTCCCACCGGTTTTTTGCACATTGGTGGCGCGCGCACTGCGTTGTTCAACTGGCTTTATGCGCGGGGCCGTAGGGGCAAATTCCTGCTGCGGATCGAAGATACGGATCGCGAGCGGTCAACCCCCGAAGCGACCGCTGCGATTCTGCAGGGTATGGCGTGGCTCGGGCTGGATCACGATGGCGATGTCATCAGCCAGTTCGATGGCGCTGACCGGCACGCCGAAGTTGCACATCAACTGCTGTCCGAGGGTAAGGCTTACAAGTGTTTTTCGACGCAGGAAGAAATCGCGGCATTCCGCGAACAGGCACGCGCTGAAGGCAAGTCGACCCTGTTTCGTAGCCCCTGGCGGGATGCCGAACCCTCATCGCACCCTGAAGCCCCTTATGTGATCCGCATAAAGGCCCCGCAGGACGGCTCCACCATCATCCGTGATCAGGTTCAAGGCGAAGTCACCATTCGCAACGATCAGCTGGATGACATGATCCTGCTGCGTTCGGATGGAACACCCGTCTATATGCTGGCCGTTGTAGTTGATGACCACGACATGGGCGTGACCCATGTAATCCGGGGTGACGATCACCTCAACAACGCGGCCCGTCAGATGATGATCTACGAGGCGATGGGCTGGGACGTTCCATTCTGGGCGCATATCCCATTGATTCACGGCCCAGATGGCAAAAAACTCAGCAAGCGCCATGGAGCATTGGGGGCGCAAGAGTATCAAGCCATGGGATATCCGGCAGCCGGAATGCGCAATTATCTGGCGCGGTTGGGTTGGAGCCACGGAGACGACGAATTCTTTACGGATACGCAAGCCAAAGAGTGGTTTGACCTTGATGGCATCGGCAAAAGCCCGGCGCGATTTGACATGAAAAAGCTGGAAAACCTGTGTGGCCAGCATATTGCCGTTGGGGAAGATGCTGCATTGCAGCAAGAGATTCAGGAGTATCTGAAATCGGCTGGTTTGCCACTTCTGTCTGAAACACAATCGAGTGATTTGATCCGTGCAATGTATTGCCTCAAAGATCGGGCGCGCACTTTCCCAGAATTACTTGAAAAAGCTGAATTTATCCTTACATCACGGCCAATTCAACCGGATGAAAAGGCGGCAAAGGCGCTTGCATCTGTATCCGATGGTATACTGAATGAATTGACGCCGCAGCTGCAAAATGCTAGCTGGTCTCGCAACGAACTGGAGGAGACCCTGAATTCGTTCGCAGAGGCGAATGGGGTTAAGTTCGGCAAACTGGCTGGTCCGCTGCGCGCGGCGCTGGCGGGCCGAGCAGTAACACCTTCGGTATTTGACATGATGCTTGTGCTTGGGCGGGATGAAACCCTGGCGCGGCTTTCTGATGCAGCGAACCTGACCTGATTTCACATTAGGGTAACGCTGCTCCGTTAATGACGGACTGCGCTGCTGAACGCAGTCGTTGCCTGCTTGTCGGACAACGAGCCGACATGTGCACGAATGAAGAAGGGATAAACATGACCGAGAGCCAAAAAACAGCCAAACTGACTGTCCACGGCGAAAGCTATGATCTGCCGGTATTTTCTCCGACTGCGGGGCCCGATGTGATCGATATTCGCAAGCTCTATGGTCAGGCTGGCGTCTTTACCTACGATCCAGGCTTCACCTCGACTGCAAGCTGTGACAGCACCATCACTTTTATTGACGGTGACAAGGGCGAACTGCTGCATCGCGGCTACCCGATTGAACAAATTGCGTCCAAATCGCACTTCTTAGAGCTGAGCTATCTGCTGCTATATGGCGAGTTGCCGTCCGCTAATGATCTCGAAAACTTTGAGACCACGATCACCCGTCACACGATGCTGCACGAACAAATGCAGTATTTCTATCGCGGGTTCCGCCGGGATGCGCATCCGATGGCCATCATGGTGGGTGTTGTCGGGGCGATGTCTGCGTTCTATCACGATTCGACCGATATTTCTGACCCGCGTCAGCGTGAGGTTGCTTCGCACCGTCTGATCGCGAAGATGCCGACCATTGCGGCATGGGCCTATAAGTACCACATTGGTCAGCCCTTTGTGTATCCGCGCAATGATCTGGACTATGCGTCGAACTTCCTGCGCATGTGTTTCGCGGTTCCTGCTGAGGACTATGAAGTAAACCCGATTCTGGCGCGCGCCATGGATCGCATCTTTATGTTGCAGGCCGATCATGAGCAAAACGCATCGACCTCGACCGTACGCCTGGCGTCTTCATCTGGTGCGAATCCGTTCGCGTGTATTGCGGCAGGCATCGCCTGCCTCTGGGGACCCGCACATGGTGGCGCGAACCAAGCATGCCTTGAAATGCTGGAAGAAATTGGCAGCGTGGACCGTATCCCAGAGTTCATTGAGCGCGCCAAAGACAAGGATGATCCATTCCGCCTGATGGGTTTTGGCCACCGTGTCTATAAGAACTTTGACCCACGTGCGAAGGTTATGAAGCAATCAGCGGACGAAGTTCTTGACCTGCTGGGCATCGAAAACAACCCCAAGCTGCAGGTCGCAAAGGCGCTGGAAAAACAGGCGCTGGAAGATCCATATTTCATCGAAAAGAAACTGTTCCCGAATGTCGATTTCTATTCGGGAATCGTGATGGAAGCGATGGGCTTCCCAACCTCGATGTTCACTCCGATCTTCGCTCTGTCGCGCACGGTTGGCTGGGTCAGCCAGTGGAAAGAAATGATTGCCGATCCACAGAACAAGATTGGTCGTCCGCGTCAGCTGTATCTAGGCGAGACAAGCCGCGATTATGTAGACATCGAAAATCGCTGACCAACAGTCAGATTTCGACGCAAAGGCCCCGGAAAACCGGGGCCTTTTTTGTTGCGCAGCGTTACGAAAATGAAACCTTGCAGAGCCAATCACAATCTATGAGCGTGTTCTTTCTTCCCGAGACATTCTAGCCAACCTATGGTCGCCATATCTTGCGGTTGGAATTGGTTCTCATGCGTTTACCACTTTTGCTACTCTTGTTGTTGTTCACTCAGGCTGCGTCTGCTCAAAGCTTGCTGGAACGCGCTTTTGAGAAGCAACAAGAAGAAAACGCTGCGGGGTCTCTTGCGATATTGGGATTGGCAGGAATCCCAGATGATTCAGCCAGTACGATTGCGTTGCAATCAAATACAGCCAATCGAGATTACGACTTCAAGTCTGCACAGCTGGGAGGGGGTTTTCGCCTTGCCGAAGGTGTGCCGATCTACCTTGAGGGATATATCGGCTACGCCCGCTACGACCCGGTTTTAACCTTCAGCGGCACGGGCGAGACGACACGCATCCCTTTGAAATGGACGAGCCTCGCCCTTACCGGCGGCGTAGGATATCAGTTCGACATCGGAGAATTCTGGAAGCTCACCCCGATGGCCCACATTTCAGTTGGTCGGACACAATCCGACGCGTCAGTCGGGGCTCAGGCAATCGCAAACCGATTGGGCCTAGACCGGGATTTCCTGGACAGCGGAGGGATTTGGGCCGGGGGTGCGGGTGGCTCCATGACAGTTTCTTACGAAAAACCATTGTCGAATGATCGCGAATTCGAAGCGAGCCTGCGTTACACTCACATCGAATATTGGCCGATTGGCGACAACGAAGACCTGTTGGTTGAATCCACCGCCGCAAATGCCGTTCTGTGGTCGCGATATCGCTTTCCGACCGGAAAGCGTATGTTTGGGCGCCCGGTCCGCTGGGTGGGAGACTTGTCTTTATCCTATCTGATTGGCGATCAGGCATTGGTGCTTGGAACCGACTGGCTGGCCCGTGTCGGCGGCGGGATCGAGGTTGATTTGTCCGATACCTGGGTGCCCTGGGTGTCAACCACCCGGTTCATGGTCCGCTATTATGGCAGCGATACGGTGAATGGGTTTTCGGCCGGGATTGGCATCAGTTTCTGAGCGATCACTTTAGAACAAAGCCAGCTGATCTCCGGGCTGGGGCGGTGGCGCAAAGTCTGCACAATTCAGAGGCGGTAGCTTGACCGACAACCCAAGCCGTTTCACAGCCGCATTGAAGCGTTGAGAGACCATCTCGGCATAGGTTCCTTCGCCGCGCATCCGGTGGCCCCAGCGTGGGTCATATTCTTTGCCACCATGCATTTCGCGCAGCCGCGCCATCACCTTCTCGGCCCTGCCTGGCTGATGCTCGGCCAACCATTCGCGCCACAGCTCGGACACTTCACGCGGCAGTCGCAGCATGATCCAACTGGCAGAGTCTGCCCCTGCCTGCTTGCCAGCCTCCAGAAGGTTTTCAAGCTCGTGATCCGTCAAGCCCGGTATGATCGGAGACGTCATGACCCGAACAGGAACCCCTGCCCCGCAAAGGTTTCGAATCATGCGAAGCCGTCTTTGTGGTGACGGCGCCCGAGGCTCCATTTTCCGGGAAAGATCTGGGTCCAAGGTCGTCAACGAAATGCCGACCCGTACCAAACCATTCCGTGCCATCGGCGCCAGAATGTCGAGATCACGCTCGATCAATGTTCCTTTGGTCACAATGCCGAGCGGATGTTGGAAATCACTCAGAACCTTCAGGCAGTCTCTTGTGATTTCTCGGTTTTTCTCGACCGGCTGATAGGGATCGGTATTCGTGCCCAATGCAATCGTCGCTACTTTGTAGGATCGCGCAGAAAGCTCGCGGCGCAGTGTTTCGGCCGCGTTGGCGCGCGCAACAAGACGGGTTTCGAAATCCAATCCTGGCGACAGTCCAAGATACGCGTGGGTTGGTCGCGCAAAGCAATAGACACAGCCATGCTCACAGCCCCGGTATGGATTGATCGACCGATCAAAGGGCAAATCCGGAGACTTGTTGTAGGTTATGAGACTGCGCGCGCCCTCATCCCGGACCTCTGTCCGCAAAGGCGGCAGTTCGTCATGCAAGTCCCAGCCATCCTCGGCAGCCTCAGTCGCAAACCGCTCAAAACGCCCAGCGGCGTTTGAGGCGGCACCACGCCCGGGATGTTTGACAGCGGCGCTCATTTGTTCACCTTATGTTCCTTCAACTTTGAATAATCAGAATCCTTCCAGATGGCAAGAAATGCAGTGTTTTCCATCCAGATATTTACGGACCGAAGGGGCGCAGAAATCGAAGAACAAAAAATTGAATTTACCGTGGCTGATGAAACGAATGCAGGATAATCTTGCAAAATTTAATGTCGCTTAGGGTAATTAATCGGCCTATAGGTCGGTCTCAGAACGACCTAGGTCGCAATCGTCACAGTAGACCTGCGACGAAATGGCCAAAACGGAAAAAATGCCACCAAGGGCCGATGGCCCGTACAGCTCAGGGAAATGCCCATGTCTGATGAAGAAGACATCGTCCTGTCCGAACTGAATGACGACGAACTTGTCGAACAGATGTTCGATGATCTTTATGACGGCCTGAAAGAAGAAATCGAAGAAGGTGTTAACATCCTGCTCGAGCGCGGATGGCAGCCCTATGATATCCTGACCAAAGCGCTGGTGGGTGGCATGACCATCGTCGGCCACGATTTCCGCGATGGTATCCTGTTTGTTCCCGAGGTGCTGCTGGCGGCCAACGCGATGAAAGGCGGTATGGCGATTTTGAAGCCTCTGCTGGCTGAAACCGGCGCACCGCGTGTTGGCAAGATGGTGATCGGCACCGTCAAAGGCGATATCCACGACATCGGCAAGAACCTTGTTGCGATGATGATGGAAGGCGCCGGGTTTGAGGTTGTCGATATCGGTATCAACAACCCGGTCGAAAACTATCTGGAAGCGCTGGAAAACGAAAAGCCCGACATTCTGGGCATGTCCGCCCTTCTGACCACGACCATGCCTTACATGAAGGTTGTGATCGACACGCTGGTCGAACAGGGCCTGCGTGATGAATACACCGTTCTGGTTGGTGGCGCTCCGCTGAACGAAGAGTTCGGCAAGGCGATCGGTGCTGACGGCTATTGCCGTGACGCAGCCGTGGCCGTGGAGATGGCCAAGGACTTTATGTCGCGCAAGCACAACCAACTGGCCGGCTAACGCACGAAACCATATCGTGAAACAGGCCGTCCTTGTTGGGGCGGCCTTTTTTGTCTGAACCTTGGCCCCAGATATAGCCAGCTCGCAGTCAGAGAGATCAGATGACCGATAATCAGATACCAGATGACGACAGCCTGACCCGCCAAGGGTACTCAACAGCGCGCCAGACCGAGTCCATTCTGCTGATCGCTTGCGGTGCGCTGGCGCGTGAGATTTTAGATCTGAAGGAACGGAACGGTTGGGATCATATGGCGCTGACCTGCCTGCCCGCCATCTTGCATGTGCATCCGGAAAAGATCACTCAGGCCGTTGAGGATGCCGTTGCAAAGCACAAAGACGCTTACGATCAGATCTATATCGTCTATGCGGATTGCGGAACTGGCGGGCTGTTACAGGCCGCGTGCGAACGGCTGGGGGTCGAAATGATCAAAGGCCCGCATTGTTATTCGTTCTTCGAAGGGAATTTGGCCTTTGCCGCGCATGGTGATGATGAGGTTACCGCGTTTTACCTGACCGATTTCTTGGCGCGGCAGTTCGATGCTTTTGTCTGGAAACCACTGGGCCTGGATCGGCACCCTGAACTGCGCGACATGTATTTCGGGAACTACACCAAACTTGTCTATCAAGCCCAAACCGACAATCCCGAACTGACCCGTCGAGCGCAGGACTGTGCCGAACGGATGGGGCTGGCGTTCGAGCGTCGATTGACCGGCTATGGCGATCTGGAAACAACGCTTTCGGATTGGGCAGCGCGCCCGCCTTCGTGAATGTCAGGCGTTGGCCAGGGCCACCTCACGGATACGCTCGATCATAGCCCGTAGTCCGTTTGAACGTTGAGCGGACAAATGCTCTTGCAACCCAAGTCGGGCCAATTCGCCGCCTGCGTCCACCTTCGGGACTTCAGCAACCGGCAGGCCGTTATAGAGACTGCGCAACACTGCAATCAACCCCCGCACGATCAAGGCATCACTGTCACCATCAAAGTGGAACTGGCCATTTTCGACCGACGGATGCAGCCAGACCTGACTTGCACAACCATTGACCTTGGTCGCAGGAACTTTGAACGCATCTTCCAGCGGTTCCATCGCCTTCCCTTGTTCGATGACATGGCGATAGCGATCTTCCCAGTCCTCCAGGAATTCGAAATCTTCGACAATCTCTTCAAAGGCAGGCGTGGCCATGGTTGGGTCGTCCTTGCGTTACGCGTTCACAATTGTGAACTATGCCCAGCGTAACCGGCTGTCCAGTCCCCAGCGTGGCTTTTCAAGATGCCAAAATTACGTTAACCCGATGCAAGTTAAGTTGCGCAAAGTGTTGGGTCCATGCACAAAACTCTGTCTTTTCTGATGATATCTACCCTGTTTCTCTCCGCATGTGGCAACTGGAGCAACTCTCGGGCCAATCCATCGAATTGGTTTGGCAGCAGCACGCCCAGCCCGGTAGGCGTACCTGCAGATGACGCCAACGCGCTTGTTCCACAGCAGGGCGACGGCAGGGGCTTGTTTGCGCGTCCAGAGGCCGAGGATAACAGCGTCCCAATCGCCGTCATCAATGAACTGCGGATCGATCCCACTGCTTCCGGCGCGATCGTATACGCCACCGGCACGGCCATCCGACAGGGCGCATTCAATGCGCAGCTTGCGCGCGTAAGGTCTGAAGAACTTACAAAAAACGGTATTATGGAATTTACCTTCCGCGTGGATTACCCAAGCTATGCAACCGCACAGGGGCCTGAGCGGTCTCGAATGGTGTCAGAGGCCATTAATGTCAGCAGACAGGAACTAGAAGGTATTCGACTGGTCCGGGTTAAAGGCCAGCAGAACGCGTTGGAATCCCGCCGCCGTTAGAGCGCGACAACCTGAACAGCTTGACCATTTGCAGCCAACGCAATCCTGCCTTCGCACAGCTTCAAAGCGTCCTCACCAAACACCTCGAACCGCCAGCCTGACATGGCAGCCACATCGCGTTCCCCGGCCGCAATCTGATCCAGCTCGGCGCTTGATGCGATCAGTTTCGCAGCAACGCCCGCGCTTTCGGTTTTCGACTTCAGAAGAACCCGCAGCAAATCCGCAAGCGCGGGATTGACCTTCAGCTTATCTCGGCTGTTGTCGACCTTGGGCAACTGATCCTGAGGGCAGTTTACGCCACGTTTCACCGAAGCCAGAATGCCATCCGCAATTGCCCCTTTTCGGGCCTCACGCAGCAATAGCCGTGACCCACCCAAGTCCGATGGCGATTTTGGTTTGGTCGACGCCATCTCGATCAGCGCATCGTCCTTGAATACCCGGCTACGCGGTACATTGTTCTCTTGCGCATAAGCTTCGCGAAATTGAGCCAGCTCTTTGACAACTGCCAGAAACTTGGCCGAATTCGTCCGGGTCTTAACACGGCGCCATGCTTCTTCCGGGCGTATGTCATAGGTCTCGGGGCGGGTAAGGATACGAAGCTCTTCTGCCACCCAGTGATCCCGACTGGTCTTTTTCAGCTCTGCAGCTAGGTGTTCATAGATCTTTCGCAGATGAGTAACATCGGCCAAAGCATAGGTTTTTTGCGCATCCGTCAACGGACGTCGTGACCAGTCGGTGAAGCGAGAGGTTTTATCGACCCCTTCCTTGCAGATCTTGCGCACCAGGGTCTCGTATCCGACCTGCTCACCAAAGCCACAGACCATCGCGGCGACCTGAGTGTCGAACAGCGGCGTTGGAAACACGCCTGCGTCTACCCAGAAAATCTCAAGATCCTGTCGCGCCGCATGGAAAACCTTGACCACGCTTTCATCCCGAAACAGCTGATACAAAGGTTCTAATGATAGACCTTCCGCCAGTGGATCGACCAGCACGGCGCTGTCCTCATCCGCATTTGGCACTGCAAGCTGCACAAGACAGAGTTTAGAATAATAGGTTCGTTCGCGCAGAAATTCAGTGTCTACAGTGACATAAGGATATTGCGCAGCAGCCGTGCAGAATGCGGCCAGCTCTTGCGTCGTTGTCAGGGTTTTCATGCGCGGTGCTGTTCTTGCTTTTGGTTATTGTAACTGCCCGTGCCGTCCTCGTCCCGAGCGATATGCGACCATAAGACGAATAACGATTGCGTGTAAATCACCCCAAGAAATCAGGGCAACAGAACTGGGTCTTTCTTGCCCATACAGAACCGGCGCAGCACCGCAGGGTAGAGCTTGTGTTCCCACGTCAACACGCGGGCGGCGAGGTCATCGGGCGTGTCCCCCGCCAGCACATCCACCCGTGCCTGTCCCAGAATTGGCCCATCATCCAACGCCGCCGTGACCTCGTGAACAGTACAACCATGCTGGGCATCGCCCGCTTCGATCGCGCGGGCATGTGTGTTCAACCCTTTGTATTTGGGCAAAAGCGACGGATGGATATTCAGCACCCGGCCTTGGAAGCGGGATACGAACTCTCCGGTCAGAACGCGCATGAAACCGGCCAGACACACCACATCCGGCTGGGCTTCGATCAACGGCTTTATCAGTTCAGCCTCAAACGCGGCGCGATCTTGGCCAAATGGCCTATGGTCTACGGCAGCAGTGGGAATACCGCGGTCCGCGGCTTTCTTTAGCCCCCCGGCATCGGCGTCATTCGCTAGAACCAGACAGGGACGCCCGGGATGATCCCCGGTCATGCTGTCGACCAGTGACACCATGTTTGACCCCCCGCCAGAAATCAGAATCGCGATGCGTTTGTAGCTCACAGCAATTTGCCTGAATAGGCCACACCCGGCGCGGCAGAAACATATCCGATTCGCGCAACAGATTCGCCAGTCTCTGTCAGCAATGCAGTCAGATCATCGGCCTGATCTGCGGCGCAAACAACAATCATGCCGATCCCGCAATTGAATGTCTTGAGCATCTCGGCCTGCGAAATACCCCCGATGTCTGCCATCCAATTGAATACGGGCGGTAGGTCCCAAGCGCTAAGATCAATCTCAGCGCCAAGATCCTCGGGCAGTACGCGCGGCAGGTTTTCGGTTAAACCGCCACCGGTGATATGAGCAAGCGCATGAACGCCCCCTGCCCGGATCGCTTGCAGCGCAGACTTTACGTAAAGCCGCGTGGGCGTTAGCAGTGCCTCACCCAAAGTGCCGTCGCCAAAGGGGCACTTTGCGTCCCAGCCCAGTCCAGACATTTCAACCAGCTTGCGCACCAGCGAGTAGCCGTTGGAATGCACACCGTTCGAGGCCAGCCCAAGCAGCACATCACCCTCTTGCACATCCTCAGGCAAGGCCGAGCCGCGCTCCATCGCGCCGACCGCGAAACCGGCCAGATCAAAATCCCCGTCCGGATACATACCCGGCATCTCGGCGGTCTCGCCGCCAATCAGCGCACACCCGGATTGAGCACAGCCTTCGGCAATTCCTTCGATAATCCGCGCGGCAGTGTCGGTGTCCAGCTTGCCGGTCGCGAAGTAGTCAAGGAAAAACAATGGCTCAGCGCCCTGACAGATCAGATCGTTGACGCACATCGCCACGAGATCAATGCCCACGCCATCGACAACGCCGGTATCAATTGCGATACGCAGCTTGGTGCCCACACCATCGGTTGCCCCCACCAGAATCGGGTCCTGATAGCCAGCCGCTTTCAGGTCAAAAAGGGCACCAAAGCCCCCTAGCCCGCTCATTACACCTGAACGATTGGTGCGCTTGGCGGCAGGCTTGATCCGATCAACCAAAGCGTTGCCTGCATCGATATCCACACCTGCGTCGGCATAGGTGATTCCGTTCTTGCCCGCTGTCATGGCCAATCCCTCATGAGTGCTTTGCGCGCGGGTTATTCGATTGTGAGCCATGTTGCAACGGTCAGGCTTGACGCGGGCTGCCATCGTGATAGGCAAAGCCCTCAGGCGGGCCTGTAGCTCAATTGGTTAGAGCAGAGCGCTCATAACGCTTTGGTTGGGGGTTCGAGTCCCTCCGGGCCTACCAAATCACCGCCCAATGACGATATCCGCGCATAGTCCGCCCAGTCTTTCGCTGCTGCCCAGCCGCAGAATCCCCCCGTGCACGCGGGCGATATCGGCGACGATCGCAAGGCCCAATCCCACGCCGCTGCCCTGATTCTGGTTCCGTGCCGGATCAAGGCGCGTGAAGGGTTTAACAGCTTCGGTACGGTGTTCGACCGGAATACCGGGGCCGTCATCCTCAACCCGAATGCGCAGCGATTTTGGCGTCATCGACAAGCTCACCTCAGCGCGAGACCCATAGCGGATCGCATTGCCGATCAAGTTCTCAACAGCCCGCCGCATGGCAGACGGTCGCAGCATGGCTGTCCCCTGCCCCTCGACCGAAATCAGCTCAACTCGCTGGCCAGCGCGCTGTGCATCGTCAACAATCTGGCTGAGCCAGTTTTCGGGCTCGACCTCTTCGGGCGCGCTTTCCGCTGCGCCACGTGAAAAGTCTAAAAATGCGTCCAGCAGCGATTGCATCTCATCCACGTCCTGCAGCAACGGCGCGGCCTCGTCTTCAGGCAGCATAGACAATCCCAGCTTGAGGCGCGTCAGAGGTGTACGCAGGTCGTGGCTCACCCCCGATAGCATGAGTGTGCGTTGCTCAATCTGCCGCTCGATTCGGGCGCGCATGTCGACAAAGGCATTCCCCGCTGCGCGCACTTCAATCGCACCTCCGGGCGAATACGGCACCACACGTCCGCGCCCAAAGGCCTGTGCCGCGTCCGCCAGACGCGTAATCGGCCGCAGCTGGTTTCGCATGTATAGAAACGAGATCGTCGTCATCAACGCGGCGAAGAACACCATTGTCACGATTAGCTGATGCGGAGCCGTAGGCGAAAGACGACGGCGGTCGAACCCCAGCTCCAGCATTCCCAGATTCGTCGCCAGGAACAGATGCACATCCTGCCCGTTTGGCAGCGCCACGTACTGCGTCTCTGGCAGTAGTGTTCGCATTTCTGTATCCACCTGAGGTGCAATGAAATCGTACCAACGCCGAGAACTGCTCTGCGGTTCTTCATTTGGCGGTAAAAACCGTGCGGTCATGTTTAAAACAGACAAGTCTCGTCGCGCGGCAGCCAATGCCTGCTGTTGAGTTTCAGACCCTTGCATCACATCCAGCACCAAATTCACCTCGCGCGCCGCGGTGCGGGTCATCTGGGCAGTCACTTCCTCAAGGTGTTTTTGCAGAAAGGCAATCGCGACAACCAAAAGCACAACGATCACCGGCAGCACCAGAATAAGTGCGGCACGCGCATACAAACTGCGCGGCATATAGGGTTTGAGCCATTGGGTCGACATGCGCTAAACCTAGCGGGCTGCCTGGGTAAGAGGAAGAGGTCAGAATGCAAGCCCCCGACGAATTCAACCCACGCCCCGGACAGGTAGACCAGCTTGCTCCGGGCCTCAGGCGCGTGCTTGCCCCCAATCCTTCGCCAATGACCTATCGGGGCACAAACACTTACCTTTTAGGCGAATCAGACATCGCAGTCATCGACCCGGGACCTTTGAGTGACGCACATCTGCAGGCCATCCTTGATGCGTTGGAACCCGACCAGCGGATCAGTCATATCTTCGTTACGCACACACACTTGGATCACTCACCTTTGGCCTCCCCGCTCGCAGCCCAGACGGGTGCACCGATTCTGGCGTTTGGAGGGCCACAAGCCGGGCGCAGCGATGTTATGACTCAATTGGCCCAGGATGGGCTTGCCGGTGGAGGTGAAGGCATAGACGCAGAATTCCGCCCGGATATCGAACTTGAGGATGGCGAGTGTGTCGCGGCAGAAGGCTGGCAGCTAGAGGTCATTCACACGCCCGGCCATCTTGGCAATCATATTGCGCTGGCTTGGGGAGATATCTGCTTTACCGCCGATCATGTCATGGGTTGGGCCAGTTCTCTGGTCTCGCCCCCAGATGGCGACCTGACGGATTTCATGGCCGCCTGTCGTCGCCTTCGTGCGCGCGACTGGACAACATTCCACCCTGGCCACGGTGCATCGATCACCAAACCCGCCGAGCGTCTGGATTGGCTTATTAGTCACCGATTGCAGCGAGAAAGGCAGATTCTAGCAGCATTAGAGAGAGGCCCCCAAACCGCACAACAACTTGCCCAGGAAATTTATGTAGAAACTCCAGTCTCGTTACTTTCCGCCGCAGAACGGAACGTATTTGCCCATCTGATTGATCTGACCGGAAGAGCGAAAGTTGTGCCTGAAGATAAACTGTCAGCAGAGGCGCGTTTCAGACGCGTCGTCTAAACAGAAAAAATTTTACACGCTCATGCGCTTCCCCTCTGGACGGCGAAAATTGCTGTTGTTATACGCCCCTCAGTTCCGGCGTAGCTCAGCGGTAGAGCAGTTGACTGTTAATCAATTGGTCGTAGGTTCGATCCCTACCGCCGGAGCCAAATCCCTTAGATGATATGACTAGACAGCGCACTTGCTGCGCTATCATTAAATGATGCTAGTCCCACGCAAGCTTGCATGATCCCTTCATAAGTCCCAGGATGGCGATCCAATCCAATTTCCAATGTAGCGTCCAACGTCGATACAAAATCGACCATAGATTGCCTTGCCTCGATCGGAAATTGACATTTAGGACTAAGGGTCAAAGATGATTATTGCTGGCAGGTGCTCAGTCAGCAGGCGCGCAGGAACAAGTCAGCAGATGAATCGTGAGTATGAAATTGGTATGCTGTGGGTCAAAGGCCCGCTCAGCTACGTTGAAGTCCTTTGTGCTTAGTCATTCTTGGACGCGGGGCATCATGTAAAGCTTTATCACTACTGTGATATACAGAACGTGCCAGAAGGCGTTGAACTAATCAGTGGTGAAACTGTCCTAAGCAGCAACCGCTTCGTTACACACTGACGGACCGGCAGTTTTGCTTTGTATTCAGACGTTTCCCGATACCACCTGATTCAGCAAAACGATCGGATGATCTGGGCCGACCTTGACGCATATTGCGTGAAAACCTTCAAATCGGACACGGGTCATTTCTACGCGTGGGAGTCCGAAAGTCATATCGCGGGCGGGGTCCTGGGCTTGCCTTCGGATAGCGATGCGCTTGGTCAACTTATTGAAATGACTGAGGACGAATACGGAATACCTGAATGGTTTACGCCGAAGGTGAGGAAACACTTCGAAGAACTGAGGGACGCCGGAACCCCGGCACATGCTGGCGACCTAACTTGGGGTGTTTGGGGTCCACACGCGATCTCGCACTATCTTAAGAAAACAGGTGAAGCCAAATATGCGCTTCCAACAAATAGCCTGTATCCAATAAGTTTCAAAAATCGACGTTTCTTGATGCGTGGCAAGATGGTTCGCAAAGTTCGTAGGTCAATCACGAATGACACCTACTCCGTTCATTTCTATGGGCGAAGGGTCCGACAATTTCTGGCGTTCATTGGCGGTGTTCCAGAACCCGGCAGCTATATGGAGCATCTGCTGGAAAAACATAATATCGACACGGCCGCTGCACCCATATTTACGCGACAGGAACGAGAAGCCGAAAAAGCGGCTCAGCAGGCAAACGCGTCTGAGGCGTAAGTCGTCCTTTGGCGTTTCAAATTTAGGCGTCCAACCCGGCAACTGAATGGATCGTTTTTCAGGGTATAAATTCGCGCGGTCTGTTGATTTTTGGACCTGTGCGAGAATTGTTTGGTAAATGAGTCTTATCCTCTGGACGTCGTAAATTGAGGTTGCTATACGGCGCGGACCGTTCCGGCGTAGCTCAGCGGTAGAGCAGTTGACTGTTAATCAATTGGTCGTAGGTTCGATCCCTACCGCCGGAGCCATTCTTCCTTGACTGGCATTCACCCCATCAACACATCGCCGAAATCCGCGCGTAGATTGCGTTTCAGGACCTTACCCGTCGCGTTCAACGGCAATGCGTCGACAAACACAACTTTGTCCGGAACCTGCCATTGGGCGATTTTACCGTCAAAGAAGGACAACAGGTCCTGTTCGGTTGGCTCTTCGCCTTCGGCCTTGACCGCAACCAATAGCGGCCGCTCATCCCATTTCGGATGCGGTACACCGACGACGGCGGCAGTAGCCAGCTGAGGATGCGCGACGGCAATATTCTCCAACTCGACCGAACTGATCCATTCACCACCCGATTTGATGATGTCCTTTGACCGATCTCGGATCGTCATGTAGCCATCCGGGTCCAGCGTTGCCACGTCACCTGTTGCGAACCAGCCATCCTGCAGCAAGCTCTCGTCTTGCATGTGGAAATAGCTGTCCAACACCCAATGACCGCGCACCATCAGATCGCCCTGTGTTTCACCGTCATGTGGCAGATCGTTGCCGTCATCATCGACAATCTTCAACTCGACACCAAAGGGCGGACGGCCTTGATTTTCACGCAGCTTGTGTTGGGCCTCAAGAGGCATCTCAAGATGTTTGGCCATCGGGTAATTCGTGGTTCCCAAGGGACTCATCTCGCTCATGCCCCAGGCATGGACGGTGTCGACCCCATAGGTTTCACGGAAGGTTTCGATCATCGAGGGCGGGCATGCCGCGCCACCGATCACGGTGCGGTTGAGGCTTTCCAGCTTGGTTCCGCATGTCGCCGCATGGGCCAGCAATCCTTGCCAGATCGTCGGCACGCCCATCGCCAATGTCACACCATATGTATCAATCAGATTAACCAGCGCCTCGCCATGCAGACCCGGCCCCGGCATCACCATGCGCGACCCGGACATGGCGCTAGCATAGGGTGAGCCCCAGGCATTGACGTGGAACATCGGCACCACCGGCATAACGACATCCATCGCGGAATAGCCGATCACATCACGCGTGTTAGACGCAAAGCTGTGCAGCAATGTAGACCGGTGAGAGTAGAGAACGCCCTTAGGGTTGCCCGTGGTCCCTGACGTATAACAAAGGCTGGATGCAGTGTTCTCGTCAAAGATGGGCCACGCATAGTCCTCACCACCGGTTTCAATCAGCTCATCATAGAAGACTAATCCCGGCACCTGAGACACCGCAGCCTCATCCCGCGCGCCCATCAGTACATAATGCTGCACTTCGGTCAGATGCTCTTGCAGCGCGGCAACCAATGGCAAAAAGGTCGCATCAAAGAACAGAACCCGGTCCTGCGCGTGATTGATGATATAGGTTAGCTGTTCGGGAAACAGACGCGGGTTGACCGTGTGACAAACAAAGCCTGCACCTGATACCGCATAGTAAATTTCAAGATGCCGACGGTTGTTCCAAGCCAGCGTGCCCACACGATCCTGCGGCTGCAGCCCAAGCTTCACCAGCGCAGAAGCCAATCGTCGTGCGTTTTGCGCGATCCCGGCCCAATTGGTCTCAGTCACGGATCCATCGGTCTCGACCGAGATAATCTCGGTCTCGCCGTGATTGCGTTCAGCGTGATCAATCAGTGACGAAATCAGCAACGGCTGCGTCATCATCTGTCCCAGCATGGACATTCCTCCCATCGTCAGCGCTTGGCCGCGCTGTTCCACCTTGGCAATGACCCTGCCAAGATTTCAATTGTCTGACAATAAGAGAGTGCGACGGGGTGCCGCGTCAACCGCGATGGCGCAGGGCGTATCCCACCAAAGAAGCGGTCGAGCCGTCCTTGCCCTCGGCACTGCTCTCGCCATCGACGATGGGACCCAAAGATGTCGCCAGTTCCTTGCCAAGCTCAACGCCCCATTGATCGAAAGAATTAATGCCAATCAGGACCCCTTCGACGAACACCCGATGCTCATACAGCGCGATGATCTGGCCCAGAACAAAGGGTGTCAGCTGCGGATACATCAATGTGGTCGAGGGACGGTTGCCTGAAAAGACGCGGTGCCGCGCCTGACGTTCCAACTCGTCTCCGGTCAGTCCCTTCTCGGCCATGCGCCCTCGGGCTTCATCCAATGACCGGCCCTTCATCAGGGCCTCTGACTGTGCCAGACAGTTGGCCAGAAGCAGCCGGTGATGATGTGCCAGCTCTGGTTCATGCCCTTCGGCGGCCACCATGAATTCGCAAGGGATCACATCCGTTCCTTGATGGATCAACTGATAAAATGCGTGCTGTCCATTGGTGCCTGGCTCTCCCCAGACGACAGGTCCTGAGGGCAACGCAAGAGTACTGCCATCCATCGCGACGGACTTGCCGTTAGATTCCATCTCAAGCTGTTGGAAATAGGCCGGAAGCCGCAACAAGCGCTGATCATAGGGCAATACTGCGCGGCTGGCATGGCCCATAACTTGTCGGTGCCAGATGCCCACAAGAGCCAACATAACAGGCATGTTTTCAACCCATTCCGCCGCGCGGAAATGCAGATCCATCGCCTGCCCGCCGCGCAAAAACGCATCAAACGCGTTCGAGCCGACGGCGATCATCACTGGCAGGCCGACCGGACCCCAAACCGAATAGCGCCCGCCAACCCAATCGGCGAAACCAAATACGCGCGCCTCGGGGATACCAAAGGCAGCAGTCTTGCCTACCGCGCTTGAGACGGCCGCAAACTGCTGTGTGGGGTCACCACCGCCATCAACCATCCACGCCCGCGCCGTGCGCGCATTGGTCATGGTTTCGATCGTGGTAAAGGTTTTCGAGGCCACGATGACCAGAGTCCGGGTTGGATCAAGCGTGCGCAGCGTGTCGGCGATATGCGCGCCATCCACATTCGACACATAGTGAAGCTTTGGCCCATCGTGATACGGTGCAAGCGCATGCGTCGCCATGACCGGCCCAAGGTCCGAGCCGCCGATGCCGATATTCACCACGTCGGTAAAGGTACCACCTGCCCCCTTGATCGCACCGCCACGCACTTCCTCGGCAAAGACGCGCATGCGCTGCAAAGTCTCCAGCACATCCGGCATTACATCCTGACCATCAACTTCGACAGGACCTCCGCCAAGGTTGCGCAATGCGGTATGCAGGACCGCGCGCCCTTCGGTTTCGTTGATCTTTTCCCCGTCAAACATCGCTGCCCGACGCTCAGCCAAATTAGCCTGATCGCAGAGCTGGATCAGGGCATCCCGAACATCGTCATCGATCTGCGTCTTCGAGTAGTCAAACAGCAGATCGCCGGTTGATGCGGAAAAGCCCTTTGCTCGATCTGCATCAGCGTCGAACAGGTCCAGTATCCGACGGCTATCCGCTGCTGCTGCAAGTGATTTCAGTTGATCCAATTTCATCATGATCACTCCGCCCAATGAACCATCATGCCGCTCAACACAGCTGCAATCGGTGCCTCTTCGGGCGGCAGTGACATGGCGCGGTCCAGGGCATCACGTTTGGCTCTACCAAAAATGACAAGATGCTTGGACAATGCGCCCTCCAGCACCGGTGCCGTCAGAGTGATACGCGCTTCGGGCTGCACATCCGTGCGCGCCACCGCCAGCGTCGGTGCATGACTGTCTAGCGCTGCGGTCAGGCCATCCATCCCTGGGAACAGAGATGCCGTGTGCATATCTTCCCCCATGCCCAGTACAAGCACCGACAAAGGCAGCACCGGGTTAATCATGCTCTCAATCTCAGGCAGAACCGCCTCGGGCTCATGGCCAGCGGCAAACAGAGGAATGTATTGCGCGACAGAGGCGCGGTTTGTCAGCAACCGTTCACGGATCAAGCGCTCGTTCGAGCGTTCGTGATCCCCCGGCACGCACCGTTCGTCGGTCGGCACAATGCGCACCCGCTCCCACTCCAAATCTGCAGCACATAGGCCATCGAAAATTGGCCCCGGCGTAGTGCCACCGGGAACAGCCAGCGAGACTGTGTCATGATGCAGCAACGCGGCCTCAAGGTCTCCGGCCAAAGCGTTCGCGACATCAATGGCCAGCATATCTCGGTCGGCGTAGTCTTTGATATTCATGGGTTTATTCCTTGCCAGCGGCGGTGGTCTCGTTTCATCAACAACTCGGCATCACCCGGTCCGGTGCTGCCATTTTCATAAGGCTTGGGAACATCGCCGCGCGCCTGCCAGCCTGCGATGATTGGATCGGTCCAGGCCCAAGCGGCCTCAACCTCATCGCCGCGCATGAACAGCGTCTGGTTGCCGCGGATAACATCCATCACCAGCCGCTCATAGGCGTCGGGCGGGTCCTGATTCTCGGGGCCTAAAGCCTCGGCAAAGCTCATATCCAGCGGCACGTCGACTAGTCGCATTCCACCCTGCCCCGGCTCTTTTATGGTCACCTTCAGGGTAATGCCCTCATTCGGCTGCAGACGGATGGACAGCGCGTTTGCATGTCGTCCGGCCTCTTCCCCGAAAATCGAATGCGGCGCGTCCTTGAACATCACATTGATGACTGAAGATCGCGCCACCAGTTCTTTACCTGTGCGCAAATAGAACGGAGTCCCCGCCCAACGCCAGTTACTGACATGCGCGCGTAAGGCGATGTAACTTTCGGTTGTCGAACGCGGATTTCCGACCACGTCACGATATCCCCGGCCACTAGGACCGCCTGCAAACTGGCCACGAACGATATGGTGCGGCTCAACTTGATCCAACGCACGGATCACTTTCAGCTTTTCATCGCGCACTGCGTCAGGGTCGAATTTTGCGGGCGGCTCCATCGCGATCAGGCACAAAAGCTGCATCAGGTGGTTCTGCACCATATCGCGCATGGCACCTGCACGCTCATAATAGTCTTCTCGCCCATCGATGCCGACCGTCTCGGCCACAGTGATCTGTATGTGATCGACATATTGGCTGTTCCAGAGGGGCTCGAACAACATATTCCCGAACCGCACTGCCATCAGGTTCTGAACCGTTTCTTTGCCCAGATAATGATCGATGCGATATATTTGACCCTCGTCGAAATGTGTGGCCAGCGTTGAATTTAGCGCCTGAGCGCTTTCAAGATCGTGCCCGAAGGGTTTTTCGACGACGATACGGGTCTGGGGCGTCTCCAAATTGTGGGCTCTGATCTGCTCGGCCAGCGGCCCAAACAGTCGCGGCCCAACCGAGAAGTAGAAGGCCCGGATACGATCCGCGCTCAGCATTTCCGCCAGTTGGGTCCAGCCCTCATCTGACACCGCATCCAACCGAACATATTCGACACGCTGCAAAAAGCGGTCAACCGCCTCAGAATCCGTTGCCCGCCTGGGTGCATGTTGACGCAACGAATCAGATACAAGGTCGCGGAACGCCTGGGTTCTTAGATCTCCGCGCGCTGCGCCGATGATCCGCGTAGCCTCGGGCCATTGACCGGCGCAGTAACGGCGAAACAAGGCCGGAACGATCTTACGCTGCGCCAGATCGCCGGTTCCGCCGAAAATGACCAGATCAAATGGGTCTACGGGTATGACGCGAGAAACCATGGCTTTTCCTTACCTTGCCACTTGAGGCATGTCCAATGTTAGCGCAATCAATTGGCAATTTTCTTCCAACATCAAAACTCTGTCAGCTAAGAGCAAACGCACTTAACTAAACAGTCGCAAACGATTAAATCGATTGGCAAAGGCACAAAACCGGATACGGGAATGAAAGACAACGCCCCTCAGGCCGCGAATATCGGAAAGTTTCAAGACAGTTTGGTGACAGCGGACGGGCAAACGCGCGCGTCGGTCTCGCTGAGCAATCCAGAGACCTTGTGGTTCAACACCGGCACTCTGTGCAATATCGAATGCGTGAACTGCTATATCGAAAGCAGCCCGACCAATGATGCGTTGGTCTACATAACCGCAAACGAAGTCCGCGATTATCTGGATCAGATTGAACAGCGCCAATGGCCTATTCGTGAGATCGGCTTTACCGGCGGTGAGCCATTCATGAACCCCGAAATGATCGAGATGACCCAAGCCTCACTTGAACGCGGGTACGACGTTTTAATCCTGACCAACGCAATGCTGCCGATGATGCGCCGTAAAATGCGTGAGGGCTTAATGGAATTACAGCGCGACTTCGCAGACAAACTGACCCTGCGGATTTCTGTCGATCATTTCCGCCCGGAATTGCATGACGAAGAACGCGGCAAAGGCAGTTTTGCAAAGACTCTGACGGGAATGGAATGGCTGCGGGATAACGGCTTCAAGATGGCCATCGCCGGGCGCAGTGTCTGGGGCGAAAGCGACGCCGAAAGCCGCGCAGGATATGCTACGTTTTTTGCCGAGCACGGCTTTGACATTGATGCACAAAATCCAGCGCAGACCGTGCTGTTCCCCGAGATGGACGAAACCGTAGAAGTTCCTGAAATTACAACCGCGTGCTGGGGTATTCTGAACAAGTCGCCCGATGCAGTTATGTGCGCTAGCTCGCGTATGGTGGTCAAACGCAAAGGGGCAAAACGGCCGGCTGTGTTGGCATGTACCCTACTGCCCTATTCGCCGGAATTTGAACTGGGTGAAACGCTCGCCGAAGCTGAGGCTGACGTGCATCTGAACCATCCGCACTGCGCCAAATTCTGTGTATTAGGTGGTGCAAGCTGTTCGGCCTGATCATTTTGCCTAAGTGACCAAATTCACTGCGCATGTTCGCTGAAATCCCGTATATGAATATACGTCGTGTTCAAAAAACGGGCCGTTCTAATGAAATGGTTGTTTGGTATTTGCTTCTTGGTCCTCGCTGCCCCGCTCTGGGCACAAGACAGGCTGGCGCTTGTCATAGGAAATGACGACTACGACTCGGTCATCGATTTGCAAAAAGCGGTCGCCGATGCGGAAGCTGTGTCCCAAAAGCTTCAGGGCTTGGGGTTTGAAACCTTTCAGGGCGTAAACCTTGACCGGCGCGGAATGAACCAGCGCATTTCTGAATTCACTGCCCAATTGGAAGCAGGCGATACCGCCTTTGTCTTTTTTGCCGGCCATGGCGTGGAAATAGACGGCGAGAACTATCTGTTGCCGACCGATATCGAGACCCCGAAGGCCGGTCAGTCTGATTTCATCAAATCTGAGTCTATCGCCCTGTCTGACCTGTTGGATCGGGTCCGCGCGACCGGAGCACGGACCTCAATCGCCATCATTGACGCGTGCCGCGACAACCCGTTCAAATCAACCAACGGGCGCAGCATTGGTGGAACACGCGGTCTTGGCCGGATCAATGCACCACAGGGTATGTTCGTCATATTCTCTGCCGGGGCCGGTCAGATGGCGCTGGATCGGCTAAGCGATGATGACGCCGCGCAGAACTCGGTCTTTACCCGTGCACTGCTACCCCGTCTGTCCGAACCGGGGTTGGAACTACGCAGCATGGTTGCGGCGCTTCGAACCGAAGTGCGGGATCTGTCGCGAACCGTCCAACATGACCAGATACCGGCCTATTACGATGAATTGTTGGGGGAGTTCTACTTCACCCCTGCGGTGCTGGACTCGCAACAAACAAACTCCGCTTCGGCGGAGAACGCCGATATTCGCGCTGATCTGAATTTGGCACGTTCTGTTGGAACAATCGAAGCATTCGATACGTTTCTCGATAAATACTCCGACCAGTCAGATGTTTACAGCTACAAGGTCGCCCTGCAGATACGTGACAGTCTTGCACTCGCCAACACTTCGCCAACCGACACAGATCAAAGCCTCCCGAGCCGCGAAACCCCAGTCATCGCAAATGATACATTGGTTGTAACAGACGACATTCAGGTGATGCGATCAACGCAGGCCGCTCTCAACGCGCTGGGATGCAGCGCAGGTGGTGCGGATGGCATCGCCGGGCCTAGAACCAAGCGTGCTTTCACAAACTACCTTGCGGCCAGTGCCTCACAATTGGGGCCGGATGATCTGGGGACCAGACATGCACTGGAAGAGCTGGAAGGCAAAAGTGGCACAATCTGCAAGGCCATCGCCCCTGCCTCGACGCAATCTGCTGCAAATGGCCAGTCTCTTGTGGGGAATTGGCGGTACAAAGCGACCTGTGCACTGGTGGTCAAAGTGACCGGCTCGGTCAACTACGTTAAATCGGGCGCGAACAAATTTTCGGGTCGTTTATCAGACTCACTGGGCCAAAATGCAAATACCGAGGTATATCTGAATGATCAGCAACTGACCGGAACCGACTATTTCCCCGGTATTACGGTCAAATGGCGTGGACGTCTGGCCGAAGATGGCAACAGCTTTACCAGTACCGGTTCGACCGGATGCTCGGTTTACGCTTGGCGCGTTGGTTAATTTCGCGCCTTAGTTCACCCGAAACTCACCGACCATGTTCCGCCACTCTCCGGGTGCGATCATCTTGCGGTGCGTAAACCGGACCGAGTGCAACGGCCCTTCAATTTCTTTCTGCCAGAATTCAACGAACTCAAACAGCTTGGGATGATCCGGAGCGAGGTCGTAATCCTGCCAGATGAACGTATTCAGAACGTGAATATAGTCGGGCATATGGTAGAAGAATTCCGCCGTGGTCAGCCCGTACCCCTTAAGCATGAGTTCCGTTTCACTTTGCGCCATGCAGACCTCCAAACTTGTTGCAAGGTCCCCTCAGGGTAACACGGAACTCTCCTAATACTTAGATAACAATATGTTACTCCGATGTTACCGACCTAAATTGGTCGGGGAACGGTTGCTTGCTTGCACCTTATATGCCGGGTCTGATAAGGTGCATCCACAAGATATAGATCAAGAACAAGACACGGGCAGCCTACGTGAGCGATACGCCAGAAATCCCTGAAAACATGGACGAAACCCCACCGGAGCGCCCTGTTTATGACGGCCCGACGGTCTCAATCGAATCCGAAATGCGCACATCCTATCTGGACTATGCCATGTCGGTCATCGTCAGCCGTGCCATCCCTGATCTGCGTGATGGATTGAAGCCCGTGCACCGGCGCATCCTCTACGCGATGCATGAGACCGGAAACACCCATGACAAGGCGTACCGTAAATCGGCGCGTCCTGTCGGCGACGTTATGGGTAAATATCACCCGCACGGCGACAGCGCGATCTATGACGCGCTGGTGCGGATGGCGCAGGATTTCTCGATGTCGCTGCCTCTGCTGGATGGTCAAGGCAACTTTGGTTCGATGGACGGCGATAACCCGGCGGCCATGCGTTATACCGAAGTTCGCATGGACAAACCCGCCGCATCCTTGCTTGCTGATATCGAAAAAGAGACGGTCGATTTTCAGGACAACTATGACGGCAAGGACAAAGAGCCAACAGTCCTGCCCGCCCGTTTCCCCAACATGCTGGTCAATGGCGCCGGTGGTATCGCCGTTGGTATGGCGACGAACATCCCGCCGCATAACTTGGGCGAAGTGGTCGATGCGACGCTCGCCCTGATCGACGACCCGGACCTGACCTCTGAGCAGTTGATCGAATACGTACCCGGCCCCGACTTCCCTACCGGAGGCGTAATGCTGGGCCGATCCGGTGCGCGCAAAGCCTATCTGGAAGGTCGCGGCAGCGTCATCATCCGGGCCAAGACTCGCGTCGAGGAACTGCGCAAGGACCGCTATGCCATCGTCGTGGATGAGATCCCATATCAGGTAAACAAAGCGTCGATGATCGAAAAGATTGCCGAGGCGGTGCGTGAAAAGCGGATCGAAGGCGTGGCCCACGTTCAGGACGAATCCGACCGCAACGGTGTGCGCGTTGTGGTCGAACTCAAGCGCGATGCGACGCCTGAGGTGGTGCTGAACCAGCTTTATCGTTTCTCTCCGATGCAGACGTCCTTTGGCTGCAACATGCTGGCCCTAAATGGCGGACGGCCCGAGCAACTGACTTTGCGCCGGTTCCTGACGTCCTTCATCGACTTCCGCGAGGATGTTGTTGCGCGCCGCACCGCGTTCGATCTGCGCAAGGCCCGCGAGCGTAGCCACATCCTGTGTGGTCTGGCCGTGGCCGTGTCGAACGTGGACGAAGTGGTTGCCACGATCCGTTCCTCCGCCGATGCGGCTGAAGCACGTGAAAAGCTGATGACGCGCCGTTGGCCCGCCGCCGAAATCGAAGGGTATCTGCGTCTGATCGACGATCCTCTGTCCAAGATGAACGACGACGGCACCTATAACCTGACCGAGGTTCAGGCCCGCGCCATCCTCGATCTGCGCCTGCAGCGCCTGACCCAACTGGGCGTCAAAGAGGTCACGGACGAGCTGGAAGAACTGGCCGCCAAGATCAAGGAATATCTCGATATTCTGTCCTCACGCGAGCGGATCATGGGCATCATCGCAGATGAGCTGCGCAGTGTCCGTGAACAATTCGCCGTCGACCGTCGTACCGAGATCGTCGACTGGTCCGGCGACATGGAAGACGAGGACCTGATCGAGCGCGAGGATATGGTCGTGACCGTTACCTCGGGCGGGTACATCAAACGTACTCCGTTGGCCGATTTCCGGGCGCAAAAACGCGGCGGCAAGGGCCTGTCGGGGATGCAGACCAAAGAAGAGGATGTTGTGACCAACCTCTTCGTGGCCAACACCCACACACAACTGCTGTTCTTCACGACCGATGGGATGGTCTACAAGCTTAAGACTTGGCGCCTGCCCCAGTCGGGCCGAACCGGCAAGGGCAAAGCCATCGTCAACATCCTGCCGATTCCAACAGGCGTATCCATCGCGGCAATCATGCCGGTGGATGTGCCGGACGAAGAGTGGGAAAACCTGCAGATCGTCTTTGCCACTAGCGCCGGTGACGTGCGCCGTAACCGCCTGTCGGACTTCACCAATGTCCGCCGCAACGGCAAGATCGCGATGAAACTGCCCGAGGGTATCGAGCTGGTGAATGCCCGTATCTGCTCGGAAGATGAAGACGTGATGCTGGTCACCAATTCAGGCCGTGCGATCCGATTCCGTACCACCGATGTGCGTGTCTTCAATTCACGCGAATCTACCGGTGTGCGTGGCATCAGGCTGAGCAATGGTGACCGCGTCGTCTCGATGTCCGTAATCCGCCATTTCGAGGCCGACCCGGACGAGCGCGCCGCCTATCTCAAGATGCGCCGCGCGGTCGCGGGCATTGCCGATGACGGCGAGACGGATGAGGACGAAGCCGCACCCGGCTCGATCACACAGGAACGCTATGCCGAAATGTCGGCGGCAGAGAACCTGATCTTGACCATCACGTCAGGCGGCGCGGGCAAGCTGAGCTCCAGCCATGATTACCCTGTCCGCGGACGCGGTGGCATGGGCGTTGCGGCCATGGACAAGGCCATGCGCGGCGGCGAACTGGTTGCCTCCTTCCCCGTTGAGATTGACGACCAGATCATGCTGGCGACCTCAAAAGGCCAGTCGATCCGCGTACCTGTGGATGGGATTTCCTTCCGATCCCGTTCGGCCGGCGGTGTGAAAGTGTTCAACACTGGCAAGGGTGAGGAAGTGGTCAGCGTTGCCTGGATCGCGGATCAAGGCGAGGAAGAGGCTGAGGAGTAAGCATCTCTTTCATGATGAAATGAAACGGGTCGTGATCAATGGTCACCACCCTTTTTGTTGGTGTAGGTTATCGAACCACTCGATGGCCATTTCGGCCCAACCGACGGGGATTACGTGGCCGCCCTCAAACCCTAAAACTGAAACCCTCGCCCCGGTCAAGCAGCCTGACCAGCGCCTCAGGACCTGGTTCGCCTGTTCTGTGATATCGAGATCAGAGCAGCCAGCAAGATGTGCCATTGTGTCCACGACCTCGACCGCGCCGAGATAGCCAGGCCAGTTGTCAAAGGGTCCGTTCCCGGCAAAAGGAATGACGGTATCCTGAAAACCATGCGTATGAAACATGTCGAACGCAAATCCAGAGGTCGCGCAGGGCCCTGGCCTACCCCGGACCGGTGTCCCCATGACAGGCGCAAAGGCCCGTAGGTGTTCGTCGATATTGGCGCAGGCTAAGTACCACGCAAAGCTGCCGCCGCGTGACGAACCTGCAGTCAATATCTTGTTAATATCAATGGGGAATCGAGATGTCGCGTCGTCTAACACAGCCGATGCAAACGCATAGTCATCACGATCACTCTGCCCGGCTCTCCAGACCCAACCCGTACCAGGACCATTCCGGTATTCGATCTCAAGCGCCGTAGGAGCGATCAGCGCGTATCCGCGTTTCAGAATGGGCAAGGCCAGATGAGCAGAGCTGATTATTTTTGCTCCGGTCCCGTTTGATCCATGAAAAAACAGGACTGCAGGGAACGGCCCCTCTCCCTGCGGTAGCAGCACGTTGTACTGGCGACCGGATACAAAGCACGGATCATCAGCTGCCCCGCATTCGGTCTGCTGATACAAGCTCGCCAGAGAGGGTACGTCAGGCGTCGCTTCGAGCACCCAGATCAGCGCCATAGCTGCGAGAGTTATGGCGAGTACTCGTTTTAAACGCGTGCGCCTGGCTTCCGTCACAGTGCGTAAAGCGCCCCAAATTTCTTTTCCAAATAACTCAACAGCGGTTCAGGCCCGAGCGCAACTCCGCTTGCCCGTTCAATCACCTCACGCGGAGCATAAAGCCCGCCATATTGCTGAACATTCTCGCGCAACCAGCGGGTTGCGCCTGTCGTATTACCCTCGGCCAGTTGCGCGTCTAAATCCGGCACAGCCGTCCGAAGCGCCTGATAGAGACACCCGGCATAGACATTGCCCAAGGAATAGGTTGGGAAATAGCCGAACAGGCCGACCGACCAATGGACGTCTTGCAAACACCCGTTCGAGGGTTTGTCGACGGCATAGCCGAAGTCGGCCTTGAACCGGTCATTCCACGCAGCCTCCAAATCATTGACCTGCAGGTCTCCGGCCATCAGGGCGCGCTCAAGGTCAAAGCGCAGCATGATGTGGAGGTTGTATTGCACCTCGTCCGCTTCGGTACGGATATAGCCATTGTGAACACGGTTGACGGTTGCATAGAAGGCATCTGCATCCGTGATCCCGAAATCGCCGAATGACTCTTTCATTTGGTCGAACAACCAACCGGTGAAAGCGCGCGAGCGGCCTAGCTGATTTTCGTAGATACGGCTTTGGCTTTCATGCACACCCATCGACACGCCGCTGCCCAAAGGGGTCAGCAGATAATCTCGGTCGATGCCTTGCTCATAGGCGGCGTGGCCGACCTCATGAATGGTGGAATAGAAACAGTTGAACGGGTCGGTCTCGCTGGTGCGAGTGGTAATGCGCACGTCCAGACCGCTGCCCGAACTGAACGGATGTACCGCCTTATCGACGCGCCCGTTGTTCAGGTCATACCCAAACGCGACGGCCAGCTTTTGCGACAGGCGCATTTGGGCCAGTTCATCAAAACTGCCGGTCAACGCTGCAGGTTCTGGGCGATCCAGAACTGCGGCGCGCAGAGCGACCAGACGCGGGCGCATCTCATCAAAGATGGCGGCGATTTGGGCACCGGTTGTATAGGGCTCGTAATCCTCGGCCATGGCATCGTAGACGTTGCCACCTTGCGCCAGCGCCTCGCCTTCCTGACGCTTCAGCGAAACAACCTCTTCCAGCACCGGCAAAAAGGCGGCGACATCCTCGTCGGCCCGTGCCTGCGCCCATTTGCCCTGCGCTGCGGAGGTGACGCGGGCAATCGCGGTGGCCAGAGCTGCAGGCACCTTGACCGCGCGGTCATAAGCACGGTGAATTTCGCGCAGTTGCGCCTTGCCGACCTCATCCTGCGGCGCCGCTTGTTCTAGCCAATCGGCCACGCGTGGATCAGAGCGGCGCGCATGCAACACTGCTTCGATCGCGGCCATCTCTTCAGCGCGCTGCGCGGCTGCCCCACGTGGCATGACTGTTTCCTGATCCCAGCCCAACCGTCCGGCAATCTGGCCCAGAGCGGAAGTTTCGCGCTGAAAAGCCATCAGATCATTGAATGCAGTCATAGGGTCAAACTCCGCGCACAGATGTTGCAATGGGATAAGCGGTCAGGAACCGAGCGCGCAGGACCAAGGTCCAGACAACGACGGCCATGAATTGGTGGAAAATAGCGATCTGCCACGGGGCCGCGTAGACCACGGTGACGATGCCCACGAACACCTGAAGCGACAGCGCCGCAAAGGCTGCATTGAAAGCGAAACGCGTTTGCGGATGCGCGCTGGCTTGCCCGCGCCGCCGGACGACAAAGCCGAAGATGAGCAGCAGATAGCCGACATAGCGGTGGATGAATTGCACCAGACCGGGGCTTTCAAAGAAGTTGCGCCACATTGGTTCTAACGCTGCGGCGTCCGGCGGTAGGAGTTGACCGCCGATCAGGGGCCAATCGGAATAGGATCGGCCGGCGTCTATTCCGGCGACCATCGCGCCGATGAGTATTTGCAAAAAGGTGAAATGCAACAGGCCGGTTGAGAGTGAGAACAGTTTCGCCTCTTTCGCGCGGCGCGCCTGCATCAGGTCACGTTCCTCGCGGCCAAGTTCAAAGATATACCAGCCGAGGAAGCCTAGGATGACGAAGGCCAGACCCAGATGCACGGCCAGACGATAGCTGGCGACAGCGGTCATCCCCTCGCCCTGCGTGACGCCCGAGGCGACCATCCACCAGCCCACAGCACCCTGAACGCCGCCCAGCAGGCCGGGGATCAGCAGCTTGCCGGTCCACCCGGTTGGGATCTTGCGTGCTGCAAGGAAGCCAAAGAAACCAACCGCCCAGACGAGGCCAATAACCCGACCAAGCTGACGATGGCCCCATTCCCACCAATAGATGGTTTTGAAATCATCCAGCTCCATCCACTGGTTCTGGATGCGCCATTGGTCGATTTCTTTGTATTTGTCGAATTCGGAATGCCAGTCGGCCTCATTCATAGGCGGGATGGCCCCGGTTATTGGCCGCCATTCCGTGATCGAGAGCCCGCTATCGGTCAGGCGAGTTAGGCCCCCGACGGCGATCATGATGACTACAAGCGCAAACAGGATCATCAGCCAGACACGGATCGCACTACGTGCGCCACCGCGCCCACGGTCAATCATGCCGGGCTGAACCGCTTCCTGTTTCTGGTCTCCCGAAACCTCTTCGAAGATGCTGCGCTTGCCGCTCATGCTGGCCTCATATCCTTGATTTCGTCGCAAGCTAGGGCGTTGGCTGACCGAGGTCCAGCCTTAGCCCTTATCCTTCCAGCGGACCATCTGCCGCATGATCCCGTGCAGCATTTGCACGTCAGCGCGCGTCATCCGCATCCGCGACCACAAATTGCGCAGATTGGTCTTCATCCCTTCGGCCTTTTCGGGGGGATAGAAGAATCCGGCCTCTTCCAGCCGGTCTTCATAATGCTCGACCAGTTTTTCAACCTCGATCCCTGTCGCCCAGTCCCCCTTGCCCAGATCGGTGGCTTCGTGAACAACGTCCCCGGTTTGGCGCATCCATTCATAGGCTGTTAGCAGAACGCATTGTCCAAGGTTCAAAGAGGCGTATTCGGGATTCACCGGCACCGAGATGATGGCATTGGCCTTGGCGATATCTTCATTCTCAAGCCCAGCCCGTTCCGGGCCAAACAGCACGGCGACTTTCTCACCGGCCGCCACCTTCTCTGCCGCGATCTGCATCGCGCGTTCGGGGCTGTAGACCGGTTTGGTCAAACCGCGCTGTCGCGCTGTGGTGGCAAAGACAAAGGTCGTATCCTCGAACGAACTCGCCAGATCATCAAACAGTTGCGCCTCATCCAAAAGCCGCCCCGCCCCACTGGACATTGCGACGGCTTTTGGATTGGGCCATCCGTCTCTGGGCGCGACGATCCGCATCCGATCCAACCCGAAATTCCACATCGCCCGCGCAGCGGCACCGATGTTCTCACCCATTTGTGGGCGCACCAGAACAAAGGAGGGTTGGGACGTATCGCTGGGCATGGCTTACTCCGAAAAAAACTTGGCTTGCTCTACTGCCGGCTTGGATCAAGAGCAAGTCGCCCCGGCGGCTTCTGTTCCCAAATCCCAGCTTGGCAGGCATAAAAGTTTGCTTCCCCCGCGCAATCCGCTAAACCGCGCGAAAGAAGACAAACCCGAAGGACGCGCCATGGACACCCCCGAGCAGCCGCAGATTTACCTGATCACGCCTCCGACCATCGCGCTGAGCACGTTCCCCGATCAATTGGGCCACGTATTGGATGGGGCTGATATTGCCTGCATTCGCCTTGCCCTGGCAGGCAGTGACGAAGACATGATCTCGCGCGCCGCCGATGCCTGCCGTGAAGTTGCGCATGTGCGTGACGTTGCCATCGTGATTTCCAACCATGTGCTGTTGGCGCAGCGGCTGGGGCTGGACGGAGTTCATCTGGACGACGGTTCTCGATCGATACGGGCGGCCCGCAAGGAATTGGGTGCAGACGCAATTGTCGGCAGCTTCTGCGGAGCCTCAAGCCATGATGGCATGTCGGCGGGCGAAAACGGTGCGGATTACGTTGCTTTCGGCCCTGTTGGTTCCGCCACGTTAGGCGATGGCACGCTGGCCGAGAAAGACCTGTTTCAATGGTGGTCCGAGATGATCGAAGTCCCTGTTGTGGCCGAAGGCGGGTTGACGCCAGATCTGGTCCGAGACCTTGCACCATGCACCGATTTCTTTGGCATCGGAGACGAAATCTGGTCACAGGATAACCCGCTGGATGCATTGAACTCTCTGATTGCTGCAATGGGCTGATCGCTCGGGTCGTTAACCCTTGCGCCCGCGCCGGGGCTGCGGCATGACACGAGGCATGAACACAAACAGCGAAATCCTGTGTATCGGTTCGGTCCTTTGGGACGTGATCGGACGCTCGGCCAGCGCCATGCGGCAGGGCTCGGATGTACCGGGCCGGATTACCCGCCTGCCGGGCGGCGTCGCCATGAACATCGCCATGACCCTTGTGCGGTTTGGCATGACCCCTACGCTGCTAACGGCCATTGGCCGCGACCCCGAAGGTGACGAGCTGGTCCGGTCCTGTGCACGCTTGGGGATAGTCACCGACCACATCTATCGCTCGCAGGACTTGCCCACCGACCGGTACATGGCGGTAGAGGGCGCAAATGGACTGATCGCCGCCATCGCGGACGCGCATTCGCTTGAAGCTGCCGGAGCCAAGATCCTGCGTCCTTTGATGCACGGGCCTCTGGGCTATGAAAATACACCCTTCGAAGGGCCCATCGCGCTGGACGGCAACCTGACGCTGACGCTGCTGGAAGAGATTGCCCAAAGCCCTGCCTTTGCAAAGGCTGACCTGCGCGTCGCACCCGCCTCTCCCGGCAAGGCCGAGCGGCTGCTTCCTTTCCTCAAACACGCACGCGCCACGCTTTATGTAAACCTCGAAGAAGCCGGTCTGCTCTGTCAACGCGAGTTCACTGATTCCGAAAGCGCCGCCAAAGGTCTGCTGGACCGTGGCGCACTACGTGTTCTGGTGACAGATGGCGGCAACTCAGCCTCTGTCGGGGATGCAAACGGCGTCCTTACCCAAACTCCCCCTTCGGTTCTGGTCACCCGCGTGACCGGTGCCGGGGATACCTTCATGGCGGCCCACATCGCCGCCGAGGCGAATGGCGCAGAAAATGACGCGGCCCTCACCCGCGCCCTGCATGCCGCTGCAAACTATGTTTCCGGAGAAACCCCACTGTGATCAACCTTCACTACTCCGCCGAGGTCCGCACCGCGAAGGATGCAGGCCAGCCCATCGTGGCGTTGGAAAGCACCATCATCACACACGGCATGCCCTATCCCCAGAACATTGAGGTCGCGGCGCAGGTCGAACAAGACATCCGGGATGCAGGTGCAGTTCCGGCCACGATCGCGGTCATTGACGGTGTATTAAACATCGGGTTGGAAGCAGACCAACTGAGCACACTTGGCCAGGCGCAGGGTGTCGCAAAACTGTCGCGCGCCGACATGGCCGCGTGTCTTGCTACGGGTGGTACCGGGGCCACGACAGTCGCGGCCACCATGATTGCGGCGCACTATGCCGGAATCGAGGTTTTTGCCACCGGTGGCATCGGTGGGGTTCATCAAGGGGCCGAAACCTCATTCGATATCTCAGCCGATCTGCACGAGCTGGCCCAAACCCCGGTCACCGTGGTTGCGGCGGGCGCCAAAGCAATCCTCGACCTCGCCAAAACGCTGGAGGTTCTGGAAACACTAGGCGTGCCTGTCATCGCACACGGACAAGATGAGTTTCCCGCCTTTTGGTCCGCCAAATCTCCGCTCGCAGCGCCGTTACGCATGGATGACGCGGCAGATATCGCCAAAGCCCACGCCACTCGCCGCGCGCTGGGCTTGCCAGGTGGCCAGCTGGTGGCAAATCCCATCCCGCAGGACGATCAGATCCCGGCTGAGGAACTGGCCCCAATCATCGCCTCTGCCCAGGCAGACGCCGAGACCCATCGCATCACAGGCAAAGGTGTTACCCCTTATTTGCTGCAACGCATCTTTGAGCGAACCGGGGGCCGTTCCCTGACCGCCAACATCGCCCTTGTGCGCAACAACGCGCGTCTGGCTGCCGCCATCGCACGTGAATTGGTGAATTCGGCCCAGTAACAAAGCCCTATTGCACCAAGGCCTCAGACTGCTTACCTAAATTCGCAAACCACTCAGGACCGTAATGAACACACCGTTTGACGAAGAACCCCACCGGCGCCCGGGCCTGTTCTCGCGATTGCGGGCGTCTTTTCTGACGGGCATCGTCGTCATCGCACCTGTTTGGCTGACGATATGGCTGATCTGGTCGGTTGTGGGGTGGATCGATAGCGCGGTCTTGCCGCTGATCCCGCAGAGGTTCCAGCCGTCAGAATATGTCGGCGTCAATCTGCGCGGTGTCGGTGTTGTCATCTTCTTGCTGTTCACCATCATCGTTGGCTGGATTGCAAAGGGTATTCTGGGCCGCTCGCTGATCCAACTCGCCGAGAGTCTCGTCGACCGCATGCCCGTGGTTCGCTCGGTCTATTCGGGGATCAAGCAAATCTCGGAAACAGTGTTCGCACAAACCGAACGGTCTTTTGAGAAAGCGTGTCTGATACAGTACCCGCGCCGCGGCATCTGGGCGATTGGCTTCGTCTCAACAACTGCCCGCGGCGAAGTCAGCCAGCGCGCAGAAACCGGGGGCGAGTTACTGAGCGTGTTCGTCCCGACGACACCAAACCCCACATCCGGGTTCCTGCTGTTCTTCCCCGCCGAAGATGTGATCCTTCTTGATATGTCTATCGAGGATGCCGCCAAACTGGTGATTTCGGCTGGTTTGGTCTATCCGAACGAAAAAGACCCGACCCAACCGCCCGAGTAATCAGCCAAACATTGCAGGAAGATCGACTGTGCTGCGCGCACCCAGATCGTCTTTATGAGCACTTAGAAACTGATCTGCAGCGCTGCGGCCAGCTTGTTTCAATCGGTTCAGCACCACCGGATTGGGTACTATCTTGGTAGCAGCAGACAGATCATTCATCAGCTCATCATCGGCAATCATGTGAACCAGCACCCGGCTCATCTCACCCGCTTTCAATTTACCATCGGCCAGCAAGCGCTGAACAAAATTGATTGCCCGCAATTCGCGAAACAGGGACGAGTTAAAGCTGATCTCGTTGATCCGGTTTTGAATCTGCTGTGGCGTTTTAGGGATCTCATCGCGCTCCAAAGGATTGATGTTCACGATCACGACATCATCGGGCAGATCACCACCAAATAAAGGATAAAGCGCGGGGTTACCGGTATAGCCCCCATCCCAATAAGCCTCGGTGCGGCCCGATTTCGGGTCATGAATCTCGACCGCCTGAAACAGGTTGGGCAGACAGGCCGAAGCCAAGATGGCGTCGGTCGAAATCTCTTCGCCGGTAAAAACCCGGATCTTACCGCTTCGCACACAGGTGGCGCAAACGAACAGCTCGGGCCCCTCATCTGCGCAAATCTCAGCAAAGTTGAACCGATCTACAACCGGCTCCAACGGATTGCGATAGAATGGCCCATAGGCATAAGGCGACACCAGTCGCGACCATGTCTCGGCCATTGAATAGGGCAACGAATATTCGATGGCCCGCGTAACATGGGCGGGCTCAATGCCCCGCATCCAATGGGCCACGCGCATGTCGCCAACGGCCCCCATGCGCTTCCACAAACCATCGAGACAGGCCCTAGCCCCTTCGCGCCCGGCATGGACCATCCCTGATTTGAAGGCGGCACCGTTCAGCGCCCCCGCGGAGGTCCCGGTAATCGCCGCGACCTCAACATCCTCTTCATCCAGAAGACGGTCCAGAACACCCCAGGTAAACGCACCATGAGCACCACCACCCTGCAAAGCCAGATTGATCCGTTTCATGGTTCCGCCTCTTCATCTGGCCAAATATATCCCGAGGGTATGGGGGCAGAGCCCCCATGATCCCTCACAAGGCCGTCCATCCCCCATCCACAGAAATCGTCGTCCCCGTGATCTGCGCCGCTGCGTCCGAGCACAAGAAGATCGTCGTGCCACCCAGTTGCTCAACAGTGGCAAATTCCTTGGACGGCTGCCGCTCAAGCAGGATGTTCTTCACCACATCCTCGCGGCTCATGTTGTATTCTTTCATTGTGTTGGGAATCTGCGCCTCGACTAGCGGGGTCAGCACATAACCCGGACAGATGGCGTTGCAGGTGATCGGCTCTTGCGCCGTTTCCAACGCAACGGTCTTGGTCATCCCAACAACGCCATGCTTGGCCGCGATATAAGCTGCTTTGAAGGGCGAAGCTGTCAATCCATGGGCCGAAGCGATGTTGACCACGCGCCCCCAACCCGCTGACCGCATCATCGGCAAAGCAGCCGCCATCGTATGGAAGGTCGAGTTCATGTTAATCGCAATGATCGCGTCCCATTTGTCGACCGGAAACTGATCGATCGGGGCGACATGCTGAATACCCGCATTATTTACAAGAATGTCGCACGCGCCTGCCTGCTCGATCAGTGCCCGGCATTCATTACCCTTCGACATATCCGCCTTGATGTAGCGGGCGTTCGTGCCGGTCTCTTGACCGATCTCGGCGGCCAACGCGTGATCTTCATCCCGGTCGGTGAATGAGTTCAGAACAACATCCGCACCAGCTTTGGCCAGCTCACGGGCGATGCCCAGCCCAATCCCTGAATTCGACCCTGTGATGACGGCTGTTTTGCCCGACAGACTCATGACACTCTCCCAATGGATTTCGTTTCGCGGACACAGTGCCATGCTGCACCTGCAAAGGAAACGGGGAATGATCAGCCAGAGGTATCCCGGCAGTTTCTGCCAAAAAAAACGCCCGCACGAAGCGGGCGTTAAGTTATTGAGGCAGGTTTCATACAGGCAAGAAACCTATCGAGCAGTGCATCCTTTATAAGCAATTCTTTGCATCCGTCCAAGCTAAAAGTTTGAAAACAGGAAAAATCATGGCTACGGTGAATCCCAAACAAAATAAGGCCAGAGCAGGATTGTTTCCAAAATGAGCCACGATTATCTCCGCCCGCTTCGCCCCGCAATTGCGGGAATCGCTTCGATTCTTACAGCCTCGTTGGCCTCGGCAGAATCGGCCCATGGCATAGCTATGTATGGAGACCCGGCCCTACCACCGGATTTTGTGTCGCTCCCCTACGCAAACCCGGATGCACCCAAAGGCGGCAAGGTCGTTTTTGGGAATACCGGCGGCTATAACAGTTTGAACCCATTTGTGCAAAAAGGCACCTCGCCCTGGCAGTTGCGATTTTGGACTCATGAAAGCCTGATGGGTCGGTCCTGGGACGAACCTTTCACTCTTTACGGGTTGTTAGCCGAATCAGTTGAGACGGATCCGGACCGGACTTGGGTCGAATTCACCCTTCGCGAAGAGGCAAAGTTCTCGGATGGCACGCCCGTCACCGTTGATGATGTGATCTGGTCATATGAGACGCTGGGTACCGAGGGTCACCTACGCTATCGCGGGCTTTGGGGCAAAATCGACAGCATCGAGCAGACCGGACCGCGCAGCGTTCGGATCACCTTTAACGAACCTGACCGCGAATTGGCGCTACTCGCCGGAATGCGCCCGATCCTGCAAAAAGCGCAGTGGGAGGGGAAGTCTTTCGCTGACGCTCAGCTACACGATGTGCCCATCGGGTCGGGGCCATATGTGATCGATGACTATGAGGCTGGCCGCTATGTGAATCTGCGTCGAAACCCCGACTATTGGGGCACTGATATTCCGTATCGCAAGGGTACGATGAATTTGGATGACATGCGGATTGAGTTTTACGGCGATGGCACCGTCGCGTTTGAGGCGTTCAAGGCAGGCGAGTTGTCGGCCGTGCGCGAATTCAACGCGGACAAATGGAACAACCAGTACGGCTTTCCGGCGGTTCAGCGCGGCGATGTGGTCAAAACTGAAATCCCACATCAGAAGCCATCGGGTATGACCGGGTTCGTCATGAACACCCGCAAAGCCCCTTTCGATGACTGGCGCGTGCGCGAGGCGCTGACACTGGCGTTTAACTTTGAGTTCATCAACGACACAATCACCGGCGGGGCGCAGCCCAGAATTACCTCTTACTTCTCGGGCTCGGAGTTGGGCATGAAGCCCGGACAGGCGAAAGGCCGAGTTGCAGAGCTGCTGGAACCCTATGCCGCCGAACTGCCCCCCGGCACCTTGGAAGGGTACGAATTACCCCAAGGCGATGGAACCGAACGCAATCGGCGTAGCATCCGCGAAGCTCTTAAATTGCTGGAAGAGGCTGGTTGGACAATACAGGATGGCCAACTGCGCAACGCTGAGGGCGAGCCGTTTGAGATCGATCTGGTCATTAGCCAAGGCAGCCTGAATGTGGTTCAGGATGTCGGCGTGATCGCGGAAATCTACGCCCGTGCGCTTGAACGGCTGGGCATAAAGCTCACGGTCGAGAAAGTGGATGACGCGCAATACACCTCGCGTATCGATGCCCAAGATTTTGACATGACTCCTTTCCGTCGGGCGCTGTCACTCTCGCCAGGCAACGAACAGCGCCTGTATTGGGGCAGTGAGAATGCCGATACCCCGGGCACGCGAAACGTGATGGGGCTGACGTCGCCCGCTGTCGATGGGTTAATCGATGCGATGCTGGCCTCGGAAAGCCACGAAGACTTTGTTTCAGCAACACGCGCCCTGGATCGGGTTCTGACCGCAGGCCGCTATGTCATCCCGATCTGGAGCTTTGATGTCGGCCGCATTGCCCATGTCAAAGAGCTAAAGCAACCAGACACCCTGCCGATCTATGGCGATGGACCTGAATATATGCCTCAGGTCTGGTGGTATCAGGATTGACGCACCCACTTTATTTCCGTATTTCGTGAAATATGGAAATAAAGATTCATGACAGGCTTACCGCCCTCGCGCATCCCAAACGGCTGGACTTGTTCCGGCTGTTGATGCGTCGCTATCCCGATTCCGTCGCTGCGGGCCATATCGCCGAGGCTTTGGCACTAAAGCCGAACACTGCCTCGACCTATCTGAACGCGCTCAAATCCGCTGGGCTAATCCAGCAGAGCCGAACCGGGACTTCGTTGCAATATACAGCCAACCTATCTGCGGTGCGCGGCCTGTTCGACGACCTGTTGGGTGGGTGCTGTCAGAATCGACCAGATTTGTGCCTGCAACCCTCCGAGGACCCCGTTATGACCAGTCCTGATCGCGTCATGAACGCGTTGTTCATCTGCACTGGCAACTCTGCCCGTTCAATTATGGCCGAAGCCATCCTGAACGCCGAAGGCAACGGACTGTTTCGCGCCTATTCAGCAGGTACCGCGCCATCAGATGGACCCAATCCAAACGTTCTGGAACTGTTGAGGCAGAAAGACTACGACACATCCCAGCTCCACTCAAAGTCGCTGGACGAGTTTGCGTCTGACGATGCCCCGAAAATGGACTTTGTCTTCACGGTCTGCGACCACGCCGCAAACGAGGCCTGTCCTGCCTGGCCCGGCCAGCCGATGAGCGCACATTGGGGCCTGCCCGATCCGGTCAAGGTTGAAGGGACTGAAGCGCAAAAGCAGTTGGCATTTCAACAGGCCTATGGGTTGCTGCGCAACCGTATCACTGCATTTGCGAGCCTCCCGTTTGAAACACTCGATCGCATCTCACTACAGCACAAAGTGGATGATATCGGCCGCATGGCCGAATAGTCCGCGACAAATCTAAGGAAATTTCAATGAACATACTGGTTCTGTGCACCGGCAACTCCGCCCGGTCGATTCTGCTGGAATCGATCTTCAACCACACCAGCGCAGGGCGCGTTCGTGCCTATTCCGCGGGCTCAAATCCGACCGGCAAGGTTCACCCACAGTCCCTGACTCTGCTGGGGACCGTGGGCCATGACGTCCGTGATGCAAGGTCCAAAAGCTGGGATGAGTTTGCCGAAGACAACGCACCGCAAATGGACATGGTGATCACGGTTTGCGGTTCGGCCGCTGAAGAGACTTGCCCTGTCTGGCCGGGTGCACCCGTGCGTGCGCATTGGGGTGTTGAGGACCCCGCCGCCGCATCCGAGGCCGACTGGGATACCGCATTCCGCACCGCTTACGACATTCTGGGCCGTCGCGCCGAGGCACTGCTGGCGCTCCCGGTCGAAACCATGGATAGCGGCGAACTCACCACCCATCTCAAACGCATCGGATCCATGCAATGACCGCCCGTCAGTATTTCGCCGAGTTTCTGGGCACTGCCTTCTTGCTGATCGGCGTTGTTGGATCAGGCATCATGGCACAAACGCTCGCTGACGGGAACATCGCCTTGGCCTTGCTGGCCAACGCGATTGCCACGGGCTGCATGCTATATGCGATCATAACCACGCTTGGTCCAGTTTCAGGCGCACACTTCAACCCGGCGGTGACGCTGGCCTTCGCCTTGCGCGGCGAGCATCCCTGGGGCGCGGTTGCGCCTTACATGCTGGTACAGGTCGCGGGTGGGATCGTTGGTGTATGGGCCAGCCACTACATGTTCGACTTGCCGATTCTACAGACCTCGGAAACCCTACATCGCACCGGATCACATCAGTGGTTCTCGGAGATCATCGCCACCTTGGGCCTGCTCTTTGTAATCTTCGGCGGAATTCGGCACAAACCTGACACGGTACCAGCGCTTGTGGGGCTCTATATCACCGGCGCCTACTGGTACACGTCATCCACAAGTTTTGCCAATCCAGCCGTTACAATCGCAAGGGGCTTTACGGATACGTTTGCAGGGATATACCCTGCGCATATCCCGATGTTCATAATAATGCAGATAGTTGCTGTGTTTATCGGGCACGTAATACTGAACTGGCTGTTCAAGCCAGAAGAATAACGGACCGGCCGCCACTCACTAAACAGCAGGTCCGTGGGCCCGTTGCGGTATCTCCGCAGCGGGTTTTTGCTTCAGAATCCCTGCAAAGCACCTGCGACATTTTGTCATGTCTGCAGCGTCACGTCCGGCTTCTTACGCTGTCATTGGGGAGAGCAGTCCTGAAACACCAACCAAGGAAGGCTCGCAGATGCTAAACTGGGCTGATCTGACGCAAGACTGGGACGCGTCATACGCGCGCGCAAAACGCAGGTTTCCGAACTTGCGTGATGGAGATATGGCGCGCGTCGGCGAAGATCGCAAACAGTTCGAAGCCTACTTGGCCGAGCGCCACCACCTGACCGTCAACGAAGCGCGCGAAGAGCTTGAAGATTTCCTGTTCACCGAAGCTTTGAACCGCGAGGCGGCCCAAGCCCTAGGCAAGTGACGTGACCCACAGGATCGTCGCATCCTCATCACTGACCGAAATCACGTTATGCCCCATGCTGCCGTCATAGTAGGCGCTATCGCCACGGCGCATTTCGACGGGCTCATAGAATTCGGTAAACAGTCGCACGACACCCGTTAGAACATACAAGAATTCTTCGCCATCATGGCGCACCCAGCCATCGAATTCCTCCATCGACCGTGCACGCACACGGGCACGATAGGGCAGCATCTGTTTTTTAGTCAGCGTTTCGGCCAACAACTCATGTTCGTAAGTTGTTGTTGGGTGTGCCGTCCCCTCACCCATCTTTGTCACGGCCATACGTCCGATCACCTGATCACGTTGCGGAGGCGTGAACAGTTGCGGCACCGAAATTTCCAAACCCGTGGCCAGTTTTTTCAGCGCATCATAGGTCGGTGACATCTGACCGTTCTCGATCTTGCTTAGCGTTGACCTTGCCAATCCCGCCTGACTGGCCGCCTGTTCCAGCGTCCAATTTCGAGCTTTGCGCAATTCACGCACGCGCGCGCCCAGATCGACGGGCTCCAATTCGGTTTTCAAACCGTTATCACGCGCGATCCTGACGATGGATTTATGGTCATTTTTGGTCATGCGTCTTTCTATAGGGCCAGCATGCCCCGCTTGCAACGCGCCTCGCGCAGCGATAGCCAGTTCCCATGTTGTCGATCTTTGATCAGGGGCCTCCACCAGCCTGCCCGCGCCCATTTAATCTTGCCGCGCATGTCCTGCGTCACGCGCAGGGATCTGCCGCGAAAACTGCGTTGTCAGTGCTCGGGCCCAATAGTGCAACTGATTGGACTTATAGCGACTTGCAATCCGCGATCTTGGGAACCGCCACCGGTTTTCTGCAGCGCGGTTTGACCCCCGGCGACATCCTTTTGATGAGATTGGGGAACACGGTCGATTTTCCAATCGCCTATCTGGGTGCGATCGCCGTGGGTCTGGTGCCGGTGCCGACCTCATCTCAGCTGACAGAACGAGAGACCGCAAAGATCATCGACGACTTGCGGCCTGCTGCGATCTTGCGCGATCCCGAAGTCTCCTGCGCGGCGCATCCGCGTCAAATACTGCTGGGTGATCTGATCGAAATGCGCGCGCTGCCCCCTGCGAGCTATGAATTGGGAGACCCCGAGCGGCTGGCCTATGTGGTTTATACTTCCGGAACATCCGGCAAACCACGCGCAGTCGCGCATGCTCATAGGGCCATTTGGGCGCGGCAAATGATGGTGGACGGTTGGTATGGCCTGCATTCCTCGGATCGACTGTGCCATGCAGGCGCATTCAATTGGACCTATACGTTGGGGACGGGTTTGATGGACCCGTGGACTATTGGCGCGACCGCTCTGATCCCTGAACCGGGGACGGACATCAACGCTCTGCCTGCCTTGTTGAAACAGCACAGCGCCACAATTTTTGCCGCGGCCCCAGGGGTCTTTAGGAAGATGCTGCAGGAAGAGGCCCAGCTGAACCTGCCCGATCTCCGCCACGGTCTTTGCGCCGGTGAAAAACTCTCGCGGCATCTTCATCAGAAATGGGTGCAGTCCACCGGGACCGAACTTTATGAAGCTTATGGCATGTCCGAATGCTCAACCTTCATTTCGTCCAGCCCCAGCCATCCTGCGCGCGGCGAGGCCTTGGGCCAGCCACAGCCGGGGCGCCGGGTTGCAATCGTCGGACCCAACGGACCAGTCCCTCAGGGGCAGGAAGGCACGATTGCAGTTCATCGCGACGACCCTGGCCTGATGCTGACCTATCTGAACGCCCCGGACGAAGCCGAGGCGCGGATGGCTGGCAATTGGTTTCTGACCGGAGATCAGGGCGCGATGGCCGCTGATGGGCAGATCATCTATCTGGGTCGCGATGACGACATGATGAACGCAGGCGGCTACCGTGTTTCACCTGTTGAAGTAGAGGCTGCCTTGTCCACCCATCCCGGCATCACGCAAGTTGGCGCGGCAGCGGTTGAAGTGAAACAAGATAGCTCGATCATCGTTGCGTTCTACACCGGCCCCGAAGAACTGGACGCGGCTGCGTTGCACACCTATGTGTCTGACAAGCTGGCGCGCTACAAACAGCCGCGTGCCTTTGTTTATCTGTCCGCCCTGCCCACCGGAGGCAACGGCAAACTCCTGCGCCGCGCCCTGCCGGCCTATTTCAAGGCGACGTCCGAATGACACAGACCGTAAAGCTCGACATCATGTCCGATCCGATTTGCCCGTGGTGCTATATCGGCAAGACCCATCTGGACAAAGCGCTTGCCGAAGTGCCAGACCACCCATTTGTGATCGAGTGGCACCCCTTTCAGCTGAACCCTGACATGCCCGACGCGGGCATGGACCGACGCGAGTATCTTGAGCGGAAGTTCGGCGGCAAGGACGGTGCGGTCCGCGCTTATGCGCCGGTTGTCGAACACGCCGAGGATGCTGGTCTGAAGATCGATTTCGAAGGCATGAAACGCACGCCAAACACGCTTGATGCCCACCGTCTGATCCACTGGGCCGGAATTGAGGGTAAGCAAAACGCCGTTGTCGACGCGCTGTTCAACGCCTATTTCGTTGAGGCACGTGACATTGGCGATCATGAAGTCCTGGCCGACATCGCCGACAGTGTCGGTATGGACGCCGCCGTGGTGCTGAAATTGCTGCAATCAGACGCCGACCGCGAAGATATCCGCACCCGCGACAGTCATTCGCGCCAGATGGGCGTAAACTCGGTCCCCACCTATATCGTTGCGAACCAACATGCGGTTCCCGGCGCGCAACCCCCTGAATTGTGGGGAAAAGTGATCTCAGACATCATGTCTCAAATTGAGGCTTCCTCTGCAGAATAGCACATAACCCTGTGCATTTCTGATCTAGTCCAACCCCGTGTGCCGTGATAGCGCTGCTGGGAAGGAGTTCCCCATGACAAATCGCATGTCTCGGGGCGAATTCATTGCTCTGATCGCGATGATGTTCGCCACGATTGCCTTTTCGATCGACTCGATGCTGCCTGCACTGCCCGAAATCGGCGCAGAGTTGAGCCCGACTGATGTCAACAAAGCGCAGCTTATCCTGACATCTTTTGTGCTAGGCATGGGGATTGGTACATTTTTCACGGGTCCAATCTCTGACGCGGTTGGACGGAAGCCGGTGATATATGGGGGCGTTGCCCTTTATATTCTCGCATCCACCGTCGCCTGGGCCAGTTCCTCGCTTGAACTCGTGCTCGCTGCGCGCATCGTACAGGGCCTTGGCGCTGCCGGACCTCGTGTTGTGGCCATGGCGATCATTCGTGATCTGTATGCCGGGCGCGAGATGGCGCGCATTATCTCAATCGCGATGATGATCTTTACATTGGTGCCCGCCGCTGCGCCGTTGCTGGGTGCTGGCGTAATCGCATTGGTCGGCTGGCGGGGCATCTTTGTGTCATTCATCCTATTTGCCTCGATCATCGTGGTTTGGATGACGATGCGCCTGCCGGAATCATTAGCTGCGGAGAACCGTCGCCCCTTCCGCCTGCCGCTGATGATCGCGGCTGTACACGAGATGTTGGCACATCCAACCGTCCGCCTGTCGATCCTCGTACAGACCCTGTGCATGGGGTTGCTGTTCACAATGTTGACGATGGTGCAGCCGGTTTTTGATGTCATCCATGACCGTGCTGATAGCTTCCCCTTCTGGTTCGGATTTATTGCTCTAATTTCTGGCTCGGCCAGCCTTTTGAACGCCGCACTTGTGGTGCGTCTCGGGATGCGCCGGATCGTGACCTGGGCATTGGGTGCGCAAATTCTGATAACGGGCTGTGTCATAGTGCTGAACCTGATGCCTTTGCCCCCGGATGCCTCATTCGCACTGTTCGTGACGTGGCAGACCACCGTGTTCTTCATGGCGGGTTTGACCATGGGCAACCTGAATGCCATCGCGATGGAGCCGATGGGTCATATTGCGGGCATGGCAGCCTCGGTGATCGGATCGATTGCAACGGTTCTCGCTGCTGGCATTGCGGCCCCGGTCGGATTGCTGTTCGATGGTTCAATCACGCCGCTTACAACCGCCGTGCTGATCATGTGCATTCTTGGCTTCGGCCTGATGCTGCATATGGGACGTATCGAAAACCGGCTGCCTGCCTGATCTGGGCAGAGCGCCTGAAAAACGCTAACCTTCCCGCAATTCGTCGGGAGGGGGCGTTATGAGTGATTACTATGATCTGGGCACATATTCCTGTGCCATTACCACGGCATCACCCGAGGCGCAGCTTTGGTTCAATCGAGGGCTGGTCTGGACCTATGGCTATAACCATGACGAGGCTGTCTCGTGCTTCCAGAAGGCAGCCGAGCATGATCCCAACTGCGCAATGGCTCATTGGGGTGTCGCTTATGCAGCCGGCCCAAACTACAACCTGCCGTGGGATTTGCGTGATGACCAAGGCCAAATCAAAGCGCTGGCAACTGCCTATGATGCAACACAACGGGCGATTGCACTGCTGGATACCTGCACCCCGGTGGAACGGGCACTAATCCGCGCCCTGCCCGCGCGCTACCCACAGCGGGACCCGATCGAGGAAATGCATCGTTGGGATTATGACTATGCCGACGCCATGCGGGCAGCCTTTGCGGATCACGCCGACGATCTGGATTTGCGGACGATTTATGTGGAGTCGCTGCTGAACCTGACCCCATGGCAGATGTGGGATCTGAAATCCGGTCAACCTGCCGAGGGGGCTGCCACGCTCGAGGCGCAAAAGGCGTTAGAAACCGCCATGGCCGAAGACCCTGCAGCGATGTCTCATCCCGGCCTTCTGCATCTCTACGTCCATTTGATGGAGATGTCGCCGACACCTGAAAAGGCCCTCAAGGCAGGGGATATCCTACGCACTCTGGTGCCTGATGCGGGGCATCTGGTGCATATGCCAACGCATATCGACGTTCTATGCGGCCACTACCACAATGTAGTGCAGTGGAACGAAGAGGCTTCGGTGGCCGACCTGAAGTATTATGAACGCGAAGGCGCCTTCAACATTTACACCGGATATCGCCAGCACAATTATCACTTCACGATCTATGGTGCCTTGTTCCTGGGCCAGATGGAACCCGCCCTGCGTGCCAATCAGGGACTATGGGATACAACGCCCGAGGATATGCTGCGGATCGAAAGTCCGCCCATGGCGGATTACTTCGAAAGCTACATGTCCATGGGCCCGCATATACTGATCCGCTTTGGGCGCTGGGAAGAGGCTAAGGCGTTGGAACTGCCCGATGATCCTGATCTCTTTCGTACGCTGACCGCGACCACGCACTACGCCCGTGCAGTCGCCCATGCGGCCACCGGCAAAGTCGAACAGGCCGAGGCCGAGGAACAGCTGTTTCTGGCCGCAAAAACCTGCGTGCCAGAGACCCGCCGCCTGCACAACAACCGCGTTATCGATCTGCTTGAAATCGCCGGCGAAATGCTGCGCGGGGAAATCGAGTATCGCAAAGGCAACTATGAGATCGCCTATGCACACCTGCGCCGATCGGTCGAGCTGGACGATACGCTGCCTTATGACGAGCCTTGGGGATGGATGCAGCCAACCCGCCACGCCCTGGGGGCACTGCTGTTTGAACAGGGTCATGTAGCTGAGGCCGAAGAAGTCTATCGCGAGGATCTGGGCCTTGGTGGAACCCTCAGCCGCGCCTCAATCCATCCTGATAACGTCTGGAGCCTAAAGGGCCTGCATGACTGCCTGAAAGCGCGTGGTGAAAACGTGGAAATTAAGCAAGTTCAACAACGGCTGGATCTCGCTCTTGCCCGAGCAGACCGGGCCGTCGGAGCATCCTGCTTCTGCGCCCAAGCCGCGATGAAAGCTGCTGAATGAAACTGTTCCTGTTGGTTCTGACCCTGCTGATCTGTGGCCCGGCATTTGCGCAGCGCCAGTCTTTTCCGCCGGTGGACGAAGCCGGACAGGATCCGTCTTTACAGGCGTTCAGAGCAGATCTGCGCGCACATATTGAAGCGCGCGATACCGACGCAGTGGTGGCTGCGGCCTGCCCTGATATTTACCTCAGCCATGGCAGCAAAGGAGGCCCTGATGAGTTCCGTACGAACCTGACTGTTCCACCAGAATTGCTGGGCGACGAATTCAAGGACGAGGCCGACGAACTCCGTGACGCCTATTGGGCCGACCTGCAAAATACATTGTCGCAACCGGGGTATTTCGATGATCAAGGTGAATTCTGGATGCCAGCGCATTGGCAGATCACTCTTCCCGCCTCACTTGACCCATTCACTGCATATTTCGTCCCGGCCGAGCGGGTATCATTGCGTCAGTCCCCATCCATCAGCGGAACAATCATTGGTCTAGTTAGCCATGAGGTCGTAATCGTCCCCGATTTTCAACCGGACAATCCCTATCAAAAGGTCAGGCTGACAGATGGGACCCCGGGTTTCATATATAACGACTTTCTAACCTCAATGTCCGGCTACCGCGCTGCCCTCGTGAAATCCGATTCAGGTGACTGGCAGCTCTGCACTTTTGTGACCGGGGATTAGGCTTTTGCCTTTTTCTTTACCGCCATGACTTTTTCGGCAAGATCACGAGCAATCGCGAAAGCCCCTTTGATCTTGTCACTGTCTTTCTTCCAATCACGCCGCACCACAATCTTGTTGTCCTTGACCTTGGCAAGCCCACGCTGGTTCTGGATGAATTCGACCAGCCCTTGAGGCGAGGCGAACTTGTCGTTGTGAAACTGGATCGTTGCGCCCTTTGGCCCTCCGTCCAGCTTGGCGATCCCTGCGCGTTTGCACATGGCTTTGATGCGGACGACCAGCATCAGGGTGTTTACCTCTTTCGGTAGCGCACCGAAGCGATCGATCAATTCCGCTGCAAAGCCTTCCAGCTCGACCTTCGTCGAAAGGGACGACAGGCGGCGATAGAGGCCCAAACGCACATCCAGATCGGGTACATAATCCTCGGGGATCAGAACCGGCACGCCCAGATTGATCTGGGGTGCCCATTGGTCATCGGCATCCGACAGGCCTTCCATCTCACCTGCTTTGATCTTGGCAATCGCCTCTTCCAGCATCGACTGATAAAGCTCATAGCCCACATCGCGCATCTGGCCCGATTGTTCCTCGCCCAACAGGTTACCCGCGCCACGAATGTCCAAATCCTGCGACGCCAGAGTGAACCCCGCACCGAGCGTATCGAGCGAGCCCAGAACCCGCAGGCGTTTCTCGGCAGTCGCGGTCAGACGCGCGCGCGGTTTAGTCGTCAAATAAGCATAAGCGCGGGTTTTCGAGCGCCCCACCCGGCCCCTGATCTGATAAAGCTGCGCAAGGCCGAACATGTCCGCCCGATGCACGACCATCGTGTTCGCAGTCGGGATGTCCAGCCCGCTTTCCACAATCGTTGTGGCCAGCAGCACATCATACTTGCCGTCGTAAAAGGCGTTCATGCGGTCATCAAGCTCGCCTGCTGCCATCTGACCGTGGGCCACCACATAGGTCAGCTCGGGGAGTTGTTCTTTCAGGAATTCCTCAATCTCTGGCAGGTCAGAGATGCGTGGAACGACATAGAAGCTCTGCCCCCCCCGATAGTGTTCGCGCAACAGCGCCTCACGGATTGTCACCGCATCAAACTCGCTGACATAAGTTCGGATCGCCAGACGGTCGATGGGCGGGGTACCTATGATCGACAAGTCTCGCACCCCGGTCAGGCTCAATTGCAGAGTACGTGGGATCGGTGTTGCGGTCAGCGTCAGCACATGCACATCGGAACGCAGCTGTTTAAGCCGTTCCTTGTGACCTACGCCAAAATGCTGTTCCTCATCGATGATCAACAAGCCCAGATTGTTAAACCGTATCCCCTTGGCCAGCAGCGCATGGGTCCCGATCACAATATCCACAGTTCCACGCGCCAGCCCGTCACGGGTCTGCTGCGCCTCTTTCGCGGACACGAAACGCGACAATTGCCGAACCTCCAGCGGGAACCCCCGGAAGCGCTCCTTGAACGATGCCGCATGCTGGCGCGCCAGCAAAGTCGTCGGTGCAACAACCGCCACCTGAACGCCCGACATGGCAGCAACAAATGCAGCACGCATCGCAACCTCGGTTTTGCCAAACCCGACATCGCCACAGATCAGACGATCCATCGGCGCGCCCGAGTGCATATCCTCCATCACTTCAGAGATCGCGCGCAACTGGTCATCCGTTTCCTGATAGGGGAAACGGGCGCTGAACTCCTCCCATGCGTGGGGCGGCGGGTCCATCACCGGAGCTTTCCGCAAGGCGCGCTCGGCGGCGATGCGGATCAGCTTGTCCGCCATTTCGCGAATGCGCTCTTTCAGCTTGGCCTTCTTGGCCTGCCATGCTCCGCCGCCCAGTCGGTCCAGCAGCCCTTCGTCATGGCCGTACTTCGACAGCAGTTCGATATTTTCGACCGGCAGATAAAGCTTTGACTGTTCGGCGTATTCCAGCAAAAGGCACTCATGCGCTGCACCGGCGGCGGTGACAACCTCCATGCCTTTGTAGCGCCCGATCCCATGATCGACGTGAACCACCAGATCGCCGGGTGTCAGGGATTGCGTCTCGGTCAGGAAATTCTCGGCCTTGCGGCGTTTCTTAGGCTGGCGGATCAACCGGTCGCCCAACACATCCTGTTCCGAGACCACGGTCAGATTGGGCGCTTCGAACCCATGCTCCAAAGCCCAGACAGCAAGATGCAAGCCGCGTTTGCCAATCCGAGTTCCATCCGTCACTGGGATCGCCTCGGCCAGACCTTCATCTTCGATCAATCCCGTAAGACGTTCGCGCGCACCTTCGGAATAAGACGCAATCAGAACCGGGCCCTTGGACATCTTGTCGCTGATATGGCTGGCCAGTGCGCCGAACAAGCTGATACTTTCCTGCTGCCGCTCAGGGGCAAAGTTGCGCCCGATCCGACCGCCGGCGTCTATGACACCCGGACCGCTTGCTTGGGGCAGCGGATTAAACTGGAGTACGCGCCGATCTTCGACCACGCCTTCCCATGCGGTGTCGTCCAGATAAAGTAGACCGGGTGGCGTGGGCTTATAAACCGTATCCATGCGCGAGCGATTTTCCAGCGCCAGCTTTCGCGTCTCATACTGATCGGCGATTGTATCCCACCGCGCCAGACGAGCAGGCGTCACCTGATCGTCCAGTGAGATCGTGGCCCCCGGCAGATAGTCGAACAGCGTCTCCAGCTTTTCGTGAAAGAACGGAAGCCAATGTTCGATACCCTGATGTTTACGGCCTGCGCTGACGGCCTCATACAGCGGATCATCCGTACCAGCCGCGCCGAATTCGATGCGATAATTCTGGCGAAATCGGGTGATCGCTGCATCGTCCAGAATGACTTCGGAGACGGGTGCGAGCTCGACCACCTCAAGCTTTTCGGTCGTGCGCTGCGAGACAGGATCGAACCGGCGTGCGCCGTCGAGAACGTCGCCGAACAAGTCCAGCCGGACAGGCCCGCTCTCGCCAGGAGGGAAGATATCGATGATACCGCCACGGATCGCATAGTCGCCGGGTTCCATGACTGTGGGGCTCTGCGTAAAGCCCATACGCACTAAAAAATTGCGCAGCGCGTCCTCATCAATGCGCTGATCTACGCGGGCGGTGAATGCGGCCTCACGCAAGACCTCGCGCGCAGGCACGCGTTGCGTTGCCGCATTCAGCGTGGTCAGAAGCACAAATTGCTGCGGCATCTGATGCACCAAGGCAGCCAATGTCGCCACCCGTGCTGCAGAAATATCCGCGTTGGGGGAAACCCGATCGTAGGGCAGGCAATCCCATCCGGGGAAAATGAACACCGGCATGTCAGGCGCAAAGAACGCAAGCGCAGCCCGCATCGCTTCCATTCGCTTGTCATCGCGCGCAACATGGCAGACCGGACTGCCCGAGCGTGCAACCTCATTCAGGACAAGCTGCGCATCAAACCCCTCGGGGGCGCCGCCAACAGTTACGTGGTTCGGAGCCGTCATTATTATGCCTTTCAGAGACTACCAGCCCAGGACGCCAATCGAAACGTTCTGATACATGCCCCAAAGCGAAGTGATCAAGATAGAAAACATACCGATGATCTGTGTAAATATTCGGCAGCGCATCAGTATTTTCGAAACGTTTTCAACCGTCGCCTCGATCCGTCCCAGCCTGCGTGCAGCCGCGATATTGATCATCATGACGAAGCACATCGGGAAGAGCAGCAAAAAAACGGCTTGGCCGAATTCCACGCCATAAAAGAACCCAAGTGTTGCCAGCCCGGTCAAAACAAAGCAGCAAATGGCCAAAATGATCAAACCTGACGTATCTACAATGTATAGCAGCCGGTTTGAGTTTATCCGCACAATGTCGAGCAGATCCTGTTCGGATTGCCCTCCGGTTCGGCGCGCACGCATCACCAGATCGTAAGGCACGCCCATCGCCCAATGACTGGCCGATGACCAAAGAACGGCCAACCCGATCCAATACCAAAGATTCGAAAAGCTCCGCATGTCGATGAGTTCGAAGATCGAAGAGTATATGTCCAAGCGTCTGCCCTTTATTCAACGTCCGCAGGGACCGTCATCACAACGATGCGTCCATTGTTACCCTTGAGACCACCGGGAATTCATGCCACCCAATGCGGAATTGTTCAAGGAGAGTGCGCCATGAAACCCACCATTGCCCCCTATCCCAAAGCCCGCTTTCGCCGGGCAAGACAATCCGAGGCAATCCGTGGGTTGGTGCGCGAGAATACGGTTACGGTGGATGACTTTATCTGGCCTGTTTTTGTGCGTGATGGTGAGGGAATAGAACAGCCTGTTCCCTCAATGCCCGGTGTCATGCGTCTTTCGGTCGATCTGATCGCAAAAGCCGCGGTCGAGGCGCAAGCCCTTGGCATTCCTGCAATCTGCATCTTTCCCTACACCGATCCCAATCTAAAAACTGAAGACTGCGCCGAGGCCTGGAACCCGGACAACTTGTCCAACCGCGCCATCCGCGCGATCAAGACAGCCGCGCCGAATATCGCGGTGATGACAGACGTGGCACTGGATCCATACAACATCAACGGACATGACGGCTATGTGGTCGATGGTGAGATCGTGAACGATCAGACGATCGAAGCGCTGGTTAAAATGACGCTGGCCCAAGCCGAGGCCGGTGCCGACATCATTGGACCATCGGACATGATGGATGGACGCATTGGCGCGATGCGCAACGCACTTGAGGCAGCCGGGCATCACAATGTCATGATCCTCAGCTATGCCGCCAAGTACGCAAGTGCCTTTTATGGCCCATTCCGCGATGCGGTGGGTGCCTCTGGTGCGCTCACCGGCGACAAAAAAACTTATCAGATGGACCCTGCAAACTCGAACGAAGCGCTGCGCCTGATCGAACGCGATCTGTCCGAGGGTGCCGACATGGTCATGATCAAACCTGGCATGCCATATCTGGATATCTGTCGCCGAGTGAAGGACAGCTTCGGAGCACCTACTTATGCCTATCAGGTGTCAGGCGAATACGCGATGATCCAGGCGGCGGCCCAAAACGGCTGGATCGATGGCGAGAAGGTCATGCTGGAAAGCCTGCTGGCCTTTAAGCGCGCGGGATGCGATGGCATCCTGACCTACTTTGCCCCCGAGGCAGCGCGCGTCCTCCAAAGCTAACACCGTAGATTTTCGCGATTTTTCGCCGATTTGCTGCGCCTGCAGCACAGCTTTCCCGTGACAGGCAGGCGCAATCGGCGTATTCTTGCAAGCAAGATCGGGAATACCCGACAAATCAGGCACATACACAGAGACAGAGAAACATGAGCAGTTCAAACTCCCCCCGACTCAGCCGTCGCGGTTTTGCTTTTGGCATGGCCGCGCTGACGCTGACCGCCGCTTGCGGTAATGGCGTTGGGAACACCAACGCGGTTACACTCGACGCGCGCGTCGATGCGACGCTGAACGAAATGTACAGCAAGTACCCAAACACATTGGAAATCGCCAACAAGGCCAATGGCATGCTGGTCATGCCGCTGATCACCGATGCCGGATTTATCTTTGGTGGCGCTTACGGTCAGGGCGCGTTGCGTATTGACGGCGCGACAGTCGATTATTACTCGGCGATCTCTGGCAGCGCAGGGCTGCAGATTGGTGCGCAGCAATATGCGCACGTCCTGTTCTTCATGACCGAAGAGGCGCTGAATGATTTCCGCCGGTCCAGCGGTTGGACCGCCGGGGCCGATATCGGTTACGTCGTCGATGCGACGGGTGAATCGCTTTCAACCGACACGAACCAACTGCGCAAACCCGTGCTGGCCGCTGTCTTCGGGCAGGCTGGCCTGAAATTTGGCGCAACCGTCGAAGGCACCAAATACACGCGCATTATCCCCTAACGTCAGATACCACCCTCCCCCCTCTGATGAGCCCCGCTACATCTTGTGGCGGGGCTTTGAGTTTTAATGAATTTCCACAATTTCCAGTGCATTCCTCTTTCGGTTCAGCAGGGGTTCCGATAACCTCGGCACCAACGAATAGGCTAGAATCTTGGGGGACAGATGGGTCTGGTTTTTCGCTGGTTGGTGAGGCTTACAACAGGCCTGATCCTATTGGCAGTTGCCGCAGTTGGGCTGGTCTATTTTTTGGCCAGCCAGTCCCTGCCCGAATACAATCAAAGCCTTGAGGTTGAAGGGATAACCGCACCGGTCGAGATTGTGCGCGACACAGCGAATGTTCCGCATGTTTTGGGCCAGTCTGACCCCGATGTGTTCTTCGGCCTTGGCTACGCCCATGCGCAAGACCGACTGTGGCAATTGACTGTTTTGCGCCGCACCGTGCAAGGCCGTTTGTCCGAAGTATTCGGCCAGCGAACCGTATCGATCGACAAGCTGCTGCGACGACTGGACCTCTACGGCCTCGCGCATCGTTCAGTCGAAGTTCAGGATGACTATACCAAAGCCGTATTGCGGGCATATTCCGCCGGGATCAACGCGCGCCTGACTGAAATCAACGAAGAGGCGTTGGGCCGTGGTGCGCCCGAGATGTTCTTGTTCAACGCACCCGTACCGCCTTGGCAACCGGGAGACAGTCTGGCCATTATGAAGCTGATGAGCCTGCAACTTTCCGGCCATCTTGCCGATGAAGTATTGCGCGCGCGCACTTCGTTGATGCTGAACGATCCTGCGCGGCTGGCCGACATATTACCCGACGTTCCCGGCCCCGGCACCGCTGCGCTGCCTGAATACGCCGCGTTGTTCCCCAACCTGCCGCGCTATGCGCAAAGCGCGCCGATGCATGATGTGGCCCTGTCGCCCTTTCCCCAGCGCGGCTTGGCCGGCGCATCAAATGCATGGACTGCAGCACCGTCCCGTTCCGCCAGCGGAGGCACGTTGCTGGCCAATGATCCACATCTGGGCTTCACTGCCCCCGGCATCTGGTATCTTGCCCGGTTGGAGTTGGCCAAAGGCGGTGTGATCGGTGCGACCATCCCCGGTATTCCGGCGATTTCAGCAGGGCGGAGTGAGCGTTTGGGGTGGGGGCTGACATCCTCCTATCTGGATGATCAAGACGTTCACATCGAACAGCTGAACCCGGACAATCCGGAGGAATACCTTACGCCGGACGGCTACAAACAATTCCAGTCCCGCCCCTCGATCATCGAAATCAAGGACGCTGCCCCGATCACCCTGACCCTGCTCTGGACCGAGAATGGACCCGTTTTGCCGGGGACGCATTATGATCTAGAAACCATCACACCCCAAGGTCATGTAGCGTCTTTGTCCTGGAGCGCACTCAGCCCGCGCGATACATCGATGAGTGCATCATTGGCGCTGATGAATGCCGATACTGTCCGTGAAGCCATTGATGTAGCAGAAGATTTCATCGCACCGTCGCAGAACCTGTCCCTCATCGACAAAGATACCATTGGCCTGAAATTGATTGGTGCAATGCCAAGGCGCGATCTGAACAATCAAAGCCGTGGCCGCATTCCCACCCCCGGCTGGCTTGAGCGTAATCGCTGGCAAGGCCGCCTGCCCTATGCCGACAATCCTGAATTCGTAGCCCCGGCTGGCGGAGTGCTGGGCAATACCAATAACAAGATCATCGACCGTCCCTTCCCCAATCACGTCTCTTACGAATGGGGCGACACTCAGCGCATCAATCGCTGGGAACGTCTAATGCAGTCGCGCGAGGTTCATACCCGCGACAGCTTTATAGAAGCTCAACTGGATACCGTCAGTTTTACGGCACGCTCGCTGCTGCCACTGATCGGTGCTGATCTCTGGTTCACCGGTGAATCCGCGCCCGAAGGCACTCCGGAACGGCAACGACAGATCGCTCTGGATCTGCTGGCCAACTGGAACGGTGAGATGAACGAACATTTGCCGGAACCGTTGATCTACGCCGCGTGGTTGCGCGCGTTACAAATCCGCCTGATCTCGGATGAACTTGGTCCGCTGGCTGCTGAATACAAGCATGTCGAGCCGCTGTTCATTGAGCGTGTGTATCGTGACATCGACGGCGCCTCGATCTGGTGCAACGTGCGCCAGAGCGCTCCGGTTGAGACTTGCACCGACATGGCACGGCTGGCGCTGGACGATGCGATTATCTGGATTTCTGAACGCTATGGCACCGCGCTTGAATCCTTGCGTTGGGGCGATGCGCATCAGGCCACCCACGACCATCCTGTTCTGGGCGAGGTTCCGGTGTTGCGGTTCTTCGTCAATATCCGACAATCCACCAGCGGAGGTGACAACACCCTGCTACGAGGGCGCACCTCGGGCCAAGGGCCTGATCCGTTCCAGAACGTCCATGGTGCGGGCTATCGCGGCGTATATGATTTTGCAGACCCCGACAGCTCGGTCTTCATCACTGCGACGGGGCAATCGGGTCATTTCCTGTCTCGTTATTATGACGATCAAGCCCAGTTGTGGCGACGTGGTGAATACATACCGATGTCTCTGGATATTGATCTGGCGCGTGCAGCAGCAGTCGGTGTCACCCTGCTGAACCCGCGCTGACTTGATCGGCAAATCCTCGCCCCTTTTATTACACCGCGTGGACGCATCCGCCCATATTCGCCTAAACTGATTTGGTTACTGCATTCGTGCAACAGGGGGCAATATGGGTAGTTTTCGCGATACCATAAACAATCTCGCACGCGACTATGCTATCGCTTGGAGTTCGGGTGATCCCGATGCAGTCGCCAGCTTTTTTGCTCCTGATGGCCAGATCAGCATCAACCGTGGCGACCCGCTGCAAGGCCACGCAGCTATCGCCGATATGGCCCGAGGATTTTATGCCGAATTCCCAGACCTTGAGGTACGTTGCGACATGATGCGGTGGGCCGGAGGTCACGCCATCTTTGTCTGGACGCTTGAAGGCCATCATTCTGAGACCGGCAATCGTGTTGTAACGCGCGGTTGGGAGGAGTGGGAGCTATCGGCAGACAATAAGGTCCAATCTTCCCTTGGTTGGTTCGACGCCGAAGACTATCAGCGTCAAATCGACGGCAACTAGAGCGCCGCGAATCGAGATGCTTGCTTGTCAGTCCAAAGCACTTTGATCTCAAAGCCTTCGTCGGTCTGTTCTTCAGACTTCACCACATCCTGACGGAACAACCACGCGCGTTTCTGGCCTTCGGCAAAGCTCAAGGACAGCGTCGTTTCATGCCGTGCGCCCTGCAGGATCGTCGCAATTTCTGACAGCAACGGTTCGACGCCCTCACCAGTGACCGCCGAAATAGCAAAGATCGCCGGATCACGTTCGGCCCGGGCCAGCGGCGCCTCGCGGTCCTCAGGGCTCAGCAAGTCAATCTTGTTCCAGACTTCCAACCGGGGTCGATCATCTTCGACACCAAGTGAGGCCAGGATCGTTTCGACATCCTGCGCTTGCGCCTCAGTCTCTTCGTGGCTGATATCACGGACATGCACCACCAGATCAGCGCCCAGCACCTCTTCCAGCGTGGCGCGGAAGGCGGCGACCAGTTCCGTTGGCAGGTTCGAGATGAAACCCACCGTGTCCGACAGGATCACTTCAGGGCCGTCCGGCAATTCCACCCGCCGCATCGTCGGATCCAGCGTGGCGAACAGCATGTCTTTGGCCATCACCTCGGCCCCGGTGAGCCGGTTGAACAGTGTGGACTTTCCAGCGTTGGTATATCCGACCAAAGCCACGATCGGATAAGGCACCTTGGCCCGCGCAGCGCGATGCAGGGTTCGGGTCTTTACGACTTTCTGCAACTGACGGCGTAGGCGGACCAGTTGTTCATCAATGGCGCGCCGGTCGGCCTCGATCTGCGTTTCACCGGGACCGCCGACAAACCCAAGACCACCCCTCTGGCGTTCAAGGTGGGTCCACGCCCTTACCAAACGCGTGCGCTGATAGCTCAGCGCGGCCATCTCGACCTGCAGCACACCTTCGCGGGTGCGCGCACGATCGCTGAAAATCTCTAGAATCAAGCCAGTTCGGTCGAGGATTTTGACCTTCCACGCCTTTTCCAGATTGCGCTGCTGAACCGGAGTCACTGGCCCATCGATCAAAACCAGCTCGATCTCATGGTCATGCAGACGTTCGGCCAGCTCTTCGATCTTACCGCTGCCGAACAGCAACCCGGCTTGCGCGCGCGGCAGGCGCACGATTTCAGACCCGACCACATCCAGATCGGGCAAAGCGGCAGCCAATGCCACCGCCTCTTCCAGCGCCGGTTCGGGGACGCGGCGCTGTTCATCTGATTTGATTTCGGGATGCAGCACCCAAGCCCGGGTGCACGCCCTCTCATGTTCCATCAAGAGGCGTCTTCGCCCTCATACAGGTTGATCGGCTGTGATGGCATGATGGTCGAAATCGCGTGTTTATAAACCAGCTGCGACTGTCCGTCGCGGCGCAGCAGCACACAGAAATTGTCGAACCAGGTGATCACACCCTGCAATTTCACGCCGTTGATCAGGAATATTGTGACCGGGACCTTTGCTTTCCGTACATTGTTCAGGAACGCGTCCTGCAGATTCTGTCTGTCCGAAGCCATATTTTATTATCTCGCCATTGTTCTTGCTACGCGCTGCGGACCAACGCGCTCCCTCCGGCAGAGTATGGAGTGCCGCGCACAGATATTCCAGATGAAAAATCAGGCAGTAACACCAGGTGCCTGACGCAGGGTCAATCGCGCCACAGCGTAGGCGTAATCAGCGCAACGATGGCAAGCGTCTCAAGCCGCCCGATGACCATCGCCGCACACAGCGTCAGCTTGGCCCCACCCGACAGGTCAATCAATCGGATCGGAACATCCGTCGCCAGTTCAATCAGCGGCCCCGTCGTGCTCAGTGCGGCAACACTCAGAACCATGGCCTGCTCAAACCCGACGCCCATCACAGCCAGCAATAGATCAAACAGAGCCAACGTAAGGGCGAACATCATCAGGAAGATCCAGGCGATGAAGGCACCATCACTTTGGATGCGGCGGTTACCCCCGCCTTCACCGCTGACCGAGGACGGATAAATCAGTTTGTCGATCTCGCGCTTGCCGTTGAGATAGAGTGCGAACACGCGCAGCAATTTGACACCTCCGGCCGTGGTCGCAACACCACCGCCAATCAGCGCGAGCCCCATGAGGATCAGACCCGGTGTACCAAGACCCGATAATTGCTGTGCGTCATTCCAGTTGGCGCTTTCAAAACCGGCAGTGGTCAGGAAAGACATTGCCGTGAATACAAAGCCCCAGATCACACCAAGCGCTTGCTGCACCTCAACCGCGATGCCCAATTCAGCAGTTCCAGCCAGGAACCGCACGAAAAGCAGGGCGGCGACGGCGACTACGATAAAGATGCCAATCCGGAATTCTGGGTCTTTATCCAACCTCGTATAGCCCGAGGTCGCGGTATCTGTCGAAAAGGTCAGGCGTGATAAAGCGAAGAAGAGAAACAGGAACAGGATCGCTTCGCCTGTGATGCCAGCCGTCGATCCCTCGAGCCCGCCAACGGGCGAGATGCCCGACGTCGCCATCACGGACATTGCGTGGCAGACCGCAGTCAAACCCTGCTCTCCCGCAATCAGCAGCAAGACCCAGATCACAACTGTGAGCCCCGCATAAACCGGAGCCAGAGTACGAGATACTCGGATCAAATGGCCGCGCGGATCTGTCTTCTCGCTTTGCGCCACGCCGGATACAGGTCGACCCGGTTGCCCCCTTGCAGTCACTTCGAACCCGCCCAAAGACAAAGGGGCAAGAATCGCTGCAGCCGATATCCACATCAGCAGGCCGCCCATCCAGCCCACCAATGCGCGCCACAGGTGCAGCGGAGCGGAAAGGCGCGCGGGATCGGGAAACAAGTCCGCACCGGTCGTGGTCGACGCACTGACCATATCAAAGTATGCATTCAGAAAGCTGGTTGTCCCCAGCGCGTCATGAAACGGTATCGCCAGAAAAATCGGCAACACGGTGAACGCGGCCAGCAGAACCGCGAGTTGGCCAAGCGTACCACGCCGAGGCCTTCGATTCGACATCGCCAACGCGATGATCGAGACTGCGAAAATCCCCAGCAAACCGGAGTAAAAGAACGACCGCGAAGTATGGTGATCATCGAGCGAAAGCGCATAAGCCGCAGGGATCCACATCGCCAGCGATACAATACCCCAGATCATCAGCAGCAGCGGCAATCGCCGCAGAACCCCGATCCGTTGCTGTCCACGTGCCTGCAACATCAGAAGAAATCGATGGAAACCTGCATCAGGCGTTCCACTTCGGGCACATCCTTGGCCATGGCAAAGATCGCCACCACGTCTTTTTCGTCGATGCGCAGACTGCCCGTCGGGCGCAGAACTTCGTCGCCTTTGCGCACGGCTCCGACCAGAACACCTTCGGGGAAATCAATATCACGCAGCTTCTGCCCGGCCATGGGCGAGGTCGAAAGAACCTCGGCCTCGATCACCTCGGCCTCGGCATCACCAATGGAATAGACCTGACGCACGCGTCCATGCCGGATATGGCGCAGGATGGAACTGACAGTTGTGGCGCGCGGGTTGATATAGGCGTCAATTCCCAGCGGGCCCATCAGCGCGACCATGCTGGGATCGTTGATCAAGGCAATAGCCAATGCGCAGCCCTCGCCCTTGGCGCGCACCGCAGCCAGCATGTTTGTGCGATCATCATCGGTGACCGCCAGCATCGCATCGGCGCGTTCGATACCGGCCTCGCTCAGCAAGGAGGAATCCAGCCCGTCGCCGTTCAGAACAATCGTCCGCTCCAGCGCTTCGGCGGCGATTTCGGCGCATTTGCGATCCCGCTCGATTATCTTTGCGCGTACACGGCTTTCGCGTTCTTCCAGCGTGCGCGCCACTTCCAACCCGACATTGCCACCGCCAACAATAACAACCCGGTCCTGCTGGCGTTGAGCTTTGCCGAACACCTCCATCGTGCGGTCGACATCTTTGACGCTGGTGAAGACATAACATTCGTCACCCACAAACAGCTGATCCTCGGATTCCGGCGCAAACAATGTCCCTTCGCGGCGGACCCCAACCACAATCGAACTGAGCGTTGAAAAAAGGTCAGTCAACTGGCGCAGCGGAGTATTGACGATCGGGCAATCTTCTTCGACACGAATACCCAAAAGCTGTGCTTTGCCATCCATGAATATCTCGGTGTCAAAGGCCGAAGGCGCCGATAGGCGCCGCATCGCAGCCGCAGCAACCTCGCGTTCAGGACTGATCACCACATCGATGGGCAGATGATCGCGGCGATAGAGGTCAGAATGGATCGCCTCAAGATAAGAATTCGACCGCAGACGCGCGATCTTGCGCTGGATTGAGAACACGGAATGCGCCATCTGACAGGTGACCATGTTCACCTCGTCCGAATGCGTCGCAGCGATAATCATATCCGCATCGCGTGCCCCTGCCCGGTCCAGTACATCTGGATAACTGGCGAACCCTGCGATCCCTTGCACATCCAGCGTCTCGGTCGCGCGGCGTACCAGATCGGGGTTGTTGTCGACCACCGTTACATCGTTCAATTCGCCCGAAAGGTGACGCGCAATCTGCCAGCCAACCTGACCGGCACCGCATATGATGACCTTCATGCTCTTGGCCTTTCTGCCTGAAATCTTTGAATGACAGATGCCCCCAAAGCGGTCAATTGAATTGTCATGCGAACCACACTGCGTCAAAGTAAGTGTATGAAATCAATTCTACCTGCCCTGATTTGCCTGCTGACACTGTCTGCATGTGGTCCGCTTTCGCTGTATTACCGCGAGGGTGAGAGCGTTTCGCGGATTCAGACCGAGACAACAAATTGTCAGGTGCAGGCCCTCAAGGACGCCCCCGTTGCCAATCAGGTTCGGCAAAGCCCGCCGGTCTACTGGCCCGGGCGCACCTATTGCGACGGGCGCGGCCGCTGCTATCGCAACCCCGGATGGTGGGAACCAGGGCGCGTTTATACCGTCGATGTGAATCAGGGTCTGAGAAACAAGGTCGAAGCGCAGTGCATGGCGCAAAAAGGGTATCGTCCGGTTAGCCTTCCACCTTGCAAACAGGGCGTCAAATCACTTGTGCTTCCGACACGCACCACAACGCTCCCACCGCTGAACAGCGCGTCGTGTTTTGTGAAATTCGACGATGGCTCATTTCAAATCATCACGCCCGGGCAAACCGGCTGACCTGCGACGGTTGGCCAACAGCAAATGCGCTATGATGGCAATGCCATAGAACGTGGCTACAGCGATGAACATGCTTGCCTCGTTGAAACCCAGCAAAATCGCCAACAAAACCGGCGTTCCAAGCAGGTTTCCGGCATTACCCATCTGCGCCATCGCGCCATAGCTTAACGCTTGTGCCTCAGTTGTGTCGTTTAATTCGGGCACGGCGGCGAAGCTGCCGCCTTGCACAAGACCAAGTACCGCGAAGAGCGCGATACACCCGAAAGCAAGCGGTGCCCCAAGAAGCAACGCAATGATCGTCACAAATCCCAACGCAAACCCCAGATTGACGACACTGACGCAGGACAGGACGGTCAAGAGAACTGGAACCAGCAACCAGGACAGAACAATCCCGGCCAACGGCATCAGAGCCGCAATCGACCCACTCTGCCCTTCAGGCAATCGCCCCGGCAGGATAGCCAGCAGCGAAACGAAGGTGAGCGTATAGAAAAACCATCCGATCGCAGGCGCTGAAATGAAGGGTGAGCGGTAAGTTCGCAGATGCACGTCAAGGATCGCAGACAATCCCCAGCCCATACTCTGCGTGTGATCCATTTCAGCTTTCAGGTTACTGAATGCGATCAACGCAGCGATCAGCAACATCAATCCGCCATGCAGCGCAAAATAGGCAGGCAATCCGAAACGGTCGACAATCGGCAACCCAAACCAAGCGTTCAGCGCGAAGGCAACGCCAAAGAATGTGCTCCACAACACCATGGCATTATACCGCGCGCGACCGGTCGTGATCTGAGCGATCAACGTGGGCGCTGCAACAACGATGGCAAGATGCGACAGCCCCTCGATCACCCGGCTAAGCAACATCAGTTGAAACCCCGGCAAGCTTGCTTGCAGCAAAGACAACACACCGCCAAGTACAAGCCCCGATAGCAGCAGACGATTTGGCCCAATGCGCGCCGTGATCGCCCCGGATATCGCGCCCAATGCGGCACCCATTAGACTGATAATGGACAGCAACCAGCCGATTACAGCAGCGTTCTCCGGGTACAATTGCCCTACATCAGCAAATGGTATGGCGATCTTTGCAAATTGGGTTGCTGCACCAAGGCCAGCGAACCAGATCAGCATGACCTGCAAGAATGTTCGGATAGAGTCACTCATGCAGCCGGTCTATCGCGCCTGCGCGACCAGCGGAACGCATAAATTATGCGGAGGCTTCGCGCCGCCCGCTGACCAGACGGACCGGGGTGCCGTCACCCAGATACAAACGCTCCCACACGATCTGCCCGGCGCTGATCCTGATTTGATCATGCACAGCCTCGGAGGTCAGAAACGCTTTGGGCGAAGGTGAATGCAGCTCCCACCAGCCATCTTGCTGCAGTTCTGCCTCTGCCTGCCTAATCTCATCCGTTGCAAACTGCCAAAGCGACACGCCCAGCAAGGCGCGCTGTGAGGTCTTCCAATCCCGTGCACGGCTGGCCGAATAGGCAAGGCAGGTATGGCTGGCCTCTTCGACAAGGTGCAGGCATTCGGCCGAGTGAACGATCAGCCGTTTCAACGCTGAATCCTGAACCCGAACCGGTCCCAGCGCGGCAAATACAGCTTGTTGTACATGCGCCGAGGGCGTCTGACCCCCGTTCTCCCACCGGGAGATCGTGGTCTGGTCGACCTCAAGCAGATCAGCCAGAGCCGATTGCTTAAGCCCGACCGACCGGCGCAGCCGCTTCAGCCGTTTTCCAAAGGCCGGGAAGCCAATGGAAACGGCTGAGGTTTTCGTATGCCGCGCGGCACTCACTCGGCTGGTTCGGGTTCGTCAATCTGGGCCACCCGCGCACCCGATTTGTTCGAGGTCACGACGCCCAGTGACTTAAGCTTGCGGTGTAAAGCGCTGCGTTCCATACCGACAAAGCTGGCCGTACGGCTGATATTGCCACCGAACCGATTGATCTGTGTCAGCAGATATTCACGCTCAAACGCTTCGCGCGCCTCGCGCAGAGGCAGTGTCGCCAAGGCACCAGACAGAACCACGCGCCCGGATTCGTCGGATTTTTCTTCTTCGTTTGGCAACTCGCGCGCTTCGATCGGACCAGAGCTGTCGCCAAGGATCAACACCCGCTCGATCAGGTTTTTCAACTGACGCACATTGCCCGGCCAAGTCATCGTCTGCAGCAAGGCAACGGCCTCGTCTGACAAATCGCGCATCGGCAGACCCTGTGTTTCATTGCACATCTCAATAAAATGCTGCGCCAGAACCGGAATGTCTTCTCGCCGCTCCTCCAGCGACGGGACTGCAATCGGCACCACATTCAGGCGGTGGTACAGTTCTTCGCGGAATCGCTCGGCTGCAATCTCCACTTCCAGATCACGGTTGGTCGAGGAAATGACCCGCAGATCGACCCTCACCTTGTCGGAACCGCCGACACGTTGGAATTGCTGGTCAACCAGCACACGCAAGATCTTGGATTGCGTCCCCAGCGGCATATCGGCGACTTCATCGAAATAGACAACACCGCCGTGTGCCTCTTCCAGCAGGCCGGATTCGATCCCGCGCTCAGAGGATTCGCGCCCGAACAAAACCTCCTCGACCCGCTCAGGCTCAATCCCCGCACAATTGACGGTGACAAAGGGGGCGTTTGCCCGGTTCGAATGCGCATGGATATAGCGCGCGGCGATTTCCTTACCCGATCCTGCAGGCCCGCTCAGCATGACCCGTCCGTTCGATTTGGTTACCTTATCCAACTGCCCCTGCATCGCACGGAACGAAGCCGAATTGCCGATCATGTCAGAGCAGCTAACCTCCTGCCGCTTGAGCGAGGCATTCTCGCGACGCAGGCGCGAGGTTTCCATGGCGCGGCGGATCACCACCATCAACTGGTCAATATTAAAGGGCTTTTCGATAAAGTCGTAAGCGCCCTGCTTGATGGCCGCCACCGCAATCTCGATATTGCCGTGGCCGGAAATGATCACGACCGGCACATCCGGGTTATCACGCTTAACGGCTTTCAGGATGTCGATCCCGTCCATTCGGCTGTCCTTTAACCAGATATCGAGGATCAGCAATCCTGGCGGCTCGGCATTGATCGACGACATGCACTCGTCCGAGTTTGCCGCCAGCCGGGTGGAATAGCCTTCGTCCTCCAGAATATCGGACACCAATTCGCGAATATCGCGTTCGTCATCTACGATCAGAATGTCGCTCATCTTTGGCCTGCTTTCAGTTTGTTTGTTTTAATCGCCTGTTTTTCCGGCGCGATTGACGGGCCGCCTGAGGCCCCGGGTAGACGAATGACAGCCATCGCGCCGAAATGGTCCTGTCCGTCAAATGTGGGCGCGTCTTCCAATGTCAGCGCTCCGCCATGTTCTTCGATAATCTTTTTGACGATAGGCAGGCCCAGGCCAGTGCCCTCGTCGCGTGTGGTTACATATGGCTCAAACAGCCGCGCCCGATCTTCGGGAAGGCCGATGCCATTGTCCGCTATGGTGATTTGCGTTCCAGCATCGTCGCTGGAAACGGCGACCTTGATCTGAGGCTTCAGATTGTCTGGTGCACCTTTTTCTTTCAGCGTTTCAATGGCCTCGCCCGCGTTTTTGATCAGGTTCGTCAGAGCCTGGCTCAGCATCGTCGAGTCCACATCCGCCAGTATCGGCTGTTCCGGTAGGTCGTCATCGATCTGGACATCTGGCTGCCCCGCCTGCTGCAGCAGCACTGCCTCACGCACCAACATTACGATATTTTCTTCGCGCCGCTCCGGCTCAGGCATGCGTGCAAATTTCGAGAATTCATCGACGATCCGTCGCAAATCATTGGTCTGGCGTACGATCACATCGGTCATCGATTCCAAACTGCTGCAGTCGTCCTCGTCCAGCTTGCGCGAGAATTTGCGCTTGATCCGCTCGGCGCTCAGTTGGATCGGTGTCAGAGGGTTCTTGATCTCATGCGCAATGCGACGGGCCACATCGCCCCAGGCTGCCATCCGCTGTGCGCTGACCAGATCGGTCACATCATCGAAGGCCACAACATAGCCTTCCAACCCACCATCCTCGCCACGCCGCGTCGCCATACGCACCAGCAAGTTTTCCAGTCGGCCTTTGCGGGTCACCTTCACTTCGCCTTGAACCGCCTCTTGCCCGCTATCCTTGAGGGTTTCGAACAATGGCAGGAACTCGGGCACAGCGATACCAATGGCAAGGCTGTGTTCGCCGCCGGACCATCCAAGCAAACGTTCGGCAGATCGGTTTACGAAGGTCACGCAACCCTCTGAATCAACACCAACAACACCGGATGTAACTGAACTGAGAACCGAGTCAAAGAGGCGCCTTCGACGCTCGATATGGCGCGTGTTCTCTAACAGAGTATCTCGCTGTCCTTTCAGCTGCCGGGTCATCTGGTTGAAGTATCTACCCAGCATCGCGATTTCATCGTCGCTGGCCTCTTCGATCACCTGTACGCTCAAATCACCTGCACCAACCCGCTGTGCAGCCGTCGTTAGGCGCCCGACCGGGCGCGAGAGACGTTCAGCGAACCACATGCCCAGCGACATTGCGGCCAAAATCAGAATCACCGCAAAGCCTAGATACAAAAGCCCGAATTCGAACAGAACCCGACCGCGCTCGCTTTCTAGCTGGCTATAGAACTGGGCGGTCTCTTTGGTCTCATCCAGCAGCGTCAGAAGTTGGCCGTCAACCTCACGGCTGACATAGAGATACCGATCCAGATAGGCTTGCAATGGCACCAACGCGCGGAACTCGCTGTTCTCCCAATCCGCAATAATCGCCACACCCTGATCATTGGCTTCGATCATCTCTTCCGGGGTCGGTGCCTCGTAATCGAACAGATAGGACCGGTCACCGCGAGATCGGATTTCTGCACTCCCATCAATCACATAAGCCTCACGCAAACCGCGCTGAATTTGTGCCTGTCCTTGCGCCAGAACTTCCCGCAGTTCCGCATCGGAGATATAGAAATCTAAGGAGCGTGCGTTATCGAGAAACCGTGCCAGAACAACCGCATCTTGCGTCAGGCCTTCGCGGTGCTCTTGCTCATAGGCTTCAGCCGCCGTCAAAGACGAGCCGACAACCTGCCGAACCCTGTCCGAGAACCAGCCCTCAAGGCCGATATTCACGGTCAGCCCGGCGAAAATCGCAACGGTGACCGTGGGCACAAGAGCCAACAGCGTGAACGCGCCGATCAAGCGCAGGTGAAGCCGTGAACCAGCCGATTTCGCGCGTCGGGCGGCGATCAGGCTGAACAATTGCCCCAGCACCAGCGCGGCCACGACCAGTACGTAAACCAGATCGGCCAACAAAATCAGCCGCAGTGTAGGAGCTGCGGCGCCAAGATCGAATGGACCAATGACAAGATAAGTCGCCAGCGCCAGAACCGGGCCCAGCATAACCAAGCCCAAGGTACTGAAATTGCGCATCCGCCGCGACTTGCGCCACCGGTTGATCGATAGGATCGGCCCGTTCTGTGCCCGGGTTGCCACCGTCTGCCCTCTTACTGATGTGCCGCTTGCGCGGCTTACCGCCATATGTCGTGGTCGTTCCCAGGTATGAACCCGAATGCCACGGTTTGTGTGGCGATATTACATCAGTTTGCGGCGACGTGTCACCTGAATATCGAGGTCGGTGATCTTTTTCCGCAGCGTATTCCGGTTAATCCCCAGAAGATCAGCACATTTTGCCTGATTGCCCCCGGTCGCATCCAGCGCGATTTCGATCAGAGGTGCCTCAACTTCGCGCAAAATGCGCTGATAAAGCCCCGGCGGCGGCAGAATATTCCCGTGCAAATCGAAATACCGGCGTAGGTGGCGCCCCACTGAGGATGACAGCTTTTCCCGCTCGCCATCGCCCAGCACCGGCTCGGCCTCGGGCTGACTGCCCAGCACCATTTCAACCTCGGTGCGTGAGATTTCATCGGCTCGGCTGGTCAAGCTGAGACGTCGGATCGCATTTTCCAGCTGACGCACATTGCCGGGCCAGGAATAGCGGCGTACCAGTTCGATAGCTTCGGGGCTGAGGCGGCGCTGCGTGCCGCTTTCTCGTTCTTCGCGCGCCAGAAAGTGATCGGTCAGCAAGGTGATATCATCGACCCGTTCCCGTAACGCCGGAACGTGTATCGTCGCACCGCAGAGGCGGTAATACAGGTCCTGCCGCACCCGACCGCTCTCCATCGCGTCGGTCAAATCAGATTGGCTGGTCGCCATGAAACGCGGCACGTGGTCACCCGGAGTATCCATCATGCGCACGATGCGGGCCTGAATCTCGTCATCGATATCCGCGATCTCGTCGATCAACAGCGTACCACCTCGCACCCGCGCCATGACACGCGCCGGACCTTCGAGATCGCTCAGATCAGCGGCGGTTGCGGTGACAAATGGCAATGTCCGACGGTCCGAGAAATCATGAATAGCCCGTGCAATCAATGACTTGCCCGTACCGCTTTCACCCGAAATCATCACCGAAAGGTCGGTATTCATCACCCGCGCCACCAATCGATAAAGCGCCTGCATCACTGGTGTACGACCGACCAAAGGCAGCTCGTCCGGGCGCTCTTCGCCAGAATCGACTGGCTCTACTTGCGCGCGTTGCTTCTGATCCAGCGCGCGCGCCGTCCGCTTCATCAGATCTGGTAGATCGAAGGGTTTGGGCAGATAGTCATAAGCGTCCGCCTCAGCCGCCTGAATGGCCGTCATGATGGTGTTCTGGGCCGAGATAACGATGACAGGCAAACCTGGACGATCCTGTGCAATCTTCGGCAGCATCTCCAATCCGTTCCCGTCCGGCATCACCACGTCCGAGATCACCACGTCTCCCTTGCCCTCGGCCACCCAGCGCATCAGCGTCGTCAGCGACGAAGTCGCATGCACCTTGCAGCCGGCCCGCGTCAGGGCCTGCGTCAGAACCGTGCGGATCGTGCGGTCGTCATCGGCAACAAGAACTGTGCCATCCATCAGGTGCTCTCCTTTTCATATGCGTCCGGCGGCGCGCGCCGCAGGGACAGGCGGAATACCGTGCGCCCGGGCACCGACTCCGCCGAAATCCAGCCGTCATGGTCGGAAACAATTTTGCTGACCAAAGCCAGACCTAGACCCGTGCCATTCTCTTTGCCCGACACGAAGGGATCGAAAATATCACTTCGAATATTTTCGGGCAGGCCCGGCCCGTCATCGATGATTTCGATCTGCAAGGGCAGCGAGTGGCCCGAGCCATCGCTACGTCGCAGACGGAACGAATGCTCGAAATAAGTACGCAGCCGAATTACGCCATTACCTTCAGCAGCTTCCGAAGCGTTCTTGAACAAGTTCAGAACCACTTGCAGAAACTGATCCGGGTCCCCGTAGGCCAAGGGCAGCGAGGGGTCGTAATCCTCGATAATGGTCATGTGTGCGCCAAAGCCCAACAGTGCTGACCGGCGCGCGCGGTCCAGAACGTCGTGAATATTAACCGGCTTGTAATCTGGTTGTGACAGATTGCCAAACTGCTCGACCTGCTCAAGCAGCTTTACGATGCGGCGGCTCTCTTCGACGATAAGATCTGTTAATTCAAGATCTTGCTGAGAGATATTCATGCTCAACAATTGCGCCGCGCCAGTGATTCCTGCCAGAGGGTTCTTAATCTCATGCGCCAGCATCTCGGCCATGCCAATCGCAGATTGCGCCGCCGATTTGACCGTATTGCCGCGTGTCATCCGGCCCGCCAGCTCACGGGGTGAGATGATCATGATCATCGACCCAGGATACCCCATCAGCGGTGCGATCTGCAGCGCACATTGCAGCGGAGCGCGATTGCCCGATCCAACATCCACATCGTTTACGAACAGCGGTGTCCCTTGTTGCCGGGCACGCAGGAACGCTTCTTCCAGCGGCGCATCAACCGCGATTTGATCCCAGACAGGATGCCCGACCACCGCCTTGCGCGAGGCGTTCAGAAACCCCTCGCCCGAGGAATTGACATCCGATATCCGATCTTCGGCATCGATGATGAAAGCCGGAACCGGCAGCGAGCTCCAGATGCACTGATCCGAGGTCATGCTTCCACCTCCGCCGCGCCATTCAGCGCATCCGCCAGCAGGCTGAACACCTCATCCGTATCGCGCGACGTCAGGATCGCCCGCCGCAAGGTGGCTGGCGTTCCGGCCTCATCCATATACCAGCCCAGATGCTTGCGTGCGACGCGCAGGCCCAGATCGGTGCCGTAGAATTCCAGCATCGCCTGATAGTGACCCCGCACCATATCAATCAGATCTGCATCCGTCGGAATGGTCGGAGCGTCAGCGCCATAGAGATCATGACAGATCTGCGCCAACAGCCACGGTTTGCCCTGCGCCCCCCGGCCCACCATTACGCCGTCGGCCCCGGATTGATCCAGCGCCGCTTGGGCAGCCTCGGTATCCACGATATCGCCGTTTGCGATAACGGGGATCGAGACCACCTCTTTCACCGCCCGGATCGCCTGCCAATCGGCCCGGCCCTTGTAGAATTGGCATCGTGTACGCCCGTGGATGGTGACCATCCGAATACCTGCGTCTTGCGCGCGCCGCGCCACGTCGGGTGCGTTCAGCAGTTTGTCGTCCCAGCCCAGCCGCGTTTTCAGCGTCACCGGCACGTCCACCGCTTCCACAACGGCCTCGATCAGCGTCAGCGCGTGGTCGGGTGTTTTCAACAACGCCGAACCTGAATAGCCATTGGTGACCTTCTTGGCGGGGCAGCCCATATTGATGTCGATCACGCGCGCTCCCCGGTCTGCGACCTGCCGGGCGGCCTCAGCCATCCAATGTGCCTCGCGTCCCGCCAATTGTACGGCGGTGTTTTCCACATCCGCCGACAGTTCGGCCCGTTCGCGCACGCCCGGTTTGGCCTGCACCATCTCTTGGCTCGCCACCATTTCGCTGACAACCATGCCCGCGCCAAAACGCATCACAAGATCACGGAATGGCCGGTCGGTGATTCCGGCCATGGGTGCCAGCAGCACCGGAGGGGTCAGATCCTTTTCAGCTAGACGCAGGGTCAATGTGCCTAATCCTTGAGCAGTTGCGCATTTGATATCGAAATCGCAGCGTATGAACAACAAATCGGTGGCACTCAAGCCTGCAAAATCATCACTTGACTAATTTTTAGGCACATTGACGCGGGTGATTGCCTCTGCATTCACCGCCCCCTAAACATTGCCTCAATCAGGAGAACCCGAAGTTGACCACAGCAGCTATCATCGTCGCCGCCGGACGCGGCCAACGCGCCGGAGGCGGAGTGCCAAAACAATGGCGCGCACTGGCTGGGCGACGGGTCGCTGATTGGACCATCGACCGCTTTGTGGGCTTGGTTGATCACTTAGTTCTGGTACTTGCAGAAGAGGATACTGCGGCGTGGAATGAATTCGGCGCGACTGATCTGATTCTCACTCCGGGAGGCCCGGACCGAGCGGCATCCGTCCGTAACGGCCTGCAGGCATTGCAGCCGTATGGCGTTGAAAAGGTTCTGATTCACGATATCGCCCGCCCCTGCGTCAGCGCGCAGGTGATTGGCGATGTTCTGGATGCGCTTGATACCTATCCTGCCGCCGCTCCGGGTTTGGCGGTGACGGATGCGCTTTGGAGGGGCGACGGATCGCTGGTGACTGGCACCAAAGATCGGTCCGGTCTTTATACTGCGCAAACGCCACAAGGATTTCTCTATAAAGCAATTGCCGACGCACATACGAACCACCCCGGCGGAGCTGCGGATGATGTTGAAGTCGCCCGCGCAGCAGGCATAGACGTGGCGATTGTTCCCGGTGAGGCGGATAACCTAAAAATCACCCGGCCCGAGGATTTTGCCCGGGCTGAACGCATAGTGGGTAAAGATATGGATGTAAAGCTGGGTAACGGCTATGACGTGCACCGCTTTGGCGATGGAGATCACGTGATCCTCTGCGGTGTGAAGGTGCCGCATAATCGCGGGCTTCAAGGTCACTCAGACGCGGACGTGGGAATGCACGCAGTGACCGACGCGATCTACGGCGCACTGGCACGGGGCGATATCGGGCAACATTTCCCGCCCTCCGACCCGCAGTGGAAAGGCGCGGCCAGCGAGATCTTTCTGCGCCACGCGGTCGATCTGGCCGCGCAGATGGGCTATGCGATTTCGAATGTCGATTGCACGCTGGTCTGCGAATACCCCAAGATCGGCCCGCACGCCGGCGCCATGCGCGCTGAAATGGCTCGGATCATGGGCCTGCGCAGCGATCAGGTCTCGGTCAAAGCCACCACATCTGAACGACTGGGCTTTACCGGCCGCAGCGAAGGCATAGCATCGCTCGCCACAGCCTGTTTGGTGAAATCATGACCGCCGCCCGCCTGATAGGAACTGTCTGCGGTGTTGGCTATCTGCGCCCTGCCCCCGGTACATGGGGATCGCTCGCCGCGCTGCCGCTGGCTTGGGTACTACATACCCTGGGCGGCTTCCCCTTGCTGGTCATTGGAACTTTCGCAGCCCTTTTCGGTGGCCTCTGGGCCACGCGCGTCATGACCGCAGGCCAGCAAGACCACGACCCTTCCGAGATCGTCATAGATGAGGTCGCAGGCCAATTCATTGCAATCTGGGCGATTTCCTACCCATCCTGGGCGCATGGGATCGAGATCACAGCGCTCTGGCCCGGTTGGATCGCAGGTTTCCTGCTGTTCCGGCTATTCGATATCACCAAGCCCGGCCCCGTCGGCTGGGCTGATCGGCGCGGAGACCCAATGGGCGTCATGCTGGATGACGTGATCGCCGGTGTCTTTGCCGCGATCGGCGTCATCATCCTTGCTGCGATCGCACACGGAGTGATGGGCCTATGAATGTGACTGAACTTCTGAACCGCGCCAAAGCGCAAGGCGTCATGATCGCCACTGCTGAAAGCTGCACGGGCGGCATGGTTGCCGCCGCACTGACCGACATCCCGGGCAGCTCTGCTGTGGTGGAACGTGGCTTTGTCACATACACCAACACCGCCAAGCAAGAAATGCTGGGCGTGCGCACCGATACGCTTGAGGCACACGGCGCTGTCTCAGAAGAAGTCGCGCGCGAGATGGCCAAGGGCGCGCTGCGCAATTCACACGCGCAATTGGCGGTTTCGATCACAGGCATCGCGGGCCCGGGTGGGTCCGAACATAAACCCGAAGGTCGCGTGTGCTTTGGGCTCGCAGCGGTTGATCAGCCTACGCGCACCGAAACCGTGGAATTCGGCGCACTGGGTCGAGAGAACGTCCGTATTGCCGCGCGCGACCATGCGCTGCAGATGCTGGCAACTAGCCTTTCTCAGATCGCCTAATTTTGCAGCACAAACACCGTATGGACGCAAATTTGATCACCAGTTGACAAAAAGCCGCCAAAACAGGCGACTTTTTGCACCTCTGCCTCTTTTTTCCCCGACTTAGCTCGGCTTCAACCCGCCGCACACCACTCACGACGCGTGGGGTTTGCATGCCCGGCGCCCTCAGGGAAAGGAGAGCGGCCCATGAACGGAGCCGATACAGCGTGGATCATTGTGGCAACAGCATTGGTCCTGTTCATGACATTGCCGGGCCTCGCCCTGTTCTATGGCGGGCTTGTTCGTGCCCGAAATGTACTCAGCGTGTTTATGCACTGCTTCTCGATTGCCTGTTTGATGAGCATTCTGTGGCTGGTCGCTGGGTATTCGATCGCCTTTGGCCCGGGTGAAAGCGGCCTCTGGGGTGGGCTGGGCAAGGCGTTCCTGAACGGAGTGGATGCTGACAGCCTTGCAGGCACCCTGCCCGAGATCCTCTTCTTCGCGTTCCAAATGACCTTTGCCATCATCACTCCGGCGCTGATCGTCGGCGCATATGTAGAACGCGTCGGGTTCGGGTTCGTCCTGACATTCTCGGCCCTCTGGATGCTGCTGTGCTATGCGCCAGTGGTTCACTGGATCTGGGGTGGCGGCATGCTAGCCGACGGCGGCATTCTGGGCGAGATCGGCGTGCGCGACTTTGCCGGTGGAATCGTTGTGCACGAAACCGCCGGTTTGGCAGCGCTGATCATTGCAATGGCCCTCGGCCCGCGCCGCAATCGCACGACCCCCCCGCACAATCCCGGATACGTGATGGTGGGTGCGGCGATGCTGTGGGTCGGTTGGTTCGGCTTCAATGGCGGATCGCAGCTGGCCGCTGACGGCGGCGCCGCAATGGCCATGACCGTGACGCATCTGTCTGCAGCGACGGCATCGCTGACATGGGCCCTGTGGGAACGCATCCGCTTTGGCAAAGCCTCGATGGTTGGTCTGGTCACCGGTACCATCGCGGGCCTGGCCTCGATCACACCCGCGTCGGGTTTTGTGGGTCCGGTTCAGGCGCTGATCATCGGTGCCGTTGCTGGTATCCTATGCCAAGAGGCCGTCAATGTGATCCGCAACAAGCTGAACATCGACGACACGCTGGACGTCTTCGCCGTGCACGGTGTCGGAGGCATCTTTGGCACGTTGATGATCGCACTGTTTGGCTTGGGCACCTGGACCGCACAGCTTGGCGGCCTGGTGATCGTGGGTATCTTTACGGCAGTTGTCACATTTGTGTTGATCAAGGTGGTTGCGCTGATCACTCCGCTTCGCGTAGACGCCGAGACTGAAACAAACGGGCTCGACCTGTCGGTACACGGAGAGCGCGCCTATGACATGAGCAGCTAAGCCCACCTTGGCGCTCTGCCGCCCGCAAGGGCAAAGCGGACCTCTTGGGGGTCCGCTTTTCTTTTGGTCAGCCCTCTCGACTCTGGACCTTACGTCGGGCTATCAGCCTGCGACACCCTTTCAGCCCAGAGGTTTGCGCCATGATCCCCAGTTCTTTCCCTGACAGTACCGAAATCGCCCGCCTGACAGCGCGGATGCTGCTGGAGATCAAGGCCGTGCACTTCAACTCGCGCGAGCCGTTCACATTGGCGAGCGGCCTGCCCAGCCCGACCTATATCGACTGCCGCAAGCTGATCTCCTACCCGCGCATCCGCTCGACCCTGATGGATTTTCTGACCGCCACCGTGATGCGTGACGCAGGGTTCGAAGCGTTCGATAACATCGCCGGTGGCGAGACTGCAGGCATTCCGTTTGCAGCCATGGTTGCCGAGCGCATGGCACTGCCGATGACCTACGTGCGCAAGAAACCAAAAGGCTATGGCCGCAACGCTCGCATCGAAGGCGCGATGGGCGAAGGCGAACGGGTGCTGCTGGTCGAGGATCTGACGACCGATGGCGGCTCGAAGCTGTCCTTCGTCGATGCAATCCGCGAAACCGGCGCGACCTGTGGCCATACGGCGGTGATTTTCTACTACGGTATTTTCCCCGAGACAGAAAAGACGTTGGGCGACCATGGCGTGAAGCTGCACTCCTTGTGCACCTGGTGGGATGTTCTGGCCGAGGCAAAGGCGCAAAAGGCCTTTGACGAAGATACCCTTAACGGTGTCGAAGCATTCCTGAACGACCCGCGTGGATGGCAGGAAACGCACAAAGCCTGACGTTGCGCAAACTGTTTTCAGAACGGAAACACTAGCCCTCGGGCCAGTAGTTCCAACCGCTAGATGTTGACGAAAGGCTGCCACATCCTTCAATATGATGGGGCAGTGAGATATGCACAGCATATCCCCAGAAAACATACAATTTGCGCCGACTCACGGCGCTGAGCTATGGCGTTTGTCCAAGGGACATAGAGAGCAGCAATGAACGAGATCAGCAGTATCGAGCAGGCCGCCGCACAGATTCAAAATCCGGAAACAATGCCGCACTCGATCGAGGCCGAGCAGCAGCTATTGGGCGCTATCCTGACCAATAACGATCTGTATGACCGGGTCGCCTCGATTATCGGGGCCGAGCATTTCTATGATCCGGTCCACACCCGCATCTATGAGGTGGCGGCCGCGCGCATCGCCAAGAATGCGCTGGCTTCACCCGTGACCCTGAAATCCTTCATGGCCGAAGATGAAGGCCTAAAGGAATTGGGTGGCCCGGCCTATCTGGTCAAGCTGGCCGGGGCCTCGATCAGTGCTTTTGCGGTGCATGATTATGCCCAGATGATCTATGACCTCGCCATCCGGCGCGAGTTGATCCGGCTGGGCCGCGACATCTCGGACAAGGCCGCGCGGGTCGAGGTCAGCAGCGAGCCCAAAGAACAAATCGTCGAGGCCGAGCAGCAGCTCTATCAGCTATCCGAGCAGGGCCAGACCGAACAAGGATTCCAATCCTTCCTCAAAGCGGTCACAGAAGCCGTCAACGTCACCAACGAGGCTTACCAGCGCGGTGGCGGCATGGCAGGGATTTCCACCGGTCTGGCCGATCTCGACAAACAGCTTGGCGGCCTGCACCCGTCGGACCTGATCATTCTTGCCGGGCGCCCATCGATGGGGAAGACCTCGCTGGCGACCAACGTGGCCTTCAACGTCGCCAAGGCCTATAAGCGTGGGCAGAAACCAGATGGTAGCGAGGGCGCAATTGACGGTGGCGTGGTCGGATTTTTCTCGCTGGAAATGAGCGCCGAGCAGTTGGCAGGCCGTGTTCTGGCCGAGGCATCAGAAATCTCCAGCCACAAAATCCGTCAAGGCGACATGACCGAGGCCGAGTTCCGCCGTTTCGTGGACGCCGCCAAGGAACTGGAAGCCTGCCCGCTGTTCATTGACGACACCCCCGCCCTACCAATCTCGCAACTCGCAGCGCGCGCGCGGCGGTTGAAGCGAACCCATGGGCTGGACCTGTTAGTGATCGACTATCTTCAGCTTTGCCGCGGAATGTCCGACAACCGGGTCAACGAAATCGCTGAGATCTCGATGGGCATGAAGGCCATCGCCAAGGAACTGAACATCCCGGTGATCGCCCTGTCCCAGCTGTCGCGTCAGGTCGAAAACCGTGACGACAAACGCCCGCAGCTGTCAGACCTTCGGGAATCGGGCTCGATCGAGCAGGACGCCGACGTGGTCATGTTTGTGTTCCGCGAGGAATACTACAAAGAACGCGAAAAACCCGGCGACCACGAGTTGGAGAAAATGGAAGAGTGGAAACAGGCAATGGAACGCCTGCATGGCAAAGCCGAGGTCATCGTCGGCAAGCAGCGCCACGGCCCCATCGGCACGGTTGAGCTTTCGTTCGAGGCCCAGTTCACCCGCTTTGGTAACCTGGTGAAACCCTGGCAACAGGACGGTCAGATAGAAGGGTACTGACCCTTACCAAAGCTCGGGCTGGTTCAATGCCTCGACACAGCGAGACGTACCTTTCAGCGGAGCATCCCCGCGTTCCAACAAGGCTTGCCCAAGCCAGCCATGCGGATGGCTCAGCGGCAAAGGCGCTTGCGCGAAAGCCTCTGTGATGGGCTGGAAACCGGTTTTGCAATAGTAATTCGGATCGCCATAGGTCAGCGCGTAATCCACACCGTCCTCACGCAGTTTTTGCAGGCCGAATTGGATCAGCCTCTGCCCCACACCCGATCTTTGCCGGTCCGTCCGAACGGCCACAGGTGACAGGATAAAGACCTGTCGGTCATCTTCGGCAAAACGTATTCGCGAGAAGATGATGCAGCCCAAAAGCACCTCACCGTCGCGCGCTGAGAAAACATAGAAATCGTCCTTTTGAGGCGTCGCCAACATGTTCCGTGTCAGGGTTTCAATCAAAGCGCCTTCTTCGGGACCTTCCGAAGCGGCGAAGACCTCGCGAAACAGGCCCACGATTTCTGCCTCTTGCTGTGCATATCCCGTTACGAACTCCATGTGACCTCCGATATTCGGGCAGCAACGCAACATTTTAGCCGCTTCATATCCAAGAACGATACGTCCGGATTGCCGCGTTTAACACCCAAGTGAATACAATCTGAAGCAAAGTATCAAAACGCGACAAACTGCCAGAATCCCTCAATTTTTAATGAATCCAGCCTGTTTCTGCCGTCCAACGCCATAAAACCAAGGCCCAAACACCTTTTTCCCTCTTGACGTCGCAAAGTGCAGTGGCTTGAACAACAGCCATGACGACGGCACATCTTACTATAAATCTGCACGCGCTGACCCGAAACTGGCGCGCGCTCGACGCGAAAACCAAAGTCGAAACCGGCGCGGTGGTCAAAGCGGATGCCTATGGGCTGGGCGCCGAGCCTGTCGCCTGGGCTTTGGCCGAAGAAGGCGTGCGCAAGTTTTTCGTTGCTGCCGCTGAAGAAGGTGCAATTGTTCGCGAGGCGGTAGGCCCCGGACCCTTGGTCGCTGTCTTCTCGGGCCATATGGACGGTGACGCGGATCTGCTGCGCAAACACGAGCTGACGCCCCTGATCAATTCAGCCGAGCAATTCAAACGTCATCGCGAAGCCCTGCCCGATCACCAGTTCGGTATTCAGCTTGATAGCGGTATGAACCGCCTTGGCCTCGAACCGGCGGACTGGGCCGAAATACGTCACGAAGCCCTTGCGTTGGAACCGCTGGTGGTGATGTCACATCTGGCCTGCTCGGACGAGCCCGAGCATCCGATGAACCGGCAGCAACTGCAGACGTTTAAGCAGATGACCGACGGTGTCGACGTGCCCCGCTCATTGGCCGCAACGGGTGGTACGCTGCTTGGGTCAGATTTCCATTTCGACTTTTGCCGCCCTGGGATCGGGCTCTATGGCGGGATGCCATTCGCGGGGGCAAAACCGGTCGTCACCGTCGATCTGCCCGTGATTCAGGTGCGAGACGTCGCCGTGGGCGAGACTGTCGGCTATGGCAACAGCTGGACCGCACGCCGCCCGTCAAAGATTGCAACCGTTGCGGCAGGGTATGCCGATGGGCTGCATCGTGCCATCGGAGGCGGTGTCGATACATTCGCTGGTGATCAGCCCTGCCCGGTGGTAGGACGTATCTCAATGGACCTGATCACCGTGGATGTGACTGACTTGCCGTACAAACCTGATCGCCTGCGTATCCTGAACGGACACCAAACTGTCGATGATCTGGCCGAGGCCGCCGGAACAATCGGCTATGAAATCCTGACCTCATTCGGCAACCGCTATTCGCGGGGCTACGTGGAATGAACCCCATCTCATTGCTGGGTGAGCTGGGGCGGACCATCCTGAATATTCTGGCCGCATTTGGCCGCGTCGCGCTGTTTGCGCTTGAAGCGGTTTCGCATATTTTCCGGCCTCCATTTTATCCGCGCGAGTTTGGCATCGCCCTGCTGAATATCGGCTGGTTATCTCTGCCTGTGGTTGGCCTGACCGCCATCTTCACCGGCGGCGCGCTTGCACTGCAGATTTATGCAGGCGGCGCGCGTTTCAACGCCGAAGCCGTGGTCCCACAGATCGTCGCCATCGGAATGGTACGTGAGCTTGGGCCGGTTCTGGTCGGCCTGATGATCGCCGCCCGCGTGACCTCCTCGATCGCGGCCGAGATCGCAACTATGAAAGTGACCGAGCAGATTGATGCTCTGGTCACGCTATCCACGCATCCGATGAAATACCTCACCGCTCCGCGCGTGCTGGCGGCGCTGATCACCGTGCCCGCGTTGGTTGCGGTCGGAGATATCATCGGCATCGCAGGCGGCTACACCGTCGCCACGCAAAATCTGGGCTTCAACCCGGCGGCTTATCTGAAAAACACCGTCGATTTCCTAGAAGCGCGAGACATCGTATCGTCACTGGTCAAAGGTGCCGCCTTCGGCGTGATCGCCGCCATCATGGGCTGCTACTACGGCATGTCCTCGGGCCGCGGCGCACAAGGCGTGGGCCGCGCTACCAAAGGCTCGGTCGAGGCTGCCGCCGTGCTGATCCTCGCCGCCAATTTCGTTCTTACAGGGGTGTTCTTCTCGCTATGATCCGGATGGAGAACGTAACGAAAGCCTTTGACGACAACAACGTCTTGCAAGGCATGAACCTTGATATCCCACAGGGCACCTCGATGGTCATCATCGGCGGCTCCGGCACCGGCAAATCCGTGGCGCTGAAATGTATCCTCGGCCTGATCAAACCCGACAGCGGCATGATCTACGTCGACGGCAAGGACGCCACCAAAGGCGACCGGGATGCGTTTCTGGCCCGCTTTGGGATGCTGTTCCAGGGAGCGGCGCTGTTTGACTCGCTGCCCGTCTGGCAAAACGTCGCCTTCCGCCTGCTGCGCGGTCCACGAAAACTGCCATCTGACTACGCCCGCGAGATCGCGATCGAGAAACTGCGCCGTGTCGGCCTGAAATCCAACGTCGCCGACCGTTTCCCGGCCGAGCTGTCAGGCGGGATGCAAAAACGCGTCGGCCTCGCCCGCGCCATCGCCGCCGACCCCGAGATCATCTTTTTTGACGAACCCACAACGGGCCTTGATCCCATCATGTCCGGCGTCATCAACGACTTGATCCGAGAAATCGTGACCGAGATGGGCGCCACCGCGATGACCATCACCCACGACATGAGCTCGGTTCGTGCCATTGCCGATAACGTCGCCATGCTGCACGGAGGCGTCATTCAATGGGCCGGCCCGGTCGACCAGATGGATGCCTCGGGAGATCCTTATGTGGAGCAGTTCATCAGCGGGAACGCAGAGGGGCCGATTGAGGCGGTGCGCTAATCTTCCTCACTCGCTAGCCAGTTTTTCGCGCTTGCGACAACCTCATCTGGAAGCAATTCGGCCTTTCGAGATTCGAGATTTAACAAGACGCATTTGAACACTGTTGAGAATACAGTTTTTCTGTCGGCAGAGCGCAGCAATCTGTGTCGGAAGGTGACCGACTTCCCGCCTATCTCGAGTACCTCACTCTCCATCTGAATAGCCTCCCCCGCCCGAAGTTCGGCGAGGAAACTACTCTCCGCATGTACCACCGCAAATGATAGCTTCCGTCCCGAACGCATATCGTCTGCGTTCAATCCCATCTCCGATTGGATAGCAAACACCGAATCTGAGCAAGCCGCAAAGTACCGCGAGACATTCATATGCCCCAGAAAATCGCAATCCGAAGGATCAACAATTGACTTGAAAGCCACAAAAGCTGGCATCTGAGGTCTCCCCACTGACAAAAACGAGTTTGAATTCTTGAATTAGGCTAACACATAACTGAAACGCGTCGCCCGATAGGCGGCGGAACACCTAAAAAGTACATATGATCCTCCGCCTCGCCACCCTATCCCTCCTGATCCTCTACCCCATCGCGTGGTTCGCCCCGCTGATGCGCGCCGGTCTCCTCCCGATCTTCGGCCTCAGTGAAATCAGCGTCATCACCGGGCTCCAGTCCTTGTGGAAATCTGACATCTTCCTCGCGCTGGTCGTCACCATCTTCGCCCTGTTTGCGCCCTACATCAAAACCATCGGCACCGCGCTGATCCAATGGAACCTGCTGGACCCGCGCGTGCAGCCCGCGCTCAACATCCTCGGCAAACTGGCCATGGCTGATATCTTCCTCATCGCGCTCTACATCACATTGGCCAAGGGCATCTCCTACGCCACGATCGAAACCGCGTGGGGTCTCTACCTGTTCACCGGCTGCATCATTGCTTCGTTGACCTTAGGTCATATTACAGAGATGACATTTGGATCACGAAAACCTCAGACCTAATTGATTGAAAACAGATTTCTGAGTATCATCTTAATATTTCGAGCAGTAAGTTTCAAAGTTTTCGGGTCCGCAGCGGATCACCTTAAGTCTGTTATTTCCTCCGCTTCCGGCCCGGTCCAGTACCGGTTGAAGAAGGAGAACGACGATCATGGCCGCCCTCCACACAATAACATTGCAATTTCAGAATGCATTATTAACACTGACTTTTTTCCTGATCTGCGCCGCAGCATTGTTCGCGGTGGCAACCACAGTTTTATCCGCCTTTGGCATCCTGCCCTGGCTTTCCTTACAGGCCGGTCTCAGCAACGGCACAACAGTTGACGCGGGCATCTACGTGCAGGTCGGATTGACCGCCCTGATCCTGATGCTGGCCTTCTATCTGCCCTCGAACGCCCGCATGATGGCGCTTGAGAATACCCATCGGAAGTTCACAATGAACATGCAGGACGTTGCAGGGGCCTATCAGGTCGCCCATGCCGCCGACCGCAGCGGAGCTTTTGCGCTGTCCTCCGAATTCGATGCGGTCAAGGAACGAATGGCCTTTCTGCGTGACCATCCCGATCTGCAATCGCTCGAGCCGCAGGTGCTGGAACTGGCCGCTCAGATGAGCCAGATCAGTCAGGAACTCGCCGAGACCTATTCAGAGGCCAAGGTCCTGCGCGCCCGGACCTTCCTGCAGCAACGGCAGGAAGAGATTGAGCAATTCCAGCAGCGCATCGAAGAAGCCCAGATCATCCAGCATGAACTGCGCCAATGGACCCGCGATATCGAGATCGAGGAATCCATCGCCAAATCCCAGCTCGTGCGCCTTAGGGACGAATTGTTTGACCTACTGCCCGAGCTGTCGGCGCAATTGCAATCTTCGACCGACGAATCCAAACCTGCCAGCGTCGTCGCCATGACCCCGCCGCGCGCTGCGGAATAGGCGCTCTCAGCGCCCGCTGCGAAGGATGGCCCGAAGGGCCTGACGACGCGGCGCGCCACCGGCGGTGAGGAAAGCCCGCAAGGGCTTGAAGAACCGCCCTTCCTCGGGCACGAAGGGCGACATGGCAAAGACACACTCCTTCTCCTGCTCGGCCTGCGGGGCCTCTCACACTAGATGGTCGGGCCGCTGCGATGCGTGCGGTGAATGGAACACTATCGTTCAGGAAGCACCGCTTTCGGCAGGACCTGCCAAGAAATCGCTCGGCGGCAAGCGCGGTCAATCCATCGCGCTCACCGACCTTTCGACCGAAGAAACACCCCCGCCCCGCACCTTGTGCGGGGTTGAAGAGCTAGATCGTGTCCTCGGCGGCGGCCTTGTCCCTGCATCGGCGCTGCTAGTGGGCGGTGACCCCGGCATCGGCAAATCGACCCTTCTACTTCAGGCTGCTGCGCGTTTCGCGCGCAATGGAATTAAAACCATCTACGTCTCGGGCGAAGAGGCCAGCGCGCAGGTTAGGATGCGAGCGCGCCGCTTAGGTCTGGAAGAGTCGCCGGTGCAATTGGCCGCTGAAACCAACCTTCGGGACATCCTCACGACGCTAGAGGCGGAAAAACCCGGCCTTGCCATAATCGACTCGATCCAGACCATGTGGGCCGACAATGTGGACAGCGCGCCGGGCTCGGTCAGTCAGGTCCGGGCTGCTGCCCATGAACTGACCACGTTCGCGAAACGACATGGGGTATCGATCATCATGGTCGGCCATGTCACCAAAGAAGGCCAGATCGCTGGCCCGCGCGTGGTCGAACATATGGTCGATACCGTACTCTATTTCGAAGGCGAACGCGGACACCAGTTCCGCATCCTGCGCGCCGTTAAAAACCGCTTTGGTCCAGCGGATGAGATCGGCGTCTTCGAGATGACCGGTAAAGGGCTGGCACAAGTCACCAACCCCTCGGCCCTGTTCTTGTCGGAACGCGGCACACCCAGCCCCGGGTCAGCCGTATTCGCGGGCATCGAAGGCACCCGCCCCGTGCTGGTCGAACTGCAAGCTTTGGTCGCCCCGTCCCCTCATTCTCAACCCCGCCGCACGGTTGTGGGATGGGATAGCGGGCGGCTCGCCATGATCCTTGCAGTACTCGAAGCCCGCTGCGGCATCCCCTTCGCGGGGCTCGATGTGTATCTGAACGTCGCCGGAGGGCTGAAAGTCAGCGAACCCGCCGCTGACCTCGCAGTCGCCGCCGCACTGCTGAGCGCGCGAGAAGATACCGCCCTGCCCGCCGACACCGTCGTTTTCGGAGAAATCTCGCTATCAGGGGCACTTAGACCGGCCCCACAGACAGAAAACAGGTTGAAAGAAGCGCAAAAACTTGGTTTCACAGCGGCAATTGCTCCGGCGGGTGGCAAAACCGGCACTGTGGCAGGTCTGACACTCACCCGACCCTCTGATTTGGTGGGGTTTGTTGGCGAAACCTTCGGAGCAGGTTAAGGTCGCGCCCCGAGGGGCAGTAAACGAACAGGCGAGGGCCATGGAAGGTTTTACAATAATTGACGGGGTTGTGGCCCTGATCATCGTGCTGTCGGGCTTGTTGGCCTACTCGCGCGGTCTCATGCGCGAAGTGCTGGCGATCGCTGGCTGGGTCGCCGCCGCCGTTCTGGCATTCATCTTCGCACCGCAGGCCGTACCACTGGTCAAAGAGGTCCCGGTGGTTGGAGAATTCCTGCGTGATAGCTGCGAGCTTTCGGTCATTACCGGGTTTGCCGCAGTATTTGCGATTGCGCTGATTGTGGTCAGCATCTTCACACCGCTCTTTTCGTCGCTGGTGCAGCGTTCCGCGCTTGGCGGGCTGGATCAGGCGCTTGGCTTCTTCTTCGGCATCGCCCGCGGCATCCTGTTGGTTGCCATCGCATTCTTTGTCTACGACACGGTGATGACCGGCCAGTCTTACACCATGGTCGATGAAAGCCGCTCGGCCAAAGTGTTCGAACAGTTCAGCGGACAGATCGAAGAACAAAACCCCGAGGCGGCACTGGGTTGGGTGACCTCTCAGTACGAAGCACTGGTTGCAAGCTGCACCGCCGACAACGCTTCGGAAGGTTGAATCAAAGCTGTATTTTTAAACAAAGCCCGGTCTCGACCGGGCTTTTTCGATTTAGGCACGTATTGGCTAAATGAAGCCTTCGCCACCACAGATATTGCATCTGATTGTCTTCAAGCCGAAACATCCGTCACACCGACTTGAAACCGGTTTACCGTACTGATCGCGGCTCTTGATCACTTCTCCAGTGCCCTTGCAGATCTCGCAGGGCGCACGCCCTGCCCCGCGGCACCGATGGCACCGCCGCTTGACTGGCTGTTCCTTTGGAGAGTTCTGCTTGTGTTGCCACATGGCTGCCTCCCGTCCAAACTTGCTGGCGTATATGATCCTAGCGCCTGAGAACAATGACAGCACAGGTCGGCCATTTTGTCATTAATTACCCGGCTCACGCAGGAATATGGCCTGCGTCAATTCACGATTGTGATCCTTTGATGACACGCGCGACATTAGGCAGTATGTGGAGGCCGTACCGACATGGAATCGGAGCTGCCGACCTTGCTGTATCTGTTTTTCTTCGCACTTGCCGCGCATGCGCTTGTGCTTATGTGCCGTTCAAACGGCCTGAAACACGCCATACAGATACCCGTCTGCAGCCGATCCGACCGAAACAGCAGCCAGAACAAATCATAGAAATTGGAGCCCGTGTATGTGTGGGATTTTGGGGATCGCAAGCCGGACACATGATGTCTTTGCGGAAATCTATGATGGCTTGCTGATGCTACAGCACCGAGGTCAGGATGCCTCGGGGATTGTCACCTACAACGGTGAATTCTTCCGTGAAAAGAAGGCCAACGGCCTGGTCAAGGACGTCTTCAATGCCAGTGATGCCGAGACCATTCTGGGCAAGGTCGGCATGGGCCATGTCCGCTATCCCACGGCAGGCTCGCTCAGCGCGTCCGAGGCCCAGCCATTCTTCGTAAACGCGCCTTATGGCATCTACCTCGTCCACAACGGCAACATCACCAATACCGAGGAACAACGCGAAAAGGTCACCGCGAAATATAGCCGCCACTTGCGCACGACTTCGGATTCCGAGGTGCTGCTGAACGTTCTGGCCGATAAGGTGGCGGATGCGATCAAGGTCAACGGAAATGCCGACCCGATCCGCAACCTGTTTGCTGGCGTCAAAATGACAATGGAGCGGGTACAGGGTGCCTATTCCGTGATCTGTCTGGTCGCGGGTGTCGGTATGCTCGCCTTCCGTGACCCTTATGGAATCCGCCCGCTTTCAGTCGCCAAGCGAGAAGCGCCAGGTGCTGGCGATGACTATGCCTTTGCGTCCGAGGATGTGGCCTTTGGCATCAACGGCTTTGAAAAGCTGCGCGATCTGCGCCCTGGCGAGGCGATCCTAATCGATCTCGACGGCAATATGCACGAGTTCCAGGCCGTTGAAGGCAAACTGACTCCCTGCATTTTTGAATATGTATATCTCGCACGGCCCGACTCGCTGCTGGATGGCGTATCGGTGTACAAAACCCAGATGCGAATGGGCCAAACGCTGGCCAAGCAAATTCAGGATTCAGGTTTGGAAATTGATCGGATCATTCCAGTGCCCGACAGCGCCCGCCCCGTCGCGCTTGAGGCTGCCAAGATCACCGGCATCCCCTATCGCGAAGGGCTCGTAAAAAACCGCTATGTGGGTCGGACCTTTATCATGCCCGGTCAGGCCGAACGCCAGAAATCTGTGCGCCGCAAGCTGAACGCTGTGCCGCTGGAGTTTGACGGGCATAATGTGCTGTTGATCGACGACTCGATCGTGCGCGGCAATACGATCAAAAAGATCGTTCAGATGTGCCGCGAGGCCGGGGCAAAGAAAGTCTACATCGCCAGCGCCTCACCGCCGGTAAAATACCCCAATGTTTACGGCATCGACATGCCCACCAAGACCGAACTGATTGCAAATGGCAAAGAGGTCGAGGAAATCCGCGAAGAACTGGGCGCGGATGCGCTGTTCTATCAGCATCTGGATGACTTGATATGGGCGGCCAAAGAAGGCAACCCCGAGATTGAGGCCTTTGATTGTTCCTGTTTCGACGGCAACTACGTCACAGGTGTCGACGAAGAATATCTGGGCAGCCTCGAAAACAGCAGCCGCGTTAGTAAAAAGCGTGAGGATATGCAGGTCGTCGGCAGCTCGTGGAACGCGGCGAAATTGGCCTCGGGCTAAGCAGTATCTAGCACGCGATTCGTGATGCGCTGACCCTGCTGGTTCTGACCTAGGACGGTCATACTGATCGGTGAAAATCCGCCGACGAATTCTGCTGATTGTGGAATACCTTGCGGGCTGGGATTTTTACGACGTTGCGGCACCCTTGTGGATCACTTCAGGCCGCTTAGATGCCGTGATACGCGACGTCCACAACCACTCACAAAAACGGGGTACGGGCGAGAAGCCCGGCCACAGATCATGCCAAACACAACAGTCAAAGGCGCAGCCACGCAAGCGGGTGCGCTCAAGAAGAACTCGGTTTCAGTCCTGGGCGTTTTTGGCCCCAAGGCCGAGCTAAAAGCGCTTGTTCGCTTATCCTCCGGGCGAGTGAGAAAAGTGAAACCGGGCAGCCGCGTGGCCTCTGGCAAGGTGGTTGCAATTGATGAAACGGGCATCGTGCTGCGACAAAGCGGCCAGAACCGCCGGATCGACATTCCCGGCGGTTGATCCTGACTTGACGCTCTGCGCGGACAGGTTCAAACCCCTTTCATGACCGATCAGACCAAAATTGCCCTGATTACCGGGGCCTCACGTGGATTGGGCGCGGCATTGGCCGAAGCCCTTACGCCGGAGTATCACATCGTTGCAGTCGCCCGCACCCAAGGCGGGCTGGAAGAGCTGGACGATCGCATTCAGGCCAAGGGCGGCTCGGCCACTCTGGCCCCAATGGACATCACCGATCCCAATGCGATGGCAACGCTGTGCCGCGGCATTCACGACCGCTGGGGCAAGGTGGATCTTTGGCTCCATACGGCAGTCCATACTTCTGCCCTGACACCCGTGCATTTTGTCGACCCCAAGGAATGGACCAAAGCGCTCAACACAAATGCGACCGCCACTTCGGTTCTGATTCCGTATGTCACGCCATTGCTTGGAGAGACCGGGCATGCGGTCTTTTTCGACGACCCAAAGGCCGGTGAGCGGTTCTATGGCATCTACGGCGCCACCAAAGCGGCGCAGATGGCGCTGGCGCGGAGCTGGGCGGCCGAAACCGCACGCACAGGCCCTCGCGTATCGATTGTTGAACCTGCACCGATGCCCACAGCCGTGCGTGCACGGTTCCATCCCGGCGAAGACCGTGATGCTTTGACCAGCACAACGGATGCGGCGGCGCGGATACTGGCGCAGCTTTGACGAGATGGCCCTGATGGGCCAAGCCTCCAGCAGGTTACCCGATGTGAACGCCGTTACGACCGGCGAGATCGACGAAGAACTGCCAGGCCACGCGACCCGATCGCGCGCCTCGGGTGGCTTGCCATTCGATAGCCTCGGCACGCAGGGTTTCGGGGTCAACCTTGACATCATGGGCGGCGCAGTAGCGATCAATCATGGCTAGGTATTCGTCCTGATCACAGGGATGGAAGCCCAGCCACAGCCCGAAACGGTCCGAAAGCGAAACCTTTTCTTCCACTGCCTCCGAGGGATTGATGGCGCTGGAGCGTTCGTTTTCGATCATATCACGCGGCATCAGGTGGCGGCGGTTCGATGTGGCATAGAAAACCACGTTTTCCGGGCGGCCTTCGATGCCGCCATCCAAAACTGCCTTGAGCGACTTGTAGTGCTGGTCATCATGGCTGAACGACAGGTCGTCACAGAACAGGATAAACCGGTGTGGTGCTGCGCGCAGGTGGTTCAGCAGACGGGCAACCGACGACATGTCTTCGCGTTGGAGTTCGACCAGTTTCAGGTACGGATGCTCATCCTGCAATGTCCCATGCACCGCTTTGACGAGGCTCGACTTTCCCATCCCTCGCGCCCCCCAAAGCAGCGCGTTGTTAGCCTTGTAGCCGGCGGCGAAGCGGCGTGTGTTGTCCAGCAGAGTATCACGCGATCGGTTGATCCCCACCAGCAGATCAAGATCAACCCGGTTGACCTGAGTGACCGGCTCCAGCCGGTCAGGCTCGACATGCCAGACGAAGGCCGGGGCTGCGTTGAAATCGGGTGTGGCCAGCGGCGCGGGCGCCATGCGCTCCAGCGCGTCGGCGATGCGGTTCAAGGCTTGATCGTCCATCGGCTCCTCCGGGATATTCCGGCGGAGTTCAAACATGTTCCGAGCAGCACAACAAGGGCAACACGCGAAAAAGGCGCGTCAAATCAGAACGCGCCTTTTCTGAGTTTGGATCGGATTACTTGGTTTCTTCGTAATCCCGCATCATGTCTGCGTCGGCCTCGGCCTCTTCATCGTCGTAGTAGCCATCGGCGCGCAGCTGTTCCTCGCGCTTTTTCTCGACACGAGCGACGAGGAAGATCGAAATCTCGTAAAGACCATAGACCACCACAAACAGGATAATCTGCGTGATCACGTCCGGCGGAGTGACAATCGCCGCCAGCACCAGAATGCCAACCACGGCATATTTGCGTACCGCGCCCAGACCTTCGGCGCTGACCAGACCCGCCTTGCCCATCAGGGTCAGTAGAACCGGCAGCTGAAAGCACAGGCCAAAGGCCACGATGAACTTGATCGTCAGGTTCAGATACTCCTGCGCCGATCCCTGGAACACAACGCTCAGCGGCGCGGCGGTTGCGTCATCGGCAACGGCTTCACCTTCGGCCCCAAACTGCTGGAACCCAAGAAAGAAGTCATAGGCCAGTGGTGTGACGACATAGAAGGCAAAGCTCGCGCCCAGCAGGAACATGAAGGGCGAGGCCAGCATGAACGGTAGAAACGCGTTCTTCTCGGACTTGTACAAGCCCGGCGCCACGAACCGCCACATCTGCATCCCGATATAGGGAAAGGCCAGAATGAACCCGCCCAGCAGTGAGACCTTGATGGCGACAAAGAAGCCTTCCTGTGGAGAGATAAAGATCAGGCCGCAATCCTGCCCACGCTCGGTCAGCACCTCGCACAAAGGTTGTGTCAGGAAGTTGAAGATCGGTGTGGCCACGGTGAAGCAGATGATCATGCCGATCAGAAACGCCACAACGCAGTGGATCAGCCGTGTACGCAGCTCGGCCAGATGCTCGATCAGTGGGGCCGAGCTGTCCTCGATCTCGTCGGTCTTTGTCATGTTTTGCTTTCGGTTTTCAACGCAGCTTCGGCCTCTTCCGCCTTGGCAAGCGCATCAGCGGCTTCTTTGGCCTTGCGTTCAGCGGCGGCGCGGGCTGTGGTGGCTTGGATCTTTTTGGCCTGTTCGGCGCGCTCGGCTGCCAGCTTGCCGGTCTCACTGTCAGGGTCGAACTTGGTTGGGTCCAGGCTTTTTGCAACATCGCGCGCGGCTTCGTTGATCCCGTCCATGGCAGAGCCGACCGGGTTGGTCGCCGCATTCAAGCCCTTCTTGATCTCGTTAACGCCAGCCTCATCCGCAGCCTCGTTCATCGCCGTACTGAACTCGCGCGCCATACCGCGCGCCTTGCCGACGAACCGCCCGACATTGCGAAACAGCACAGGCAGGTCCTTCGGCCCCACCACGATCAGCGCGACGATGCCGATGACCAGAAGCTCGGTCCAGCCCAGATCAAACATCTAGGCTCAGACCTTGTCTTTGTCAGTCTCAGGCGTGACGTCCTTGGCCAGCTCAGACGCGTCTTGTTCCAGCTCTTCCGAACCTTCCTTGATGCCTTTCTTGAACGAGGTGATGCCTTTGCCCACTTCACCCATCAACGAGCTGATCTTGCCGCGTCCAAACAGGACCAGAACCACAACAGCAATCAGCAGGATGCCCGGAAGGCCAATATTGTTGAGCATATCTTTGTCTCCTTCTACGACGGCGCAGAACGCCGGGAAAATGATCTGCCCCCGTGTCTACGCGCGCAAAAGCGATCACAAAAGTGAGTCAGGCCAAATCCGGGTTCAAATTTGCGGGCGCTGCGCATTTTTTCCGGACTGGCTTTTCTCAACTGACAGGTTTATGTCAGTTGGAAAGCACTAGGCAGTGGGTATCGAAACCAGACCAACGGAGATTCACATGACCCATGTTGCAGAAATCGTCACCTTCACGCTCACCGACGGCACCACGCCCGAAGAGTTTGTCAAACTCAGCGAAACCACCGAGGCGTTCGTTCGTGCTGCCCCGGGCTTCACCCACCGGCAGCTTAGCCAAGGCGAAGATGGGCGTTGGACAGATTATGTAATCTGGAAAGATATGAAAGCCGCCCAAGACGTTGCAGCAAAGTTCCCTCAACAGGATTTTGCACCTGCCTTGATGGCTGCAATCAATCCAGACAGCGTTCAGATGCGCCACGAGCATATCCTATGGAAAATGACCGCCTGATCGCGGTCAGGGCAGCGCAGAATGCGCCGCACTGATCGTCTGTTCGACATCATCCAGATCCTGCGCGACGGCAAACTGCACCGCGCGCAGGATATCGCGGACCGGCTCGAGGTGTCGGTCCGCACGATATACCGAGACATGGACACGCTGGTGGCTTCGGGCGTCCCGGTCGAGGGCGAGCGCGGCGTCGGCTATATGGTGCGCGAACAGATCACCCTGCCCCCACTGAACCTGACACCGGCCGAGCTTGAGGCACTGAACCTCGGCATGGCCATCGTGGCCGAGGCCGCTGATCCCGATCTCAAATCCGCCGCCGAATCTCTGGCCGAAAAGATTGACGCCGTTCTGCCTACGCAAGTCATCTCCGAAGCCGACAGTTGGAAATTCGCGGTCTACCCCTTTGCCGATGCCGCGCGCGGTCTGGCCCATATGGCCCCCATCCGCGCCGCGATCAAATCACGCCAGAAACTCCATCTCGGCTACCGTCGCATTGACGGCGCTCTGACCGAACGCACCATCCGACCGCTTCATATGGAATACTGGGGTCGCGTCTGGACGCTGACCGCATGGTGCGAACTCCGCGACGGGTTCCGCGTCTTCCGGATCGACCTGATCGAAACCATCACCCCTCTGCCTGAACTTTTCACAGATGAACCCGGCAAACGGCTGAGCGACTACGACCCGCACGGGTGATCCGCCCTTCATCTGGCCAAAAATATCCCCGCCGGAGGCATGGCCCGGAACGGGCCATTCTGATCACTTCAGATAGGGCTCTGGATCAACAGATTCGAACCCTTTGCGCACCTCAAAATGCACATAAGCGTTGTCGCCCCCACGCAGCGACGCAAGCTTTTGCCCCCGCCGCACCCGATCACCCTTCTTCACCGTGATGTTATCGACGTTGGCGTATACCGTCAGCAAATCACTGTTATGCTTGACCACGATGATCGGCACCTGATCCGCATCTGCGGTGATTGCGGCAACCGTACCTGCTTCGGCCGCAGAGACCGGCGCGCCAGACGCTGCAGAGATATCGATCCCCTCGTTCTTGCCCTTCTTATAGGTTCGGATGATCGTTCCATTCACTGGTATCGCCAGTGCAGAGCTGCTTGAATTGGTCGGTGCCTCGGCGGTGACATCGGGTGCCGGTGTTGCGGCTGCCACTTTTTCATCCGGCAACGGCTGCGTCGCGCTTGGCGGCGTGGGCGTCGGTGACCCCTCGCCCGGTTGGGTCACTCCGGTCGCTGAAGCTGCTGGCGCAGCAGCCCTTGGTGCGGGCTGGTTCTTGACCGGGATCAGAAGGTACTGATCTTCGCGCACGGTAAAGTCCGACCCCAACCCGTTCCATTCGGCCAGGGATTCCACAGACACCTGATAGAGACGCGAAATTGTATAGGCTGTCTCACCCCGCTTGACCTTGTGCCGGATCGGCTCGGGGCCAGACGCGGCGGGTGCAGGGGCTGCAGCGGGCCGCGCAGGCTCCAATGTCGATGTTTGCACACCGCCTGTGTCCGGGGCCTCATCAATCGCGGTTCCCGCAATCGTTGCGATATCGACATTGCTTGTTCCACCAACCGAGCGCGGCAAAGCAAGAATTTCACCATCGCGCAGCGAGTCATTGGGCTGCAAACCGTTAAACCGAGCCAACTCGGCCACGGGCATGCCGATACGGGCGGCGACGTCGCCTACGGTATCTCCGTTACGAGCCACAGCCACCTGATAGTTGGGATAGGTTATAACGCCGCGCGCATCTGGCGTCGGGCGGCTCGCGGTCGCCGCAAGGGCGGCATCCGTTGTTGAAAACCCGCCGACATTTCCCCGCAGGTCATAGTCTAACGGTCCTTCGCACCCGGCCAAAATTGCCAACGCCGCCACGCCCGTTGCACAACGGCGCATTGTGGATTTGGAAACTGCTCTCATTTTACTGTCCTCAACACCTGCCCCTGTTTTCGGGGTTCCGGCGCCTCTGAATATACCTTTACGCTCCGTCTTTTCCCAGCCCCTCAAGCAGGGGCACAAAACGGACCGGCAACAATTCGTCGTAGTCCAGACCGGTTTCGGTGCGTGTGACCCGGATCAGGGTCTGCACCGCATCCGACTGTCCCACCGGCAACACCATGATACCGCCGATTTTCAACTGCGCCAAGAGCGGCCCCGGAGGATCTTCGGCGGCAGCGGTCACAATGATACGATCAAACGGGGCCTGTTCGGACAAACCAAACGAGCCATCCGACAGCATTGAGGTCACATTTGTCAGCCCCAGTTCGCGAAACAGCTCACCCGTTTCGCGCACAAGGCGCTTGTGACGTTCAACCGTGTAGACTCGGCGCGCCAGCTTGGACAGGATCGCAGCCTGATAGCCCGAACCGGTTCCAACCTCTAGAACCGTATCTCTTGGACGCACCTGCAGCGCCTGCGTCATCAGCCCTACTACCGAGGGCTGACTGATCGTCTGACCGCAGGCAATAGGCAGCGGAGTATCCTCATACGCCCGATCTGCGAACAGGCCTTTGACAAACCGTCCCCGATCAACCTGCTCCATCGCGGCCAGAACACGCGCATCCGTCACCCCACGCGATCGCAGGGCGAACAGGAATTGCATGATGGTTTCGGCGCTTGGTCCCGTCATTCGATGACCTTCATCGCCTCAAGCGTGTCGTGGGCCGTCAGGTCAGCCCGCATGGGCGTAACCGAGATATAACCTTCCAGATTAACTGCCGCATCCGTGCCCGGTGCTGTCGGGTTGTGCTGATAGCCGCCCTTGATCCAAAGGAACCGGCGGCCCGAGGGTGAGCTGTGCGGTTCAACCGAAAAATGCGTATCGCGCCGGTACCCTTGTGGTGCCACCCGTGTACCCAGCACTTCGTCTGCCGGAACCGGGGGAAAGTTCACGTTATAGAACAGCCGATAATCGTCCTGTTCGTCCGGAGTTGCATCCAAAATGCGATGCACCAGCGCCGCACCATGGCGGGCGGCTGCCTCAAACGGATCGTCCAACCCCAAATTGCGTGGCCCGAAATATTGCGACAGGGCAATTGCGGGCACGCCCTGCAATGCCGCCTCCATCGCTCCGCCAATCGTTCCGGAATAGAGCGTATTCTCAGCCGAATTGTTGCCCCGGTTCACCCCTGACAGCACCAGATCAGGCGGTGTATCTTTCATCACGTCGTGCAGGCCTGCCAAGACGCAATCTGCAGGAGATCCTTCAGCGGCATAACGACGCTCGCCCAATTTGGCGACCATCATCGGGTGCGTGTAGCTGATGCAATGGCCAACACCCGATTGCTCAAAGGCCGGGGCAACCACCCAAATCTCGCCATCCGGACCAGCCAACTCAGCGGCAATCGCTTCAAGCACGATCAGCCCTGGCGCATTGATGCCGTCATCATTGGTCAGAAGAATTCGCATGCCCGGTCCACCCCTCATTTTGCCCTTGATAGACCCGCCTCTGCGCTGCGACAAGCAATGCACGCGTGCAATCTGAGGCTTTCACGCACCACTTGGGCGAAAACGACGGGATCAAGGCATCAGGCCGGAAACACGAAACACCGGTCGCGGCGGATGGTCAGCCACATGACCCGGCCCTCTTTGGGAACAAAAACATTCGGAACCGTCGCCTTAAGGATCGAGCCATCGTAATCCATGCGGAATTCAACAAGGCTCTCATTGCCCAAAAAACGCGCGCGTTCTACCACCGCACGGGCGGCGACGCCATCAGTGGGCGTTGGCATTGGTCCTTTACCATTGCGGTCAAAATCAAGTTTAACGTGCTGAGGTCGGAACACGATCTCAACGTCCGTCCCATCTGGCACGCCCGGCGCAAGAAACCGACCGAACGGCGTATCGGCCAAAGCGCCATTAACCTGCGCCTTCAACACATTGACATCACTGAAGAATGCCACCGCAGCCTTATCCGCTGGCCTGGTATAGACGTTGTACGGCGCCCCTTGCTGCACGATCTTGCCGCGCCGCATCAGCGCAATCTCGTCCGCCATCCGCATCGCCTCGTCCGGCTCGTGCGTGACCAATAAAACGGCTGCGTCTTCTTCTTTGAGAACGGCAAGGGTCTCGTCCCGGATGCCGTCCCGTAAACGGTTATCCAGGCCCGAGAATGGCTCGTCCATCAGCATGATCCGCGGGCGTGGCGCCAGAGCCCGCGCCAAAGCCACACGCTGCTGCTCACCGCCTGATAACTGATGCGGATATCCATCGATAAAGCGCATCAAGTCGACCTTGGTCAGCAGTTCTTCAACCCGTGCGCGCTTTTGCTCTTTGCTGCCTTTCAGGCCAAAAGCAACATTGTCTGCCACGCTGAGGTGCGGAAATAGCGCGAAATCCTGAAACATCAGACCAATCTCGCGCCGCTCAGGCGGCACGCGAAACACCGTGTCGCAGATCAGTTTACCATCGACATAGATCTCGCCCGAGGTCTGCATCTCGACCCCTGCGATCATGCGCAAGGTGGTCGACTTGCCGCAACCCGATGGCCCCAGCAGACAGGTCACCTGCCCCGCCTGAACGCTCAGCGACACGTCATCTACAACCGCACGCCCATCAAAGCGCGCCACAAGATTGCGAATCTCCAGCCGAGGAGGAGTTGTCGTACCTGTCACCAATGGACCCCGTTGCCTTTCCCGATCAAATTCATCGGGCTTGAGCGGGGATATCAACCCCGCCCATCAGGCGCAAGAGATCAGCAACACCCGGTTGAGGCTGCCTCGCCTTGAACCACAAAAGGGCTATCCCCGCCGCATCCTTCGAAAATCCCGTAGTGGGTGGCGAAATCACCGATGAATTCGAAATGCCGCGCAAACCGTGTGTCCTGAAGCATCATCCATGTGTTTCCACAAACCGGAAACACTTTACCCGTCTTGATGGCGTGATGATCGTCCAGCACAAATTCATGCGGCGCATGCGGCACGGTGCCCTTGTAAATCACGGCCTGGCCGTAATCTTCGCAGGCAGGCTCGAGTTCGGGCAATTTGAACAAACGGTAGGTGGCCGAGATAAAGCTGAGCGGCGCGACCCTTTCCTCAAGAATCGGGTTTTCGATGGTCAATGGCCGATGCGTGACCCGGCGCGGATCACCAAACCCGGCTGCGCGCGACATCGACAGGAAATCATTCCAATAGAGCGCACCCGAAAGGCACTCGCCATACAGCACCTCGTCCTCAGCCATGTGTTTGGGCACCCGCCGGTCCGAGTAGACGTCTGAGAAATACATCTCTCCGCCCTCTTTCAGCAACCGATGCGCGCCGCGCAGTACAGCGGCCTTGTCAGTTGCCAGATTGATCACGCAGTTCGAGACGATGATATCAAACGAACCGGGCTCAAGATTCAGCGCATCCAGCTTTTCGATATAGCCGTGATGGAACTCCACGTTGCTTTTGGCGTGTCCAAAAGCCTGCGCATGAAAGTCCTGATGCGCACGCGCGACATCCAGTTGTTCCGGAGTCATGTCAACCCCGACAACGCGGCCGGTTTCGCCGACCATCGCGGACAGAGCGTAGACATCCCGCCCCGCACCGCAGCCCAAATCAAGGATGTGCATCCCTTCCAGATCCAGAGGCGCGATCAATCCGCAACCATAGTAACGTGTCAGCACATCATCATGAATCTGCGACAAAATTCTCTTGACGTGGTCTGGCATGTCGTCCGGAGTGCAGCAGGCATTCGTTTGCAAATCCGCACTGCCTTGCAGCACCTCGCCATAGTAATTCTGCACAGCTTCATGCTTCATCGGGGCAATCCTCTTGTCACTGGTTGATTTGAGCTAGTGCAGCAAGTCGCACCGCGCAATCCACCAGCACCCGATCTAACGAAACCGTGACAGCGCTCAGGCGAGCAGTTCGAAATCCACGCCTGCGCGCACACGACCGTTCACCTGAATCTCCAGCCGGTGCGGACCAGGGACTAGTTTGAACGTGGTCGCATTGCCCTTCAGCTTATGACGTTTGCCAAGCGTCAGTTGACCATCGCTCAGCTCAGACTGTTTCAGCTTATGCACCTTAGGTGAAATTTTCCCGCCAGGCCGTTGAAAATGAATAATATAATCAACCAGTACAGGTTGGTCATTCACACCGCTCAATTCAGTCTCAAACTCCAGCGCATCCCCGATCCGTGCTGCTCCGTTCACCCGAACCTCGACCGCGATATCGACGTCCGGATCATACCCCAGGGCTTTCATCGCCCCCGGATGCCCCGATTTCACGAGCCCGCGCAGCGCGTGTGAGGTCATCCAGTTCAGCTCTTCGTGATCCTGTTGCCCGGCCTCGCCCCAAGCATGCAGGCGCTCCAGCACGATATCGGGTTCTTTCTTTGTGATGTCGTTAAGATGATTGGCGATCGAGCGCGTAACGTAACGTGTCTTATCCCCATGCAGGCGATCCAGCAAAGGCAATGGGTCTGACATGCCCAGACCAACCGCCTGCCCCCAGGGCAAGCGCGGCCGCGTGCCTTCGCTGACCAGACGGCGCACATGGTAACTGGGATGCACACACCAGTCGTGCATCCGCTCCAATACCAGCTCTGGGCATTGGTTCAGGAAGGGGCGGATCGCCCATTCCATCGAAAATCGCTGGGTCAGTTCTTCCAGAACATCCAATGCCAACGCAGGATGATCAAGCCCAACCGCGACGACCCAATCACCCAGCGGTGCAAAGATGAAATCGCCAAAATCGTCATCTGTTTTATTGGGATCCAGCGGCTCAGGCAGCGCGCGTAGGATCACCGGAGCAACCACAGGCAAATCACCCGGAAAGGCTTGCTGCAAACATTCCGCGATCCAGGCCATACGCTCTTTCAATTCCAGCTCCGGCAGGCGTGAGATCACCTGAGACTCGAACGCAGACCTATCGAAACTAGGATCAGCCTCTGCGAACAACCCACTGAGGTAGCTCGTTTTTTCCGCATTAAATAGCTGATCTTTCAGCGAAAACCCTTGAGACATAACTACATCGTCAGATTGTTTGATCCACCGTCCAGCAGAATATTCTGCCCGACGATAAAACCAGCTTGCTGCGAACAAAGAAACGCGCAGGTTGCGCCGAACTCCTCCCGCGTCCCATAGCGGCGGGCCGGAATCGTAGCTGCGCGTTGCGCGCGCGCCTCGTCGATGGAAATCCCCGTTTGCGCAGATACGCCACCGTCCAAAACATCCGCACGATCGGTCGCGTGAATACCCGGTAGCAGATTATTGATTGTCACCCCAAATGGCGCAACCTGCCGAGCAGTGCCTGCAACATATCCGGTCAAACCGGTTCGTGCGGCATTGGACAATCCCAAGGCCGGAATCGGCGCACGGACGGACTGAGAAGTAATGTTCACCACGCGCCCCCAACCTTTGTCGATCATTGCTGGCAGCAACGCTTTCATGAACGCGATAGGTGTCAGCATATTGCTGTCCAATGCCTTGATGAAATCCTCACGATCCCAGTCCGACCACAGGCCTGGAGGGGGACCACCCGCATTTGTCACAAGGATATCAACATTCTGTGCAGCGTTTATGACCTTGTCCTGGCCCTCTGACGAGGTGACGTCACAAGCAACAGTTTGCACTGCAATTCCATATGACGACCGCAGGCGCGTGGCCTCGGCCTCCAACGCTTCGGCACCGCGCGCGTTCATCACAAGGTCAACACCTGCTTCGGCCAACGCTTCGGCGCAACCCAAGCCCAGACCTTTGCTGCTGGCACAAACCAGCGCACGTTTTCCGCGAATTCCCAAGTCCATTCTGACACTCCCTAACCTTGCCACTCATCTAGCACCGGCCCGGCAAGGAAGGCCAGAATGGGATCGTCAAATCAATAGAAGAACTCTTCCCGGACGATCTTGCCGTCGGCAACGTGATAGACACCGACCTCTTTCATATCAAAGCTTTCACCGGTTTCCTTGACCTTGCCCTGAACCTCAAAGATCACGGCAAAACGGTCGTCACCATGCGGATAAGGACCACTGACCGACGCGCCCGATACCTCATGCGCCCCTTCCCACCAGTCATGCTTGCCGCGAATAGCCTCAAGGCCATGCGTCTCGCGCCCCATGCCCGCATAGTCCTGCCCTTCGACCGAGACAGCATCAGCTGCATAAAGTTTCTCAAGGTTTTCTTTGGCCCTGTTCTCTCGGCATCCTGCGACCAGTTCGTCAGCGATTTCTTTCAAATTCATTGGTCCACTCCATATTTTGTTCACTATATGTTCTTATTGCCATAGCCACATGATTCGAACCAGCCCCTTTGTCTTGCCTCGGCAGGATTCCCCGCCTATACGCGCGAATATGCTTGATACCTCGAACCAACCCACCCTGCCGCCCGAGATCGCCCGGCGCCGGACCTTCGCCATCATCTCGCACCCAGATGCAGGCAAAACGACGCTGACCGAAAAGTTTCTGCTGTACGGCGGCGCGATCCAGATGGCCGGTCAGGTCCGCGCCAAAGGTGAGGCGCGGCGCACGCGGTCGGACTTCATGCAGATGGAGAAGGATCGCGGTATCTCGGTTTCGGCTTCAGCGATGTCGTTCGACTACGGCAACTTCCGGTTCAATCTGGTGGATACGCCCGGCCACTCGGATTTCTCCGAGGATACCTATCGCACACTGACCGCAGTAGACGCTGCTGTGATGGTGATTGACGGCGCGAAAGGTGTGGAGAGCCAGACGCAGAAACTGTTCGAGGTCTGCCGCCTGCGCGATCTGCCGATCCTGACCTTCTGTAACAAGATGGACCGCGAAAGCCGCGATACGTTCGAGATCATCGACGAAATTCAGGAAATGCTGGCCATAGACGTGACGCCTGCCGCTTGGCCGATTGGCGTGGGTCGAGATTTCATCGGCTGCTACGACATGCTGCGCGACCGGCTGGAACTGATGGACCGCGCAGACCGCAACAAAGTGGCCGAGAGCATCAAGATCGACGGTTTGGATGACCCCAACCTGGCCGAACACGTGCCCGAGCATCTGCTTGAGAAATTGCTGGAAGAGGTTGAGATGGCACGCGAGTTGCTGCCTGCGCTGGACCCGCAAGCCGTTTTGGAAGGCCATATGACCCCGATCTGGTTCGGCTCTGCCATTAATTCGTTTGGCGTCAAGGAATTGATGGAAGGCATCGGCGCTTACGGTCCACAGCCGCAGGTTCAGTCCGCTGAACCCCGCCAGATCGCGCCGGATGAAAAGAAAGTTGCTGGGTTCGTGTTCAAGGTTCAGGCCAATATGGACCCCAAACACCGTGACCGGGTGGCGTTTGTGCGCATGGCCTCGGGCCATTTCAAGCGTGGCATGAAGCTGACCCATGTGCGGTCGAAAAAGCCGATGGCGATTTCTAACCCTGTTCTGTTCCTCGCCTCAGACCGGGAACTGGCCGAAGAGGCCTGGGCGGGCGACATTATCGGCATCCCCAACCACGGCCAACTGCGCATCGGCGATACTCTGACCGAGGGCGAAGCAATCCGAGTCACCGGTATTCCGTCCTTCGCACCGGAACTACTGCAGACCGTCCGCGCGGGCGACCCGATGAAGGCCAAGCATCTGGAAAAGGCCCTCATGCAGTTCGCCGAAGAAGGTGCGGCAAAGGTATTCAAACCCTCTGTCGGATCGGGCTTTATTGTTGGCGTCGTCGGCGCGCTGCAATTCGAAGTGCTCGCCAGCCGGATTGAGATGGAATACGGCTTGCCCGTTCGGTTCGAGGCGTCTCAGTTCACTTCGGCCCGCTGGGTCAGTGGCGACAAGCTGGCGGTGGACAAATTCGTAAACGCCAACAAGCAGCACATCGCGCATGACCATGACGGCGACATCGTCTATCTGACGCGTCTGCAATGGGATATCGACCGGGTGGTTCGTGACTATCCAGCGCTGAACCTGACCGCGACGAAGGAAATGATGACCTGACGGAATCTGCGGCCAATTCAGAAAAGACCACATGGGGAATTGTGACCACCATCCGCGCCCCGCGTGAGGATATTCTGCGCTTTGCCGCCCACCACCTCGATATCGGGGTGGACCGAGTTCACATATTTCTGGACGAGCCCGTTCAGGGTGACATCACCGCCCTGCGCGAACATCCTCGGATCCGGGTGCGCACCTGCGATGCTGCGTTCTGGAAACGGCGCGGGCGTGAAAGGCCGGACAAACATCAGGTCCGGCAATCCTCGAACGCGAATCTGATCTACAACCGGACCGATCTGGATTGGATCGCTCATATCGACGTGGATGAGTTTTTGTGGCCGATGTCCCCGATCCCCGATTTGCTGCGCAACGTTCCCGAAGATATCCCCGCCGTCCGTGTCCGCCCGATTGAAGCGCTCGCGGGTGGGCAAGACCTCTACAAAGCCTTCATTCCCGAAGGGAACAACCGGCAGACGCTGGTCGAAACGCTCTACCCGAATTTCGGCGCTTATGTTCTGGCCGGTTTCATGAGCCATATTCAGGGCAAGCTGTTCGTGCGCGGTGGTTTGAAAAAACTGAGCGACCGCATCCACAACCTCTATCAGCACGGCGAGTTTCTTCCAGTCAGAACCGAGCTGCCGCAGATCGATCTTTGCCACCGCCACGCTCCCGATTGGGGGCATTGGCTGGCGCATTACCGCTTCCGCCTTGAACGCGGCTCGTACCAGGCCAGCCCGGATCGCCCGCGAAAGATCGGCGCGCTAGATAGGTTCGAATTGTTCACCCTTCTGGAAACCGAATACGGGGTCGATGGCCTGAAAGAATTCTACGATGAAATCAGTGCCGCTGACCCTGAAGTTCTGGAACGGCTTGAAGATAATGACATGATCCGCCACCGCCCGCTGGATCTGGACCGTAAAGTCGCGAAACACTTTCCCGGAAGCATCTGAATTGTTGCGGAAATCCCTGCTACCGGCGGATATGGAGCAGGTTAAGCTGACTTCATTTGACCCTGCCCCACGTTTTTGTTATGCCCGCGCCACAGCCGAAACGCGCATGGGGCGCATGGCCATCCGGGCCCGGCATTTTCTGACGCGCGGGCTAGGTCTAGTGTCCGCTTGAACCGGACATACATGACAAAGTTTAACGAACTGAACCTGAACCCGAAGGTCCTCAAAGCCATTGAGGAAGCCGGATACGAAACTCCGACACCGATCCAGGAAGGCGCAATTCCAGCCGCGCTGGAAGGGCGCGATGTTTTGGGGATCGCCCAGACCGGCACCGGCAAAACCGCCAGCTTCACACTGCCAATGATCACCCTGCTGGCCCGCGGGCGCGCCCGTGCGCGGATGCCTCGTTCGTTGGTCTTGTGCCCGACGCGGGAACTGGCAGCACAGGTGGCCGAGAATTTCGACACCTACGCCAAGCACCTCAAGCTGACCAAAGCGCTGCTGATCGGCGGCGTTTCGTTCAAAGAGCAAGATGCTCTGATTGATCGCGGTGTTGACGTTCTTATCGCCACCCCGGGCCGTTTGTTGGACCATTTCGAACGCGGTAAGCTGTTGCTGACCGGCGTGCAGATCATGGTTGTGGATGAGGCCGACCGGATGCTCGACATGGGCTTTATCCCCGATATTGAACGCATCTTCTCGCTGACGCCATTCACCCGCCAGACGCTGTTCTTCTCGGCCACCATGGCGCCTGAGATCGAACGGATCACTGACACTTTCCTGTCAGCCCCAACCCGGGTTGAAGTTGCGCGTCAGGCCACCGCCTCGGAAACCATCGAACAGGGCGTGGTGATGTTCAAAGGCGGTCGTCGGGATCGTGAGGCCAGCCAGAAACGCAAAACCCTGCGCGCGCTGATCGATGCCGAAGGTGACAAATGCACCAACGCCATCATCTTCTGCAACCGCAAGACGGATGTGGATATCTGCGCCAAATCACTGAAGAAATACGGCTACAATGCCGCCGCGATTCATGGTGATCTGGACCAGTCGCAGCGAATGAAAACACTGGACGGATTCCGCGATGGATCACTGCGGCTGCTTGTGGCCTCGGACGTTGCGGCACGGGGTCTGGATATCCCCTCGGTCAGCCATGTGTTCAATTTCGACGTTCCCGGCCATGCCGAGGACTACGTCCACCGCATCGGCCGCACCGGTCGTGCTGGGCGCGAGGGTAAGGCGATCACGATCTGCTCGGGCCGCGATGAAAAGGCGTTGGCCGCGATCGAAAGCCTGATTCAGAAAGACATTCCGCGCATCGACAATCCGGTCAAGGCAGACGAGCCCAAGCCCGAAGCGCCAAAGCCTGAGAAAAAGGCCAAGACCGCGGACAGTAAGAAAAACGAAAGCCGGAAAGAGCGTGAGCCCAAATCCCGTGGCCGTGGTCGTCGTGAAGATAGCGGGCCGGCTGTTGTGGGCATGGGCGATCACATGCCCAGCTTTATCGCACTCAGCTTTGACGAGCGTCGCGCAAGCTAAATCGTCAGAACAAGCGCCAGTATCGACAGGCCAAGCAAAGTCATCCCGGCGATCTCGCGCCGGGTGATGGTTTCACGGAAAAACAGCAGCGAGGCCAACAGGCTGAGGATCAGCTCGATCTGCCCCAAGGCCTTTACGTAGGCCGCATTCTGAAGCGTAAAGGCAAAGAACCAGCAGAACGAGCCACAAAGGCTGGTCAGGCCGACAAAAACGCCGGTCCGGCGTGTTTCCCACACCGCGCGCAGCTCGGCCCTGTCCCGCCAAAGCAACCAAAGCCACATGCTGAGGAATTGAAACGTCACCACGGCGGCCAGTGTCACAAGCGCCCGGAACCACGCATCGATATCGCCCAATTGCAATGAGGCACCGCGATAGCTGACCGAAGAAAAGGCGAACAACACACCTGACCCAAGTCCAAGGCGCGAGGCCTTGTTTGTCAGATGTTGCCACCAAGCCCCGCTGCCACCGGGTGTTTTTGACAACAACAGGACAGCCATCAGCCCAAGCAAAATTGCTGCAAGCGCCCCGGTCGAAACCTGATCGCCAAGGATGAGGAACCCCACAATAGCGGTTTGAATTACCTCGGTTTTCTTGAACGTTATCCCGACAGCGAAATTACGCTGTTTGAACAAGGCCACAACGCAAATCGTGGCCAATATCTGTGAAAGCCCGCCGATGACGGCAAAGATCCAGAACTTCGCCGTCAGTGTCGGCAGTTCGTACCCGGTCGCGCCCAACGCTATGAGAAGTCCCAGCAGGGCTAAAGGCATCGAATAGGCAAATCGCGCGAATGTCGCCCCGGCGGCTGAGAGCTTGGTGCTGCTCAGTGATTTCTGCAGCATAAACCGCACCGTTTGGAACGATGCGGCTGCGATGGTGACGGGAATCCATAAACTCATGGCTTCCCTTTTGTCGTCAAATCAAGGCTTTGGCCAGAGCGGATGCTCTACCGGGTCCTTGGCGCGCCAGAAGTACTCCCTGAAAATTTGCGCATAGGATCGGTAAACATACGCCTCGTTGCAGGCCTGATACCGTTCTTTGCCCATGCGGTAGAGCGCAGGCAATCTGTACCATGGTGCCGACGGATTCATATGATGAACTACGTGCAGGTTATTGTTCAGAAACAGAAATGCCAAGAGGCCCCGATCTTCGACGATCACCGTCCGAGCGCGAGATTTCTCATGCGCGCGATGTTCCAAAAACGTGCGAATCTTGACCAACCCCAGCCCGATATAAGCTGACAAGACGTAGGCCCAGATCGGCATGTTCGAAAGCGCGACGACCCAAAGCACCGCAACAACGCCAGGGATATGCAGCGCCCATGCCAACAGAATCGCACGATCTCCACGCTTTGCTCCCCGCAGTTCATCCCGCAAGAATGCCACCTGCCCGATTGCGGGCCCAAGTACCATCCGCCCCAGAAGAGTGTTGTTCACCTGATACATCCGCCTTTGCCACCCTGTCAGAGACGCCCAAACCTGTGGGTCGAGGTAATTGGATTCAGGATCATCGTAAGGATCGGTCAAGTTAGCATCACAGTGATGCGCCAAATGCATGTCCCGAAACCGGTTGAACGGAATGAACAAGGTGAGCGGCAGCGCCATCAGCGCTTCATTCAACCATTTCTGACGGAACGGATGCCCATGCAACGCTTCATGCGTTAACGATGAATGCAACGAGGCCACTAGACCCATGAAAGGGATCGCTAGCCACAATGATATGCCCGCCAGCCAATATATCGCACCAAGCCAAGCGGAATAACACGCCACGATCAGGGCAAACGTCACCCATTCGGGTGATTTGGGTGTGACCGGCTCAGCCATTCCGACCCCACGAAATTCCGGCCCAAACGCGTTCGTAAATCACGTATAAGGTCAAGCCTATGGCCGTATTGACCAGTGCCACCATCCCCCCAAGCGCGGCTGAACCCGTTGCGATCAAACCAACCAGCGTCATCATCGCCAGCCCCATCGCATTCCACACCAGCGCCTTCACGACCGACCTGCGTCGCGTTTCCATTCCAGACCCCATTCTTGTTTTGTAACATCAGCGTTACAGACAGACCCATGGGTCGGGAATTCTGAATATGATTAACAATTCTCAACAATGATGTTATTTATCACCACATGCTTGAAAAAATCGACAAACGCGACCGATCTTCACGCTTCCGCAAGCGACTGACGCGCGCCATGCAGGACCAAGGCATCAGTCAAAGCGCGTTGGCGCGCAGCATCGGTGTTGATCGCTCCACCGTGTCGCAATTGCTGACCGGTGCGGGTGCACGCCTGCCGAATGCCCATGTGGTCGGCAGCTGTGCCTCGGCGCTTGGGGTCTCGGCCGACTGGCTGCTTGGGCTCTCGGACAGGCCAGAAAGCGCGGCGGAACTGCTGGCCAGTTCGCTGACCCTGACCGAGGCCGCCCGCGCGCTGGTGGATGAGCGCATCTTTGAATGGCATCAGGAGGCCGCAGGTTACAAGATTCGCCATGTCCCCGCTGCCCTGCCCGACATGCTCAAAACCCGCGCGGTGCTGGAATGGGAATATGCCCCGCACCTGGGGCGCACGGCGGATCAGGCCATCGGGGCCTCGGCGGACCGCCTCGCGTGGATGCGCAGTGCGCAGTCCGACTATGAAATCGCGATGCCATTGTTCGAAATCCAAAGCTTTGCGCATGCGACCGGATATTACGAAGGCCTGCCCCTTCAGGACCGGCTGGATCAGATCGATCACCTGCTGCAACTTTGCGAACAGCTTTACCCACGCCTGCGCATCTATCTCTTTGATGCGAAAAGGCTTTATTCGGCCCCTGTAACGATATTCGGCCCGCTCTTATGTGTGTTCTATGCTGGCAGTCACTATATGGCCTTCCGTGACCGCGACCGGATCGAAGTGTTTACGCTCCATTTCGACCGTCTGGTGCGCGAGGCAGACATGACTGCACGCGATTTCCCCGCTCATCTGCGCCAATTGCGGGGCGAAATCTCTGGGGCATGACCCGGACCGTAAGCTGTAGTATAGTCCATTGGCGCGAACCCACAGACATTCCGATCACAAACGGAGGATGACGGGAATGGATGCTCTCAAAACCGCTCAATACGCACGTGCCTTGTACACGGCCCATGGCGACCGCGCCGAAGCCGAAGCCGCTCAGAAGATGCGCGAATGCGAAGCCGCCGGAAACCAGCAAGAGGCACAGGACTGGCAAGCCGTCCGCGGTGCAATCCGCCAGATTCGCGGACCCAATCAGGGCTGAATAGCGAAGCCTAATCTTGACCTATCCCCCGGCGCGATCCCTCGCGACGGGGGCTGAATCCGTTTCTCATTCCGGCCTACGGATCGCGGCACCTGCACCGTCTGGATAAGGCAGCCCGGCCTGGGCCTGTGCAATTCGGGCCATCGCAGCTTCGATCTGGGGCGACGGCGGGCTGGGGCGTCGCGTTTCAAGGCTGACATGCAGCAGGAAACTCTCGCCCGTAGCGAGCAAAGTCTCGCCTTCGTACATGCTGTGGAAGACATGCAACTTCTTGCCCTGCCCCAACAGCATCTGCGTACGGCACTCAATCCGCGCGCCAGCATGCGCTTCTTGCACATACCGGATGTGGTTTTCAGCGGTGAAATAACTGCCACCCGTGGCGATGTAGTCCATATCGCAGCCGATGATCTCCATGAACCGATCCGTCGCGGCGGCGAAGGCTTCTAGGTATTTGGCCTCGTTCATGTGGCCGTTGTAGTCGGTCCAATCCAGCGGCACTGCGCGCGCCAGGGTCAGAATCGGCTGGCTCAGATCCGCCTCATCCAGTGTCGGTAGCGCCCCCGGTTTCAGGGCCGCATCATACTGGTTCAGCACCGCCCCCGCCCCATAATCTTGCGCCTTGAGCGCGCGCATCATGCCGACGAGGTTGTTGTCGCGGATACGTTCCAATTCGCGGATCGAGTGCATTCCCGACTGCGCATCCGATTGATCGGCGATCAGATCAACCAGCTCATCGGTGAACTCGGGCACATCCATCAGCTTGGTCCAGGGCCATTTCAAGGCTGGCCCAAACTGCGCCATGAAATGTCGCATCCCGGCCTCGCCTCCGGCCACGCGATAGGTTTCAAACAGCCCCATCTGTGCCCAGCGGATGCCAAAGCCCATGCGGATCGCTTCGTCGATTTCCTCGGTCGTCGCGATACCGTCCTTGACCAGCCACAAAGCCTCGCGCCAGACCGCCTCAAGGAACCGGTCCGCAATATGCGCATCGATTTCCTTTTTGATATGCAGCGGAAAAAACCCAACCGACCTCAGCAACCCCTGCGCCCGTTCGACCATTTCGGGCGGGTTCTTCTCGGTCGGCACCAACTCGATCAGAGGCAGCAGGTATACCGGGTTGAACGGATGCGTCACCACGATCTGCTCGGGTCGCAAGGCGCCCTCCTGCAGCTCGGACGGTTTGAACCCGCTGGTCGATGACCCGATGATCGCGCTTGGTTCACAGACCTCCTGCAAGCTTTTGTAAACCTTCAGTTTCAGGTCGATCCTCTCGGGCACGCTCTCCTGAATCCAGATCGCACCCTGAACCGCATCCGCCAACTCGCCGTGAAAAGTCAAATCGCCCTCGGGCGGCAAAGGCACATCACTTAGGCCCGGCAAGGAGCGCCGCGCATTGGCCAGCACCTCACTAATCTTCCGCTCAGCTTCCGGATCTGGATCAAACACCCGAACGTCCCACCCGTTCAGCAGGAATCGCGCAGCCCATCCGCCGCCGATAACACCGCCACCTATGATTGCAGCTGTTTTTGCTTGTTGCTCTTCGCCCACGATCCGCCTCTTCATCTGGCCAAAAATATCCCGGGGGTTTGGGGGCTGGCCCCCAATCCGCACTTACTTCGCAGCCGGCGCCCGCTTCACTAGCCCCAGTTTCTCACGCACTTCCTGCGGCCCGATCACGCGCGCTCCCATATTCTCGATGATGTTGCCCGCGCGTTCCACCAATTGCCAGTTCTCAGCCAGAACGCCCTTCTCAAGCCAAAGGTTATCTTCCAGTCCAACCCGCACATTGCCGCCTGCGAGAACCGAGGCCGCCACATACGCCATCTCATTCCGCCCCAGCGAGAACGCGCTGAACGTCCAATCCTCAGGCACGTTATTCACCATCGCCATAAAGGTATTCAGATCATCGGGCGCACCCCAGGGCACCCCCATGCAAAGCTGAACCAAGGCGGGGCTGTCCAGCACGCCCTCTTTCACCAACTGCTTAGCAAACCAAAGATGGCCGGTGTCAAACGCCTCGATCTCAGGCTTCACACCCAGATCAGTCATCATCTGCCCCATTGCCCGCAGCGCACCGGGCGTATTGGTCATCACGTAATCGGCCTCGGCAAAGTTCATCGTGCCACAGTCCAGCGTGCAGATTTCCGGCAGACACTCCGCCACATGCGCCACCCGCTCAGTCGCGCCCACCAGATCAGTTCCGGCCTCGGCCAAGGGCAGAGGGTTCTCAACTCCGCCAAACACCATGTCACCACCCATGCCTGCGGTCAGGTTCAGCACCGCGTCTACTTCGGCATCGCGAATGCGATCCGTGACTTCACGGTACAGCGCCAGATCGCGAGACGGCGCGCCGGTCTCGGGGTCGCGCACATGGCAATGCAACACCGCTGCACCCGCCTTGGCGGCAGCAATCGCGCTGTCGGCAATCTGCTTGGGCGAGCGTGGCACATGAGGGCTGCGATATTGCGTCCCGCCCGACCCGGTCACGGCACATGTGATAAAGACTTCGCGGTTCATTTCTAAAGGCATGGTGTTATCCCCAGCTTATACCCGGTTCTACCATGGGTTTTCCCCAGGCTTCTCCCCGGATTCCGATTTGCGTCAATCCCAACTCTGACGCAGCCTTAGCCAAACCACTTGGCAGAATGCGAATCAGACTTGATGAAATCCGCAAAAAACATATTGCAGCCCGAACATCGCGCCCTGAATACGGCGGTTCTGGTGCTGGATGAATGCAACACGCTCAGCTTTGCCGCCGCTGTCGATCCAATGCGCGCGGCCAACCGCTTGGCGGATCGACCAGCGTTTGACTGGGATTACGTCACAGCCACGGCAGAGCCCGCGATGCTGACAAGCGCTCTGAATGTACAAGGCATCCCGCTGGCCCGTCTTCAAGGATGCGATCTGATGATCGTCGTCGCGGGGTTCCAACTGGCGCGCCACGCAACACCAAGCCTTCTCGCCGGACTGCGCCGCATCGCCGCCACCGGTGCTGCCATCGCCGGGATCGATGGCGGCCCCTGGCTTCTGGCCGAGGCTGGTCTGCTCGACGGCCATGCAGCGACGACCCATTGGGAGGATCTGGAAAACTTCGCCGCACGCTTCCCAAATGTCGATGTGCGCCCAGACCGGTTCACCGTCTCTGAAAACCGCCTGACCTCGGGCGGGGCTGTCCCGGCCATCGACATGATGCTCCACATCATCGCGGCCCGCCATGGTGCAGGTTTTGCCGCCCGCGTCTCAGGCCTGTTCCTCTACGAGGGTGCCTCGCAGCCTTCAAAACCGCAAAGCCGCACCGGCGCCCCACACCGCCACACAGCACTCACGGCCAAGGCCAATTCCCTTATGGAATCCTCGCTGGACGAACCTTTGCCACTGGCTGATATCGCCGACACCCTGGGCACCAGCACACGTACCCTACAGCAACAATTCCGCCTGCGTCTGAATACAACCCCACAGGATCACTACTTGCAGCTCAGACTGGCCGAGGCCCGCCGTCTGGTCACCGATACCGACATGCCGCTGATGGATGTGGCACTTGCAACAGGCTTTGCCTCGCAATCCAGCTTCGCCCGTGCTTTCCGCACCGCCCATGGCCTTTCGGCGCGCGATCTCCGGCAAGATCGAACGCAACCCACCCATCACTAACGGGATCCTGCTTCATCTGGCCATAAATATCCCGGGGGAGTCGCCAAAGGCGACGGGGGCAGAGCCCCCACCCCTTTAGTAAGGCATCGGAAAAGCTCTATGCGCCGCGCTGATCTCGTCCATAACATCCTGTGGCAACACCAGGTCCTTGCCTGCCAGAATATGCTCCAACTGCGCCACGGTCGTCGCACCAAAAATGGTCGAGCCCATGAACGGGCGGCTCTGACACCACGCCAATGACATATGCACCGGGTCCAACCCGTGCCGTTCGGCGACCTCCAGGTAGGCTGCCACCGCATCAAGCACACGATCCGAATTGCGTCCGCCCATCGAAGGGACCAGAGACATACGCGATCCCTCGGGCACCGCGCCACCCTGATATTTGCCGGTCAGGAATCCGGCGGCCAAAGGCGAAAAGGCCAACAATCCGACATCTTCGAATAGGCACAACTCGGCCAGATCGGTATCGAACAACCGGCAGAGCAACGAATACTCGTTCTGGATCGACGCGACTCGCGGCCCGCCAACCTCATCGGATGCGCGCAACCATTGCGCTGTGCCCCAGGCACTTTCATTCGACAGGCCAAAGGCGCGAATATTACCCTTATCGACCTGTGCCTGCAGCGCGATCAGGCTCTCTTGCATTTCGGCCACAACCTCATCGCGGTTATGCCCGGTTGGTGCGAAATCCCAGTTCTGGCGGAACATGTAGCTGCCGCGATTGGGCCAATGAAATTGATAAAGGTCGATGCAATCCGTCTGCAGCCGCCGAAGCGAGCCTTCGATGGCCTCGGGGATCGTCTCTTTCGATATCGGCGCGCCATTGCGTGCGTGCACAAACCCCTCGCCCGAATGCTTGGTTGCCAGCACATAGTCCCCACGTCTGGACTTGTTGGCCGCATTCCAGTTGCCCAGAATCTCTTCGGTCCGCCCCACCGTCTCGGCCGAGATCGGGTTGACCGGATACATCTCAGCCGCGTCTACAAAGTTGATCCCATTTGCCAATGCCATGTCCATCTGGCGGTGCCCCTCGGTTTCCGAGGTCTGAGTGCCAAATGTCATCGTGCCTAAACATAAGTCAGACACCATAATCCCTGTTCGGCCCAAAGGCTTCATTTGCATCTTAAATCTCCCTTGAAATCATTTGGCCGATTACGCCTCGGCCTTCTTTTCCCAACGTCCTGATTCTTCTGACCAATATTGTGCCGAGCACCCCGCCCCGGTCAGCTCTTTCCACTGCCCGCGCGCACGTTGAACCGCATCCGGATCATTCCCGTCAAACAGAATACAGACCCGCTCAAGGCCCGAGACCTCCTCGGCTTCAACCCGTGCACCATCAACCGCCATGACGCAGGTTGCGCCGTTGGCGGCCTCAGGCCCGGTCGTCAGCAAGATCGGCTGCGCGGCATCGTGCGCACCGCCTTCTCGCCCATGCGGCAGGAACCCCTCTTCTGGCCCCAGCCACAACTTTTCGTCTAGCCAATCAATTCGCGCGGGATCAACACCCCGCACGGCAATCCGCCACCCGGCCTGCCGCGCCTTGTCCAGCAGCACAGGCAATGTGTGCTCCAACGGCTGACGGGTCAGGTGGTAGAAATAGACGGCTCCCATCTTGGATTACTCGAAATTGTCTTGCACGAACCTGCTCAGCGCGCGGACGCCCCAACCAGTGGCCCCTTTCGGCGCATAAGACGTCTCGGACGACACCGAGGCCACGCCTGCGATATCCAGGTGTATCCACGGTGTCTCTTCCTTCACGAACCGCTGCAGAAACTGTGCTGCGGTGATCGAACCCGCAGGCCGTCCGCCCACGTTCTTCATATCCGCGATGCGCGATTTAAGCTGTTTGTCATAGCCTTCTCCCAAGGGCAGCCGCCATGCGCCCTCATCCTCGGCCTTGGCTGATTTCAGGAAGGCGTCGCAGAACGTGTCATTGTTCGAGAAGACCCCGGCATTCTCATGCCCGAGGCCAATGATCACCGCGCCCGTCAGCGTAGCCAGATCGATCATGCCCACAGGCTGGAACCGATCCTGCGCGTACCACATGACATCGCACAGAACCAAGCGGCCTTCGGCATCGGTGTTGATGATCTCAACCGTGTCGCCTTTCATCGAAGTGACCACATCACCAGGACGGGTAGCATTGCCTGACGGCATGTTTTCGACCAGCCCCACCAGCCCCACCACGTTTGCCTTGGCCTTACGCTTGGCCAGCGCCCGCATGGTTCCGGCGACAACGCCGGCGCCGCCCATATCCATGGTCATGTCTTCCATGCCGCCCGCAGGTTTCAGCGAGATACCCCCAGTATCGAACACCACGCCCTTGCCGACCAAGGCCAGCGGCGCATCATCTTTGTCGCCGCCATCCCACTGCATCACCACAACTTTCGACGGGCTGACCGAGCCCTGCCCGACGCTCAACAGCGTGCGCATGCCCAGTTCGGCCAGCTTGTCCTCTTCCAGAACCTCGACCTTCAGGCCCAGCGATTCCATCTCAACCAGCCGGTCCGCGAACTCGGTTGTTGTCAGCACGTTCGCGGGCTCATTGGTCAGATCGCGTGTCATGCGGACGCCATCTGCAACGGCATAGAGCGGCGCAAATGTGGCCTCGGCCTCTTCCGGTTTAGAATGACCGATGGTGATCTCGCCTGCCGGATCGGCCTCCTTGGTCTTGTGGACATCAAAATCATAGGTCCGCAGCACCATACCCAAGGCCAGTTCTTCGATACGCGCGTGATTGGCGGCCATGATCAGAACAGGTTTGCCCGCAGCAGCTTTCGCCAGATTGGCCCCAGCCTTGCGCGCCTCTTCAGAATCAGGACGGCGCGGCAGGACCAGAATATCCAACGCTTCGGCCGCCATTCCGGCAGGCCAAGCCAGCGAGATCACATTACCTGACTTGGCTTTGCTGAACCGCTCGCTTTCGACAAGCCGTGCAACAGCGCCCTTGGTCAGGCGATTGGCCCGACGCGCGGCGGGGCTCATCTTGCCATCGGCGGGAATAAGAATGGCCACCCGCCCTTCGGCCTGCGCCATCGCATCAAGATCAAAGGGGGTGAAACGGACGGGCGCAAGACTGCTCATATCATTCTCCTGAAAAATGCGTTGCCCAAGACCTAGCCCGCGCAGCCCCCATTGACCAGATAGCAGTTTTCCCCGCCGGGCAATTGCATTATGGTCGCGCGAAAATAACGGCAGGCCTCGGGGGAGAGAACGTGAGATCAATCGGCAGCTACAGGCCGTCGCGCATGATTCCATGCCCGGTCGTGATTCTCGGGTGCCGGGGCCTGATGGGGATTGTCGCGTGATCCTCGACCGCTACTTTGCGCGCCGGTTTATCCAGAGCTTTCTTGTGATCGGCGGTATTTTTCTGACCCTGATGATCCTGATCGATCTGATCGAACAGGTACGTCGGTTCGATGGCATAGGCCTTTCCTTCGGTCAATTGCTGCAACTGACACTGCTGAATATACCCGCCGCGATCAGCGAAATGCTGCCCTTGCTGATGATCCTTGCCACAATCGCGCTGTTCGTGGGCCTTGCGCGCAGCTCCGAACTTGTGGTGACCCGCGCCATCGGACGCTCAGGCATTCGCGCCCTGTTGGCACCTGTTTTGCTGGCGCTGGTCATCGGCGGGCTTGCGGTTGCCTTGCTGAATCCCATCGCCGCTGCGACGTCGGAAGAATTTCAGCGGCTATCCGATGATTACCGCAATCAGGGCAGTTCAGCCCTGTCGATCAGCCGCGAAGGGCTGTGGCTGCGTCAGGGTTCAGAAAATGGCCAGTCCGTGATTCATGCCACCGGCACAGTCAACGGCGACCGGTTTGCGCTGCAGGATGTGACAATCACCACGTTTTCGTCTGATGGTAAGCCGAACCAACAGATCTCGGCGCAGCAAGCTGATCTTGAGGATGGATTCTGGACCCTGCATCAGGCCAAAATCTGGCCCATTCAGGATGATCTCAACCCCGAAGTAAACGCGACAACCCACGAGATTCTGAACCTGCCCACAACGCTGACCCGCGATCGTATTCTCGACACGCTCGGCCAGAAGGATTCGGTCTCGGTCTATGATTTACCACAGTTGATTAAAGATTTGGGCGAGGCCGGTTTTTCTACCAAGCAATACGAGGTCTGGCTGCAAGTACAGCTTGCGCGGCCGCTGTTTCTGGTCTCGATGGTCCTGATCGGGGCTGCCTTCACCATGCGCCACGTCCGGTTTGGCGGTACCGGTGTCGCTGTACTGACCGCAGTCCTGCTGGGGTTCGGTATCTACTTTATACGAAACTTTGCGCAAATCCTTGGCGAAAACGGGCAATTGCCAATTCTCGTTTCCGCCTGGGCGCCACCATTTGCCGGGATTCTACTGTCTTTAGGCCTACTGCTACACGCGGAGGATGGCTGATGCGCCCCCTCCTTTCTTTGCTGCTTTCCAGCGCTCTGGTCTTTTCACTGCCAATGACTGGGGCGGCGCAATCAACCAGTGGCGGGACCGACGAAGGCTCTGCCACGGCAGAACAAAATCAACCCGCCCTGCTGGTCGCTGATGAGATATTCATCACACCGGATCGCAAATTGGTCGCCGAGGGGAATGTCGAAGCCTTTCAAGGTGACGTGAAGCTTACGGCACAAAGCGTCACCTATGATCGCGAAACTGGTGAACTGACCCTTGTTGGTCCGATCCGTATCGATCAGGGCGGAAACAGCACGCTGCTGGCCGATTCCGCACAGCTGGATAGTGGCATTCAGAACGGGCTGTTGATGGGCGCGCGGATGGTGTTTGATCAGCAGGTTCAGATCGCGTCCGTCCAGGCCACACGCGCAGCGGGGCGATACACCCAGTTCAGCAAGGTCGCGGCAACCTCGTGCCACGTTTGTGCGGATGGCCGCCCGCCTCTCTGGCAGATACGCGCCCGAAAAGTGACCCACGACCAGTTAGAGCGGCAGCTATATTTTGAGGGCGCGCAGTTCCGGATTCTGGATGTACCGGTCTTCTATTTTCCCACCTTGCGCCTGCCTGATCCAACGCTTGAACGGGCGACCGGCTTTCTTGTGCCGTCTATCCGCACCACTTCACAGCTGGGTACTGGCCTTCAGGTCCCGTATTTCTTCAAGATCGGCGATCACAAGGATCTGACCGTAACGCCTTATTTTTCGTCCAAAACCCGGACACTTGGGCTCCGATACAGACAGGCCTTCAAACGGGGGCGCATCCGATTGCAAGGGGCCTTCACGCGTGACGATGTTCAACCCGGTCGGGATCGCGGATATTTCTTCGCAGACGGGCGATTTGCCCTTGGGAACGGATATCGGCTGACATTCGATATCAAGACAACTTCGGACGATTCTTATCTCGCCGACTATGGCTTGCCTGATTTCGACCGTTTGCGCAGTGAAATCGCACTTGAACGGATCAAGCGCGATACCGCCTTCAGAACCAGCTTCATTCACTACAAAACCCTCCGCGACAGCGAAAATCAGGACGAAATCCCCTCCCGCATCTTTGATATCAACTACCGCAAACGTTTCTTTCCCAATGCGTTAGGCGGTGAAGTAGAGCTAAGCTTTGACGGTCACACCCATACACGTACCAGCGACGAGGATATTGTGGGCCGCGACGTCGCGCGTGCCACGTTTGATGCGGAATGGTTGCGCAACTGGACATTTGCAACCGGTTTGCGCGCCGAAGCGCTGGTTGGTGCCTCGGTTGACACGTTCAATATTCGCAATGACAGCAGTTTCCCGAACAATATAACACGTTCGACCCCACGTGCGGCTTTCACGCTGCGCTATCCCATGTTGCGGCGTGAGCAGAGTGGTGCCACGCAAATTCTTGAACCAATTGCGCAAATTGGCTGGACGCATGTTTCCGACAACGACCTGCCCAACGACGAAAGCACGTTTCAGGAATTTGATCAGGGCAACCTTCTGGCCCTGTCGCGCTTCCCCGCCCCCGACCGTCGCGAAGATGGAACAACGGCTGTGGTTGGGTTGAACTGGTCGCGCTACAACGCCGATGGCTGGCGTGCTCTGGCGACCATCGGACAAGTCTTCCGATCTGACGCTGATCCGGACTTTACCCTTACGTCGGGGCTTCAGGGCACCACGTCAGACCTTTTGCTTGCCGGGCAGTTGAACAACGGCAGGGGGCTCAGCCTTGCCGCCCGCGGATTGCTGAACAGCGATTTCAGCGTGACCAAGGCCGAACTTCGCGCATCGTGGGTCAAAGGAGACACCGTCATCTCCGGTGGCTATATCTGGCTGGAACCCGATCCGGCCGAGGCAAACAATGACGAAATATCAGAATTTCGGGTTGCTGGGCGCTACCGAGTCGATCAGAACTGGCTGACCAGCGCCAGCGGACGTTATGATTTCAGCGAATCCGAACCGCTCCGCCTTGGGTTCGGTGTGACCTACGAAAACGAGTGTGTGCAGGTAAATGTGAACGTCAACCGGCGGTTTACCTCAACATCAAGTATTGAGCCTTCGACAGAATTCGGCTTTACCGTTGCCCTGACAGGGTATTCCGTCGAAGGCGATGGACAGAAGTTTAAGAGAAGATGCAGTTGATCTCAGGTTTCACAAAATCTCTTCGCTCGGGTTGCCGCAGATCGGCCCTACCGTTGCTGGCCACCGCGCTTATGGCTCTGGCCGCACCTCAGGCGATTGCACAAAGCCTTTTCTCGCCTGCAATCCGCGTCAATCAGGACATCGTAACCTGGTATGAACTGCAGCAACGCCAGCAGTTTCTGGAACTGCTCGGCGTTCCTGGAAGCTCGGAAACCGACGTGCGCCGGGCGCTGATTGACGACCGTCTTCGCAAACAGGCCATGCGCGATGCCGGGATTGAGGCCGCGCCTGAAGATGTCCAGGCGGGGATCGATCAATTTGCTTCACGCGGCGACCTGAGCAGCGAAGAGTTCTTGCGACTGCTCAATGAGGCGGGCGTTTCGAATGAGACTGTGCGCGATTTCGTGGCCGACCAACTGTCCTGGCGCGACTATGTCAGCGCGCGTTTCCTGTCTCAGGCCCGCCCCTCGGAAGATGAGATCAATCGCGCCTTGGGTCAGGGTGGTGGTGGCGGGCTGCAGGTTCTGCTGTCCGAGATCATTATTCCGGTGACACCCGAGACACTGGCGCAGGCAGAGGCCTTGGCCGAAGAAATATCTCTGCTTGAGGATCAGGAAAGCTTCTCGTCCGCCGCAGCTCAATATTCCGCTGCGGCAACACGCGAAGATGGGGGTCGCTTGGAATGGCTGCCGCTCACTAATCTTCCACCAGCGCTGCAGCCCGTGATTCTGGGCCTCAACATTGGTGAGATCACGACGCCGCTGACCCTACCGAATGCCGTGGCCCTCTTCCAAATGCGCGGCATCCGCGAAACTCCTGCCGGCGCCCCGACCTATTCCGAGATCGACTATGCCATCTATTACCTGCCTGGTGGTCGCAGTGCAGACACGCTTGCCAGGGCGGAAAAGCTGAAGGAAGAAATTGATACCTGCGATGATCTCTATGGCCTCGCCAAAGATCAATCCCCTGATGTGTTGGACCGCATCACCTCAAGCCCGTCCGAAATCCCACGTGATGTAGCGCTGGAATTGGCCAAGCTTGATCCGAACGAGGCGTCGGCGACGCTCACGCGGAACAATGGTCAGACGTTGATGTACCTGATGCTGTGCAACCGGACCCGCGATCTGGGCGAAGATACCACCCGCGTCGACATCGCAAACGCGTTGACACAGCAACGGCTGCAAGCCCTTGCCGACAGTCTGCTGGAACAGCTGAGGGCTGACGCAGTCATCATCGAACAATGACAGCCCCAATTGCGCTAAGCTGTGGCGAACCCGCTGGGATCGGTCCTGAAATTGCAGCGAAAGCCTGGGCAGCCCTGCGCGACACCTGCCCCTTTTTCTACATCGGTGACGCATCACATCTGCCCTCCAGCACTCCCGCAGTCAGGATTGGCTCACCCGCCGAAGCAATAGAAGCCAGCGCTTCGGCCCTGCCCGTTCTGCATGTCGATTTTCCTGCGCCGAACACGTCGGGTACCCCCGATCCAGCCAATGCCGTGGCGGTCATCGATTCGATCGAACAAGGCGTTGAACTGGTCCAATCTGGCGCGGCCTCCGCGCTCTGCACGGCCCCGATCCATAAAAAGGCGCTTATCGACGGCGCCGGGTTCGCATTCCCCGGCCATACCGAGTTTCTTGCCGCGTTGGCAGGCCGTTCACGCGTGGTGATGATGCTGGCCAGCGCTCAACTGCGCGTGGTTCCCGCCACCATCCACATCCCATTGTCGCAAGTCCCCAGTGCGCTGACCCCAGAACTGCTGCTCGAGACCATCGAGATTACAGCAAACGGCCTTCGCAACCAATTTGGTATCTCCACCCCCAGGATCGCCATCGCAGGCCTCAACCCCCACGCGGGTGAAGGCGGAAAGATGGGGACGGAAGAGCTTGATTGGATCGCGCCGCTGATCGCCGGTCTTGATCCCACCGATTATACAGTGACGGGCCCCCACCCGGCGGACACCTTGTTCCATGCAGCCGCCCGCGCCCGGTATGATGCCGCAATAGCGATGTATCATGATCAGGCGCTGATCCCGATCAAAACGCTGGATTTCGATCGCGGCGTCAACGTCACGCTGGGCTTGCCCTTCGTCCGAACCTCGCCAGATCACGGCACCGCCCTGGACATTGCAGGCAAAGACATCGCCAACCCAACCAGCTTGATCGAGGCCCTGAAACTCGCCCAGCGTATGACCCAATCCCGCTAATGCTTCATCTGGCCCAAAATATCCCCGCCGGAGGCAAGAAATCTCTGGCGCTCTCCCCGCAACCCGCGCGACGGTAAGAACATGAGCGCCATCGACTCCCTTCCCCCGCTGCGCGAGGTCATCGCAACCCACCAGCTTTCAGCCCGCAAATCGCTGGGCCAGAACTTTCTGCTCGACCTGAACCTGACCGCCAAGATCGCGCGTCAGGCTGGGGACCTGACCCAATGCGATGTGCTCGAAATCGGCCCAGGCCCCGGCGGATTGACCCGAGGGCTACTGTCCGAAGGTGCCCGCAAAGTGGTGGCGGTGGAAAAAGACACCCGTTGTATCGCTGCCTTGAACGAAATCGCCGCCGCCTATCCGGGCAGGCTTGAGGTGATCAATGGCGATGCGCTGGAAATCGATCCGCTGGCGCACCTCACCCAGCCCATCCGCGTGGCTGCCAACCTGCCCTACAATGTCGGGACGGAACTTCTGGTCCGCTGGCTCACACCACCCGAATGGCCGCCCTTCTGGCAAAGCCTGACCCTGATGTTCCAGCGCGAAGTGGCCGAGCGTATCGTCGCCCAGCCCGGCAGCAAAGCCTATGGCCGCCTGGCCATCCTTGCCCAGTGGCGATCCGAGGCGCGGATTGCCCTGTCTCTGCCACCCGGGGCCTTTACCCCGCCCCCCAAAGTCTCCAGCGCCGTGGTCCATCTGACTGCGCTGCCCGAACCGCGTTACCCGGCAGACGCTGCTACCCTGTCACGCGTCGTTGCCACAGCTTTCAATCAGCGCCGAAAAATGCTGCGCGCCTCGCTCAAAGGGGTCGCACCGGATATCGAAGACCGTCTGCGGGCTGCGGGCATCAAACCAACCGACCGGGCAGAGCAGATATCGCTCGAGGCCTTCTGCGCGCTGGCCCGAGAAGTTCGGAAGACCTGAACGAAAAAACCCCGGGCCAATGCCCGGGGTTCGTTGTTTCACGATACTCTTATGGAAACTTATTCAGCCGCCTCAGGCGCATCACCTGTATCCGCGGGCGTCTCCTCAGCCGCAGGCGCTGCCTTCGGTTTGCGCGCCCGTGGTTTTCGCGCAGGCTTCTCTTTTTTCTCCGGCGCGGGGGCTTCGGCCTCTTTGCTTTCCGGCGTCTCGACCAGGCCACTCTCAGGCGCGGCCTCAGGCGCGGCAAAATCCATCACATCGGGCTGCGGAGCCTCTGCCGGGTCCGCCTGACGGGCCGCTTCGCGTTCCTGACGCTCGGCGCGTTCACGGTCACGCTCGGCCTGGCGTTCGCGGTTCTGGCGCTCCTGCTCTTCGCGGCGCGCTTCAATCTCGCGCTGCGCTTCGCTCAGCATGCGCAGGTAATGCTCGGCGTGCTGCTGAAAGTTTTCAGCCGCCACGCGGTCATTCGACAACTGCGCGTCACGGGCCAGTTGATTGTACTTATCAATGATCTGCTGCGGCGTGCCACGAACCTTGCCTTCAGGACCCGAGCTGTCAAAAACCCGGTTAACGACGTTGCCGCCAGAAGGGCGATTGCGGTTGTTCTTGGCCCGCGAGCGGGATTTGGAAGATCTCATCTTACTTTACGTCAGCCTTATCAATTCACTGTCGATCAGCCCGTATCTAACGCTGCTCAGTGGCTTTGTGCCGTTACGCGCTATCGACTTTTTGGGCTTGGCGTCAGGGGTGCGCTGAAACAGCGTCAACCTCGCCGACTAATCCTGAGTAAACATGTCCTGAGCGCTCAGACAAGGGGATTCTCACAATTGTCGCAGCTTTTTTACATCTATCGGCACTTTTCAGCCTCAGATTCCTTTGGATGGCGGCATTCTGGCCCCCACGACGCGATCCCGTCCGTCCAGATCGGGGATTACCTGCGTACCGGTTAGACCCGCCGCGTCAAATAACGCCGAGACATAAGCACCTTGCGTTGGCCCGATCTCAACCAGAATGCGTCCGCCGGGGATCAGAAAATCGGGGGCTGATGCCGCAATTTGGCGATAAGAATCCAGCCCATCGCCCTCATCCGTCAGCGCCATGCGCGGCTCATGCTCACGCACTTCCGGGGAAAGCGCGTCCATCTCTTCTGCCGAGATATATGGCGGATTCGAAACAATCAGGTCAAACTGACCCGCAATGTTCTCAAACCAGTTGGATTGCCGAATCTCCACCCGCGCCTGCACCTGATGCTGAACCGTATTTGCGCTGGCCTGCAGGCAGGCCGCTTCGCTCAGGTCCACCCCGATGCCCGAGGCGCTGGCCCGCTCCGCCAGCAGAGTGATCAAAATACAGCCCGAGCCCACACCCAGATCAAGCACATGGTCAAACGGCTCGCTCAGCGCTGCCTCGATCAGCGCTTCCGTCTCGGGGCGCGGGTCCAGCACATCGCGACTGACCCGGAACCGGCGGCCATAGAATTCACGCTCGCCCAACAGATGCGACACCGGCACTCGGATAGCCCGCAGTGAGATCAACTGATCATAGCGTTCCGCGATATCAACCGGCAGTTCCTCGGGCGCGATCAAGGTCACCCGGCTGGCCTCAATCCGCGCTGCATGGGCTAGCAAAACCCGTGCATCCCGCGCAGGATCAGGTACACCCGCTGCCCGCAAACGCGCGGTCGCGGCAACCATGGCCTGAGCCGCTGTCAGCGCCGCAATCATTGGGACATCTCGGCCAACAGCCGGGCCTGATCATCCGCCGTCAGCGCGTCAATCACCTCATCCAGATCGCCCTGCATCACCTGATCCAGCTTATAGAGCGTCAGGTTAATGCGGTGATCCGTCATGCGGCCTTGCGGGAAGTTATAGGTCCTGATCCGTTCTGACCGATCACCGGATCCCACCTGGCTGGCACGATCTGCCGAGCGTTCGCTGTCAATCCGCTGTCGTTCCAGATCATAAAGCCGCGTCTTCAGCACCTGCATCGCGATCTCGCGGTTACGGTGCTGGGATTTCTCGGAACTGGTTACCACAATGCCGCTAGGTAAGTGTGTGATCCGTACTGCCGAATCCGTTGTATTAACGTGCTGCCCGCCCGCGCCGGAGCTCCGCATCGTATCAATCCGAATGTCATTCGCGTCGATCTGGATGTCGACATCCTCAGCCTCGGGCAAAACCGCCACGGTCGCCGCCGATGTATGAATGCGCCCGCCGCTTTCGGTTTCAGGCACGCGCTGTACCCGATGGACACCGGATTCGTATTTCATCCGCGCAAAAACGTTATCACCCTTGATATGGGCCACCACCTCCTTGATCCCGCCAAGGTCCGAGGCCTGCTCTTCGATGATCTCAAACTGCCAACCGCGCGCCTCGGAGTATCGCTGATACATGCGCAGCAGGTCTCCGGCGAACAGCGCGGCCTCATCCCCTCCGGTGCCAGGCCGGATTTCCAGCATCGCTGGGCGCGCGTCTGCAGCATCCTTGGGCAATAGGGCCAGCTGTAACGCATGTTCGGCCTCGGGGATGCGCGCCTGCAGTTCGGGTATCTCTTCCTCGGCCAGTTCCTTCATATCGGGATCAGACAGCATTGCCTCGGCTTCAGCCAAATCACCGACCAGCTGACGCCACGCCATGATCTGATCGACCACCGGCTTGAGGTCGGAATACTCCTTGGCCAAAGCCGCAATATCGCCGCCCGAGGCACCATCTGCCATGGCTGCTTCGAGGTATTGGAATCGCTGGGTTATCTGTTCAAGGCGTTCTTCGGGGATCATCCGGGCGGTGTCTAACAATCCGGGGCTTTGGTCAAGGCCCCGCCTTGTGCTAGGTTTGACGTATGAAACGTCTGATCTTTATTCTGACCCTCTGCGCCGCACCCGGTATGGCCGACGTTGTTGGCCCCGGAGGCAAGGTGCAGGACTGTTATTGCACCGACAAATCCGGCAGTCGCGTGGAGTTGGGAGAGATGATCTGCCTGCAGGTCGACGGCCGCATGTTCATGGCCCAATGCCAGATGTCGCTGAACGTACCCATGTGGCGCGAGGTGCAAGAGGGATGTTTGTCGTCAGGGCTGCAGCACAGCAAGCCATTGGGTGATCCGGTCCCGATTGACGCCGAAATCTTTCCGACCAAATCTTGACCGAGCGTAGATTCGCAGCGTTTCGGCGTCTTGCTGAGCAGTGGTGTAGTCGGGAAAACCGAAAAGTTTTGTGCGGGTAATATACGTGATCATCCCCTCTCCGACCGACCCGGCCAGTACGGTGGTGCGCGGCGCTGCACGAGCAATCGCATCCAGCCGTTCCAACCCGTCCGGGCCGGTTTCGACCACTCGAACGACACCGCGCCGCATGTCTCGCTCAGCCCCCTGCGGTGCCACATGCCAACGCGTGGGGTCAGACGGCGCCAAGCGGATATATCCGCCCACCGCGATCACCACTGCTATCAAAAGCCAAAGCGCCATTTTCATCAGCCCGTCCAGTCCAACTCGCGTCAACCCTATCCGTGACGGGCGTAGCCATCACCCCTATCGTGACGTCACGCTGGGAAGAATGCACAGCATCTCGAACAGCAGATTCGCCGCCGTCAGAGCCGTGTTGCCCGACGGATCATAGGGCGGAGACACCTCGACCAAATCACAGCCCACCACGTTCATGCCCGCCAGCGCATGGATCAGCTGCAGCGCCTGCGGCGTCGTCAGCCCTGCAATCTCGGGCGTTCCAGTGCCCGGTGCATAAGCCGGGTCGAGGCTGTCGATATCGTAGGTGATGTAGACCGGGTGATCCTCAACCGTCTTGCGGATAAGTGAACCAATCTCGGTCAGGTTCTGCTGCCAAAGCTCCCATGCGGGATACTGGCGGAACCCCCAACCCTGCGCCTCGGAGAAGTCGCTGGCGGCATAACCCGAACCACGAATTCCGATCTGGAAAGTCTTGTCAGGGACAATCAGGCCTTCCTCATAGGCGCGGCGAAAAACCGTACCGTGAGTTTCGCGCTCGCCGAACATCTCATCATTCACGTCCGCATGAGCGTCCACATGCACCAGCGCTACCGGCCCGTGTTTGGCCGCTATGGCTCGCAGGATCGGCAGGGTAATTGAATGATCCCCACCCATCGCAACCGGGATCACGCCCTGCGCCAGAATGCCGTCATAACTGTCCTTGATGATCTTCAGACTATCGGCCAGCGAAAAGGTGTTGATCGCCAAATCCCCGATATCTGCAATCTGCAAGTGGTCAAACGGCGCCGCCCCATTGGCCATGTTATAAGGCCGGATCATCGCGCTTTCGCTGCGAATCTGTTTGGGTCCAAACCGTGTGCCCGACCGCCAAGAGGTGCCGATATCCATCGGAACCCCCAGGATCGCCACATCCAGCCCGTCCAGCGATGAGGCCTGTGGCAGACGCATGAACGTATTCGGCCCCGAAAACCGTGCCAGATCATTGCCACCAATGGGTTGGTTGTATTGGGTCATGTGATGTCTCCGATCCGGTGCCTCAACAAGCAGATACCGGGATTATGCCTAACCAAAGGTTAAGGTTTCACCAGCTTGTTCCATCCCAAAAGGCAAATGATCTGAGTCGCCACATGCGCCCCAGCGATCGCGGTCGCTCCAGAGGTATCGTAGGGCGGAGAGACCTCGACCACGTCACCACCCTTGATATTGATCCCTGCAATGTCCCGCAGGATGATTTGCGCCTGAATCGAACTCAGCCCGCCCCAAACCGGCGTGCCGGTTCCGGGGGCAAAGGCCGGATCAAGACCGTCGATGTCGAAACTCAGATAAACGGGTCTATCGCCCAGTATTCCTTTGATCTTCTGCGCCACGGCGGCAGGGCCGGATTCATAAACCTCGCGTGCATCGATGATGTTGACGCCCAGCGTGTCCTCGTTCGTCGTGCGTATCCCCACCTGAACCGAGCGTTTCGGGTCCACAATCCCCGATTTCACCGCTTTGTAGAACATCGTCCCATGGTCTACGCGGGACATGTCGTCATCGGCCCAAGTGTCCGTGTGCGCATCGAATTGCAGCAGAGACATCGGCCCATATTTCTCGGCATAAGCCTTGAGAATCGGGAAGCTGATATAGTGATCCCCGCCCAGCGTGACCGAAGCGACATCGGCCTTCAGAATGGTCCGAATATGGTCGGTCAGCGTATCGGGAAAGGCTGGGATATTGGCGTAGTCATAAGCCATGTCGCCGTAGTCAACGATGGCCAGTTCACTCAGCGCATCAAACGGCCAGCCATAGGGCGCATCAGGCGATTGCAGCGCGCTTGCCTCGCGGATCGCGCGGGGGCCAAGCCGCGTTCCGGGCCGATTGGTCACCGCCTGATCGAAAGGCACACCGGTTACAGCGATGTCAACGCCCGTCAGGTCTTTGGTATAGAGCCGCCGCAGGAATGAGGTCGCGCCGCCAAAGGTGTTCTCATAAGACAGCCCCTTTAGATCGGGGTTGGTGAACGCCTCATCCACCTGGTTCTTTGCATCTTCCAGAGCCATGTCTATTCCTTATCAGCTCACGGGCTGCGCTGTTTCGACGAGCCTTGCGAAAAACGATGCCCCGACCGGTGCGATCTCGTCATTGAAGTTGTATTTCGGATGATGCAGCCCGGCCCCCTCTCCCTGCCCCAGAAACAAGTAAGCGCCCGGGCGCGCTTGCAGCATGTATGAGAAATCCTCGGCCCCCATCTCGCGCCCGGCATTCGCCTCGACACGCTCCGCGCCCGACACATCCCGCGCCACATCAGCCGCAAACGCGGCCTTTTCGGCATCGTTGATGGTGGCAGGATAGCCCTCTTGATACTCCAGCGTGGCCTCAACACCGTACGATGCCGCTTGACCCGCCACGATCTGCGCCATTCTCTCTTTGACCATCCTCTGCACGGCCGGATCAAAGGTGCGAACGGTACCGTTCAGATACGCCGTATCAGGGACTACGTTATTCACCGTCCCAGTGTGAATTTGCGTCACCGAGACCACCAGATCATCCAACGCATAGTGGTTGCGGCTGACGATGGTCTGAATCGCCTGCGCCATCCCGCAGGCCGCCATCACAGGGTCCTTGGTCTCATGCGGCATGGCCCCATGGCCACCAACGCCCTGAATATGTATCTCGAACGTATCGACAGCCGCCATCAGCGGCCCCGGCGTGGTCTCGAACAAGCCCTCAGGTCGGCCCGGCGTGTTGTGGATCCCATAGACCTGAGAGATGCCGAACCGATCCATGATGCCTTCTTCAACCATCACGCCCGCGCCACCGCCTTCTTCCTCGGCAGGCTGAAAGATCAGCGCAACGCGGCCTGCGAAATTCCGTGTTTCGGCCAAATAGCGCGCCGCACCAAGCAGCATGGTGGTGTGCCCGTCATGACCGCATGCGTGCATCTTACCGGGGTTTTTTGAGGCGTATTCTACGCCCGTCTCCTCGGTGATCGGCAACGCATCCATATCGGCGCGCAGACCAATGGTTGGCCCCTCGCCCTGCCCGTTGATGATCGCGACCATTCCGGTTTTGGCGATCCCCTCATGCAGCTCATCCACCCCAAACTCGCGCAGACGCTCAGCCACAAAAGCGGCGGTCTCATAGCATTCGAACTCCAATTCGGGGATCGTATGCAGGTGCTGGCGCCACTTGGCCATATCGGCGGCGTAATCGGCAATTCGGTTGACGACGGGCATCTGGGCTGGACTCCTGATCCTGACTGCGGGATGGATGCATCTGACACCGGAACGAAAGGGTTCGCAATGGCCGAAAATCCTCTGATCCACGACACGGACGCGGGTATCGAGCGTTTGCTGGAAATCATGCGCCGCCTGCGCGACCCGCAAACCGGTTGCCCGTGGGATATCGAGCAGGATTTTTCAACGATTGCCCCCTATACGATCGAAGAGGCCTATGAGGTTGCCGATGCCATCGAGCGCGAAGCGTATGACGAGTTGAAGGGAGAGCTGGGCGACCTGCTGTTCCAATCCGTCTTCCACGCGCAAATGGCTGAAGAGGCTGGGCATTTTACCTTTCAGGATGTGGTGCGTACCATGTCCGACAAGATGGTCGCCCGCCATCCGCATGTCTTCGGCGACGAATCCCGCGACAAGTCTGCCGACCAACAGACGAAAGACTGGGAAACAATCAAAGCCGCCGAACGCGCGGGCAAAGAACAGAAAGGCGCACTGGATGGCGTCGCCGCGAACCTGCCCGCCCTGCTGCGTGCGCACAAACTGCAGAAACGTGCCGCGCGCGTTGGCTTTGACTGGCCCGACGCCAGCCATGTGCTTGCCAAGATCACCGAAGAAGCCGCCGAGTTGGAAGAGGCGCGCGACAGCATGGATGCCGACGCGCTTGAGGATGAATTCGGCGATCTGCTGTTCGTCATCGTCAACCTTGGCCGCCACCTAGGCATCGAGCCCGAGGCCGCCCTGCGCCGCACCAATGCCAAGTTCACCCGCCGCTTTGAAAAAATCGAAGAACGGCTCGCGGAGCGCGGCAAAACCCCCACCCAAAGCGATCTGGCCGAAATGGACGCGCTGTGGGATGAAGTGAAAATCGAAGAACACCGCGCCAATGGCAAACTCCCGCCGGTGGATGCGCCGGCAGCTACGTAATTCGGCTAGACAAGTCGCTCGACACTTGCGAGTGTCCGATCTTCACCGCCCCCGGAGACCCCCATGCCCCGCAAGATAATCATCGACACCGATCCCGGCCAGGACGACGCCGTCGCTATTCTACTGGCCCTTGCCAGCCCTGAAGAGATCGAGGTTTTGGGCATCACTGCCGTCGCCGGAAACGTGCCGCTGGAACTGACCGCCAAGAATGCGCTTATCGTATGCGAACTGGCGGGCCATACCGATATTCCAGTCTATGCCGGGTGCGATCGCCCGTTGAATCGGCCTTTGGTCACTGCCGAACATGTGCATGGCAAAACCGGGCTCGACGGTCCCGTTCTCCCTGATCCCGAGATGTCGCTTTCCGAAGGCCACGCGGTTGATTTCATCATCGATACCCTGCGCACACATGAGCCCGGCACGGTAACGCTCTGCCCGCTGGGGCCGCTGACCAACATCGCCTCCGCTTTCCAAAAAGCGCCCGACATCATCGAGCGCGTGCAAGAAATCGTCCTGATGGGCGGTGCGTATTTCGAGGTTGGAAACATCACACCGGCTGCCGAGTTTAACATCTATGTCGACCCAGAAGCCGCTGATATCGTGTTTAAATCCGGCGCGCACATAGTGGTGATGCCGCTGGATGTCACCCATGATGCGCTAGTCACGCCCCATCGCAACGATGCGTTCCGGGCATTGGACAGCAAGGTTGGTCATGCCGTCGCCGAGATGACCGATTTTTTCGAACGCTTCGACAAGGAAAAATACGGATCAGAAGGCGCACCGCTGCATGATCCCTGCGTCACCGCCTATCTGATCCGCCCCGAGCTGTTCTCGGGCCGCCACATCAATGTTGAGATCGAAACTCAGTCAGAATTGACCTTAGGCATGACAGTGGCCGACTGGTGGCGGGTCACAGACCGCGCACCAAATGCCATGTTCATGGGCGATGTGGACGCTCAGGGTTTCTTCGACCTGCTGACAGAAAGACTTGCCCGCCTATGACCGCCGCACTCCGCCTCGCCCGCCCCGACGATCTGGACCGCCTGATGACGCTGGTTGCAGCGTTTCATTCGGAATCCGGCATCGCGCAAGATGACGAGAAACGCCGCAACGCGCTGGCCCCTCTTTTGGACGGCATACCGCATGGGTGCGTATATCTGATCGGGCCGGGACGCGCGCCGCTGGGCTATGTCATCCTCACCTTCGGCTGGTCGGTCGAGTTTGGTGGCATGGATGCCTTTGTCGATGAAATCTACATCCGCCCCGCCGTTCGCGGCCGTGGCATCGCCACCGAAGTCCTGCATGATCTCCCCAAAGCGCTGGCCGAGGCTGGTCTGACCGCCCTGCATCTTGAGGTCGACCGCACCAATGAGACCGCGCAAAAGCTTTATCTGCGCTCAGGTTTCAATCCGCGCGATCGCTACATGCTGATGAGCAAATCGCTTTAACGCGACTCTCCCCGGAAAATAACAGCCGGATTGGCCATTTCCTGCACCGGATCATCCTGTGAGACCTCCATCCCCGTGATCGGATAGGTCCCTGGCTCTGAGCAAGCGGCCAACAGCCCTGCGGAAAGCATTGAAATTACAAGAAAGACCTTTGAAGCAGACATATCGTCCCCCTTTCTGCAATACATGCAGACTATTGGGGATCACGGTTCCGTTATAGGAACAAGTTCACACATAACAATTTTTATGTCGGTGGCTTTCGAAATTAGAGGCAGTTTTTGTTGAAGGTCCGCTCCATGGTCTTTAACTGCCTCGGTACCCGCTTGGGCTGCGGCAGCGCGTTCAACTTCTCGGTGATATTCTCGCCCGTGTACCAGGAGTCGAACAAGAGCGTCTTGATGTCATCGTCCAGCACCGTATCGGCGACGTTATAGGTGCACAGGCATTCCTCCATCGTGATCTGCCCACTGGGATCGCCCTCCACCATCTTCTGGCACACGGCCTCAGGTGGCCGATCAGCCCACGAAAACTGAGGCAGCACCGTCAAAGCGATTGCACCAACAAGATATTTGTATGCGGTCATAAGATACCCCCTCTTATCGGCCAGCAGCACTGGCCTGCCTCAAGCAGCTTAGACAGTTCGCGCTGAAGACAAAGTAAAAAATTCCATACCGCACGGCGGCGCTGCTCATGCGATGCCGGGATATTTCAAACAAAGGGGTCTCCAGCATTGTCAAAGAGCGACATGGGAAATCGCGGTTGGTTGCCAGGGTTGAGGGTCGATTAGAAAACCGACTCGACCGTTACCCGCAAACTCATGCTCAAACCCTGGCGCATGATGGCTGGGTCGCCATCATTGCCCGTCGAGTGGGCGCGCGCGTCTTGATGGGAACGACTGGCAGTGAATAAAGGCACCCTCTTTGACCGGCGCATACCGAGGCGGCACTCGGTGATTCAGCATTCAGACAGGCACGAAAAAGAAAGGGCCTACGCAAGGCCGGTGATCAGCTTTATCTTGACCTAGATTCCGCCGTACGAAGCGCAAACAAATTATGTAGCATTGGCTTTCGATCAATGTCGGCTGTGCGGACTAAGGCCGCCTTATGCTCATCGCTTTCTGGTGACTGGTCTCACACCGAAGCGGGCCTTCATTTCGAGCTTTACATCCTCCGAAATGCGCACGAAACGGGCATTGCTCAAGGCGACTAACGCACAGTATCTGCCATCCGTCGCTTGCGACTACTAAATTGCCCTACCAGAGATTAATTCGCAGTCGTCTGATAGCCTGTGGCCCAAACACAAGAGGCTAGACACCAGAGCTGAAGCATGGCTGGATTGTTCAGAGATTGTCTAGTCGGACGGAGATCCCCAAAATGAAAAGAAATGCAAACAAGCTGTTAGTGACTTCCGCTATTGCTATCGCTCTTTTGGCCTCCGGTGCGGTATTTACTGCTTCTACACAACCAGTAAGCGCAGAGGCTGGTTATTTCTGGGATGAAACCGTTGAGTCCGTAGATAGAAGCCCTTGGATATTCGAAGGCACAAATGTTTTTGGCGAATTAGCACGAGTTCCACCGTCAGATTGGGTACGTGCTTTGGAAAAAGCGGCATACCCAACTGAGCTTGAGACTTTTGTTTTCACAGCTAGCAATAGTGAAGAACGGAACATCAACGATTGGTTGCATCAAACGCATACCGATAGCTTTTTGATTTATCACGATGGCAAATTGGTCGCTGAAAAGTACTTCAATGGTATGAGAGCTGATACGCCTCACCGCATTCACTCGATCACCAAGACAGTGTTGGGTATGGCAGCAGGGCTGGCGGTTGAGGCGGGAGAATTAGATCCTAAAAAGCTGATCACCGAATACCTGCCAGAGTTGGAAGGCCCAGCATTCAAAAATACAACGGTTAGACACCTACTTGATATGACCGCTGCTGTTGATTGGAAAGATGCTTCTAGCGGCTACTTAGACGATGCCGGTGATCTGTTCTGTGCGTTTGGTCAGGACCTCTCTGAAAAAGTTGAAATTTGTGATACAGAGTCGGGCGTTAAGGAGTACATGATCTCTCTTAGTGATCGCGAGACCTTGGTAGAAGACGGTGAAGTTTATAGTTACCGTTCAGTGCTATCTGCGTTGCTGGGTATGGTTATCGAGTCGGCAACTGGAGAAAGCTATCTGGATGTACTGGCCGAGTTGTGGCAGGACATCGGTGCTCAGGACCCTGCATATAGCGAACTAGGGCCCAAAAGGATTGTGCAAACGAGTGGTGGGTTATTTACCAGCTCTCGTGACCTATTGCGATTTGGCATAATGATGCTGGACAACGGAAAGGTTTACGACACTCAAGTTATTCCTCCTGATTGGATAGCTGACACGATTCAAGCAAATGATGACGTTATCGCAGCTTATGAGAAAAGCGCATATGCAGAGGTGTTTGAAGGCTTCCACTACCGTAACCAAGTCTGGGTCAAAGATAGAGAAAATGGTGCGTTCTACGGCATTGGTGTCTATGGGCAGCTATTGTATGTGAACCAGAAAGCCAATGTGGTTATGGTGAAGCTATCAAGCCAGCCAGACGTTCAAAATACACCTATGTACCTGGACTCGATGGTTGCGATGAAAGGCATTGCAGAGACTTTGAGCAAATGAATTTCAGGTTGTCTTAATCTAGTAAGCTGAGCCAAATGGCTCGGCTTATACTAAAGAAGGGCTCAATAGTGTCGTCGGGTTAGTACCGGGTGACCTCCACTGCGACCGCAGCAAACACCACACCAGTTAACAGAGCTTTTGTATTCACTGCCGAAAGGCTGGATAGTTTAATCCGAAGAGACAGGGCTATTATCACACCCCCTGTTAACCCAGTCGCAATTGAATAGATCATACTACTTTTGTCCGCGTTGAGACCGATCAATATGCCGACTGCGAGCGACGCGACAAAGTATGCGCGTAGCCATCCAGACATGTGTCCGGGGTGGGTCTTATAGAGAAAGATATTCACCCCAAACAAATGCAATGAATAGGCCAACGTTCCAACAGCGTACAGCTCAGGTGATGTTCCCGTCGTTTGCATGACGGTAATGGCAAGCAAGCAGTTATAGGTTCCAAGTGCCACCGTGTCCAAGCCAAGCGACAACCTGTTATCGGCCCCCGTGTCGCGACTGGCTTCAAGCAAGTAGTAAATGAGAAATCCTAGGAGCGAATAACCGAACAGCGAGTTTTCCCATTTCCCATTTGCAGCCAAATCGGCCGACAACTCACCGATTTTTGGCAGTAAGAAAAGGAAAGCATAGCCAAGTCCGATCCCAGATGAAAAATCAGAAAGCCAGCCTGCCAGGGCGGGGAATCTCCGGTAAAAAGACACGCAGAAGACGTGAACAGTGCCGATGACTGCAATCGAAGTTATCGCAAGGTATGTCGACGCGTCGAACACGGCTAAGATCCAATGATCACATTACAATTTGTATGAGACACCCCTTGGAAGCAAAAGCACAACCCAAAAAGTGAAGAAGGTGCGGTTTGAATAGAACACTCAACGACAGCTTTCTTCTGCACTTCCGGCATTGATGCACGATGCAGAAAATTGAACTTAGGGCTCAAACCTGCCATCAGAGAACAAGCTTAGCGACAGCAGCATTGGTTAAATTACTTGAAAGTCGTCCACGAAAAGAAAAGACCCCGGTCGTGGGACCGGGGCCTGATCGGGGCTTCGCAAGTGGGGCCAAATCACCGCTTCAGGATCGACGCACCTGCGTATTCTGCGACCTCACCCAGAGATTCCTCGATGCGGATCAACTGGTTGTACTTCGCCAACCGGTCTGAGCGCGCCAGCGAGCCGGTTTTGATCTGACCACAGTTCGTCGCTACCGCCAGATCGGCAATCGTGGCATCTTCGGTCTCGCCCGAGCGGTGCGACATCACGTTGGTGTACCGAGCACGGTGGGCCATATCTACGGCGCGCAAGGTTTCGGTCAGCGAACCGATCTGGTTCACCTTGACCAGCATCGAGTTGGCGCAGCCGCGCTCAATCCCTTCGGCCAGACGTGCAGGGTTGGTCACGAACAGATCGTCGCCCACAAGCTGAACCTTGTCGCCGATGGCATCGGTCAGGGCTTTCCAGCCGTCCCAGTCATCCTCGGACATACCGTCTTCGATCGAGATGATCGGATAGTCCTTGGCCAGGGTCGCCAGATATTCGGCGTTTTCTTCCGAACTCAGGGTGATGTTCTCGCCAGCCAGCACATACTTTCCATCGCGATAGTATTCGGTGGCAGCACAATCCAGCGCAAGGTGGATTTCATCACCCGGCTTGTATCCTGCTTTTTCAATGGCTTGCAGAATGAAATCCAAGGCTTCGCGGGTGGACGCAATATTGGGAGCGAAACCGCCCTCGTCCCCCACACCAGTGGCCAGACCGGCCGCCGACAACTCACGTTTCAGCGTGTGGAACACCTCGGACCCCATGCGCACCGCCTCGCGGATATTCGCGGCCGAGGTCGGCATGATCATGAATTCCTGAATGTCGATCGGGTTATCCGCGTGCTCACCTCCGTTGATGATGTTCATCATCGGAACGGGCAGAACACGGGCCGACGTACCGCCGACATAGCGATACAGAGGCTGGGTGGTGAAATCCGCCGCCGCCTTTGCGGTCGCCAGCGAGACACCCAGAATGGCGTTGGCACCCAGACGGCCTTTGTTCTCGGTCCCGTCGAGTTCGATCATCGCCTGATCGATGGCCACCTGCTCGGTCGCGTCAAAGCCCACCAGCTCTTCTGCGATTTCTCCGTTCACCGCAGCGACGGCCTCCAGCACGCCTTTGCCCATGTAACGGGATTTGTCGCCGTCCCGCTTTTCAACCGCCTCATAAGCACCCGTAGACGCCCCCGAAGGTACTGCGGCGCGGCCCATGGTGCCGTCCTCCAGGATCACGTCCACTTCGACAGTCGGGTTGCCCCGGCTGTCCAGAATTTCGCGTGCGTGGATGTCGATGATGGTGCTCATGATACGGGTCCCAATATGGCAACGGTTGCATGCCTCATAGCAGCACCCGACGAAAAGTAAACCGTTTCCGTTATCGCTAACACAGGTATTGGCTGACCTTTAGGGCTAACAGCTTACTGTTTGCGCCAACACGGCTCAGGCCGGAACCATTTCACGCGCAAGACGGCGTTCGCGGACAAAGGTGTAAAGACCTGAACCAATGATCAGCGTGGCCCCTGCCAGCGTCATCGCATCCGGACGTTCATTGAACATCAGCACACCGGCGATCATCGAAAACACCAGGCGCGTATAGCGAAACGGCATCATGGCCGAGGCCTCACCTAACCGCATTCCGGCGACGATTCCGTAATAGCCCAACATGCTGAAGACAAACGCAGCCAGGTAAGGCAGAACCTGCGATGATTGCACGGGCACGACAGACTGGCCGGTGGTGATCATCAAAACAACCCCTGCCACGATTGCAGCGATATAGGCCTGCATCGCAACAACCGAAGATGCCACCCGCACATCCAGCTTGCGTGTGATCAGATCGCGCGCGGCGATCAGGAAAACGGTCGCGACAACCAACAGAGTTTCGGGCTGAAACCCAGCCAAGCCCGGCCGAATGATCATAAGAACACCCAGGAAACCGACACCAATCGCGCTCCATCGGCGCCACCCAACCATCTCGCCCAGAAACAGCGCGGCCCCCATCGTCACAGCCAACGGCAAAGCCTGAAACACTGCAGCAACGGTGGAGAGATCTATCAGGGATAACGCGGTCACGAAGAGTACCGCACCCACGCCTTCGGATGCGGCGCGTGCAAGCGGCAATAATGTCCATGCTGCCGGATCAAAAATCCGCTTACGCGTCGCTACCGACAACACGGCAAAACTCAAGCCGCAAACGACGCCCAGAGCAATCAGAATCTGACCGGTCGGAACGCTGACCGAGAGGTATTTGATAAACATATCCTCGATCGCGAAGGCCGCCATCGAGCCGATGATCAGCAAAATGCCGTGTACGTTGTTCATGCGCGTTTCCGTTGGAATATTCCGCCCTCAGGCATTCCTGCAGCAAAATCGTAACGCAGCCGACGTCGCAAGCGCTATTGCGACAAGATTGATGAATTCATGTGTGCTGATCTATCGCGTTTCGTGATGGGTCAGTCTTTCTCCAGCGGCACGCCATAAAGCTCCAGCCGGTGGCCTTTCAGCTTGTATCCCAGCTTGGCCGCGATCTTTTCCTGAAGCGCTTCGATCTCGGGATCAACAAACTCGATCACCGCGCCGGACTGCATGTCGATCAGATGGTCATGGTGATCACGCTCAGCATCCTCATAACGCGCTCGGCCGTCACCGAACTCCAGCCGCTCCAGAATGCCTGCCTCTTCGAACAGCTTGACGGTGCGATAGACGGTGGCAATCGAGATGCCCGCATCCTCGGCCGAGGCGCGCGCATACAGCTCTTCCACATCCGGGTGATCCGCGCTCTGCTGCAAGACCTGAGCAATGGTCCGGCGCTGGCCGGTCATGCGCAAGCCCTTGGCTTCGCAACGGGCGATAATCGTATCGGACATGGTGACCCCCGGATCTGTTCGGACCTCTGTCTTAATATGTCAAAGCGCGCGGCGCCACAGACGATTTTGCCTCAGGCTGCGCGGCGAAGGTCCGCCCAAACTGGCAAATGGTCCGAGGCGATATGCGCAGGCCTCGCGTTATGCACCCCATGTAATGTCGCCTCTAGCCCCTGCCCCAGAGCGATTCTATCCAGCGCTCCAAGCGGTTGTGCGGCGGGAAAACTGGGTACCGGGGGCAAAAACTGCATATTGGGCGCCAAATGATCCAGCACCGGCTGGCGCGACCATTCGTTGAAATCCCCGGCCCAAACGGTAGGCATCTCGTCCAGATCAGAATCACAGCGGCGGATATGGGTAATCTGCTGGCGACGTGATGCGGGGAACAGCCCAAGATGCATTCCCATCACGCGCAATGGCCCGATAGGGGTATCAAATTCCACCCGGACGGCACCCCGCGGCTCCAACCCCGGCAAATCGTGATGCCCGGTCTGGCGCACCTGAATGGCATCCCCCCGCCAGATCACCGCGTTGCCGTGCCACCCTAGACTGCCTGCACCACCCAGATCAACGATCTGCCACCCGGCTTCATCCAGCATGAAATGCGGCAAAGCGGCGGGACGCGGAGGCAAACGCTTGTCCGCTTCCTGCAGCACGACAATATCGGCCCGCATGTTTTCAATGACCTGCAAGATTCGCTGCGGCTGCCGCCGAAAATCGAGGCCCAGGCATTTCTGAATGTTGTAACTGGCAAGGCGCAACGTCGGGTGATTGGTCATCGGTACACTAATACTGGTTTGTCACAAGATCGCCAACTGACAGGGCAAGTGCAAGCCGAAGCGAACGCAGACGGGCCTTGGTCCTCATGTGCTTCTAAATCTAGGGCGAATACCTCATTGACGCTCAACTAATTCAAGGAACCTGAAACTTTCAAAGTTTCAGGCCCGGTTTCTTTTCAAGAAACCGACCGCGCCCGGCATCCTACGTCCCGCAAAAAGTCGCGTGTACAACCTCATTCTCCGCAGGTGGCCGCTGCAGATCCGTCGCTTCCGGCTGATCCTCATAGGGCCGCGCCAATACCTCGTTGAGCCGATGGAACGGCGCATAATCCCCCTGCACAGCGGCCTGAATCATCTGCTCAATCCGGTGGTTGCGCGGAATGAAGGCCGGATTGGCTGCGACCATCACATCTGACGGCGCATCCTCACGCGCCAGTCGCACCCGCCAGCTCGTGGCCCACTCGTCAAAAGCAGCCGGATCGGTAAACTGATCCCGCGCACGCTCGTCGCCCAGTGCACGGAACGTGTTGGTGAAATCCGCCTGATTCTGCGCCATCCGGGTCAACAGGTCCGAGATCATTTCAAGATCCCCTTCCTCTGCCCGTACCAATCCGATCTTGGCCCGGAACCGCTGCAGCCAATGCTCCTGCATCAATTCGGGCATGGCATGAACAACCTCAGTCGCCTCTTCGACGGCGGCGTTTTTATCTTCGTACTGCTGAATCAGGGCCGTCGCCAACTGCGCCAGATTCCAGACCGCGATATCGGGCTGGTTGGAATAGGCATAGCGCCCCATCCGGTCGATCGAGCTGTAGACCGTGTTGGGGTGATAGCTGTCCATAAACGCACAAGGCCCGTAATCGATGGTCTCCCCCGCGATCGAGCTATTGTCGGTATTCATGACCCCATGAATGAAGCCCACGCTCATCCATTGCGCGATCAGCCGCGCCTGCGCATCCCGAACTGCGCGCAACAGGCCCATTGGCCCCTCAGCTTCGGGGTAATGCCGCTGAATGGCGTACTCCGTCAGCTGTCGCAGGTTTTCCAACTGTCCCCGCGCTGCAAACACCTGAAACGTGCCCACCCGCAGATGGCTCTGGGCCACGCGGGTCAGCACCGCTCCGGGCATCGGACCTTCGCGCAGCACGATCTCTCCGGTCTCGACCGCTGCCAAGGCCCGCGTTGTGGGAATGCCCAGCGCATGCATCGCCTCGGACACCACGTATTCACGCAGCACCGGCCCCAACCAGGCGCGTCCGTCCCCCCGGCGCGAGAACGGTGTCTGCCCCGAGCCCTTCAATTGGATATCCCGCCGGATCCCGTCCGATCCGATCGTCTCACCTAACAAAACCGCACGCCCATCCCCCAACTGAGGGTTATAGGTGCCAAACTGATGCCCGGAATAAAGCTGCGCCAGGGGCTGCGCACCATCGGGCACGGCATTGCCCGCAAAGGCCTGCGCCATCTCTTCCACATCACCGGGAGATATCCCCAGCAATTGCGCAAGGTCACTGTTGAAGGCAATCAGATTTGGCGCGCGCACGGGAACAGGGTCCTGCTGGGCAAAGAAGCTGTCAGGCAGCCGCGCGTAGCTGTTGTCGAAGGGGATCATCAAGGTCATGCGGCAAACATATGTGTTGCCCGCATAATTGCCATAGCAGATCGCGCCCGCCCGTGCATAATCCCGGCAATCAACCCGAGGGCACAATGACTGCGCAAGACATCATCAAGCATCTAAACCTGCAACAGCATCCAGAAGGTGGCTGGTTCAAAGAAACCTGGCGCGCCGACAATCCCGGCCGTGCCACGGGCACATGTATCTATTTCCTGCTGGCTGAAGGCGAGCGCAGCCATTGGCACAAGGTCGACGCGACCGAGATCTGGCTCTACCACTCCGGCGCTCCGCTGATCCTTTCCCTTAGCGCCACCGATACCGGCCCTGCCAAGGACCACGTGCTGACACCCGACCTGACCCAAGGCGCGCCACAGCTCATTGTGCCGAAAGGCCACTGGCAAGCCGCTCGCAGCAGCGGCGACTACACGCTGGTCAGTTGCACAGTGTCGCCCGGCTTTGAATTTGACGGGTTTGAACTGGCCGAGCCAGGCTTTGACATTCCAGGAAAGTAGTCAAATGGACCACCGCTCTCTGATCGCGGAAATCCCGCCCGAGGCCAAGGACAAGCTGCAACAGCGCTCGGACTTCGCGGGCCTAAAACATCTCGCGATCTATTTAGGAGCCTTGGCCGCGACCTCAACCGGCATCGCCCTGCAACTTCCCTTCTGGCCCCTCCTGATCCTACCCCAAGGCCTGCTGCTGGTCTTCCTGTTCACGCTCAGCCACGAATGCACCCATAAGACACCGTTCAAAACGGGATGGCTGAACGATGTGATCGGGCATCTGGTCTCAATCCCCATCTGCCTACCGTTTACTTGGTTTCGCTATTTCCACCTGGCGCATCACAAATGGACCAACCACCCGACAAAAGACCCCGAGCTTGATGGCAAACCCCGCCCCGACACTTGGCGCAGCCTTGCCGTCTACCTGACCGGCTGGCTCTACTGGTCCGCTATGGCAAGCACTCTGGTCAGAAACGCGCGGGGAAAGATCGATGCCGACTATTTGCCCGCCCGACAGCATCGCGCCATCCGGACCGAGGCGCGACTTCTGCTCGCCCTATATGCCCTCGCTGGGTTCAGCCTGTTCTTCACACCGGCAATATTCTGGCTCTGGCTCTTGCCCGTGATTGTCGGCCAACCGTTCCTACGTCTCTACCTGCTTGCCGAACACGGCCTCTGCCCTCCCGTCGCCAATATGCTGGAAAACTCACGCACCACTTTCACCAATCGGATCGTCCGATTTCTGGCGTGGAACATGCCTTACCACGCAGAACACCACGCCTTCCCGAACGTGCCCTTTCACCAGCTCCCAGCGTTCCACCGCTGGACACACGCCCATCTGAAATCCACCTCTGACGGCTACACCGAGTTCACGCAGGATTACACGCATACCCTCCGGCACTAGATCCGCTACTTCATCTGGCCAAAAATATCCCGGGGGAGTCGCAAAGCGACGGGGGCAGAGCCCCCTACCCGGTCACCACAGCACCCCGCGCCGGTGACGAGACAACACCGCCCCCAACCAAGGCGCTCACCCCGGTTGTTCCGGGGCCTGAAGTCGGCAATCCCCGCGCCACACGCACGGCAAGATAGGCAAAGGCCTGCGCCTCCAGCATATCGCCATCCAGCCCAACAGCCTCCACCGGCTCCACTGGACAATCCAGCGACACACGCAGCATTTCCATCAGCACCGGGTTGTGCCGTCCACCCCCGGTCACCAGCATGCGGGCGGGGGGCTTGGGACAATGCTCCATCCCCTGCAGCACACCAGCAGCGCTCATTCCGGTCAGTGTAGCAACCGCATCCGCATCGCTCAGTTCCGTCACCAAACCGATCATTTCCGAGAAATCATTCCGATCCAGCGATTTCGGCGGCATCCGATTGAAATAGGGCTCGGCCAGAAACAGCTCCAGTGCGCCGGTCTCGACCGTACCCTCGCGGGCCAGCGCTCCGTCCCGATCCATCGTTAGCCCCAGCCGCTCCTGCATCAGGTCATCGACCGGAGCATTGGCCGGCCCGGTATCAAACGCCAGCAACGCCCCCGGCGCTTCAGGCCCGTCAAAAGACGGGTCAACATAGGTCAGGTTCCCAACACCGCCCAGATTGAGGAAGCACAGCGGCTCTTCCGCGCCGATCCATTTGGCGCAGGCGAAATGAAAAAACGGGGCCAGAGGCGCACCCTCTCCCCCCAGCGCCACATCATCGCTGCGGAAATCCCAGACCACCGGCAGCCCCAAGGCCTGCGACAGACCAAGCCCGTCACCCACCTGCAATGTACCACGCCCGCGCGGCTCATGCGCCAGCGTCTGACCGTGAAAGCCGATCAGGTCGACCTCTTCGAACTCTGAAAGCAGCTCGGCATGTGCATGCGTCACCAACTCGGCCGAGATATCGACATCCGGTCCATGCCATTGCCCCAATGCCGCACGCAATGTGGCACGCTCACCATCCGAATAGGCACGGTAGGCACTGGGACCAAAGCCATATATCTTCTGCCCGTCGGTTTCGACCACTGCCGCATCCACACCGTCCAGCGATGTGCCCGACATGGCCCCCAACGCTCTGATCGCCCCCGATTTGCTGATGACCCTGCCCACGCTGACCTCGTATTGCGTCTCTCCACCCGTTTTGCCGGGTTCTGAGCACAACCTGCACGGTAATGCAAAGCCAAGGCAAGACACATCCTGCGCGAGCGGCGTTTTTTTTGGAAATGGAGCCTTTTCCTTGCCCCTGCCCGCGCCTGTACCGTGCCCCGCTACAGTGTTCTGCAAGGCATGAGACCACGAATGACGGCAACAGGGCGTTCTCAAACGCAGCGCAGTTCCGAGTGCTCATGAAAGAGCTGTACAAAACCGATCACCACATGTTCGCAGATCGCTACAGCAGGTGCCAAGCTCTCCCAAGAATGCCCGTCGCCGGTTTCAATGTTCCGCTTGATCTGACGCACCTTCGATCATTCCATATTGCTCAGCTTCGTCAGATTTGCATTGAATCATAGCGACTGAATAACGGCGGGTACTTTGGGATGTTGAGCGCAATAAAAGCGCAGGCTCAAAACTCCGGACATTCGCAGATGTTGCACCAATCCTCATAGATGAGATACTAATATGCAGCAAAGCACAGACAACAAATTGAGGACAGGTGAGTAGATTCATAACGCTTAGTAAAAAGCGGCAGTGAATTGGCCTGAACAGGGTTTATGCCAAACGTATACGGTGCATTTCGGACGGACACGACTCTTACCACGAACCAGGCCCAATTCGGCGGCGTTGGAACGACATTTGAGATCTCCGCATATAATACGATCGAAATTACCGATGGCGTTGACCCCAGCACCATCGAAGGAGACGGTGTAACCAACGAACTCCCCGACGACCCCACGCAAACCTATCTGGGGAATGCAATTGCCTGGGACTACAATTACATAGTCACGGATGGCACCAATACCTATACGATTGGCGTTTTCGATTATGATTCCAGCGGCGACGACGCGTTTGGCGGCGGGGCCGAGCAAGGGTTCTTCATCGGCTTTTTGGGGGATGTCCCCCCGCTCAACACAACACTGACGATCACGGCGCTGGGTGACGGTGCCTTCACCAGTCCAGTCGTAAATCTGCCCGTTGACGACTTTGTTCCCTGTTTCACCAGTGGCACGAATATTCGGGTAAGGGGCGGTCAGAAGGCGGTCGAAGATCTGCAAGCCGGCGATGAGGTCGAAGTGTTTGATCCCGCAGGTAAGGGGCCCGGATTTGCAACCCTGCTGCGGGTGTTTCGCCGCACGATATCTGCTTCGGAACTGGCCGCGAACCCCAAGCTTCGCCCGGTTCGCATCAGCGCCGGAGCGTTGGGTCTGGGCTTGCCCCAGCATGATCTTGTGGTGTCCCGGCAGCACCGGATGCTGGTGTCTTCAAAGATCGTCGAGCGTATGTTCAGGACTTCCGAAGTTCTGGTGCCCGCCGTTAATCTGACTTCGCTGCCCGGTATTTTCATCGATCACGATGCCCGGAGTGTCGAGTATTTTCATCTCCTTTTCGGGCAGCACGAGGTGATCTATGCCGAAGGCGCACCATCGGAAAGCCTGTTTACCGGACCGGAAGTGCTCAAGTCCATCAGTGCGGAAGCGCGAACAGAAATTCTGAGCATCTTTCCCGAGATCGCAGAACTGGAGTTTACCCCCAGACCCGCCTGCCCGATCCCGTCCGCGAAGCTGCAAAAGCAATTGATTGAACGCCACATCAAGAATGAAAAACCGCTTCTGTCTGGACACGCTGAACGCTAGAAGCAGCGGTTCTCCGGCAGGATTTTCTGCGCTTCAAAGATTGAAGTAACATTCTGCGCTACGCTATGCGTTGTTTCCTTATGTTTCTTTCCCAAAACTTACCCGCACGATGGTTTCGGTACGGACTGCACTTGCTCTGCAATGACTGGACATTCTGCGAGACTTAGGGAATTAGAAGGCCAGTCGCATGAATGTAACTACCGTCGTGCAACCAAGCGGGTTCGGTTTTGAATTTACTGACCTAAGACTTACACCAGCCCTTGCAGAGAGGGCCAGAACACAGGGCCTGTTGAGCGTCATGACCTACCACCCCAAATCGGATTTCATCGCCACGATGATCGAGCGCGGCTTTCTCGCCGACTGCACCGATTATCAGGGCCTTGACGACGCGCTGATCTCTGGGGTGCAGACGGCTTATATCGGCTATGACGCCACGGCGCAGTCTTTGCACGTGGGTCACCTGATGAACATCATGGTCCTGCGCTGGCTGCAAAAGACTGGGCACAAACCGATCACCCTGATGGGTGGCGGCACCACCAAGGTGGGCGACCCCTCGTTCCGGTCAGACGAACGGCCCCTGCTAGGCCCTGAACAGATCGACGCCAATATCGCAGGCATGAAACAGGTGTTCTCGAAATACCTGTCTTACGATGACAGCGAGACCGGCGCGTTGATGCTGAACAATGCCGAATGGCTGGATAGCCTGAACTACCTCGACTTCCTGCGCGATATTGGGCGGCATTTCTCGGTCAACCGGATGCTCAGCTTTGAATCGGTGAAATCGCGGTTGGATCGTGAACAGTCGCTGAGCTTTCTCGAATTCAATTACATGATCCTGCAGGCCTATGATTTCCTCGAACTGAACCGCCGATATAACTGCGTTCTGCAGATGGGCGGCTCGGACCAATGGGGCAACATCGTCAACGGTATCGACCTGACCCGCCGGGTGCTGGATCACGAGATCTATGGCCTCACGACCCCCCTGCTGACCACCAGCGATGGCCGCAAGATGGGCAAATCACAGGGCGGTGCGGTTTGGTTGAACGGCGACATGCTGAGCGCCTATGAGTTCTGGCAGTTCTGGCGCAACACGACCGACGCAGATGTGGGCCGGTTCCTGAAAATCTTCACCGAGCTTCCTGTGGACGAATGCGACCGCTTGGCCGCGCTGCAAGGGTCCGAGATCAACGAGGCCAAAATCCGTCTCGCCAATGAGGTCACCACCCTACTGCACGGGGCCGATGCCGCTGCAACCGCCGAAGCCACCGCGCGCGAGGTATTCGAGAAGGGCGGCGTAGGCGGCGACCTCCCGACCCTGACGCTGAGCGCCTCGGAACTGGGTGAAGGCATGTCCATCGTCCAGCTGATCGTCAAATCCGGCCTCGCCAAATCCGGCAAAGAAGCCAAACGCCTGATCGCCGAAAACGGCGCCAAGATGGACGACGCCCCGCTGACCGATGCGGGCCTGATGATCGACGCAGGCGCACTATCCTCGCCGATCAAGCTGAGCGCAGGCAAGAAACGTCACGCGCTGGTGCAACTGGGCTGATCCAGACAGGTGGCAGCCTTTCGGGTTGCCACCTTATTCGCATATTTTACCGATCAAAAAACTCGATATGCGGTATTTGGCGCACGTTTGGCAATTGCCACATTCCGGCCATCGTGACCTGCGACAAGCCTCCTTAAATAGCCCGAGAGGCTAAGTTGAGTCGGACGTCAATTTTTAGAATGTTTATACAACGTTAGGTGAAACATCGGTCATTCGGACGACATCCTGTTCGGATACTTAATTGACGACAGTTACAATCGTCGCCTGGGAGAAAAAGTTGACAGAGACCGACCAAGGCGATCTGTATTTTGACGTTCGACAATCCGTCCGAATGCGAAACATCCTCCGTCTCGTCATAGCGCCTCTGCTTTCTGTTGTTCTGATCTGGATTGGGTTTCTCCTCATCCCAGAAGAAACGGTTCTGCAGCTGCGCATTGAATCCATCGAAACTTGGTCGGCTTGGTCTTTTTTAGGATTGGTATGCATTGGCAGCGGAATCTACCGACTATTTAAAGAACTAATTTTTGCCATTCGCGCCATTTCTACGAAAGGTGAATGGCACTTTCGCCTCACAGATCATTCTTTGCTGTGGCACGTCCCTAAACATGCGCATGGGACTGAAGAGGGTTTTGAAGTGCCGCTTGAGGAATTGAGCCAGATCGAGATCAGAACTATCGAAAAAACCGAAGGCATCGATGAACGAGAGTACTGGATACACTTCCATTCGCGCGACCCCGTACAGCTCCGATCGTATTCGGGGGTTAGCTTGTCATGGTTGGCCGAGAAAATCAGAGCAGCCGGAGTGCCTTATGAAGAAACCTGCGTCAGATACTAAGCAGTGGCAGCGATTTGAGTGCACGTAAAAGTCGATCGGGGTGTAAAATCAAATGCGCCAGCCACTGCTCGTGCATATCCTGAGCAACAGTGTAGCAGGCTTGATTGACCAAAGCTCAGACTGGACAGGAGGCCACGGTTGCGATTATCTGAACAAGTGTTCAGATCAAGAAGGAACCCGCCATGCAACTCTCAACCACAGCTGCTGTGATCACCGGCGGAGCTTCTGGCCTGGGTGAAGCCACCGCCCGCCACTTTGCCGAACACGGCGCGCAGGTCACCATTCTTGACCGCGACGCCGAGCGTGGCCCAAAGGTCGCCGCTGAAATCGGCGGGCATTTCGCACAGACCGACGTAACGGATGAAGCCTCGGTCGCAGCAGCCATCGCACGGGCGATGAATAAGATGGGCCGCATCACCGCTGCCATAAACTGTGCCGGAATCGCGATCGGGGCCAAAACCGTTGGCAAAGACGGCCCACACCCTCTGGACGCCTTCCAGCGCACCATCGATATCAATCTGGTCGGCACGTTCAACATCTCGCGGCTGGCCGCTGCCGAAATGGCCAAGAACGATCCCGAACCGGATGGCGCGCGCGGTGTGATCATCAACACCGCCTCGATCGCCGCTTTTGACGGGCAAAAGGGTCAAGCGGCTTATGCTGCTTCCAAGGGCGGTGTGGTTGGCATGACGCTGCCCATGGCGCGCGATCTGGCCTCGACCGGTATCCGCGTCATGGCCATCGCACCGGGCATATTCATGACCCCGATGCTGGCCGGACTGCCCGAAGAGGTGCAGCAACAGCTTGCCGCCGACGTCCCCAACCCTGCCCGATTGGGCGATCCAAAGGAATACGGGCGTCTGGCCGGGTTCATCGTCGAAATGGGTTACCTGAACGGAGAGGTCATCCGTATCGACGGTGCCCTGCGCATGCGCTAAGACGGATTTTATGACCGAGTTGCAGAAAATGGCGGCGGGCGAATGGTATTGCTGCATCGACCCGGAGCTGGAAGTGCTGCGCATGAAGGCGCGCCGCGCGGTTCATGCCCATAACACCTGTCCACCCGATGACCGAGGGGCAATTGCGCCCGAACTGGCGTCGCTTTTCGCGGGTATCGGGCAGAATTGTTATGTCGAGGCCCCCTTCCACTGCGCCTACGGGATGAACCTGACGCTGGGCGATCGAGTGTATCTGAATGCGGGCTGTGTCATCCTCGACACCGCGCCTGTCCACATCGGCAGCGACTCGATGCTTGGTCCTACGGTGCAAATCTACTGCGCCCAACACGCCAAAGACCCAGAGCTGCGTGCCCAGGGGCTGGAGATCGACTACCCGGTGACAATCGGTGAAAACGTCTGGATCGGTGGCGGTGCGATCATCATGCCCGGCGTCAAAATCGGAGACCGCGCCATCGTCGGCGCTGGAAGCGTGGTCACCAAAGACGTTCCTGCCGGAGAGACCGTTGTAGGCAAACCGGCGCACGCGATCGGAACCGACACGTAGCCACTGCCTTGTGTCAGTTACGGCGCGTTTTCGTCCTCTCCGGGCGCTAAGTCCGTTGAGCAGCGTTATCCTGCGTCAAACAACTCGGATCACGAAAGAATCCGATTTGCCTTCTCATTGAAATTCGCCATTAGCGGGACAAAGCCAGTTTCTCAGCGACATTGCGCTTTAGCAATTTGTTCGCAGCTTGCTGGTGCGCAAAGAGTTTACGCAGTTTGAGAATTTTGACCGGCAGTGCATAGTTGATGACAATGCTGTTTCTTTTTTTGTGTTAGAGGAACAATTTTTACAATGTCCGAACAGCCCAACATCCTTACTCGAAGCGTTGCTTCAATCGGGTTGTCTGTTCGGTCCAAATTGCTGATCGCGTTTTTGGGAATAACATGCCTGCTTGTCGGGCTTGCGCTCTTTGGCCTGAATTCTTTGCAACAGGCTAACACCCGCACCGAATCTATGATCCGAAACCAGGAACGCATCGAGTATTTCAACCAAATCCACGCCTATGTCGGAGACCTCGTCGCCCTGACAATAGGTCAGTACGTGCCCCAGGAAACTGGTGGAAGTATGGGAACTTTCTTCAACGCTCCAGTTATCGACCGTCTTGAGGGTCTTCGATTATTCGCAACCAGAGGGTCGCGGAAATTTGGACAGCCTGGCATGCAAGACGCGGAACTCATTGCACAATTGCAGGCCAACCTCGAGAACCTCATTCCGTTTGCCGCCGAGACCCAGCGCTTGCGCAGAGAAAATGGTAGACCGATGGCGGCACCTTACGCCATGGAACACCTGTTTGAGCCTCTGCGCGAGATCCAGCGAGACGTGTACACCGTTGTTCAGGACATTGAACGGGATATGGCTTTTAGCGCCAGGACGACAGCCGAAGCCTTCCAGACCTCTCGTCAGAATGTCCTCTCCGCCGCGCTTGTCGCCATAGGTTTGGCATTGCTGCTCGGCTATTCCCTTTCTTCCTCTCTGATCTGGCCAGTCCGGCATATTGGCAAGGCGCTAGGTATAGTTGCTGGTGGGGACTTTGATGCGCGCGTCGCAGTCCCAAATCGCGATGAACTTGGTGAACTTGCCAACAACGTAAACATTGCCAGCGCGCGTCTGGGAAACCTCTACGGCAAAGTCGAGGCTCAACGCGTGGAGCTGGAAGCCGAACATGCTCGTTCCGAAGCGCTGTTGTACAACCTTCTGCCTGAAGATGTCGCAGCACGGCTGAAGGCAGAACCCAGCGGTACAATCGCAGATAAACTCCCGCAGGTCGCCATATTGTTCGCCGATATTGTGGATTTTACCCCAAGGGCTGCAAAGCTCTCGCCAGAGGACATAGTGGCGTTCCTGAACAAGATTTTCAGCGCATTTGATTTACTCGCTGAAAAGCACGGTCTGGAGAAAGTCAAAACTATTGGAGATGCATATATGGTGGCGGCAGGAATGCCGAATCCTTGCAACGATCCCGTGCACCGTGTCGCCGAAATGGCCTTGGACATGCAAAGAACCGTGGCCCAGATGTCGCGCGACTTCGCTGAGGGGCTCCAGATACGCATCGGGCTGCATGCAGGACCCGTGGTTGCAGGCGTCATAGGACACAGAAAACCATTCTACGATGTCTGGGGAGATACGGTAAATTCGGCTTCAAGGATGGAAAGCAACGGAGAGCCTGGCCGTATTCAGGTGACGTCGGCCGTTATGAAAGAGCTTGCGGAAGAATATGAGTTCGAACCACGAGGTACCGTCGAATTTAAGGGAATGGGCGAGGTGGAGACGTGGTGGTTGAATGGAAGACTAATGGCAGCTTAGGGCTCACGGTAAAGATTTTCGCAACATTTCACCGTGCTCACGATATCCGGCACCCACAGCTAAAATAATTTTTGTCGGAAAACTGTTAAGGATCAGCTCGTGACGCGATTGTGCGTTCGCCCGACCACCGGCACCAAGTCAATTCACGATCTCTCCTGCTACCAGCCAACCAACATTTATCGAATGAGCTTAGAGTGATTAACAAATCGGGCCCAAATCAGGTGTCTCAGTTTTGTACAACTCATGCAAACCAGCCTTTTACGAGTGTACAACTCAGACAGAACCGGCTTCGGCCTTTTCTTCTAGCAGCAACCACTCTTCCTCGGCCGCCGACAGCTTTTCCTGCCGTTCCACCAGCGCATCTGTTGCCTTTTGGAATTTGACAGGCTCACGCGTGAACAGCTCAGGATCAGACATCAGTTCTTCAAGCTTGGCGATCTCGGCTTCCAGCCGCTCAATTTCGGCAGGCAGTTTCTCAAGCCGGTGTTTTTCCGAGAATGAGAGCCCCGCTTTCGCCTTCGCCTCTTGCTTTACCTTCGGCTTCGAAGGCTTTGCTTTTTCAGCTTTTTTCTGATCTATTTCACCGCGCTGCGTGATGTAATCGGTCCAGCCACCGGCATAAACGGTTGCGCGCCCATTGCCCTCCATGGCGATCGTCGTTGTGGCGACGCGATCCAGAAAATCCCGGTCGTGGCTGACCAGCAGAACAGTTCCGTCATAGTCGTCCAGCAGTTCCTGCAACAGGTCCAACGTCTCGACATCCAGATCGTTCGTCGGTTCGTCCAGCACCAACAGGTTCGAGGATTTCGCCATCAGCTTCGCCAACAGCAGCCGCGCTTTTTCCCCACCAGACAAGGACTTAACAGCCGCTCTTGCCTGCGCGTCGTCAAACAGAAACTCCTTGAGATAGCCCACGACATGCTTGGGCTGCCCACCCACCATCACCTGATCGGCCTTTCCTGAGACCCGCATCTCGGAATCACCCGTCAGGCTGTCCCACAGGCTCATTTCCGGGTCCAGCTGTGCACGCGCCTGATCGAACACGGCAATCTCAAGATTAGTGCCCAGCACCACTGAGCCCTCTTCGGGTTCGACCTGGCCCAGCAGCATTTTAAGCAGTGTGGTCTTGCCCACACCGTTCGGTCCGACAAAGGCCACGCGGTCTCCGCGTTGTACCAAAAGGTCGAAATTGCGCACAATCTGCTGCGATCCGAACGCCTTGGATACGCCTTTGGCCTCAATCACCTTCCGACCTGATTTTGGACCAGATTCCAAAGCCATAGCTGCAGAACCTTGGCGCTTGATCTGTGCTGCCCGCTCGGCACGCAGCGCCTGTAATGCCCGCACCCGGCCCTGGTTACGTTTGCGGCGCGCGCTGATGCCTTCGACCGCCCAACGAGCCTCGGATTTGATCAGGCGATTCAGCTTGTGGCGCTGCTGATCTTCTTCTTCCCAGACCTTGTCGCGCCAGCTTTCAAAGGCCTCAAACCCCTGTTCCTGCCGCCTTACAACGCCGCGATCGATCCACAGCGTCGCGCGGGTCAGCGCCCGCAGGAAAGCTCGGTCATGCGAAATGAGCACATAGGCTGCACGCGTCGAGCCCAGCTCACGTTCAAGCCAAGCAATCGCCTCGATATCAAGATGGTTGGTCGGCTCGTCCAGAAGCATCAGGTCCGGAGCCTCGGCCATCAGTTTCGCCAATGCCGCCCGCCGCCGCTCGCCCCCAGACGCAGTTTCAACCGCACGCGCGGGATCGAATTTCAGGCCTTCGCCAGCACGTTCGACTTTATAGAGCTCCCCCGGCTCCAACCCGCTTGATGCATAGTCGCCCAGCGTCGCGAACCCCTGCATATCAGGATCCTGCTCCATGTAACCCACTGATTTACCTGGAGGGATCACGATATCACCCTGATCGGCCTCAACCAACCCGGCCATCACTTTCATCAATGTGGATTTACCCGATCCGTTCCGCCCAACCAGCGCAACACGATCGCCGGGCTGAACCACTAGGTCCAGACCAGAAAACACCGGATCACCTCCGAAAGTCAGAGAGATACCGGACATCTGCAACAAAGGAATTCTCGCCATGCCCGCCAGCTAAACCGGCTGGGGCAACGCGTCAACGCCCATAAGCCGCGCTCTACCCGGCAACCGCGCGCAAGAGGCGTTTGCGTTCGTCGGGAATCGCTCCGATCTCAAGACCGGTGAAGACGTGCAGCGTGTTCATATGCCGATCGACCACTGCGTGATCACTGACCCAGCCGCCCATCATCAGATAGGTGCGCAGCAAGGGCGGCATCCGTAGCATCGCCTGTTTTACATTGGGGCGTCTGCGCAACCGTGCGGCAAATCGAAAAACATCGGGCGCCTTTACCCGTGGCAGCCATCGCTTTGGCGCAAGATGCCGGTGCTTGAGGATGGCGAACGCATCCAGATAGTCAGCGGTTTCGGTTCCAGCAAAGGACGAACATCCAAACAGCATCTTAACGTCGTTCTGATCGACATATGCTGTCATCGCCCCCCAGGCGACCCGCAGGATGTCTGGATCATTGTAGTGCGGGTGGATACAGAACCGGCCCATCTCAACCATTGGTCCGGCAAAATCACGCAGCGCGGACAGATCATAGAACTGGGCCGAGTAGCTGCGCCCGATTTCCGTGCCAGCTTGCATTTTCAGCATACGAAAACAGCAGACCAAAGCACCGCCGACTTTCATATCTTCGATTAATACGTGGCTGCAGCGGTCATCAAAGGCATCACTATCCAGACCGTCTGTACCAAAGGCGAGGGTTCGCAAGGCTTGCGCAGCCGCCACATCTTGCCGAGACTCTGCCAAGCGGGCCCGATAGCGGCCCTTGTTCAACAAAACAGCCATGGTCGCATCCTCCTGCGGTTGCTGACCGGTCACTACAACAGAATGTGCGACTGTCCTGTGACCACTGCAAGAGGTTTAAGCGCGTTAGTTGCTTGCACCTGGAATATTCGCCGGGTTGAAGTTGCCGATATTGCCAAGCAGCTGACGCAAGAAGCCTTTGTCTTCAACGTTGGAATCGGTCACGCGGCGATCCAGCGTGATGACGTAGCCATCTTCGAGACCGAACCTTTCGATATTCCGCACAACGCCGCGTTGATCGAAGCTGATCGCGACCAGTTCGCGTGAAACGACCTCGGGGCGTTTCGGCCCATAATGGCGGACGCGCGAGGCAACGTAGTAATACCCCGAATCCCGCACGACGCCCGATGCTGTGGGTGCGCCGATGGCCTCCTCAACGCTGTCACGTGTGTCGACACCGACCTGGATTTTGGCCAGATCCTCTGGCGGCGGGATGTAGCCATGATTCTTGAAGATCGGTGAACATGCGCCAGCGACCACCAGACAGGCCATAAATACTAGCGTTTTGGACGCCGGCTTAAACCTGTTCAGACCTTTCAACATGCACACCCTCTTGCCTTGGCCCCTTGCGGACCCTATCCGATTACAGAAACCAAGGCTCCGGTTCAACACAGGAAACCTCACGAATGAGCAACCAGACATCTTTGCGGGTCGCCGATCTGCCGCAGAACGCTCCGACCCCGTTTGATCTGCGCCCTACCGGCGAGGCGTTGGACGCGATCAAAAACGAGTTGGGCTTGCTGGGATTGCGCAAACTGAGCTTTGTTGGCGAACTACAGGCACAAGGCAAGCGTGACTGGGCGCTAAGCGGAAAACTGGGCGCGACAGTGATCCAACCCTGTGTTGTCACGCTTGAGCCGGTAACTACGCGCATTGATGTCCCGGTGAGTCGCATTTATCTGGCTGATTGGAGCGATCCGGACGAGCCCGAATTCGAGATCCCCGAAGGTGACGAGACCGAACCGCTTGGCCCTGAGATTGATCCCGCGCTGGTCATGATCGAGGCCCTTTCACTGGCCCTGCCCCAATATCCGCGCAAGGACGGCGCTGAACTGGGTCAAGCAGACTATACCGAACCGGGAAAACAGGCGCTGACTGATGAGGATGTGAAACCCTTCGCGGGGCTGGCCGGGCTGCGAGATGCGATGAAAAAAGACGAGTGACAGGCATTGGATTTCCTGTCATAGCAAGCCGTCAGAAAAACCGCTTGAACATGACGAGAATCGCAGTATTTTCGCGCGCTCATTGGATTTTGGGTTGGACATTGCGGGGCAAGCCCCTTAAACGCGCGTCAAACCACGAGAAAACAAAGAACGTAACCCGGCCGGCAGCGAATCTGTGGGCCCATATCAGACAAAGGTTGAGACCATGGCCGTCCAACAGAACAAAGTTTCCAAGTCGCGTCGCAACAACCGCCGCGCACACGACGCTCTGGTTGCTGCAAACCCGAACGAATGCCCGAACTGCGGTGAACTGCGTCGCCCGCATCACGTTTGCCCGTCCTGCGGCCACTATGATGATCGTGAAGTCATCGCTCAGGCCGACGAAATCGACCTGGACGAAGACGCGGCCTAAGCCTGATTGGACGCAGGCCAAGGCATGACGGATCAGCCTACGCAGACCGGACGGATTATCATCTCGGTTGACGCTATGGGCGGAGATTCGGGCCCTGCCGTCGTTGTGGCGGGTATTGCCAAATCGGCGGACAAGAACCCCAAGATCGGGTTCATCCTGCACGGTCAGGAACAGGAATTGCGCAAGCTGGTTGCCAAACGGCGTGTCCTTGATGGGCGCGTCGTTTTTCGTGATTGCCCCGATGTCGTCACGATGGAGGACAAGCCCAGCCAGGTTGTGCGCAGCGGCAAAAACACCTCGATGTGGTCAGCGCTGGAAGCGGTGCGCGCTGGTGAAGCACATGGCGCGGTGTCCTGCGGCAATACGGGCGCGCTGATGGCCATGTCCATGTTGCGGCTGCGCAAGCTGCCCGGCGTGAACCGCCCTGCCATCGCGATCCTGTGGCCGTCACGCAACCCGCACGGATTCAATGTGATGCTGGACGTAGGCGCCGATGTGCGCGCAGACGCCAAGGACCTGCTGCAATACGCTCTGATGGGGGCGTCCTACGCGCGCAATGGTATGGCGCTCAGCCGCCCCCGGATCGGGTTGCTGAATGTCGGTACCGAAGAACACAAGGGCCGCGCCGAGCTGAAAGAAGCCCATGCGATGATTTCGGACTTTGCTGATCAGGCGAATTTCGAATTCGTGGGATTTGTCGAAGGCAGCGATATCCCCGGTGACAAAGCCGATGTGATCGTAACCGACGGCTTTACTGGCAATGTCGCCATCAAAACCGGTGAAGGCACCGCGAACCTGATCGGGGATTTGTTACGCGAGGCGTTCAAATACTCTCCGCTATCTCGTCTGGCCTCGATCCTTGCGATCACTTCGTTAAACCGTCTGAAAAAGCGGATCGATCCGCGCCGCGTCAATGGCGGCGTGTTCCTCGGGCTTAATGGAACCGTGGTGAAATCCCATGGCGGAGCGGACGCAACCGGCGTTTCCGCAGCGGTCAAACTGGCTTTCACACTGGCTGAATCCGGTTTCTCCGAAAAATTGGCGGCACGGGTTGCATCAACAGCCGCACTTGCACAAGATGCGGCGCATTCCGTGTCTCAATCGGAATAATAACAAAAAAGGCAGTACCCCAGCATGGCAGGCCGCTCAGTTGTTGTAGGTGTCGGGCATTATTTGCCAGAACGCGTTGTACCGAATGCCGAGTTCGAAAAAACGCTGGATACGACGGACGAATGGATTCGAACGCGGTCTGGGATCGAACGGCGGCATTTTGCAGCCGAGGATGAAACGACATCTGATCTGGCCACCAAAGCAGCCGAAGCTGCATTGGCAGATGCCGGGCTCACCGCTGATGACATCGACGCGATTGTACTGGCAACCTCGACCGCTGATCTGACCTTTCCCTCGGCAGCCACCATGGTCCAGGCCCGTTTAGGCATGACCAAAGGCTTTGCTTTTGATGTTCAGGCCGTCTGCGCCGGATTCGTTTTTGCGCTGAGCAATGCCAATGCGCTGATCCTGTCGGGCCAGGCCAAGCGCGTGCTGGTGATCGGGGCCGAGACCTTTTCGCGAATCATGGATTGGACCGACCGGTCGACCTGTGTGCTATTTGGCGATGGCGCGGGCGCGTTGGTCCTAGAAGAACAAGAGGGCCAAGGCACCTCTGACGATCGTGGAATTCTCTCCACCGATCTGAACTCGGACGGTCGGTATAAAGACCTGCTCTATGTTGATGGCGGAGTGTCGACGCAATCCACCGGCCATCTGCGGATGCAAGGCAATCAGGTCTTCCGTCACGCTGTCGAGAAACTGGCCAAAACCGCCGAAGTGGCGCTGGAGCGTGCAGGCTTGACCAGTGCCGATGTCGACTGGATTGTGCCACATCAGGCCAATATCCGTATTATTCAGGGCACCGCCAAGAAAATGGGCCTGCCGATGGAGAATGTCGTTGTCACCGTGCAGGACCATGGAAACACCTCGGCGGCATCGATCCCCCTGGCCTTGTCCGTAGGCAAACAAAATGGCCAGATCAAACAAGGCGATCTGATCGTGACCGAAGCAATTGGCGGGGGCCTGGCATGGGGTGCAGTTGCCCTGCGCTGGTGACCGGCACAAACCGGCTTACAAAGCCGCCTGCAATTCATTGATATTGACAGCGAATTTCGCATCGCCATATGCTTTATCATCAACAGAGGAAAAAGCATGGGCGACAAAACACTGACCCGAATGGATCTGAGCGAGGCCGTCTTTCGTGAGGTTGGCCTGTCACGCAACGAAAGTGCGCAACTGGTCGAAAGCGTTCTGAACCATATGTCCGACGCGCTGGTGCGTGGCGAGCAGGTCAAGATTTCGTCTTTTGGCACATTCAGTGTTCGGGACAAAACCGCCCGTATCGGTCGTAACCCCAAAACCGGTGAAGAGGTTCCGATCCAGCCGCGCCGCGTGCTGACCTTCCGCCCATCGCACCTGATGAAGGATCGCGTTGCAGCCGGGAACCGCAAGTAAGTTCAGGACGTCCAGGTTATGAGTAAGTCCCCCGATGCCTTTCGCACCATCAGTGAAGTTGCGGACTGGCTCGGAGTTCAGGCGCATGTCCTGCGCTTTTGGGAAAGCCGGTTCACGCAGGTCAAACCCGTAAAACGTGCCGGTGGGCGGCGATATTATCGCCCCAATGATATGCGTCTGCTGGGCGGTATCAAGAAGCTGCTGCACGAGGATGGGATAACCATCAAAGGTGTTCAGCGTATCCTTCGGGAACAAGGCGTCGCGCATGTTGCGTCGCTGTCGCCCAGTCTGGATGAAAATGCTCCTGCGCCCAGTATCGACGACACCGTGGTGCCGTTCGCCGCAACGCCCGAACCATCCGCAAACCAGATCGATATGGATCTGGGCGTGCCCGCTCAATCCCCTGCCCCAGAGGTTCCGAAACCTGTCGCTGCCCCCGAACCCAAACCGATACCGGCCGAGCTGGATGCAGCCCCGCTGATGGGCGGCATTGCCTCACTGGCATGGAATCGTGACGAATATGACGATGAGCTGTTGCACCAGATTGCACCCATCGCCAAGGACCTGCGCAGGTGGCTGGATCGCGTCGAACACCACACGGCGGGATAGCAAAAAAGGCGATGATTTCCTCTTGCCCCCGCCGGGAAAGTCTTTATGAACACCTCAACGTCGGGCTATGGCGCAGCCTGGTAGCGCGTCCGTCTGGGGGACGGAAGGTCGCAGGTTCGAGTCCTGCTAGCCCGACCAAATCACACCGACGTTTGTGGCACATAGGCCAGATCCCGCTCTGGCAGCAGAGGGGATCGAGATGACAGGTGTATGCCCGAACCAGCAACTGGAAGCGATGATCGCACGTGGCGAGATCGCGGCCAGCCCCGATGTCATCCCCGCTCAGGTCCAACCGGCCAGCCTTGATCTGCGTTTAGGAACAGTTGCTTACCGGGTGCGCGCATCGTTTCTGGCGGGTGAAGGTCGTACTGTCGCGGAACGTCTGATTGAATTCGAGATGCACCGAATCGACATCACCGACGGGGCCGTTCTTGAAAAAGGCTGCGTCTATCTTGTGCCGCTGATGGAATCGCTCGCCCTGCCCGATGATGTGAGCGCCGTGGCCAATGCCAAAAGTTCGACCGGGCGGCTGGACCTGCTGACCCGCACCATAACCGATGGCGGAACCGAGTTTGATCGGGTTCCGGCAGGCTATTCTGGCCCGCTGTATGCAGAGATTTGCCCGCGATCGTTCTCGGTTCTGGTGCGCCCCGGTATGCGACTGAACCAGATCAGGTTCCGCAAAGGTCAAGCGGTCCTCAGCGATGCCGAGCTGACTACGCTACATGAGCAAACCCCCTTGGTCGACGGGCCAGCCGTCATTCAGGATGGACTGGGTTTTTCGGTTGATCTGCAGCTGCCCGATACTGATCTGGTCGGCTATCGCGCCAAACCCCACACCGGGGTGATCGATCTGGATCGGATCGGTGAGTACGACCCACAAGAATACTGGGAAGAGGTGCGCACCAAGGAAGGGCGCATCATCCTTGATCCCGGAGCGTTCTATATTCTCGTTAGCCGTGAGGCGGTGCATATCCCGCCCATGTATGCCGCCGAGATGGCCCCCTATCTTGCAATGGTGGGCGAGTTCCGTGTGCACTATGCCGGTTTCTTCGACCCCGGTTTCGGTCATGCCGAAGCGGGCGGCGCTGGATCACGGGGCGTGCTGGAAGTGCGCTGCCACGAAGCGCCATTTGTGTTGGAACACGGGCAAGTGGTCGGGCGCTTGGTTTATGAGAAGATGGCCGAGATGCCGACGCAACTGTATGGTGCGGGCATCGCCTCGAACTACCAGGGCCAGGGCCTGAAACTGTCCAAGCATTTCAAGGCTGTGGGCTGAGTTTCAGAACTTCATGAACCGGCGCATCTGCCGGGTTACCTGCTTCATTTGCTTGGCGCTTTGTTTTTGGCGTGTGGCGGTGTCGCGCATTTGGCGGTCTGCTTCGGGGCCAGTTCGGGTTTCAGGCTGACCTGGCTTGCGACCGACCCGACTCGCCATATCAATCCCCTTGTCCACACCGTGGTTCACTAGGCGGCGCATGACCTGTCGCACGATCATGTCTATGATCCGATTGGCATTCATTGGCTCAACTCCGTTTCCTGCGCTCCTACAATAGGCACGCTCTGCGGCAACAAAAGGGCTGTTCGATCACTCTTCCTCGAACAGCTCGGTCTGATCTTCGTCTTCGTCCTGATCCGGCCCTTCACCCAAAGGCACCGCACCCGGAGGCGGCCTGTTTTCCAGCAATCCCGCCGCGCGCAGCTCTTTCAGGCCGGGCAAATCTCGGGCATTTTCCAGCCCGAAGTGATCCAGAAACTCGGGTGTCACCACAAAGGTTACAGGACGGCCCGGAGTCATACGGCGGCGGCCCAGCCGGATCCATTCCATCTCCAACAGCTGATCGATGGTTCCGCGTGAAACGGACACGCCCCGGATTTCCTCAATCTCGGCGCGGGTGCAAGGCTGGTGATAGGCGACAATCGCCAGCGTTTCGATAGCGGCCCGGCTCAGCTTGCGGGTCTCAACCGTTTCCTTCTGCATTAGGAAGCCAAGATCGGGGGCGGTTCGGATCGCCCAGGCCTCACCCACACGCACCACGCGCACACCGCGCCCTTCGTATCGTTTCTGCAGTAATTCAACGGCTTGCGCTGCGTTGCTGCCATGTGGCATCCGCGCTTCAAGATCAGCGATGGTCACTGGTTCGGCGCTCGCAAAAAGAACGGCCTCGACCATCCGCTCCTGTTCAGCCAGGGGCGGCGCTTCGAACAGGGTGCCGGTCTCTTCTGGGGCGTCAGTCACGGGTTTCGGTCCTCTTACGCAATTGGATCGGAGCAAAATTTTCGTTTTGCTTGATCTCCATATGTCCTTCTTTCACCAGTTCCAGAGAGGCCGCAAAGGTCGCCGCTGTCGCCGACCTGCGGCGCACCGGATCGGCATCCCATCCCTCGGGCAAATAGGTCTCCATGTCTGTCCAGGCACCGGCAAAGCCGATCAGCGGCCGCATCCGTTCCAGCGCCTGCTCCATCGTGAAGACGGCATCGCGGTCCATGACAAAGGGTCGGAATTCGTCGCGGGTGCGGATGCGCGCATAGCCCTGCATCAGATCCAGCAGCGTGGCGGAGTAGGTCACGGTGCGGATGCGCGTTACATCCTCACCCTGCCCGCGCTTGAAGAAATCTCGGCCCAGCTGGTCGCGCGCCATCAGCCGCGCGGCGGCATCGCGCATGGCTTGCAGGCGTTCCAACTGGAAAGCAAGGTGTGCGGCCAGTTCCTCACCCGAGGGGCCCTCGTCATCCGGGTCGGGCGGCAGCAACAAGCGAGATTTCAGAAAGGCCAGCCACGCCGCCATCACCAAATAATCCGCCGCCAGTTCGATCCTCAACTGACGCGCCTTTTCGACAAATGTCAGATATTGCTGCGCCAGCGCCAGAACCGATATCTTGCGCAAATCCACCTTTTGCGTGCGCGACAGGGTTAGCAGCACGTCCAACGGGCCTTCAAACCCATCGACGTCAACGATCAGCGCTTCGGCTGCAAGCCGATCCGCGACCGAGACCGGGTCTTCACTGAAAAGGTTATCCTGCATATACCTGCCCGCCCATTAGGGCAGATAGTTCCGCTTCGGCGGCTTGGATGTCAAGTTCCCGCGGCGGTTGGCGTTGAGCCAACGCCCGATCTGCGCGGGCTTGTGCCGCATCCGACATCTCGCCCGCAGCTTCAAGCACCTGTACGCGTTCTTCAAATGCACCATTACAGTGCAAGGCCACATCGCATCCGGCGTCCAGCGCCTGACGGGCCAATTCGTCAGGCGTGCCTTGCAAGGCCTTCATCGTGATATCGTCGGTCATAATCAGACCATCAAACCCAATCCGCTCACGAATAAGGGTCATCATCCCAGCGGAAATTGTCGCAGGCCGAGGGTCAATCTGGTCATAGACCAGATGCGCTGTCATCCCCATTGGCAAGTCATTCAGCGCACGGAATGGCGCAAAATCAGCCTCTTCCAACGCTTCCAGCGAAAGGTCCACATGAGGCAGGTCGTGGTGACTATCGAGCGTCGAAAGACCATGGCCCGGCATGTGTTTCACAACCGGCAACACGCCGCCATCCAGATGGCCATTGGCAACGGCCCGGCCGATTGCGGAAACTTGTTCTGGATCAGAGGCATAGCAGCGGTTTTTTAGAAACTTGTGCGTATCGTCTCGGGCCAGATCAACCATTGGCGCGCAGTTGCTGTCGATGCCCAGATTCAGCAATTCATCCGCGATTAGGCGATAGCGTAAATACATCGCACGCTCAGCCTGATCCCCGGCACGCACGACATGATCTAGCGGCGGCAACCATTCCCGTGCCAAGGGTGCGCGCAGGCGTTGCACGCGGCCGCCTTCCTGATCTACGGTGATCAGGCAGTTTCGGCCAACGGCTTCGCGGAAATCATCGCACAGCGCTCGGGTCTGGTCGGCAGTTTCGATGTTCCGAGCAAACAAAATGAACCCGAACGGATTCATGTCTTTGAACAGAGCTTTCTCATCCGGCGTCAGGCGCAGCCCTTCGGCATCGGTAATGACTGCGCCAAATCTCACCGGACGGCGACCGGGATACAGTCTGCACCCTGCGCGACCAAGGCGGCGCAGAACTGGCGCGAGTCACTCAGATCATCGAACCCCATGACGCGCAGGCGATAGAAGGTCCGACCACCGCTTGAGGTTTTCTGGATAACGCGCTGTTTTCCGTCCATATACTCGCCAAAACGACCATTTAATCGCGCCCATTCGGCCTGCGCGACATCAGCGCTTTCATAGGCCCCAAGCTGCGCCAGCCGTGTCCCTTTGGCCAATGTGTCCGGGTCCACATCCAGACCAACGGCAGCCTTGACGGCTGCGTTTATCGCGGCTTCGGTGGCGCTGTTAGACGTGATGGAGCTGGGCGTAGCGCGGGCCGGACGCACCTGCGGGCGCAGCGACCGGCGCACGCCCGGCAGCGTGGCAATCTTCGGGTCAGGTTGTTGCGCGGCATAATCTGCAGGATCAATCGCAGGCTCTTCCTCGGGCGTGACCAAAGAGGCCAATTGTACACCCTCTTGGGACGTCTGATCGGACTGAGGGTCAGCGGCAAGACCTTCAGCCAAAGCGTTTACGATGGCTTGGTCAGTGGAAGGCTCTTCAACTACTTGTACGGCATTCGTCGCCTCGAGTGCTGCCATCGGTGTGTCTTCATCGGTCAGCGAAACGGGACGCGGAGCCAAAATCAGGCGATCTGCCGGAGGCGCGGCAGTCCCAACCGCAGCAACAGCATTCACCGCCAGCCCCTGATGATCCGCAGGCGTACCGCCGGGATTATCGGGCTGGACACGCATGGGTCCTTCGGCGGCGCGTACAACTGGCACGCCGCTGACGTCGCGCATGATCAACTGATAGCCCCAGACGCCAACACCGGCGACCAGCGCCAAGGACGCAACCGCACCCAATACGTTGACAATACGACCCAGCCCTGCGCCTGTGCGCGGGGCTTCATCATAGCCATAACCTTCGTCGGGATAATCATACGCATCCTCAGGATGCGCTTGATTCGAGTAATGCATCTGCTCGGGGCTGTGCTGCCCCGAGTAATCGTAACGTGCCATTTCCGCCTCACCGCCCGATTGCGCCGTAAAAAAGTGGCGCGCGGGTCATTTCTTGTCTGCCTCAGACCGGCGGTTCGGGCGATATTTGTTACCGCATCTCCTGCGCCGGGGTAACGCCAAGAATACCCAAGCCCGCTGAAATCACAACAGAAACAGCCCGGGCCAGTGCGATTTTCGACTGGCTTGTGGCAACATCGCCATCTTGGATAAAGCGCAACTGGGTTTCGTCATTGCCCTTATTCCATAGCGCGTGAAAATCTCCTGCCAATTCATAGAGATAGAAGGCGACCCGGTGAGGCTCATTCGTCCGTGCCGCGATCTCAACCAGACGTGGCCATTCTGCCAGTTTCTTGGCGACCGTCAGTTCCGAGGCGTGGTCGTTCTTGCCAAGATCTGCCCCGGCCAACGTTGCATCATCCGCTGCAATCCCAGCTTCAGCGGCGCGACGCAGCACGCTCATGACGCGGGCATGGGCGTACTGCACGTAGAACACCGGGTTCTCACGGCTTTGTTCCAGCACTTTATCGAAATCGAAATCCAGCGGCGCGTCGTTCTTACGGGTCAGCATCACAAAACGGGTTACATCCGGCCCGACCTGATCGACCACATCGCGCAGGGTGACAAAGTTCCCTGCCCGCTTGGACATCTTGAACGGCTCACCATTCTTCCACAGCTTCACCAATTGGGTCAGCTTAATGTCCAGTGGCACTTTGCCATCGGACAGCGCCGACACCGCCGCCTTCATCCGTTTGACGTAACCGCCATGGTCTGCACCGAACACATCGATCAGCGCATCAAAGCCGCGGGTCACTTTGTCATAGTGATAAGCGATATCGGGGGCGAAATAGGTCCAGCTGCCATCCGATTTCTTCACCGGACGGTCAACATCGTCCCCATGCTCGGTCGACTTGAACAGGGTCTGCTCGCGCGGCTCCCAATCCTCGGGCTTTTTTCCTTTCGGTGGTTCCAACACCCCTTCATAGATCAGGCCTTTGTCGGTCAGAGACTGCAGTGCGGCCTCGATCCGGCCCGTGCCGTAGAGCGATTTCTCCGAGAAGAACACGTCCATCTCGACACCCAGCGCCTTCAGATCGGCCCGGATCAGGTCCATCATCGCGTCCGTCGAGAATTCGCGCAGCTCTTCCAGCCACTCAGCCTCGGGCTTGTCGATCAGGCTGTCGCCATATTTCTCTTTGATCGCCTCACCGATCGGGATCAGATAGTCGCCTGGATAGAGGCCTTCGGCAATCTCGGGGCTCAGCCCATTGGCCTCGCGATACCGTTCGTAGGCCGACCGGGCCAGCACATCCACCTGCGCACCACCATCGTTGATATAGTATTCACGGGTCACATCATGGCCTGAATAGGCCAGCAGGCTTGCCAAAGCATCGCCAAACACCGCGCCCCGCGTGTGACCCACATGAAGCGGGCCTGTCGGGTTGGCCGAGACATACTCGACATTCACCTTTTGCCCCTGCCCCATGGTCGACCGGCCATAATCGGTGCCCTTCTCCAACACCGCGGCCATTACGCCCTGCCAAACCGGTAAAGCCAGCCGTAGGTTCAGGAAACCCGGCCCCGCCACCTCGGCGCTGGTGATCCGGTCATCCGCCGCCAACTTTCCGGCAAGCACATCCGCGATGTCGCGCGGCTTCATCTTGGCCGGTTTCGCCAGCACCATCGCCGCGTTTGTCGCCATGTCACCATGTGCGGCATCGCGCGGCGGTTCGACCGCCACGTTGTCAAAGCTCAGCCCTTCGGGCAGAGCGCCTTCGGACTGCATCTGTGCCAGCGCGTCCAGTACGAGGCCACGGATCTCGGAAAACAGGTTCATTTCGGATGTCCTTTTGCTTGCCCGGCGGTTTACCACGCAAAGCGCCAAGGTCAATGGACGCCTAAAGTTTGCACTTGGTTTACGCGCTCATCCGGATACTGTCGCCATATTGATCTACCGGAGTCCCCCTATGCGCCTTGCCCTGCCTCTTGCCCTGTGTCTGACCACCGCTTCTTCACTCTGGGCGGATATGCCCGCGCCTGTCGGGCATGTGCTGGTAACTCTCGGCGGTGCAGTGACCGAGACCAATCTTCCCGCGCGCGGCGAGAATGATGGCGGGCTTTTGAGCTACCTTGAGGTCGAACATAGCGGCGCAGCGGGATTCGACGCCACAATGCTGGATGCACTGGAGCAAATCGAGATCACGATCTCTTATGGCCCCGAGGGTAACCAGCGAGACATTCGTTTTTCGGGCCCGCGCCTGTCAGCTGTCATGCAGATGACTGGTGCCGAAGGCAAGACCGCCAAGCCCATGGCGATGGATGGATATCAGGCTGAAATCCCGTGGCAAAGCATCACCACACATCGGCCAATCATCGCAACCCGTGCGGATGGCGCCCCGATGGGGATCGGTGGATATGGCCCCACCATGATCGTTTTCCCGCCCACCAATGACCCCGAACTTGCACAAGAACAGTCCGGTCAGCAGGTCTGGGCCATCGCCTATATCGCGATCGAATGATCTCCGGTCAGCCGCGCATGATCCTGTAAAGCGAACCGATCGGTCATCCCGGCAATATAGTCCGACACGATACGTGCCAAGGCGGTTTCACTGTCTGCAGCCTCGATATCCGAGTGCCACCGCTTTGGCATTTGCTTTGGGTCCGCTAGATAGATCGGGAACAAGTCTTCGACCACCTTACCGACCTCGGCACGCACTTTCATCACACTGGGTGCGCGGTACATCTGGTTGAAAAGAAACGCCCTGATATCCTTGAGTTGCGCCCAGAGTTCAGCCGAGAACTGTACCACCGGATACCCGAGATGGCGAATATCCTCGACCGATTGTGCCCCAGAATGCGTGATCAAACTGCGCGATGTGTCGATGACATCTGAAACCATCACTCCGAATACGCGCCTCAGCGCCTCATGCCTGCGGCGATAGAAATCGAGGTCCGGATACTTACGATCCACTTCTGCATAGCAGTCACCCACAATGGGCAATTGCTGTATTTCTTCATCGGTGAAAAGACCTGCGCGCAATCCATCCAACAAATCATGGTTGTTATAAGCGATATCATCCGACAATGCCGCCACCTGCGCCTCGGCGCTGGCGTGGGTGTAAAGCTCAAGATCGAAACCCGCGTTGCATTCGGCCAAGGCCCAAGGGAGTTCACCCTCTACCGGCCCGTTGTGCTTGGCGATGCCTTCGAGGCATTCCCAGGTCAGGTTGCAGCCATCAAACTCAGCATAATGACGTTCGAGCTTGGTCACGATCCGGATCGCCTGAGCATTGTGGTCAAATCCACCATAGGGCTTCATCAACGCGTGCAGCGCATCTTCGCCCGTATGCCCAAACGGTGTATGACCAAGGTCATGTGCCAGCGCAACCGCTTCGGTCAGTTCGGCATTCAGACCCAAAGCACCAGCGATCGTACGTGCCACCTGTGCGACTTCGATCGAATGCGTCAGACGGGTTCGATAACTATCGCCCTCATGCTCCACAAACACCTGTGTCTTGTGCTTGAGCCGCCGAAACGCGCTGGCGTGAATGATCCTGTCCCGGTCGCGCTGAAAGCATGATCGGAAACTGCTTTCCTCCTCTGGCACCAGCCGCCCCCGTGCGCGGCTTGGATCCGAGGCAAAACCCGCTCTGTCCAAAGGTCTTGTCCTTGTCGCCTGTCTTCAGGTTTCATATATTGTACGTCGCTAAGGAAATAAACCTTTGGAGATTGGCATGAATCTGCCCCCAACAGTCACAGAACGCGCCTTTGATCGTCTGGCCGAAATAGGCGCCGCTGATCAGGGGCAAGCCCTGAGGGTTGCGGTGGAAGGCGGCGGATGTTCCGGATTTCAATACGAAATCGCCCTGGATGAACCGAAAGACGATGATTTGGTTTTGGAAGGCAAAGGACAGAAAGTCATTGTCGATTCAATTTCATTGCCATTTCTGGAAAACGCGGTGATTGATTTCACGCAAGAATTGATCGGCGCACGCTTTGTGATCGAAAATCCCAACGCCACATCTTCTTGCGGCTGCGGCACGTCTTTTTCGATGTAGTTCTAGTGGGGGCTTTGCCCCCACACCCCCAGGATATTTTTAGCCAGATGAAGAGGGATCCGCTCTCTGACCACATAAATCAGAGAGCTTCACCCGGCGCGGTCATCGGCGTCCCCGCCTGTACCGCTCAATCAATTTCACCGTTTTTGGTTAATGATCCGTTTCTTCATCTGGCCAAAAATATCCCGGAGCGCGAGGCAGAGCCTCGCTAACATGTCCAGCAGCTTGCCGTCGCGTTTATTCTGCGCGATAGGTTGCCATAGGCACCGGAGGATCGCGCATGAAAATCGCCACGTTCAACATTAACGGGATCAAGGCTCGGGCCGAAGCGCTTCCGCGCTGGTTGGATGAGGCACAACCAGATGTCGTGATGCTTCAGGAAATCAAATCCATCGACGAAAACTTCCCGCGCGAGATGTTTGAAGAGCGCGGGTATAATGTAGAAACCCACGGGCAAAAAAGCTTCAACGGCGTCGCGATCCTCTCAAAACTGCCGCTTGAAGATGTATCTCGCGGGCTACCCGGTGACGACAGTGACGAGCAGGCGCGCTGGATCGAAGCGACTGTCATTGGAAAGAAGGCACTGCGTATCTGTGGGCTGTACCTGCCAAACGGCAATCCGGTACCGGGGCCGAAATATGACTACAAGCTTGCCTGGATGGAGCGTCTATATGATCGGGCACGTGATCTGATGGCTTCGGAAGAACCTGCGCTTATGGCCGGGGACTACAATATCATTCCGCAACCCGAAGATGCAAAGCGACCTGACGCATGGCGCGAGGACGCGCTGTTTCGACCAGAGAGCCGCGCGGCATTTCGGAAAATCCTGAATCTCGGGTTCACCGAAGCGTTCCGCGCCTGCACGCAAGGACCCGGGCATTATTCATTTTGGGATTACCAAGCCGGGGCCTGGAACAAGAATGACGGTATTCGCATTGACCACTTTCTGCTGACCCCGCAAGCAGCTGATCTGATGCGGGATTGTCGCATCGATTCCGAGATCCGTGGACATGAAAAACCATCAGACCATGTGCCGGTCTGGGTTGACCTTGATCTGTGAGGCCTCAGGCCGTCACGTCGTAACTATAGATCCACTCATACTTGCGCGCCAAGTGCGGGCCAATCGCCATCAATGCAGCCTGCGCAGCCAAACGCATAGGCCCGCGCAGGTGGAAGTTGCGAGCATTGGCTCCGGCGGCAGCAACAACCTTCCGGGTACGAGGCTTGCGGCGCGTTTCATAAGCGGCAAGCGCTTGCTGAATGCCGGGCTGCTCATCGAATGACCGAGCTAACATCCATGCGTCTTCCAGCGCGAGGCAAGCCCCTTGCGCCATAAATGGCAACGTTGGATGGGCAGCATCCCCCAGCAAAGCAACGCGCCCGTTTTGCCAGCTGCCCGCGACAGGCCGAAGGAACAATGCCCAGATATTTGTTTCCTGAACTTGTCCGAGAATGTCCCCAACCAGCCCTCCAAAGTCTGAAAATCGCGCTCGTAATTCATCAGGGTCGCCGCGCCGTTGCCAACCTTCTTCCTGCCAATCAGACCGCTCTTCGATCGCAACAACGTTCATCATCGTATGGTCGCGCAAAGGATATGTTACGACATGTCGTCCTGGCCCCATGGTCAGAACAGCATATGGCTTTTGATCGCGGCGCGCCCAGGGGATTGTTGCCCGCCAGGCAACCTGATGCGTGAACTCTGGCGTTTCGGGACCGCTGAATTTGCTGCGGATTTCGCTTCGCCCGCCATCTGCGGCAATTACGCAATCGACGCGGATTCTGGTGCCGTCTGTCAAAACAATCTCGGCTTCGGACGGGTGCTTTCTTACTTGTGCAACTCGCATACCCAATCGAAACTCGACACCCTCAAGTAGCGCTGCTTTGTGCAACAAGCCCAGTAAATCGGCACGATGATAATAATAGGTCGGTCCAGCAGACGGAGCCGGTATCTCGCTGACAGACCTGCCTACCCGATAATCGCGTAGTAGCGTTCCGTAGGAGCGCAAACCAGCTTGCGGCGTTTCGTCCACAACGTTCAGAGCGCGCAGTACAACCATTCCGTTTTCACTGATCTGCAGACCCGCGCCGACTTCGGTAAGTTCTTTTGCCTTTTCAAAAACAGTTACATCGGCCCCGCGCTGCCGCAATGCCAGCGCTGACGCGATGCCGCCGATGCCGCCGCCGATGACGCCGAATTTGAGACCGTTGATCTTCATGGCCCAGCCATAACGCAAAAACGCCGAGGCGACAGGCCCCGGCGTTTATGTTTTTCCAGTCAATCCAGCGATCAATCGTCGCGGTGGACCTTTTCGCGGCGCTCGTGACGCTCTTGCGCCTCCAACGTCATCGTCGCGATTGGGCGCGCATCCAGACGCTTGAGCGAGATCGGATCACCGGTTTTTTCGCAATACCCGTATTCGCCCTCGTCAATCCGGCGCAGGGCCGAGTCGATCTTTGCCACCAGCTTGCGCTGACGATCCCGGGTGCGCAGTTCCAACGCGCGGTCGGTCTCTTCGCTTGCGCGGTCGGCGACATCGGGAATGTTACGGGTGTTGTCTTGCAGACCTTCGATCGTATCACGGCTGCCTGCGAGTAATTCTGTCTTCCAATCCATCAGCTTGCGACGAAAATATTCAAGCTGACGATCATTCATGAAAGGTTCATCTTCGGCCGGGCGATAATCTTCCGGCAGAAAAACTTCCTGCTTCATATTTGCTCCCTCGGTATGGCCTGAAACGTCGGTCGCTGTAGTATTACCTGACATTCGGCACCCCCTTCTGCGGAGCGTTTATCTGACGGCGCTAAGATTGTCACTACACAAACGTGTCGCCCGCCGCCGCGTCACTCCGCCTGCTCTAACATTGAGACTTATAACAACAAAACCTTGTTTTTCTGTGGTTAACACAAGGCGATTTTCAGGCACGTTCAACCCATAAGGTATTCTGACCTATGCGAATCGCCCGAATGGACCAGACACTGGCATGAATTCTCTGCTTTGCGACGCTGCGGTCCGGCTTGTAAAAAATGTTGCCGCTCTGTAACCCGAGCAATGCAAGCCCAGCCCGAACATCACATGAGGGGTCCCATGACCGCACGTTTTCAAGGCACCGCAGAGTATGTTGCCACCGACGATCTGAATATTGCCGTGAACGCCGCCGTCACGCTGGAGCGCCCGTTGCTGGTCAAGGGAGAGCCCGGAACAGGCAAAACCGAGCTTGCGAAACAGGTCGCAGGCGCGTTGGGACTGACAATGATCGAGTGGAACGTGAAATCCACCACACGCGCGCAGCAGGGCCTGTACGAATACGACGCCGTCAGCCGCCTGCGTGACAGTCAGCTGGGTGATGAGCGCGTGCACGACGTGTCGAACTATATCCGCAAGGGCAAGCTGTGGCAGGCGTTTGACGCGGATGAAAAGGTCGTTCTGCTGATCGATGAAATCGACAAGGCGGATATCGAGTTTCCCAACGACCTGTTGCAGGAACTCGATAAGATGGAGTTCCATGTCTATGAGACCGGCGAAACCATCCGTGCCAAACACCGCCCTATCGTGATCATCACGTCAAACAACGAAAAAGAACTGCCCGACGCGTTCTTGCGCCGTTGTTTCTTCCACTATATCCGCTTTCCGGATGAGGCCACGATGCGTCGCATCGTCGAAGTGCATCATCCCGGCATCAAGGACGCCTTGCTGACCACCGCGCTGACCCAGTTCTATGAAATCCGCGAAACGCAGGGGTTGAAGAAAAAGCCTTCGACCTCTGAGGTGCTGGACTGGTTGAAACTGCTTTTGGCCGAGGATCTGAGCGCCGAGGACCTCAAGCGCGATGGGGCCAATGCCTTGCCGAAATTGCACGGCGCGCTGCTCAAAAATGAGCAGGACGTGCATCTGTTTGAGCGTTTGGCCTTTATGGCGCGCAGTAAGCGCTGATCACTGCTTGCCATCGCATCGAACGGGTGTCAGCATTGCGTCAATGAAAGCCCCGCATCAATCGGGCAACAAGAGCAGGAAACCACCACATGACGACCGCCCCAGCGATACGCCCTTTGCGCCCAGACGACTGGGATCAATGGGCCGAAATGTGGTGCGATTATCTGGCATTTTATGAAACTGAGGTGCCGGATTCGACCTTCGAGAGTACCTTTGCGCGCCTCTTAGGTGATGATCCGAATGACTTTTCTTGCTTTGTGGCTGAAACAGAAGACCGCCTGATCGGGCTGACGCATTATCTGTTTCACCGCCACGCTTGGAAGGTTGAGAGGGTCTGTTATCTGCAAGATCTCTATGCCCGTCCTGACGCACGTGGGACCGGCGTTGGCCGTGCTCTGATTCAGGCAGTCTATGACGAAGCGGACCGACAAGAGGCCCCTTCGGTCTATTGGTTGACACAGGAAAACAACCATACCGCGCGCAAACTTTATGATCGCATCGGCAAGTTGTCGCCATTCCTGAAGTATCAGCGCCCATGATGCGTTTGGGGGCAGCCATTGCGCTGGCGGCTTTGTCCGCCTGCACCACCGTTGACCGGGTCGAGGTTCCGACCCGAACCAAGATGATCGAAGCTTCTCTGCCCCCCTCCAAGACCTTCGGAGCCGCCCGTCCTAGCCCGCCTGCCCGCTCTAACAAGAACATCGCGGCAGATTTTCTGTCGCTGCATTTTGCGCTGGAGAGCGGCGCGGAACTGCCGGTCTTCACCCGGTTTGACGAACCGATCACGGTGCGTCTGACCGGAACGCCCCCTCCAACGATGCAGACCGACCTCAGCCGATTGCTGACCCGGCTGCAACGCGAGGCGCGGATCGACATTCGGCAGGTTCCGGAAAGTCAGGCGAATATCACCATCGAGGCCGTCAGCCAGAAGCAAATCCGCCGTATCCTACCAGAAGCAGCCTGTTTCGTGGTGCCAAACTCTTCCAGCCTGGAAGAATACCGTCGCGACAGGCGCAAAAGCAAAAGCAACTGGACCGAGTTGCGCAGCCGCGAACGCATCGGAATTTTCATCCCCTACGACGCCAGTCCGCAGGAAATCCGCGATTGTCTGCACGAAGAATTGGCACAGGCGCTGGGGCCGCTGAACGACCTCTACCGCCTGCCGGATTCAGTGTTCAATGACGACAATTTTCACACGGTTCTGACCGGGTTCGACATGTTGATCCTGCGCACGGCCTATGCCCCCGAGTTGCAGAACGGCATGACCCGCGAACAGGTCGCAGCTGTTCTGCCCGGTGTACTCAGCCGTCTGAACCCGCGCGGCGATCGGGTTGCATCGCAACCGGTATCCGAGACGCCACGCGCGTGGATCAATGCGGTTCAGCGGGCGCTGGGGGCCGGGGCGGGATCCGCCAAGCGTCTCAACGCAGCAAAAGAGGCTGCACGGATCGGGCAGCAACAAGGCTGGACAGACCATCGCCGCGCGTATCCGCATTACCTTATGGGTCGGATGGGACAGTTCGACGACCCCGAAGCGGCGCAACGACAATATGATATCGCCATGCAGTACCTAAAGGCCACTCCGGGAACCGAGGTGCAGCGCGCGCATATCACAGCACAGACAGCCGCGTTTGCGCTGGCGCAGGGTAAGGGCTCGGACGCGCTGCCCGAGTTGAACAACGCAATTGATGTCATGACCCGATCCGAGAACGCGGCCTTGCTCGCGACCTTGCTGTTGCTTAAATCCGAAGCCCTGCGTCAGTCAGGCCAAATCGATCAGGCACGCAGCGTTCGTCTGGACAGTATCGGATGGGCGCGTTACGGCTTTGGCTCGGATTTGGTGGCGCGCTCGGTAACTCAGGATATCGCGCAATCCACCGCCACAAACACGGGCGGATAAAGATTTATGGTAGTGGTTTTGGGCATGGCTCTTCTGGGCGCTCTACTGGGCGTCAGGACGGCGCGCAAACGTAACGGCAGCGGTGCGGATATGGCGCAATACGCGGCCGGTTACGGGATTGCTTTTGCGCTGGTCGGTCTCGTGATTTCACTGGTCTTGGTTCGACTGGTTTAGCGAGATGTTCCTGCCCTTTTTTGAGAACCTTCGAAAAGCTGGTATTCCTGTTTCCTTACGAGAATATCTGACTTTTCTGGAGGGGATGAAGAAGGGCCTCGCCACTTACGATGTCGAAGCGTTCTACTATCTCGCCCGCGTTTCGATGGTGAAAGACGAACGCAACATCGACAAGTTCGACCGCGCCTTTGCCGCCAGTTTCGAAGGATTGGGCGAGATCAGTTTCGATCAGGTGCTCGAGGCTGTCGACATCCCCGCTGAATGGTTGGCAAAGATGGCTGAAAAGCATCTCTCGGATGAAGAAAAGGCCGAGATCGAAGCACTGGGCGGGTTCGATAAGTTGATGGACACGCTGCGCGAGCGGCTCAAGGATCAGCAAGGCCGTCACCAGGGTGGCAACAAATGGATTGGAACCGCCGGAACCTCTCCGTTCGGGGCTTATGGCTACAATCCCGAAGGCGTGCGCATCGGTCAGAAAGAAAGCCGCCACCAGCGCGCCGTCAAAGTCTGGGATAAGCGCGAATTCAAGAACCTCGACGATACGGTTGAACTCGGCACTCGCAACATCAAGGTCGCGCTGAAACGCCTGCGCCGCTGGGCGCGCGAAGGTGCGGCGGAAGAGTTGGACCTGGATGGCACAATCCGCGCCACGGCCGAGCATGGCTATCTTGACGTCAAAACTCGCCCCGAGCGGCATAACGCCGTCAAGGTGCTTTTATTTCTGGATGTCGGCGGCTCGATGGACCCGCACATAAAGGTGGTGGAAGAACTGTTCTCTGCCGCGCGGACCGAGTTCAAACATCTGGAATATTACTACTTCCACAATTGCCTGTACGAGGGCGTTTGGCGCGACAACCGCCGCCGCTGGAACCAGCAAACGCCTACGCATGAGGTGCTGCGCACATACGGGCCGGACTACAAATGTATCTTCGTCGGCGACGCTTCGATGAGCCCGTACGAGATCGCCTATCCCGGTGGCGCAAATGAGCATTGGAACTCTGAATCCGGCCAGGTGTGGTTAGATCGTGCAAGAGAGCAATGGACGTCAAACTTGTGGATCAACCCGGTGCCCGAGAAGTATTGGGAATACACCCACTCGATCGGCATGATCCGTGAGATTTTCGAAGATCGTATGGTGCCGATGACGTTGGCCGGGCTGGAGCATGGAATGCAGGAACTGACGCGGTAAGGGTCGAATGAACTCTGGCTACGCCGATATTTGGAAACAATCAGCCAAACATGCAGCCGCAAGCGCCTTAAATTCGCCCCACAGGAAACAATCCCTGCAAATTTCCCCGCCTCTTTCGATTTCGTGATATACAACGAGTGAGTTGAGGCTGGGGGGCCGAGATGACCAATTCTAAAATTCGCAGTATTCTGACATCCGTTTTGATCGTTACGGCGCTGGTGGTGGCATCGGGCGCCACCGCAACTTTGATACTTGCCCCTGATGCGGCGTATGCCAAGAACGACAAAAGTAATGGGAATGGAAAGGGTCGCGGCGGAGGCAAGGGTAGTTCTGGAAAAGGCAACGACGGCAACAAAGGCAAGGGAAAGTCCGGAAAGGGCAGCGACGGCAACAAAGGCAGCGACAAAGGGAAATACGGCAAAGGTCAGGGTGCCAAGAGCGCTGGCAAAGATTTCGGCAAGGCCAAGTCCAATGCGCGACGTACGGAGAAAGCATTCGGGTTTAACAAGAAGCAAAAGCCAAAGTCCCACCGGTCGACCTATACCTCGGCTAAAAACAAGGGGCGGAAAGGCAAAGTCCAAAGAACCACACTTGCGGGCATTGGAAGAGAATTTAAACGCGATGTCGAGCAGCTATTCGGCAAACGTTCACGGGTAAAAACAAAGGCAAGCGCGAACCGGGTAAAGAAAACCTACCGCAAGGCGTCGGTTGCTCCGGTTGAATATTCCCCAAGACCCGTTGCTCGGACAGATTATAGCAACAAGCGCTATGACGAAAAGAAGCCTGGCAAGCCTCGCTACCGCGACCCACTTGTTGCGGCGATCACCGATCCCTATGGCTCGGATAAACTGCGTAACCTGAATGCGTCCAAGGCAGCGGCACCGGCGTTCCGCAATGCTTCACCCAACAGCAATGTCGGCAAGATTGCGAACTATCAGGCTGCGGCAGAAGCTTATTATGACTTGCGCGGAGACCTCTATGAGGCGCGCGGTGAACTGCGCGAGCTGAACGAGAGCTACGATGGCCGCAGTAGTGAAGACATTTCTGACGATATCGCCGCGCTTGATCCCGCAGATCCGAACTATGATGACGATCTCAGTGCACTTGAGGATGAACTCAGTGACGCAGAATCCTATGAAGAATCGCGTGACAATTTGCGCGAAGAAGTAAGGGATCTGAGATACGAAACACGCGACGCTTTGCAGGATGCAGAATCCGCGTTCTTTGACGCGTCAAAAGGGAGGTCACTGACTAAGGGGACCCTGGGCGAATTCCACGGATATCTCGATCTTCCTCAGCCGCGCTACCGGAACAAGGACGGGGCGACGATACAACCGGTGACTTACGACCTCGATGACTACGACTATTCGCACGTTAAAAAGAACTACGAAGAAACCAGCTTTCAACTGCGTTATGACAGGCTAACTGCTGATCATACGAAAAAGCGCTACCGCTTTTACCGCGACCCACTTGTTGCGGCGATCACCGATCCCTATGGCTCGGATAAACTGCGTAACCTGAATGCGTCCAAAGCAGCGGCACCGGCGTTCCGCAATGCTTCACCCAACAGCAATGTCGGCAAGATTGCGAACTATCAGGCTGCGGCAGAAGCTTATTATGACTTGCGCGGAGACCTCTATGAGGCGCGCGGTGAACTGCGCGAGCTGAACGAGAGCTACGATGGCCGCAGTAGTGAAGACATTTCTGACGATATCGCCGCGCTTGATCCCGCAGATCCGAACTATGATGACGATCTCAGTGCACTTGAGGATGAACTCAGTGACGCAGAATCCTATGAAGAATCGCGTGACTATCTGAGGGCTGAAATTAAGGACTTGAGAGTGGACACTCTGGTCGCCGAGAAAGAAGCTGAACGCGCATTTTTTGAGGCTTCGAAGGGCTCGTTTCTGACCAAGCAATCGCTTTCCGAGTTTCATTCGAACCTGCACCTGCCGTCTCCTGGCAAGTAGTTTTGTTGTAAGCTGCGCGTTCTGATCGGACGTAAGAATCTAGTTACCGCTTGCCTCAAAGGGGCTGGTCGCCCATATCAAACTCATGCTGCGTCTAACCCCCATTCTGTTGGCCATCGCATATGCGGTTGTTATGTACCGGATTTCCGTCTGGCGCACACATCGTGAGTTGGATGCAAAGTCCACCGAGTTGGCCGACCCTGCGCTAAAACGCATGACTGACCGGCTGGCGGCGGCATTGGAAATTGACCGGGTCCCCGTCTATATCTATGAAATCGATCCCGTTAACGGGCTGGCCGCGCCGGACGGGCGGATATTCATCACGCGTGGGTTTTATCGCAAATTCCGCAATGGCGAAGTTTCGGCAGAGGAAATGGCGAGCGTGATTGCACATGAACTAGGCCATGTGGCCCTTGGCCACGCGCGTCGGCGAATGATTGATTTTTCAGGTCAGAACGCCCTGCGCGCCGCATTGATGATGCTTCTGAACCGCTTCATCCCCTTCATCGGTGCATGGATCGCCAATATGTTGACGCATCTGCTGGCCTCTCGTTTGTCGCGGAGCGACGAATATGAAGCTGACGAATATGCAGCCGCGCTTTTGACCAAGGCCGGCATCGGGATTGGGCCGCAGAAATCTTTGTTTCACAAGCTTGAGGATTTGACGCAGCAGCGTGCAGGCGTCGTTCCCGCGTGGTTGATGAGCCATCCAAAAACGGATGAGCGGATCGCGGCGTTGGAAGTTCTTGAGCAAAAGTGGGGCGCAGGAGGTTAGGATCGCAGCGAGGGGCCAGCCCCTCGCGCTCCCCGGGATATTTTTGGCCAGATGAATGGGATCCCGAATTAGCTGCTCAGAGCTTTGCCAAGGCGCGGCAGACGCGCTTTTTTCATTAAGCTGCGCAGGGTCCATTGATCGCCGGATAGGCGGTTGGCTTCGGCAAGGACAGTGGTGGCGATCTGCGTCAGACCCTCTGATTCCGACAGCCAGAATTCATGCAGCAGCCCGTCGGGATCGCGACGATGAAGCCCCTCCTCGGCCAGTATATTCTTGGGAAAGTCCTTGGCATTGACAGTGACAATGACATCTGCCGAGCTGGTGACCGCCGTTGCCAGAACATGAATGTCAGTAGTATCCGGCAGCCAAAGGCGCTGTTCAGTACCGTGGCTGGCCGGTTGCTCAGCACCTGGCCATTGGGCCTGAACCAATGCTATCTCAGCGCGGGCCTGTGCTTCCCCTTCGGGGCCGAGCTTGCGGGCGGCGCGGGCCCATTCTTCCAGGATGCGCGCTGACCAGACAGGGGTGAAATGGCCAAGCTTAGCAGCGCCCAGCAACATCTCTCGCATCACTGTCGGATAAATGACGCAGGTATCCAGAACTGCTTTCACAGCCGGTAGAACACGGCTTTGAGGTAACCGCTTTCTGCCAGTTGTGGCAGTTGCGGATGGTCCGGTCCAGCAAAGCCTGTGTGGATCAGTTGGCTCTGCCGCCCTGCCCGCCCGATCCCGCGGGAAGACGCATCGCGGAACCGTCCCAAATCAGCGGCATGAGAACAGGAACATAGGCCAAGATATCCACCCGGTTTGACCAGCGGGGCCGCCAGACGCGCGATGCGTTCATACGCACGCAAACCCGCGTCCAGCGCCTGTTTCGAAGGCGCAAAGGCTGGGGGATCACAGATGACGACGTCGAATGTCGCGCCTTCTTCGCCGAGTTTGGTCAGCACATCGAAGGCATCGCCCTGCCGGATTTGGAAACGGTCAGCAAATCCTGAGGCTTTTGCACCTTGGGCAGCCAATCCCAACGCCGCTGCCGAGCCATCAACCGACAACGCTTGTGCAGCGCCACCTGCCAGCATGGCCAGACCAAAGCCGCCGACATGGCTGAACACATCCAGCACCTGCGCCTTTGGATGAACCAACCGGGCAGCAAAGGCATGGTTTGGGCGTTGATCGTAGAACAATCCGGTTTTCTGCCCTCCGGTCAGGTCAGCCATGTATGTGGCACCATTCATTGGCACAGGAAGAGGCTCATCTGGCGCGGTGCCGCGCAAGGTCAGATTGACGTCGTCCAACCCTTCCAGCCCGCGCGTGCGGCCTGTGGCGTTCTTGAGCACGGTGCTTATGCCGGTCACCCTGACCAGCGCATCGGTCAAGGCTTCGAGATGCGCTTCGGCCCAGGCCGCGTTGGGCTGGATCACGCAGGCCTCCCCGAACCGGTCGATTATGACGCCGGGAAACCCATCCGCCTCAGCATGGATCAGACGATAGTAAGGCGCATCGAACAGGCGCTCGCGCATCCCGAGCGCGCGGTGCAGACGAGTTTCGAACCATTCCGCATCCAACTGCGCGTTGATATCACGGTCTAGCACCCGGCACATGATTTTTGAGGCCGGATTCACCGCGACCAGAGCGATTGGGGCGCGTTTGTCATCCTCCAACACAGCCAAAGCCCCTGCCGAAATCTTGCGGGTTCGACGGTCTGTAACGATGTCATTGGCGTAGACCCAAGGAAACCCATGGCGCAGGCCGCGCGCATTGGCCTTGGGTTTCAATCGGATACGGGGGCGGTCGGATTGGTCTGTCATGGCGCCCTCATAATCGCGAATGAACGGGTGCGAAAGCCCCGTTAACGATTGCGCTTGCGCCAGCCGCCGCGCCGTTTGGGGGCTTGGGCAGCCTGCAGACCTTCGGCCAGTACCTGCGTCATCGGATGATCCGCCGCCTGCGCGGAATAGCCCGTGTGCAGCGCGCTCAGGGCCTGTTGCTGATCCCGGTCTTCGGGCAGGCTCAGCGCCCAGTCCAGAAAGATGCTGCGGCATTCAGGCAAAGTGATACCTTCGATGCGATACGCCTCGCGGATCAGACCCTTGTGGTCGTTTGGATCATCACTGCGTGCCATTTTCATTCCCTCCGACAACCGTGCCAATCAGATCGGCTGCGGTGCTGTAACTGTCTTGCAATGCAGATTGCAGCTGTTCGACCTGATCAAATCCAGTCGCCCGGCAGAGAAACGCGGTGCCGCCCTCACCAATCTTGTCGGCCTCGATCACCTTGCCCGACAGCAACCGCGCTGCACATTGCACCGACCAGCATAGATCGTAACTGTCCTTGAGGGTTTGCGCCTGCGCGACATCCAGCAGACCAGTAGCGACCGCGCCATCCAGGCCCGAATGCACATCGCGTTGGGGCAGTCCGGCCAGCAGCGCCCCAGTTTCAGCGATCAGTTCGATATCCATCATCCGGCCCGGCCCGTTCTTGGCGTCCCAAACCCCAGCGGGGGCTTTGGCGGCGGCCAGCCGTCCGCGCATCTCTGCGACTTCCTTCAGCACTTTATCGCGGTCGCGCGGTTGCGACAGAAACCCGGCACGGAAGGCTTCGATATCCTCGGCCAGCCCGGCGTCGCCTGCAACCACATGGGCGCGTGTCAGGGCCAGATGCTCCCACACCCAGGCTTCATTCTGTTGGTAGTTGGTGAAGCTTGCCCAACTTGTGGCCACCGGCCCCTGATTGCCCGAGGGGCGCAGGCGCATGTCGACCTCGTAAAGTCTGCCCTGCGACATCGGCGCGCTGAGCGCGGTGATCAGGGCTTGGGTGAAACGGGCGAAATAGGTTCGCGTGGCCAGAGGACGGGGGCCATCAGACATATCCTGATCCAACGGATCGTATATAACGATCATATCCAGATCGGATTGCGAGTTGATCCGCCCTGCCCCAAGCGAGCCCATGCCCAGAACTGCTGCCCCGCGACCCGGCGCAGGCCCGTGCTTTTGGGCAAATTGGTCTACAACATGGGGCAAAACGGCCGCAATGACGGCTTGCGCCAGTTCAGCATATTGCTGCCCCGCTTGCACCCCGTCGATCAGTCCGCGCAGATGGTGTACACCGATGCGAAAGTGCCATTCCTTGCACCATCGTCGCGCCAGATCGAGCTGTGTCTCATAGTCGCTTTCTTCTGACAAAGCCTGCGCCAGATCGGCCTGCAAGGACGTAAGCCCGGGCCAGTCGCTGAAGAAACTGCCACCTATAACCGCGTCAAAGACCGAGGCATTGCGTGACAGATGGGTTGCAAGTGCGTGCGACGTTCCAACGATATCGACCAACAGATCAATCAAGTGCGGGTTCGCCTCGAACAACGAAAACAGCTGAACCCCCGCCGGCAATCCCGCCAGAAACCCGTCCATCGCCAACAACGCTTCTTCGGGTTTTGCGGTCTTTGACAGACGCGATAAAAGCTCGGGTCTGAGGCGTTCAAAGATCCGGGCACCCCTTTGCGATCGCAGCGCCGGATAAGTAGGCCAACGGGCCAGTACGCCCTTGTCGAATTCAACCTCTTCCCCTGGCGCAGGTGCCGCGCCCGGCCCGGGGGCAAAGAACCCCTCGGTCAGTTCATGGACCTCGGTCAAACGTTCGGTGAGATCGGCGGTCAGTTCGGCGCTACTGACCCCCATCAGACAGGCAACCCGTTCTATACCGTCTTCTGAGTTCGGCATCTTATGGGTCTGCGCGTCATGCACCATCTGTATGCGATGCTCGACCTCGCGATGGGCGCGGTAGTGATCGGTTAGCTTCTCGGCCACGTCTTCGGGCACCCAGCCCTTCGCCGCAAGCGCCGCCAGCCCAGGAACAGTGCCTCGCACGCGCAGATCAGGATCACGCCCGCCCGCGATCAGCTGGCGTGTTTGGGTGAAGAATTCGATCTCGCGAATACCACCCTGCCCCAGCTTCATGTCGTGGCCGGGGATCGAAAGGCTGCCGCCCGTTCCCTTATTCTCGCGAATGCGCAGACGCATATCATGGGCGTCTTGAATCGCAGCAAAATCCAAGTGCCGCCGCCAGACAAACGGGCGCAACGCATCGAGAAACCGCTGCCCTGCCACGATATCTCCCGCACAGGGGCGCGCCTTGATGTAAGCCGCGCGTTCCCATGTGCGCCCAAGGCTTTCGTAGTACCGCTCAGCCGCCTCCATCGCCAGACAGACGGGCGTGACCGCCGGGTCAGGTCGCAGACGCAGATCGGTGCGAAACACATAGCCATCCGCGGTCTTGTCGCTGAGCGTGGCACAGAAATTCCGTGTAGCGCGCACCATACCCTGCCGGGCATCATAGAAATCATCCGGGTCGAAACGCGTCTCGTCAAACAGCACGATGAGATCGATATCCGAGCTATAATTCAGCTCATGCGCACCCATCTTGCCCATGGCCAGAATGACCATGCCAGCCGCAGTTTCGACGTCATCCAGGGTCATCCCCGGCAGTTTCCCGCGTCGGATCAACGCTGCAATCTCGGCCTTTGCGGCCACATCAGCAGCCAGCGCGCCAAAATCCGTCAGCGCGCCGGTAACCTTTTCCAGCGGCCACGCCCCTGCCAGATCTGCCAGCGCGGTCAGCAAGGCCATTCGCCGTTTCGCCTGCCGCAGACCAGGCTTTAGCTGATCCGGCGGCAGCGCGCGCGCTACCTCCATCACCTCTGCTAGTGCCTGATCCGGTTGCTGCAGCGCATGCGGCAGCCAATACTTTTCTTGATCAATCAACCCTTTCAGGTAGGGGCTGGAGCCGGCAGTGCCAACGATCAACTCGCCCTGCTCGGCCGTCAGATCGGGCAGTGCAGATCGCGTCTCCTGACCCAGATCAGGATGAAACGCACGCGGCATGCGTGTGATGGCAAGAGGCTGGCTCATGACCGTTCCAGCGGTGTGTCCTGACTGAAGGTGTTGATCCAGACGTCATGGCGCCGCTCCCATAGCGACGAAATCAGCATGGCCTCGGCATCAGGTGCATCCGGACGCGTATAGTCCGCCCGATAGCTTAAAAGCACGATATCTGACGTCAGAACCCGCAGCTTGACCTCGGACAGCTCATAGTTCGACATTGTCGGTGCATCGGCGAATTGGCCAACATGATCATCCCGATTGGCGAACCCGGTCGGATAGACGCCCAGAAAATCCGGGCTTAGCAGCGCCCGGTCAGCCTCAGCATTGCCCTCGACCAACGCCGTCCATACCTGCTTTTCCAGCGTGAGAATTTGATCGAGTGACGGTGGGCTGCTGTTATCGATGTTTTCCATTTGCCTTTGACTTGTGACAGCTGAACATCAGATGCGACCTGCGCACATGATCGGTCAGATTTGGCTTTGCCCTGTCCGTAGGAACAGCAGAAAGGGCCGTTTGACCAAATCGTTATACCCACTGATCCACCGGCGGCAAATCGAAAGTGAACGGATTTTCAATCCCCTGTTCAGCCAAATCCCATTCGTCATAGTGCCCATCCTCACGAAACTGAACAAATGCTGCCTCCAGCAGATCGTTCAAATTCGCTAACTCGTCCCAGGCGTCGCCCAGACTAAACTTTAGCATCGTGAGTTGATCTGACAGGCCATCCGGAACATGGCCGAACTCTACACTCTCAAGATCCGGGAAAGGTGTTCTCCAGTATTCTTCAAACTGAACCGGTCGGGTTATCCCATTGTCATAGTTTATCTCGCCATAGATTGAGACCGTGGCCTCGAGCATATATGATCCGAACCCAACCATCTCGAGCTCGTAAGAAACCTCGAATCCGAGGGTGAAATCAGTAATCCCGTTTTGATAGAGCTCACCTGCGATCTCGACGGTTTCGTAATACCCATATGACGTCAATACCGGATCGCCATTCGCTTGAAACATGTCTGCGCGGAACGATTCACCACTCTCTGAGTTGATCGAAAGATGATGAAACTGAGCCGACTGACCATAAAACGAGCCTTCAAACCCAAAGGCGGAATTGGTCTCGTAAGAAACGATCAGGTCCCTTCCATTCAGGTTCACAGTATCAACCTCTATTTCCTGAACGTGGAACAGCTCGGAAATCTGCGCGACGCTTTCACCAGACTCCATCTGGTGGTTCGTGGCTACCAGGTAGAACTCTGCTTCAAGCCCGCCTGCCCAGTTATAAACTTCAACTTCAGCCTCCATTGATCCATTTGAAAGCGTGTGAAGATCGATATCGGGCAGATCATCTTTGCCCTCCTGATCGCTGGGATCGAGGTTCGTAAACGGAAGCTCAATAGGGTTGCTCGAATTTGCACTGTGATCCAGCGCAGCAACGGTGCTGACCGAGACGACGGCGCCCAGATCCGGTTGAGGCACCGCCATCGCTCCATCCGTTAAGATATCTAAATCCGCGTCCGAACCACTGCTCGCATCAAACGCTAAGGTGAATTCATCCTCTGGCCGAAATGACCATTGCGACATGTTTAAGGCATTCATTTCCACGGCCTCCCTTTCCGCCCAAAGTCAGATTTATGTATGCACATAATCCCCGACCGCTAGCGAAGGGGTTGATTATTAAGAGATCTTAATCGGGCCCTTAACTTCTCGCTTGCACCGCCCAATCGAATTGCCCGGGTTAGTCAAGCATTCTTGCTTCACCAATATTCACATTGCTCAAAAGACCGATTTTCCCAAAATGTAAATCTTTTTCACATTACCCCTTGCATCACCCTTGCACCCCTCCCATCTAGGAAATGTGAAAAGCATTTACATCCTAACTGGAGAGAGCACATGACCGCATTGTCCGACCACGCCGTTCCCCAAAACCCGGGGTGGCTGCACCGAAGCGAAGCTTGGCTTGATAGCAAAGGCAAAGGCGCCTGGATCGCCGCAATGGTCCTTGGCTTTATCTTCTTCTGGCCCATCGGCCTGGCCTTTCTTGCCTATATGATCTGGAGCAAACGCATGTTCAGCAAATCCTGTAGCCGTCGTTCGTCGTGGAACAGCCACATGAGTGCCATGAAACCCTCGGGCAACAGCGCGTTTGATGCGTATAAGGCCGACACCCTGGCCCGGTTGGAGCGCGAGCAGAAGGACTTTGAGGCCTTCCTGCACCGCCTGCGTGAAGCCAAGGACAAGGCCGAGTTCGACGAGTTCATGGACGAACGCGCACGCGACAATCGCGACGACACCGATACTGGCGAAAAGCCTGCCTGATAGCCCTTGCCCTGCCCCGATCTTCGGGACAGGGTGTTCCCGCACACGACCTGGACTAAACTACATGTCTCATCTGCCTGATCCCGACAGCCAGCCCGAATTCTATCAATCCGTGGCAACCAAGCGCTTTTTCGCGTGGCTGTTTGATATCGCCTTTATCTCGCTGCTTTGCACGGTCGCGATTCTGCTAACGTTTGGCATGGGCTTCTTCATTCTGGCCTTGATCTACGCCGTGGTCAGCTTTGTGTACCGCGTCGTTACCATCGCCAACGGCTCGGCCACTTTGGGGATGCGGTTCATGGGGATCGAGTTGCGCGACGCATTTGGTGCCCGGATGGATACGGGCAAGGCGGTCGCGCATACGGCAGGCTATTTCGTCAGCATGGCGTTTCCTGTTTTGCAAGTCATCTCGGTCATCATGATGATGACCAGCGCCCGCTGCCAGGGCCTGACCGATGCCTTCCTTGGCACGGTAATGATCAACCAGCGCGCTTAAAAAACGCCTGAGTGAAGCACTTGGCGGCGCCCAAAACCGTTGCTATCATCGGTCCCGAGGAAATGCGGGACCTTCATGCGACACACGCTGCCAATTGCGCCACAATTCTATGTGACGGCACCCCAACCCTGCCCTTACCTTGAGGGCAGGATGGAGCGTAAGCTGTTTACCGCCTTGCAGGGTGACGGCGCAGACCAGTTGAACAATTGCCTGTCGCAACAAGGGTTTCGCCGCTCGCAGAACGTGCTCTACCGTCCATCCTGCACCGATTGTGCCGCTTGTCTTTCCGCCCGCATCGAAGTCGCAGCCTTTCAACCAAGCAAAAGCCAGAAACGTGCCTATAAGCGTAATTCCTATCTGACCCGGCGCGCCACCTCGCCCTGGGCGACGGATGAGCAGTTTGACCTGTTCCGCCGCTATCTGGATGAGCGTCACGCGGATGGTGGCATGGCCGACATGGACGTGTTCGAGTTCGCCGCGATGATCGAGGAAACCCCAATCCGCAGCCGCGTGGTTGAATATGCCGATCCCGAAACCGGCGAATTGATCGCCGTCAGCCTGACCGATGTTCTGGATGACGGGCTGAGCATGGTCTATTCATTCTATGACCCGGAGTTTCAGCAAAACTCTTTAGGCACCTATATGATCCTCGACCATATCGAGATCGCGCGCGAGGCCGGGCTGCCCTATATCTACCTGGGCTATTGGGTGCCGGGCAGCCCCAAGATGGGGTACAAGGCCAAATTCGCCGGCTTGCAGGTTTATATTCAAGGTGAGTGGCAGCGGATCGAAAATCCCGAGCAGTATGCGCAGACGGCTCATCACCCCTTGTCCTCAGCCCCCATTGCCGAGCAAGTGGCCAATATCCAATTGCCCGACCGCCATCCCACCAAAGGTTAATCCGTCATGCGGCAGAGGATTCATGCGGTGACGCTGGTCGTCCCAGATTATGACGACGCGATCGCGTTCTACACCAACACACTGGATTTCACGCTGGTACAGGACATCGATTTGGGTGAGGGCAAACGCTGGGTGCGGGTCGCGCCTCCGGGCTCAGTAGGTGCCTCATTGTTGTTGGCCAAAGCCGATGGCCCGGAACAGATCGCCTCGGTGGGCAATCAAACCGGGGGGCGGGTCGGGTTCTTTCTCGAAACGGATGACTTCTTTCGCGACCATGCGGCAATGTTGGAAGCTGGTGTTGGATTCGAGGAGCGCCCGCGCCATGAACCCTATGGAATTGTCGCCGTATGGCGAGATCCCTTCGGCAACCGTTGGGATTTGATTGAATTTTCAGCAAGCACAGATTCTGAGTAACGGCATATATTCCATGCTGTTACAGTGAAATCGCTCAAACTTTGCCTAACTATTAAGCAATCTTAATGAAGCCATCTTGGCCTTAGCGATTGAAAGCTGACGTAAGGTCACCAAATAAGCCGAACTTCTAAACGCTCAGCCCAAAACTGAGACCCGCAGCCAACACATACGCTGCCCGGGCTGGTATTTTTTTGTTGCCGCGTCAGGTCACCCACCCTGTCGCTGAGGTTCTGAAGGAGGGGGAAATGAAATACGCCGCACGCCGTCTGGTCTCGGCCTCGCTGACGACCCAGATATTAATCGCTCTGGCCCTGGGCTCGGTCTTTGGTCTGGTTTTGAACTATCTCGATATTGCTGCCCTCAACACTGCGCTCGTGCACGGTGTGTTGTCGATGCTGGGGCAGATGTTTCTGAACGCACTTCAGATGCTCGTTGTGCCACTGGTCGTATTCTCATTGCTGTGCGGCGTTGTCGGCATTGGTGATGTCAAACTGCTGGGTCGCGTCGGGGGGCTGACCTTTGTCACCTATCTGGCCACGACCGCATTGGCCGTGACGACCGCCTTAATCTTCGCGGGCCTGATTGGCCCGGGCACCGGGTTCCAGAGCCTGCATTTGGCCAGCGATGGCGTGAGCGTCACCAACCCGCAGACCACGTGGGAGATTTTGGCGAACATCATTCCCAAGAACCCGATTAACGCGCTGGCCAATGGTGAGATGCTGCAGATCATCTTCTATGTGATGGTCGTAGGCATCGCTGTCCTGATGATGGGCAGCCGGGCCAAGGCTTTTGTCCAAGGTTGCGAGTTCATGAATGAACTGGCGATGAAAATCGTCTCAATCGTCATGGCCTTCGCCCCCATTGGCGTTTTCAGCCTGATCGCCAAGACCTTTGCGATGGAGGGGTTCGGCCTATTTGGTCCGGTCATCGGCTATCTGACCACGATCAGCCTGACGCTGGTTTTCCACCTCTGCGTTACGCTGATGGCGCTACTGTATTTCACCACAGGGCTCAGCCCGCGGATGTTCCTGCGCAAAATGCGCTCGGCGCAAGTGTTTGCATTTTCGACCTCAAGCTCGAATGCAACGATCCCGGCCAGCCTGCAATGTGTGACACAGCGCGTCGGTGTTGACCGTTCCGTGGCCTCGTTCGGCATCCCCTTAGGGGCGACGATCAACATGGACGGCACTGCGATCATGCATGGCGTGGCGACGGTATTCCTGGCCAACGCCTATGGCATTGATCTGGGGCTGAGCGGTTATCTGACCGTGATCTCGATCTCGGTTCTGGCTTCGATCGGCACGGCGGGTGTACCGGGCGTGGGGATCGTGATGCTCGCGATGGTTCTGAACCAGTTGGGTATGCCGCTGGAAGGTATCGGTATCATTCTGGCGGTTGACCGGATCCTCGACATGATGCGGACGGTCGTAAATGTCACAGGCGATGCGGTGGTGACCACAATTGTCGGGCAAAAGGTCGGCAAATTGGACCAAGCTGTTTTCGACAATCCGGGTGCCGGAGTAATCGAGACAGCCGATCTGGAAATCGATCACGCCACAGAGCAGGAATTTGCAAGGCTGACGCACCCGCAAGCACAATCCTGAACGAAAAACGGAGGCCCGATTGGGCCTCCGTATCTGTTTCGTATCCAGATCAGATCAATTCGGGATCAAGTCCGGCACGATGGTCACAATTGACGGGAAGAACCACAGGATTGCGATGCCCACCACCTGAATGATAACGAACGGTATGATGCCGCGATAGATGTGGCCTGTTGTGACCTCTTTCGGCGCAACACCCCTGAGGTAGAACAGAGCAAAGCCGAATGGTGGCGTCAGGAACGAAGTCTGCAGGTTCACCGCCACCATGATGGTCACCCATTTCGGATCGAACGATCCGCCATAGATCACTGGCCCCACGATTGGGATCACGATGTAAATGATCTCAAGGAAATCCAGCACGAAGCCCAGAATGAACAGCACCAGCATCACGATCAGGAAGACCGTGAACTCGTTGTCAAAGCTGCGTAGGAACTGCTGGATATAGTGTTCACCGCCGAACGAGATTACAACCAGGTTCAGCAACTGCGAGCCGATCAAGATGGTGAAGACCATCGAGGTCACCTTGGCCGTCTCGCGCACCACTGGCGTCAGCACTCCGCTTGAGAACAGCACCCAGCAGCCATAAATCAGCCCGAACAGCGCGTACAGATAAGCCGAATAGGCGATGATGAACGCGATCCAGCTTTCGACCGAGACATTGCCTTGATTAACGCGTAGATCAAAGTTCACGCCCATCAGTAGCGAGATAATCACGGCAAAGGTTGACCAGATGATCACCTTACCCGACCGGCCCTGATCCTGAAGCTTGCGATAGGCTGCCAGCATGATGGCCCCACCTGCCCCCAGCGCCGCTGCAGGCGTTGGGTTGGTGACACCGCCAAGGATCGACCCCAGCACCGCGATGATCAGAACCAGCGGCGGAAAGACCACGCGGATCAGATCATTGGTGGCGCATCGCGCGGCCGCCTCTTTGCAGCCATACATGGCAATTGCGAATGGTATGGCCAACAGCAGGAACGTCGCACCTGACGAGGTTGTCGGTGCGATCAGCAGTATATCGACCAGCAGCATCAGCAGCAGACCGATGGCGCCTAAGATCAGCGGCTGTGGTGCGCGCGACGGCGCGATACCGCGACCCAGCACCAGAGTCAGACCCAGCAGCACGACCATCACGGCGACGCCGTTGCCAATTGGAGCGGCGGCGGCGATCTTGGCCTCTTGTGCTGCAGCCAGTTCCTCTTCGCTCAGGCGCTGCGATTCTGCTGCACCACCGGCGGCATCAATCGCTTCCTGCTCAGCTACGGCCTGATCCCAAGCGGACTGGCCGTGCAGCTCGATCATCGACGCTTGGCATTCCGGCGACACGTTTGTGCGCAGAGAAGCACCCTGCCCGATATCTGTAAACGCTGAAACCGAGATGTTCTGGCTGCCGATCACGCCCGCGCTGCCCAGAAGCATCGCACCCGCGATCAGAGCAACCGGTGCGCCCAACAGCCATGTCAGGCCTTCTGAGCGTGTGATGGTTTCACCCGTGCCACCTGACAGCTCAACTGCCGGCGCCTTGTGCGGATTCAGCAGTGCATAGCCAAATGCGTAAAGCGCATAGAGCAGCGCCAGCATGATCCCCGGCAGCAGAGCCGCTTGGAACAACGTCCCGACTGAGACAACCGCTGGTTCACCCAAATAGGTCAACGCGTCGGTACACCCTGCCTCAACCGCGCGGGTTTCCTGCGCGGTGGAATAAAGATCACCGGCCAGCGTCCCCAGCAGGACGATCACGATGGAGGGCGGAATGATCTGACCCAACGTGCCCGAGGCCGCAATCACACCCGTCGCCAGTTCCGGCGAATAGTTGTTGCGTAGCATGGTTGGCAGGGCCAGCAAGCCCATCGTCACCACCGTCGCGCCAACGATCCCGGTCGAAGCGGCCAGAAACGCGCCCACAACCACAATCGATACGGCCAGACCGCCGGGCAGCGGCCCAAAGACGCGCGCCATTGTGGTCAGCAGATCGTTCGCGATCTTGGATCGCTCCAGCGTGATGCCCATAAGAACAAACATCAGCACGGCCAGCAGTGTTTCGATAGACTGCCCGGCCAGAACACGTTCGTTCATGCGGTTAACAATGAACGAGACATTCCGATCAAGCGCGGTTTCCCAGCCTTGCACGAAAACCGGCTCGGCTATCCTCGGTAGATCAGGGTATCGGAAGACGGATATGACATCGGGTTTGACCCCCGAATTCACCACGTCCCGATAGGCTTGTGAGCCTGTGTCAATCGCCTGGTGGATCAACAGCCCGGCGCTGTCCAGCGCGGCGATGATCCCGAACGAGATCACCCCGGCCCCGCCGATGGCGAAAGCCACCGGAAAGCCTGATAGAATGCCTCCGAAGAGGCAGAAGAATACGATAATGAGGCCTATCTCGACGCCATCAAGTCCGAATAGCATTGTCTGGTTCTCCGTCCTTAATGCGCGCCTTCGTAGGCTTCTTCACCCTCACCAAGGCTGTCCTTGTCGAGGTATTTTCCAACACTGTCCGGTCCCTCCACGTATTCCAGGTACGAGCGGTACAGGAACGCGATCGCATGCAGGAACACCATGGCGGCAAAGGCCACCAGCAGGATTTTGAACAGGAAATAGGCGTTGAACCCGTTGGGACTGAACCCGATGGTTTCCACGTTCCAGCGCAGCGCGCGGGACTTGGTCACCAAACGGTCAAGGGTATCACTTGCCGAAGGTTTCGGGACGATCAGGTGCCGCCACATGAAGAACCAACCATACATCCAAGTCAGAACGGCCATGGGCATCATGAACAAAACCGCCCCGCACATATCAACAACGCGCTTGGCCTTGTGGCTGATGCCCGCATAGATCAGGTCAACGCGGACGTGACCGCCTTGCACGAATGTGTAGGTGCAGCAAAGGCACACAACCATCGCGTTGTACAGTTTAAGTTCTTCCGCGAACCAACTGATATCCATCTGAAAAGGGATACCGAAGCCAAAGGACATATCAGGACGCGTAAAGACCCGCTGCATGAAGACGATGACGATCTGTTGGATCACCATCAGCAAACCCGCCCAGGCAAAGAAACGGCCCGTCGTGTTGGCAAAGCCCTCAAGCCCGCGCACCATCCCCCACATGAAGTTCCGGTGGTAAAGACCAATGGCCGTCAGCACCAGAAACAGCGCGAAGATCACAAAGAAGAACTCGACAGACCCGCCATAGTAAATAAAGCGCATGATCGCTTCTTTGTTCGACCAGTCCAGCCAGAGCTGCGGATGCGTTATCGCGTATCCGAAATTATAGAAGGCTTCGGCAATGTTCTGAATGAACCAGATCAGTCCATTCCACAGGGCGCCGAAGAACGAGATACCGTTTTCGTCCTGCATGTTGTCCCCAGGTCGCATCGGTTGCACGTTTGATTATTGCGGCATGTCCTAGCCGCTTTTGTGCAACGGGAAAGGCTCCCCCGACATGCGGGGGAACCGTTTGCATTAAGCGGAATTGCTTATCCGCGGACGCGGTCGCGCTCAGCAGTGTAGACGCCCGACGACAGGTTGTTCCAGGCCGAGGATTCAGCCATCGACTTCATCGCACTGTCGTGGATGCGCGCGAACAGCTCGTCGCCCATGTACTGGTCCAGAACTTCCTGGCTGGCCTGACCGAAGGCATCCCAAACAGGCTGCGGGAATTCCATGACCTTGACGCCTGCGGCCTGCAGACGCGCCAATGCGGCACCGTTATTGGCCAGGAATTGCGCCAGGTTCCACTGGTGGCATTCTGCCGCTGCGATCTCGATGATCTTCTGCTGTGCGGCCGATAGGCTGTCATAAACCTCGCGGTTGGTGGCCAGTGACAGACCTGCGCCCGGCTCGTGGAAGCCCGCGGTGTAGTAGGTCTTGGTGATTTCCTGGAAGCCAGCTTTTTCGTCAGCCCACGGACCGATCCACTCGGTTCCGTCAATCGCACCGGACGACAGCGCCTGATAAACTTCGGATCCCGGAATGTTCTGCACCGATGCGCCCAGTTTACCCAGCGCTTCGCCACCCAGACCGGGCATACGGAACTTCAGACCGTTGAAATCCTCAGGGCTGTTGATCTCTTTCGAGAACCAGCCACCCGCCTGCGCGCCGGTGTTACCAGCCAGGAAGGATTTCAGGCCAAAGATTTCGCCCAGTTCATCATGCAGTTGCATACCACCGGCGTGGTAGTACCAGTTCACCAGTTCTTGCGCGGTCATACCGAACGGAACAGCGGTAAAGAACGCATAGCCCGGGTGCTGACCGACAAAGTAATAGTCAGCGGCGTGATACATATCAGCCTGACCGGACGATACCGCGTCGAATACCTCGAACGCGCCAACCAATTCACCGGCAGCTTTGATTTCCACGTTCAGGTTGCCGTCCGACATGGTGGTGATGCTGTCGGCACAACGCTGCGCGCTGTCGAAAACGCCTGCAAGGCCTCGGCCCCACGATGTCACCATGGTCAGTGTACGCTTGCCCTGTGCGTATGCAGGTGCTGCCAGTGTGGTGGCTGCAGCAGCCGAGCCGCCCATTGCCGACGTTTTCAGAAACTTACGACGATCCATATGAGTGATCCTCCCCTTCATATTCATTACCCGGGTGATGCCGGGCCGATCGTTTCCAGTGCGCGACAGCCTAGTTCCACCAAAAGGAATGTGAATACCTACTACTACGTAGCCGAGTCGGTTTTTCGGGGCTGCAGGTCATAAATCAGGCTGAATCAACCTGCTCAGCATCAAAACTGGGGACCTGAGACCGGGTTTCGCCCAATCTTTTTGCAATTTCCCCCCGGCTTGCGTATCGATTCGACCATGGGAGGATTCCGGAACCTTATCTCGCTGACCTATGCGCAGAAACTGTCGCTGGTTGCGGCGATCCCGCTGCTTGCGGCCGTAACAGCGATTGCCTTAGTGGTGGCATATCAATCCCGCGCCACGGCCGAGCGCGAAATACAGGCCCTCGAACAACGTCTGATCGAGGCCAAAAAAGAAGAGCTGCGGAACTACGTGACCCAGGCACGCAACGGGTTTGCCTACATATACGGTCGCGCCTCGCCTGATGATCAGGTCGCAAAAACTCTGGTGACCCAAATCCTTTCGGCGATGATCTATGGCAAGGACGGGTTTTTCTTTGTCTACGACTATGACGGCAACAACCTTGTCAGCCCGCGTCAGACAGAATTCATCAATCGCAACTGGGCAGACCTGACCGACAGTGACGGCACTCCTATCGTGGACGAGTTCATAACGCTCGCACGTCAGGGCGCAGGTTGGCACAGTTTCATGTGGCAGAAACCTTCGACAGGGGAAGAAGCACAGATGATCGCCTATGTCGTTGGACTGCAGGATTGGCGCTGGGTCGTGGGCACAGGCGTGTTCATCGACGATATCGTCGCCACCGTCGCAAATGCCCGCGCCGAGGTCGAAGCCCGCGTGCAACGGACATTCCTCTATATCGGCGGTATCGTTCTGGCCGCCATGCTTGTCGTTTTCGCATCCGGAATGCTGCTGAATTTTCGCGAACGCAGGCTGGCCGACGCCAAGCTCAAAGAACTGACCCAGCGTGTGCTGGACACTCAGGAAGAAGAACGCGGGCGCGTGGCTCGGGAATTGCATGACGGTATCAGCCAGATTCTGGTCGGCGTCCGATATGCGCTGGACAACGCCCGGAGACGGCTGGGGCGTGGTGAGAATGCAGCAGCGCAAGAGCCTCTGCAGAAAGGTATCGACAATCTGGGCACCGCTATCACCGAGGTCCGCCGCATCAGCCGCGATCTGCGCCCCGGTGTGCTGGATGATCTGGGCCTGGGCCCTGCCCTCAAAGCGCTGACCGATGATTTCCGCGAACGCACCGGGATCGAGACCGAGTTCTCAACCGTGGTGTTTCGCAATCGTCTGGATCAGGACAGCAAGATCGCGCTCTACCGTATCGCGCAAGAGGCTTTGACGAATATCGAGCGTCACTCGGGCGCGACCCGTGTTACAATCGACCTGCGGGGTCACAGGAAAGGCGCCACAATGCGGGTCACCGATAATGGTCACGGCCTGCGCAGCGAACCGGGCCATGTCAGCGCCGGGATCGGGCTGCGCAACATGCAAGAGCGGATCGAACAGCTTGACGGTACCCTTCGCATTCTGTCCTCTCGAGGTGGAACAGCGATTGAAGTCAGCCTGCCGCTCAGCCATATGCTGCCACCACAGGAAGATCCAACGCCAAAACGAAAGGCCGGTTTCTGATGTCCGATACGATCATTCGGGTCCTCATTGTTGACGATCACCCAATGGTCGCCGAGGGCATTCAATCACTGCTGGAAAGCTTCGATGAAATCGACGTGGTTGGAACCCTGTCAAACGGACAAGAGGCCGTCGAACAGGCAACACGTCTGAAACCTGACGTGATCCTGATGGACCTCAACATGCCCGGCCTCAGCGGGCTGAGCGCGACCGAAATCATACTTGAGCGTCTGCCGGAAACCCGCATTCTGATCCTTTCGATGCATGACAGCCCCGAATACATCTCAACCGCGCTCAGCCATGGGGCCAAGGGATATGTCCTCAAGGACGTTCCCACCGAAGAGATCAAGCAAGCCATCGACGCTGTGATGCGCGGCGAACGGTATCTGTGTACCGGCGCCAGCGGATCGCTGGAACCGAAAGACGGCAGCACGCGTGAGGCGCTGACTGGGCGCGAACAGACGATCTTGCTGGAACTCGCGCAGGGTAAATCCAACAAGGAAGTCGCTCTGGCGCTGGATATCTCGGTGCGCACGGTTGAGACGCACCGCAAGAATATCAAGCGCAAGCTTGGCATCTCTTCCACTGCTGGCCTAACCCGCTACGCGCTGGAACATGGTGTTCTGCAGGGCACCAGCCCCGGGCTTTGACGGCAGTGCGGCACGCGCTGCCCTGCCCAACCGGAAGAGATGCGCCGCAAGGCGCGTTGATGACGGGCGGGAGCGCTTCCTAACGCGGGCGAATGTCTTGGCCGTAGAAGATAAGCGTCCCATCCTCGTCAATCACGTGGAATTCGCGCTGTTGATAGGGCTGATCAAATGGCGGGCGCACACGTCCCTCGGGCAGATCGGCAAGCCCTGCGCTCAACTCTTCATAAAGCGCATCGATCTCATCGACATCAATGTAAAAAGATTGGTTGTCTCCCAGCGGTTTGCCATCTGATCTCGGCGGGCATTCCAACAGACGTATGGCAACCGAACCCAGCCTCAAAAAGGCATAATTCTCTTGCTTGAAAGTGCAGCTAAATCCAAGCCGGGTGCAATAAAACTCAATCTGATCATCCAGAGACGAACACAAGACAAAAGGCGTAAGTTGCAATATCTGTGGCATAAGCTTCGACTCCCAAGTGGATACGGTTTCAGTCTAACTGCGTTAGTCCAACAGATCATCCCCGCGCAGCCCGGCGCGTTCGTAATGATGCGGTAGAACACGCCCATATAACTGCCGTGTGCGCTCAATCCCGCCGCACATCCCTTCGGTTTCGACAAATGAGAAAATGCCCACATAGCGCTTCCGCTCGCCCTCGACCGGCGCCACCCGGTGCAGCGCGTACCGCCCTTTGAAAATCTGCAGATCACCCGGCTTTAACTCCAGTTGGTGAACGCGATCCATGCCCCCGTCGAGGATTTCAGCGACCGCTTTGAAGTTCTCGTCCTCACTTGTTCGCAGATTTGGCGCGTATTCGAATGTACCACCCGCTTCGCCGTTCTGAATAGCCAACGTCACGGTGTAGTTGTTGGTGTCAAAATGCCAGGGGAAACCCCCGCCTTTTTCGACCACATTTATGATCACATCCGCCAGCGGATCATCATATCGGAAGAACCGCTCTTCAGACTCGTTCAGAGCATCGCGAATAAATGGCATGAAGCCGTCATACTCATAAATTCGCCGCAGCGGGCTTGTGGCAGAAAAGTTATCCGCGGGCACAAAAGCGTTCGACCGGTCAAAAAAGCGCCGGATCGGATGCCCGATGCCATAGCTCGGATCGTCCTGCGTGAAATAAGCGTTTGTGCGGTTGAATGACCGATGTGCTTTGGGCGCGACCGAGTCAGCCTCGGCGATCAACTTATCCAGACCAACTTCATGAACAAAACCGGGCAGAACTGCGCATCCGTCGGCATCCAGATCTCGCCGCAGGTCATTGATCAGTTGCCTGTAGGCGTACGAGTCAGCGCGGTCGATCGGATAGCGACCTAGATCCACAAGATCGTGCAGCATGTCTGACCTCCTGATGTAGCGCTGTTTTCATCAGCCTGCCTCAGCATCAAACGCTGCTCTGGTCTGTTTCAGACATGGGCCTGACGTAATCGGACCACCTGAAATCACCGGATCACACCCCAAATTACGATCAAAATTCGCGGATATTTCCCAGCCTGCGTCATTTTGCGCAACAAAATGACAAAACTTATGACCCCAGGCTTACAAAATTTTTGTTTTTGCCTGTTGACGCCCCTTCCCCTCAACCATAATGTCCCTGCACGCAAAGAAGGAGCCTCTGGCGATGAAAGCGCTAGTCGTAATCGTAGGAAACACGCGCATGGGCCGGTAACGGTAAACCATAATCGAACCCATGCGCCTCCGAAAATCTCGGGGGCTTTTTTTTGGCAACACGCAAGACACATGTCGCGAACGGAGCAAAGCAGATGACACGTGAGATGACCGGCGCAAAGATGGTGGTTCAGGCCCTCAAGGATCAGGGCGTGGACACGGTATTCGGATACCCCGGTGGCGCCGTCCTACCGATCTATGATGAGATCTTTCTGCAGAACGACATTCGTCACATTCTGGTACGGCATGAACAAGGTGCGGTTCACGCAGCCGAAGGCTATGCACGTTCAACCGGCAAACCGGGTGTTGCGCTTGTGACCTCGGGGCCCGGCGCCACCAACGCAGTCACCGGCCTGACCGATGCGCTGATGGATTCCATCCCGATCATCGTCCTGACCGGACAGGTGCCCACATTCATGATCGGTTCGGACGCCTTTCAAGAGGCCGACACCGTTGGGATCACACGACCGTGCACCAAGCACAATTGGCTGGTCAAGGACACCGACTCGTTGTCGGGCACCCTGCACGAGGCCTTCCATGTTGCGACTTCGGGCCGCCCCGGCCCGGTTCTGGTCGACATCCCCAAGGACGTTCAGTTTGCCACGGGTGACTATAGCGGCCCCAAGCCGTCGACATCACATTATCAGCCCGTGGTGAAGGGCGATCTGGAAGAGATCACGGAATTGGTCGCGGCCATGGAGACCGCGAAGAAACCGGTGTTCTACACGGGCGGTGGCGTTATCAACTCTGGCCCAGCAGCCAGCCAGTTGCTGCGCGAGTTGGTGGATTCAACTGGTTTTCCAGTCACGTCGACTCTGATGGGGCTTGGGGCTTATCCAGCCTCAGGTGAGAACTGGATCGGTATGCTGGGAATGCACGGGCTATACGAGGCCAACATGGCCATGCACGGCTGCGATTTGATGATCAATATCGGTGCCCGCTTTGACGACCGCATCACTGGCCGGATTGACGCGTTCTCGCCGAATTCGATCAAGGCGCATGTGGATATCGATCCGTCTTCGATCAACAAGGTGATCCGGGTGGATATCCCGATTGTCGGCGACGTTGCCCATGTGCTTGAGGATATTCTGAAGGTCTGGAAAGCCCGCGGACGCAAAACGGACGCGGCGAATGTCAAACAGTGGCAAGACCAGATCAACGAATGGCGCAAGGTCAACTGTCTCGCCTTCACCAACAGCGAAAAAACCATCAAGCCGCAATATGCGCTGCAACGGCTCGAAGAGTTGACCAAAAAGCATGACCGCTACATCACCACCGAGGTGGGCCAACACCAGATGTGGGCGGCGCAATATCTTGGGTTCGAAGACCCTAACCGCTGGATGACTTCGGGCGGGCTGGGCACGATGGGCTACGGCTTCCCCGCTTCAATCGGTGTGCAGATGGCGCACCCGGATGCGCTGGTTATCAACGTGGCCGGCGAAGCCTCCTGGTTGATGAACATGCAGGAAATGGGCACTGCCGCGCAGTACCGCCTGCCAGTAAAGCAGTTCATCCTGAACAATGAGCGCCTTGGCATGGTGCGTCAGTGGCAGGAATTGCTGCATGGCGAGCGCTATTCGCACTCCTGGTCAGAAGCCCTGCCCGATTTCGTCAAACTCGCCGAAGCGTTCGGGGCCAAAGGTATCCTCTGTTCAGACCCCGCAGATCTGGACGACGCGATCATGGAGATGATCAACTACGACGGCCCTGTTCTGTTTGATTGCGTGGTCGAAAAGCACGAGAACTGCTTCCCGATGATCCCTTCGGGCAAGGCGCATAACGAAATGCTGCTGGGCGAAGCCGAAACGCAGGGTGTTATCGATAGCAAGGGATCGGTTCTGGTTTAACGAAATTCGACGAATTTTGTCGGGCGCAGGATGGCGCCCGGCTTTCTCGAGATCATGGAAGGGACATAAATGTCTGCCCTGCATATCAAAAAAGGTGCAACCCGTCATTCTGCATATAACCTACGCCCGACATTCTCGGACGTTCAGGAAAAGCACACCATTGCTGTTATGGTGGAAAATGAACCCGGGGTGCTGGCGCGAGTGATCGGTCTGTTTTCGGGTCGGGGCTACAACATCGAAAGCCTTACGGTTGCCGAAGTGGACCACACTGGGCACCTCAGCCGCATTACCATCGTCACAACCGGCACGCCGCAGGTGATCGAACAGATCAAGGCTCAGCTCGGTCGTATCGTTTCGGTCCGTGATGTGCACGATCTGACGGTCGAAGGTTCTTCGGTTGAACGCGAGTTGGCGATCATCAAGGTTGTGGGTGAAGGCGACAAACGCGTCGAAGCGTTGCGTTTGGCAGATATCTTCCGCGCCAATGTTGTCGACAGCACGTTGAACTCGTTCATCTTTGAGATCACCGGCGCCCCAGACAAGATTGATGCCTTTGCCGATCTGATGCGCCCTCTTGGTTTGATTGAGATTGCTCGTACCGGGGTTGCCGCATTGTTGCGTGGTGACTAAGTAATAGCGCCCCGCCCTGGATTGCTTGTCATTTCGGGGCGGTTTCAGCGTCCTTCCGCAGCGCTGCACGCATAAATTGCGGTTTCGGCTCAGCTCATGTATGAGCCAAAGCATGAAAAAGATCATGCAAATTAGCCAAAATACTGTTGATTTTGCACGTCATCGCACTAGCGTATGGCGTGTAGCGGAGCGCCTTGCGGTGCCCGTTGGGGTCATCTTTGCGATTTTTCAAAGGCTTGCGGCCTGAGTGCTGCCGCCTGTGCTGTTATTTTCTGAAAATACAAACGGAAATCTGGATCGAAGTGACCGACAATAATCGCAGCCCTGCAGAATTGCGCAGCATGTTCGGTGCCAATCTCAAGCAGCTCGCAGGTGAATACCGATCAATTTCCGAACTTTGCCGCCAGTTGGGAATTAACCGCACTCAATTCAATCGCTATTTGGCAGGCGAAAGCTTTCCAAGGCCGGATGTGTTGGACCGGATGTGCCGCTTTTTCCGGGTAGACGCGCGTATCCTCCTGAAACCACTGGAGGAAATAGAACCGCATACCCACCACCCTGCATCGGAATTCATCGACAAGTTTCTCGCCACAGGGACCGAAAAGACTCTCTCCCCCGGATTCTATCATGTGATCGAAGACACCCCTAAAGGGCACGAAACAGCACGGCACCGGTTGCTGTTTGTCCGACGTATTCGACATTGCACGTTGTTGCGCAGTTATGAACCCCGTTTGCATATGCCAAATTGCATGGCCTCAGCACGCGAAATTCAGGGGATCGTTTCCCATATTGGTGGCCAGATTTGCGCCCTGATGTCCCGACCGGGCGCACAGGATTGCCGGATGATGATCTTGAGTGAGCCCTCTGAACAGACAGGTCAGACTTGGTCAGGTCATGTTTATCGGATTGCACAAGGCGGCACACCAAGGTCGGGTTCCAATCCGCTTAGTCTGCGATATCTTGGGCACGATCTTTCTGCCGCCCTGCAAGTAAGGCGGCATACACAAGTTGCCCCCGAAGAATCCATGCAAAGAAGCGCCCTAAGCTGAACAGCCAGCGTTAGGCAGATGCAGACTGCGAACCCTTTGCCACGCCATCTGCTGCGATCAGACGATATAGATGCCAACTGGCGTGCCCAAGCAAGGGCAGCACCACAAGCAGGCCCAGAAACCATGGGATCATCGCCAGAAAAGTAACGATGGCGATAAAGGCCCCCCAACCCAGCATGACGTGCATGTTCGCTTTGACATAAGCAAAGCTTGAGATCATGGCGGTTACGAAATCCAGCTCACGATCCAGCAGCATCGGGATGGAAAGCACAGTGATCATATACAGGATGATCGCAAATACCGCCCCGACCAGCGTGCCCAAGGCCAACATGCTTAACCCATTGGGGGTCAAGAACACCTCGAAGGAGGTTGAGATATTGGTCATCGTTGACAGCCCCATGAACAGGGCAAAGATCATGTGGCCCAAAAAAAACCAGAACAGGAAGATCACCACGATAATGGCGCAGATCGAAGGCAATTGCCTACGGCTTTGTTGAACAACAACGCCAAATATCGCGCCGGGGTTCAACGGCTCACCCTGTTCCAGACGGTGTGAAACCTCGTACAACCCCACCGCGGCGAACGGGCCGATCAGAGGGAACCCGATTGCGGCCAGCACAAGCCAGAAGGAGGTTCCCGTTTTCAGCGTGACCCAGGCCATAAGCCAACCTGCCAACACATAAAAACCGGCGAAGAAAAGCCCGAAGAGCGGTGCGCGGCGATAGTCCTGCCAAGCGCGGCTCAGCGCTTCTTTCAGCATCTCAGTATCGACCGGTTTCAATGTCGGCACACCAAAGGGTTTGTCCATCCTTGTACGCTCCTCCCAGGCGGTTCTTCTACATTGCGGGTCGCTTCTGCGGCCAATGCGTTTCGGCGTGATAGGCAGACCCCATCGACAAGATTTTCGCATCCGATCCGCGCGGGCCAAACAGTTGCAGCCCCATCGGTAATCCATCTGCTCCGAATCTGGCAGGCATCCCCAAACAGGGAAGGCCCAGCAGACTGACCGGTGTCACAACCTGCATCCAGCGATGGTAGGTATCCATCACTAAACCCTTAATTTCAGTTGGGTATGGGATCTCGATCTTGAATGGCCAGACCTGCGCGGCGGGCAACACCAAGGCATCATAGTCGGCAAAAACCTCTGCCGCGCGCCGGTGCCAATCTGACCGAATGACGCTTGCACGATGCACATCCATTGCGCTGAAGGACAGCCCACGCTCTAGCTCCCATTTCGCTGTGTCCTTGAGCTGAGCGTGCTTATCAGCCAGAGGCTGCAATCCCGTTGCAACGCTCCACGAACGCAAGGTGATCCAACTGTCCCAGATTAGATCCGCATCAAAGGGCGGTGCAAGTGGCTCAACCTTCGCGCCTTGATCCTCGAAAACCCGCAACGCATCTCGACAAAGTTCGAGCACACCTGTCTCACAAGGGAATGCCCCACCCCAATCACTCAGCCAGCCTATGCGCAGGCCTTGCAGATCCGCAGGCCGTACAGGCGATACGGTTTCAACCTCTGTGCTCAGAGGCATCCTTGGATCGGGTCCGGAAATGGCGTCTAGAAGAATCCCGATATCTTCGGGGCTGCGCGCCATGGGTCCTAGGGTCGACAACTGATGCAGATAGCTGTCCCCCACCGGTTCCGACGGTACCCGCCCCCAAGTGGGTCTGAACCCATAGACATTGTTCCACGCAGCCGGGTTGCGCAGGCTGCCCATCATGTCAGAGCCGTCCGCCAGCGCCAGCATCCCGGTCGCCAGCGCCACGGCAGCGCCCCCGGAAGAACCACCGCAAGACTTTGCCGGATCATAGGGATTGCGGGTCGCACCATAGACAGGGTTAAACGTGTGCGAGCCCAGCCCGAACTCTGGCGTGTTGGTCTTGCCGATCAGGATCGCCCCAGCCGCGCGCAGCCGTGCGGCCAGCAGATCATCGGATTTCGGGACATGATCCTTGAACAAGGGCGAGCCTTGGGTCGACACAATCCCGGAAACGTTCACCAGATCCTTCACTGCGATGGGTAGTCCGTGCAACGGACCTACAGGAGACGTGGCATCCGCCGCCTGCGCCTCGGCCATCAGCGCATCCTGATCTTGCAAGGCCACGATCGCGTTGACCTCACCATTCACCTGGGCAATCCGATCCAGCGTCGCGCGCATCAGCTCTGCCGCTGAAAGCCGCCGGCTGGACAAGGCATCAAGAATGTCTTTTGCGGATGCTCTGGTCAAATCCATTCGGGCTGGTCCTTTGGCTGCGTTTCATCAGCCTAGCGGCGTGGCTGAGCCATTTAAAGCCACTGTTTAGATGTATCTTTTTGCGATGCTTGAGAAGGACATGGGCCGAAGCCCAGGATCACTTGATCCTAAGATCAATCCGCACATTGCTGTCGCGGCCCAGCATGTTCTTCAAGCCAAATCCGATCATAAGCAGACTTAGCACCAGCCACAGCCCGCCCCACATCATCGTGGTACCGCCAAACTCTTCGGCGAGCATGTAAGCATCAGAGCGGACCCCTGAGCGTCGGATCGTATCGTCGAAGATGTCGAAGGGGACATAGATCATGCTCGTCAGCCCGATGACGCGCAAAATCAAATCGCACAGATTACGGCTGAGGTACCAGGCCACCGCCAGCATCACCGCACCCGTGCCCGCGCAAAAGGCTATGGCAAAGGGATCGCGCACGTAAAGCAGAGTGACCAACACCATGACCCCGCCAAACACGCCAAGCACCGCCTTATCGGCATTGGTGCGCAGCGCGATCAACAGCAGCCCCATACCCAGCAGCAGCGAACCCAAATACCCAGCAGTCAGGCTGATAAACCGGTTACCGCCGCGCCCGATGACCAGCCCGCCCTGCCGTGTCGAGACCGACAAGCTCTCGACCGAGCCGCCAGTCAGAATGATGGCAATCGCATGGGATAGTTCGTGCAGGTAAACGATCAGAAGCTTCAGCGGCAGAACAACAAACGTGTTCCAGAACACAAATACCAACACGACGATTGCGATCAATTGCCAGTGGCCCTTGATCAGGTTCGCAGCCGAGGTCAGTGACCGCCGCAATTAGCCCTCGCCCTGCGCCTCGGACCGGCTTTTGCCTGAGACATTCAGGGCCAGCGTCGCCGCCATGAAACCATCCAGATCGCCATCCAGCACACCCTTGGTGTCGGATGTCTCGTGATTGGTCCTCAAGTCCTTGACCATCTGATAGGGCTGCAGCACGTAGGACCGGATCTGGTTGCCCCATCCCGCATCGCCCTTGGCTTCGTGGGCGGCATTGATCTCGGCGTTTCTGCGATCCAACTCTTGCTGATACAGACGCGATTTCAGCGCCTTCATGGCAATGTCGCGGTTTTGGTGCTGCGACTTTTCGGAACTGGTCACGACGATCCCGGTTGGAATGTGCGTGATCCGAACAGCCGAGTCCGTCGTGTTCACGTGCTGACCACCCGCACCGGACGAGCGATAGGTGTCGACGCGGATATCCGAGGGGTTCACCTCAATCTCGATATTGTCGTCCACCACCGGATAGACCCAGACCGAGCTGAACGAAGTATGCCGCTTGGCCGCCGAGTCGAACGGAGAGATACGCACCAGCCGATGCACGCCGCTTTCGGATTTCAACCAGCCATAGGCGTTGTGACCTGAAATCTTGTAGGCCGCGGATTTGATCCCTGCCTCTTCGCCCGCCGTCTCGGATTGCAGCTCAACCGTATAGCCCTTTTTCTCGGCCCAGCGGACATACATCCGCGCCAGCATCGAGGCCCAGTCGCAGCTTTCCGTCCCGCCCGCGCCCGAGTTGATTTCAAGGAAGGTGTCATTGCCGTCCGCTTCGCCATCAAGCAGCGCCTCAAGCTCTTTCTTCGCGGCCTTGGTCTGCAGCTTTTTGATCGCGTCTTCGGCGTCGGTGACGACCTCTTCGTCCTCTTCCATCTCGCCCAGTTCAATCAGCTCGATATTGTCGCTGAGATCGGTCTTGATGGATTCGTAGGTCTCGATGGCATCGACCAGCAACTGCCGTTCGCGCATCAGTTTCTGCGCGTTCTCAGGATTGTCCCACAGGTTCGGATCCTCGACACGCGCGTTGAATTCCTCCAACCGGTGCGGTGCGGTTTCATAGTCCATGCGCTGCGCCAGCAGCTCCAGCGACTTTTCGATTTCCGCCACAATATTCTGGGTTTCGGCGCGCATGGTCAGGTCCCAACTTGCTCAATCAGGGTTGCGTGATAGCAAGAGGTGCAGGCCACCACAAGACGACTAAATCGAGAAGTTGGGCGGTCAGTAAAGCCCGCCACCCTGCAGTTCACCCTGGCTGGCATTCGGGCCAACCGTGATCGTGTCACCTGTTGATGTGGTCACCTGACGGCCTGAGCTCGCTTCTTCAAACAGAGGCAGATCCGAACCCATTGCAAAGCCACCGTCATAGATACGGTCGATAAAGCCGTCGACGCCATCACGGAAATACTCGGCGACCACATATGCACCACTCGCATCTTCAGGCAGGCGCGCGCCGCTGAAGCGGTCGATCTTGATGAAATGGCCGCCTGGGGGCACTTCGAAAGGGCCACCGCCGTATTTCTCGACGGCTGTTTCCATGAAGCTCTGGAACACTGGGCCACATAGAGTGCCGCCATAAGCCCCCCGCCCCATCGGGCGAGGCCGATCATAGCCGATGTAGCAGCCCGCAACGATATTCGAGGTAAAGCCGATGAACCACGCATCCTTGGATTCATTGGTCGTGCCGGTCTTACCTGCGGTGGGCACAGGCAGATTTACAACGCTTGACGCGGTGCCGCGATCTACAACGCCTTTCATCATCGAGGTCAGCTGATAGGCCGTAATGGCATCCATGACCTGGCTGCGATCAGTCAGGATCGTGGGCGATTCATCGGGCTCAAGCCAGCTAGAGTTACAGTCCACACACTGGCGGTCGTCATGGCGATAGATCGTTTTGCCGAACCTGTCCTGAATTCGGTCGACCAGCGTCGGCTCGACCCGTTCGCCGCCATTGGCGAACATCGCGTAGGCCGCGACCATCTTGTAGAGCGTCGTCTCTTCCGACCCCAGCGAGTTTGCAAGGAACGCGCCCATCCGGTCATAAACGCCGAACCGCTCGGCATAGCCGGCGACAACGGGCATCGTGACCTCTTGCGCCAGACGGATGGTCATCAGGTTCCGCGATTGTTCGATCCCGGTGCGCAACGGTGTCGGGCCATAAAACTTGTTGGTCGAATTCTTAGGCCGCCACAGGCCCTGCGGTGTGTTCACCTCGATCGGCGCATCCACAACGATGGTCGCCGGGCTGTAACCACTGTCCAGCGCGGCCGCGTAAACGAAGGGTTTGAAGCTGGACCCCGGCTGGCGCTGCGCCTGTGTGGCACGGTTGAATACGGTGTCCTGATACGAGAACCCGCCCTGCATCGCCAGAACGCGGCCCGAGTTCACATCCATCGCGACAAAACCGCCCTGCACTTCGGGCACCTGGCGGGCAGACCATTGCCCCTCTTCCCCGGCCATTACCAGAATGACATCACCGCGTTTGAAATTGTCCTGAAAGTTACCCTGCATCCATTTAATGTCGGCGCGCGGGATGGTGCCATCTGCAGGGCCATCCTCGATCCCGACGGTCAGCGATTGGTCAGCCACGTTCAGAACGACAGCCGGATACCATCGCGTCGGCAGCACCACATCGCGGGGAATTTCCATGATGGCAAGAGCTTCACGCCATTGCGCTTCGTCGGCCAGCTTTTCTTCGGCGATCACTTCACCTGTGCCGCGCCAACGCCCGCGTGATCGGTCGTATTTCTGCAATGCGGTGCGCAGGGCCTTGGCCGCTTCGACCTGCATTTCCTCATCGACTGATGCCCGAACGGTGAAACCGCCGGTAAAGAACTCGCCCTCGCCAAAATCTTCGCTCAGCTGGCGGCGGATTTCATCAGTGAAATAGTCACGCGGCGGCAATGCAGTGCGGAAGCTTTCGAAGTCACCATTCTGGACCGAGCGCAGAGGCATATCGACCTCCGTCTCATAAGTCGCCTGATCGATGTAGCCGTTCTGCTGCATTTCGCGCAGCACATAGTTGCGGCGGTTCAGCAGGCGCTCTTTTTGCCGCACTGGATGGTAGTCCGACGGCGCCTTGGGCATGGCGGCCAGCATCGCGGCCTCATGCGGGGCCAGTTCCTGCAGAGTCTTGTTGAAATAGGTCTGGGCAGCAGCAGTCACACCATAAGAGTTCTGGCCCAGAAAAATCTCGTTCATGTAAAGCTCGAGGATTTGTTCTTTGTCGAGCGTATCCTCAAGCCTCGTGGCGAGGATGATCTCTTTGATCTTGCGCTCGGCGCGACGGTCGCCGGATAGCAGGAAGTTTTTCATCACCTGCTGCGTGATGGTTGACGCACCACGGACAGTTTCACCTTTAGTCCGCACCGCCTCAACCCCAGCGGCAATAATCCCGCGCGGGTCATAGCCCTGATGCGTATAGAAATTCTTGTCTTCCGCCGAGATAAACGCCTGCTTCACCAGATCGGGAATTTCCTCGGACGGTGTGAACAAGCGGCGTTCCTGTGCGAATTCGTCGATCAACTGACCTTCGCCCGAATAAATCCGACTGATAGTCGGCGGCTTGTACTGAGCCAGTGATTCATGGCTGGGCAGATCGCGCCCGTACATCCAGAACACCGCGCCGACGACCAGCGCGGCCATGAAGATACCCAAGGTAACGAGGCTGAAGATCGCCCCGAAAAACGAAAGAATGAACCGGATCACGTTACTGCCTTTTACTCGCGGTGACGCCTATATAGTGTCGCCCCCTCGCAGGGTCAAAACACGAAAGGCTACAATGGCCGTTTTGCGCCGCTGCGTTATTGTCCGATCAAGGATCGTTTCACCAAATCGTCCTGCCTCCAGTTCTCAAGCCCTTGCACAAGACCTTGCGCCATCGAAGCGCGCCAATCCGGGTTAGAGATATTCTTGAAATCACGTGGGCTGGACAAAAACCCCAGCTCTACCAGAACCGACGGGATATCCGCGGCCTTGAGCACCGAGAATGAAGCGGATCGCAGGGGGCGACGATTCATCGGGCCTCCCTGCTGTGCCATGCCATCGACCAACGCACGGGCCAGCGCCTTGCTGCGCGGTTTGGTCTCTTGTCGGGCCAGATCAAGCAGCACATCAGCGACCTGATCGTCGGCACCGCTCAGATCAAGGCCCGCGATCAAATCACCCCGATCATGCCGTTCGGCCAGCTTTTGGCTGGCAACGTCCGAGGCCTCTTCTGACAGCGTGTAGACGACAGCCCCATGCGCCAGCCCTTCGGAAAGCGAATCTGCGTGCAGCGAGATGAACACGTCGGCCCCGGCCCGATGCGCCAATGCGATACGCCGTTCTAGCGAGACAAACTGATCGTCAACACGGGTCATGACGACTTCGAAACCACCCGCCCGCAGCAGCGCCTCGCGCAGTTCGCGCGCGAAGACCAGCATCAGGGTTTTCTCATTTGTTTCAGAAACTTCTGCGCCAGGATCAATGCCACCATGACCGGGGTCCAGCATGACCCTCACAGCGCGTGCCCCATCACGCCGAGGCAGGGCCGGTGTGACGGCGGGTTCCGGCAAATCCCAACCCGGTTGCCGAGGGGCGCCTGCGCTGGCGGCAAAACTGTCAAAATCGGTGCCCTTCAGGTGCAGCGATAAATGAGCGGCACCGGTGACTTGATCCACTCGCAAATCAGCGGTCTCCACCGCCAGAGGCGCACCCAGCTCTAACACCAAACGCGACCAACCGGGTACGTAAGCCCCATATTGCACCCCGCTGATGCGGTCGCTTTGCAGGAAGGTCTCGCGATCCAATCCAGACCAGTCGACCTCCTGAAAATCCAGCACCATGCGGTAGGGATCGCGCAGAGTAAACACGCGGTAAGGCACACCCTGGCTGAGGCCAAGATCGACCCGTACGCCGGTATTTCCCTCATCCACAATGCGGCTCTGGTCCGGAAGGGCGCGTGCAAGCGCGCTGAAGTCCTGCGCGATAGCAACACCAGTCAGCGCCCAGATCAGGGCGATTGCGTAGAAAATCCTGCTCATAGCCTCAAGTTATCCCGAGATCGTTTGAGGCAGAGCCTATAGCAATCCCCTGCCTTTGTGAACGCTTTAGGCCGTTTGCGGGATCGCGCCACGCTCAGCCATGAAACGCTGCAGACGATCCAACCCATCCTGTATGTCTTCGGTCGAACGCGCATAGGAAAACCGCAGCGTCGTGTGCCCGCGTTCCGGATCGAAATCCAACCCCGGCGTCACCGCGACCCCAGCCTTGTCGAGTATCTCGTCCGCAAACGCACGGCTGTCATCGGTCAAGCCCGAGACATCCGCATAGACGTAAAACGCCCCATCTGGTGGTGCGATATTGGTAAATCCGGCCTTGGGCAACCCGTCGAGCATCAACAGACGATTTCGGCGATACACATCCAGATTGGCCTGCAGTTCATCCTCGCAATCCATCGCGGCCAACGCGGCCACCTGGCTGGCATGAGGCGCGCAGATGAACATGTTCTGGGCAATTCGCTCGACCACACGCACCTGATCTTCGGGCACAACCATCCAGCCAACCCGCCAGCCGGTCATCGAGAAATACTTGGAGAACGAGTTGATCACATAACACTCGTCCGTCAGTTCCAGCGCAGTGACAGCTTTGGCTTCATATTCCAGCCCGTGATAAATCTCGTCACTTATGAATGAGGCACCTTGCCCACGCGCTGCGTCTATGAGCGCGCGCATCGCAGCATGGTCCAGCATCGTCCCGGTGGGATTGGCAGGCGAGGCCACCATCAAACCCTGCAGATCAAGCCCCGCAAAATCAGAAGGCACCGGCTGCAGACGGTTTTCCGGCGCTGTCGGCAGATCAACCGGAACCAACCCAAGCGCCTTCAGGATTTGCCGATACGAGGGATAGCCTGGTGCTCCGATCCCCACGCGATCCCCGCTGTCGAACAAGGCAGTAAAGGCCAGCAGAAATCCGCCCGACGATCCCGGCGTGATCACCACGCGTTCTGGGTTGAGATCAACGTCATACCATTCGCCATACATCTGCGCGATCCGCTGGCGAAGTGCGGGAAGGCCCAATGCTACAGTGTACCCCAAGGGCCCTTGCTCCATAGCCTTTGCCAGAGCTGCGGTTGCCCCCTTTGGCGCTCCGGTTCCCGGTTGCCCCACCTCCATGTGTACGACATGCCGTCCGCCCTCTTCCGCCTTGCGCGCGGCCTCCATCACGTCCATCACGATGAAGGGATCGACACCGGAACGGGTTGAGTTTCTCATGGCCATCTCCCATGTTGCAGCCATGGCTTTTGAACGCGTATCCCGGCTGGCGTCAATCCCGGCCGTGTTGCTGTTGGCAGCGACATGGTTGATCAGCGCCATGCAGGCCAGCGCGCAAAGCCTGATCCGAGATCCTGACATCGAACACGGACTGCAAGAACTAGCCTTTCCGATCCTGCGCGCCGCTGGCCTGAACACCAACCGCGTTCGGGTTCTGGTCGTCAATGACAGCACGTTCAATGCTTTCGTGATCGACTACAACACCATCTACGTAAACTACGGCCTGATCCTGAGCGTTGATACACCCGAGATGTTGCAGGCGGTAATCGCGCATGAGGCTGCTCATATCGCGAACGGCCATCTTGCCCGGCGCTCGGAAAACCTGCGCGCGGCGCAACGTAATGCTCAACTCGGGACCCTTCTGGCACTGGCTGCCGCCGCCGCTGGTGGCGGAGAGGCCGCTGCAGGGATCGCTGCAGGCACACGAGCCTCAGCCCTGCGCAGCTTTTTGGGCCACACGCGGGCCGAAGAATCTTCGGCCGACCGAAGTGCTGCCAGCTATTTGCGTTGGGCAGGGATATCGCCACGTGGGATGGTTAACCTGCACCGCAAATTCGCGGGGCAAGAGCTGTTGAACCCGATCAATCAAGATCCCTATATGCGTTCGCACCCCACCAGTCGCGAACGTCTGCGCGCGGCCGAGGCTTTTCTGGACGAATTCGGTGACCAGGCCGAGCAAAACGCAAATGCCGACTATTGGTTCGCGCGGATCAAGGGCAAGCTTTCGGCCTTTCTGCGATCGCCTACCTGGACGATGCGCCGGGCGGCCGAAGAGAAGGACCGCGATATCCGTTTGATGCGAGAAGCTTCGGCCCATCATCAGAACCGCGATCTGTCCCGCGCCCGTGCTGCAATCGATGGCGCGCTGGAAATCCGGCCAGACGATCCATATTACTATGAGTTGAAAGGCCAGATCCTACTGGAAAACCGGCGCGTGCGCGAGGCTGTCGAAGCCTATGGCGCAGCGGTTGACATGGCGCCCAATAATGCCCTGATCCTTGCGGGATATGGGCGTGCACTACTGGCGGATGGGCAGACGAAGAAAGCGCTGCAAGTGCTTGAAAAGGCGCGTGCGCGTGACTACCGAAACGCCCGCTTGATGCGGGATTTGGGCTCGGCCTATTCGCAGGTGGGCAATAACGGAATGGCTTCGGCAGTAACCGCTGAGCGCTTTGCCCTGCAGGGCCGTCTTGAAGATGCGGGCATACATGCCAAACGGGCTGTTGCACAGCTTCCCGAAGGCTCTCCGGGTTGGCAAAGGGCACAGGATGTGCTGATTGCCTCGGAGCGCGCAAAGAAAGACAAAAAGAGGAAACGGAAATGATCCTGAAACATGCTGCACCGGCCCTTTTGGGTCTTTCCCTGATCACCGCCCCGGCGCACGCGCTGGATCTAAACGCGATGAGCGATGCCGAAAAAGCAGAATTTGGCGCGCAGGTGCGCGAGTATCTTCTGCAAAATCCCGAAGTGATCATCGAGGCAATCAATATCCTTGAAGAGCGCAATGCCGCAGCCGAGGCGTTGGCCGACAAGGAACTGGTCGCTGCCAATGCAGATGACCTGTTCAATGATGGCTACAGTTGGGTCGGTGGCAACCCGGACGGCGACATCACTCTGGTCGAGTTCATGGACTATCGCTGCGGCTATTGCCGTCGCGCCGTGCCCGAAGTGGCCAATCTGCTGGCCGAGGACGGCAACATCCGCCTTGTGATCAAGGAATTGCCGATTCTGGGTGATGCCTCGCTGGTGTCATCCCGCTTTGCCATCGCCACCAAACAGGTTGCCGGAGACGATGCATATAAGCAGGTCCATGACGCCCTGCTGGAGTTCAGCGGTGAACCCTCTGAGGTGACTCTGCGCAGGATTTCAGATGGTTTGAGTCTGGACAGCGACGCGATCATCGCGGCGATGGGCAGCGATGAAGTCACGGAAGAGATCACAAAAACCCGCGAGCTGGCGCAAAAACTGCAGATTTCCGGCACTCCGTCCTTCGTTCTGGGCACCGAAATGCTGCGCGGTTACCTGCCCGCCGACCAGATGCTGCAGATCGCAAATGGTGTGCGGGCCGAACAAGGCTAAGCACGAGGGGCGGCATGGCCGCCCCAAAAATTGCTTTGGTAAGTGTGCCGGGCGTTTCAAGCCCGGCCTCCAAACATTCTGTGTCGAAGGAAACAGGCAAAATCTTGCCGTCGGCCGATTGAACTCTTTTCAGAGCGCATAAGATCGCCGTACAAGTTTGACACCACTCAAACCGGCAACAAAGTTCCTTGCACACCACCACAAGCAAAGCGAATACAATCTGGCCGCGCATGACCGGCTTTGCCCGCGCTTCGATTGCGCTGGGGCTGTTCACGCTTGTCTCTGCCTGCGCTCAAAACCCGAACGACGCGGACCTTGATCCCGAACGTCAGGCTATGGCGCTACAAGAGGTCTCAAGAAAGCATTCCCGGGGTCAACGCGTATGGTGCGTACCCTATGCACGCGACCTCAGCGGCATCCAAATTCGCGGCAATGCAAAGGATTGGTGGGGCAAGGCGCGCAATAGCTTTGGCCGGGGCAATGAACCCGTTGTTGGCGCAGTCATGTCATTTAGAGCAACTGGCGGAATGCCCTTGGGCCATGTGGCGGTCGTATCCGATATTGTCACCGAGCGCGAAGTGATCATCAATCACGCCAATTGGCACCGCAACAAGGTGTCTTTGAAAATGGGTGTCAGAGACGTCTCCAAAAACAACGACTGGACGTTGGTGCGTGTCGAAAGCCGGCCGGGGCAGTATGGCAGCCACTACCCGGTGAACGGCTTTATTTATCCGAAGATCGGTGAGTAGTTCTAGTTTTTTTGCTTTCAAAACCGAAGGATAAAGTGCGCGATGGAAACTTCATTTCTTTAGCTTCTGCACTTGCTTACTCACCGCCAGCTTAGCGATCTATACCACTTCCCTACCGATACCGTTTGCCCCCGCGTGCTGTTCCGCTGGCTTTCTCTGGGGATGGGGGACTGCTAGGTACTGGATTGTAAAGCTGATGCAGCGAACCCGCGAAGGCGTTTACGCGGAACAGGAACAATTCTCCGTTTATGATTGGCAAAGTGCGATCTGACTTCCGCCTACTATCTCAATCATACGGAAAAGGCGCGTCACATTTCATCGACACCACCCAAGTCGGGGTGCCGTCTCTTCTGAAATCGGTAGCTGAAATTGCTTCGCCTTTGACGCCTGCAGGAATAACATCGCGACCTTGCCGCTGGCTTTCGGCAAGAATGGCCCGCAAATCTTCAGGGCGGGAGTACTTTCGAATTCCGGTGTTTTTAGTGATCGGTCCTGACGGGCAATAGGTCGCGCGGGCAACTTGCTGGGCAAACGCGAATGCTGCAGCCGAATCTCGCCCATCGCGCAAAGACAATGCAACGCGCGAGCTCAGTTGCGAGTCAAAATACATGACTGGAGTCTTTCCCCGTGGCTTGCCCTGACCACCCGGACTGATACGCACATCGCTTTTCGTTGTCGTACCGTCTTTATTCAAGCCCGTCACGTGTACAGATAAATAGCCAAGCTGGGTCCCTTGAGTTGGCGGAACAGGGACATTTATGAAGCCCGGCCGTTTGTCGTATTCGCTCGAAGTGCTGCTGCATGCCCCCAATACCGTCATCATGAAACCCGCAAAAAATACTTTGGTTTTCAAAATTCCCTGCTCCAGAAATGCCTGCCTCTGACGCCACTTATGGCGACAAATCAGGCTACATCATGGCGCATTTCAAATTAACCTGAATTTTTGCTGACGACTTATTCTGCAGCCTCAGCTGCGGCGTCCAATTCCGCTGCCTTCTTCTCAACCTCTTCAACGATGTGGTCGATCATCTGATCGTTCGACATCTTGTGGCTGGCCTTACCCGCGAGATAGACCATACCCGAGCCTGCTCCGCCGCCGGTAAAGCCAACATCGGTCATCAGCGCTTCACCCGGACCGTTCACCACACAGCCGATGATCGACAAGCTCATGGGCGTCTTGATGTGTTCCAGTCGATGCTCCAATTCCTCAACCGTTTTGATCACGTCAAATCCCTGCCGCGCGCAGGAGGGGCACGAGATGATGTTCACACCGCGATGACGCAGGCCCAAGGATTTCAGAATCTCATAGCCAACTTTCACCTCTTCGACCGGATCGGCGGACAGGCTGACGCGGATCGTGTCGCCTATTCCCATCCACAGCAGATTGCCCAGACCGATGGCCGATTTGATGGTGCCACTGACCAGTCCTCCAGCCTCGGTGATACCCAGATGAATCGGTGCATCCGTCGCCTCAGCAATGCCCTGATATGCCGCGGCTGACAGGAACACGTCACTGGCCTTCACGCTGATCTTGAAGTTTTGAAAGTCGTTATCCTCAAGAATCCGGATATGTTCGAGCCCGCTTTCGACCATCGCTTCGGGGCAAGGCTCGCCGTATTTCTCCAGCAGATGTTTCTCCAGAGACCCCGCGTTGACCCCAATCCGGATCGAGCAATCGTGGTCCCGCGCCGCCTTGATGACCTCTTGAACCCGTTTCTCATCACCGATGTTGCCCGGGTTGATGCGCAGACAGGCCGCACCCGCCTCGGCGGATTCGATACCACGGCGATAGTGGAAATGGATATCCGCCACGATGGGCACAGGGCTTTCGCGCACGACCTCTTTGAGCGCTTTTGACGACGCCTCATCCGGGACCGAGACCCGCACGATATCCGCACCCGCCTCTGCCGCCGCTTGCACCTGTGCAACAGTCGCGGCCACGTCAGTGGTCAGCGTGTTGGTCATGGTCTGAACCGCAATCGGCGAGTCGCCACCGACGGGCACATTGCCGACCATGATCTGGCGAGATTTACGGCGATAGATGTTGCGCCACGGACGCACGTGATTGAGGGACATGAGGATTGGTCCGGTTCAGCCTGAGTTGCCCCTTAGATAGTTCGCCTACCCAATAGGAGCAATGCCAAGATCACTCGACGGGCGCTTCTGCCGCCTGTGTCTGCAACTCGGCCACCAATTGCTTGAGCGCGCTGTTCTGATCAGCTTCAAGATCGGCGACCGTGAAGTTTTCTGCGACTGAATCTTTAGACAGGACCACACCTTTGGCTACGGTACCCGGAGCACCGACGGGACCAAAATGTTCGCCATTCATCGAGAAATATACGGAACCCGAAGCACCAGCACGCAGTTGCGGGGGTTCTTCGGTCAGCGGAACTTCGAATGTATTGCCTTGTTCAACAGTGCCCAACGTGCCTTCGAAGATCACGCTGCCATCGGCTGCGGTGACACGCATCCAAGCGGGATTCACGGCCACAATCTTCAGAGTGGTATCCAGTTTTTCAACCACCTGCGGCAAAGCCGGGCGTTCAACCGTATGAACTTCGGTCACTTTGATCTGCGGAGGTTCAGGCGCGCGGAATGCGCCGACATTGCGTGGATCAAGGGTGGAAATCGGTGCATCGCGCGCCACTAGTACGGGTACATCCAAAGCCTGCGGACGATACAAACGATCCAAAGCGTCAGAACTTGGCACATCTACGCTGGCCAGTTCAGTCTCATCCGAGCGCGCTCGTGCTGCATCCAAGGGATCAAGATCGGTCAGGACAACCGGCGCTTGCTCGACCGGACTGACCTGAACCTGCTGAATACGATTCAATACCGACCAGCCACCATATCCAATGCCGCCGATAACGGCCAACAGCACCAGCGTCGATCCAATCGCACGTGGTTCGATCTGGCTGACAACAGATTGACGGCCCGGAATATAAGGTGTGTTCGGCGAGACAAAGGGATCACGCCCCATCGGCCCGCGTGCAGGCAGACCACCTTGCGCCTTCTTAACCACCGAGGCCTCGGCCGACATGCCATGCGCGACTTCAAAGCCGCTTTCCTCACAGAAGATTGCAAAGGTCTCATCCGGGTTCATGCCCAGATAGCGGGCATATGAACGCACATACCCGGCTATGAAGCCGGGTGTGTCAAAAGCGTCGGGATCGGCGTTTTCGATGGCGGCGATGTAGTTGGCCTTGATCCGCAGTTCGCGCTGCACATCCAGAAGCGACTTGCCCATTGTCGCGCGTTCGCCGCGCATCACATCGCCAAGCCGTACCTCATAGTCATCAAAACCTTTCGGTCTGACGTCCATGTCTTCTTCGGAATCGCGCTGTGATCTGCGCCCAATCATTCCTGCTGCCCCATCTTTGCCCGTCGCGTGTTACGCGCCAACGTCGAATCAACCCTAAATGATTCGTCCGTCTCTTTTGTTAGCGTAAGCCTAACACGCAGCAAACTCGTTGCACACTTTAGCGTGAGGTTAACCGGCAAGTTCGGCGCGATTTAGCGCACAATGTGACCAAAGTTCGTCCATCGCCTGTACCAATCGGTTCATTTCGTCAGGTCCATGCACCGGAGAGGGGGTAAATCGCAGGCGTTCGGTGCCGCGGGGAACGGTTGGGAAATTGATCGGCTGCACGTAGATGCCATAGTCAT